>HF997978.1 GCA_000433015.1 Firmicutes bacterium CAG:631
CATTGTTCTTATAAACACTTTTTTAGAAATAAAGCTTGTTTTTTTTACAGTCTCAATCCTCTAGATAAAAAGATTAATACTAATTCATAAATTATATATAATCCTAAAGTACCATATCCAATAATCATAAAAACAATACTTGGAATGAAATCTATTGCAAATTGATCAATAAAGAATAGTATTGTACTGACTATTACAATAAATAATTGAATTAAATAAGGTATTACTCTTATATAAAGAAATGGAGGGTTAGTCATTTTCACTTCTTTAAATATAACTAACTTTCTTAATATTGATTTTTCAGGAATTGTTAGTTTTTTTATTGTTTTATCCGAAAAATAACAATCATTTGAATTACCAATTATTAATAGTGATATTTGCACAAATAAAACAACCAGTATACATATAAAGAACACAATTATTTCATTTAAATTCATACTTACCTTCCTCCATACATTAATAAACATATGATAATCCATAATTTACTGCTAAAGTTCCAATTGTTACTCCAACCATTGTAATCGCTCCATTAATCATCAATCTAGTAATTGTAGGTGCAATAGCGTCTTGTACAGCATTTAAAGCTATATTACCCCATAATCTAGTAGTTGCTTGAAGTCCTTTCATAGAAATTTCTCCAGCCAGATATCTATTAGCTGCAGTAGTTATCGCTTTAATTGCATTTGCTCCTTTACCGGTTAATTTCATGCTTGAAGCAATTTTAGTACTATTTCTTGCACCAGCTCCACCAATTGCTCCACCGATAAATCCTAACCCTACAGCAGTTAAGAACCAAGAAGTGTTAAATTTTCTCCATGGAATGCAGAATCTATTGCGTATTGTGACCAACCAGCAACAGCGCTTATTCCAGCGGAAGCTAACACACCAATTCCAGTCATTCCTAAAGCTGTGGATCCTAAAGCAAATAATCCATCTATTCCTGCCTGCAAATAGTTTATTTTATCCCAACCATATGAGAATCCTTGGTCTACTACACGGTTTCCAATG
>HF997979.1 GCA_000433015.1 Firmicutes bacterium CAG:631
CCTCAGTCATTCAGTGCTCTACCTCCATAGGTCATCCCACAAGGCTAGCCCTAAAGCTATTTCGGGGAGAACCAGCTATTTCCAAACTCGATTGGAATTTCACCCCTAGCCACAATTCATCCACTGTCATTTCAACGAAAGTTGGTTCGGTCCTCCACGATGTGTTACCATCGCTTCAACCTGATCATGGCTAGATCGTCTGGTTTCGGGTCTATCCTATCGTACTTCTCGCCCTATTAAGACTCGCTTTCGCTTCGGCTCCGTATCTCCTACTTAACCTCGCACGATAGCATAACTCGCCGGTTCCTTCTTCAATAGGCACGCCATCAGGCTTTAACGCCCTCTGACTTCTTGTAGGCATCAGGTTTCAGATTCTTTTCACTCCCCTCCCGGGGTTCTTTTCACCTTTCCCTCACGGTACTGGTTCACTATCGGTCACTATCTTGTATTTAGCCTTTCGCAGTGGTCTGCGTTTCTTCCGACTAGATTCCTCGTGTCTCGCCGTACTCTGGATCCCTCTCGCTGCATTCTGCCGTTTCAACTACTGGACTTTCACCATCTTTGGTTCATCTTTCAAATGATTCGTCTACAGCAACGCATTCACTTCTTGAGGTCCTAAACCCCGTATTTCTACGGTTTGGGCTCCTCCCCGTTCGCTCGCCGCTACTTGGAGAATCGATTTCTCTTTCTTTTCCTCTAGGTACTTAGATGTTTCACTTCCCTAGGTTGCCTTCTCACTGACTATTTGTTTCATCAGTGGATACTGCATCGTTACTTGCAGTGGGTTCCCCCATTCGGATATCTGCGAGTCTTTGCTCACTTCCAGCTCGTCGCAGCTTTTCGCAGGTAGTCACGTCCTTCTTCGCCATATAGTGCCAAGGCATTCACCCAACGCCCTTTCTCTTTTGTGTCTGTGTTTCGTAACTTCTTTTCTTTTTCCGCTCGTGTGTTCTCTTTTTACTTTCCCACACTTTTTTCTATTTAGGAAAAACTTCCATATCCAGTTTTCAATGATCGCTTTCTTCTTCCTTCTGAGTAATCAATTTCTTAATCACTCAAAACTAGACAGAACTCCTCTTCAATTCCTTGCACTCTCTTTTTTGCTTTTTCTCCTTAGAAAGGAGGTGATCCATCCCCACGTTCCCGTAGGGATACCTTGTTACGACTTAACCCCAATCATCAGCTCTACCTT
>HF997980.1 GCA_000433015.1 Firmicutes bacterium CAG:631
TATTCATTACGAGTGAATTGCTCTACCGTTGGAGCTATGTCGGCGGCATTAATATTATATAATATTTTTAAAGATGAATCAATGCTTTATATTGTTAAAATGTCAATTAAATGGTATAATTTAAAATAAATAGAGGTGATGAAACATGGCTAAAATAATGATTGGGCTTAGTGGTGGTGTAGATAGTGCTGTAGCCGCTTATCTTTTAAAAAAACAAGGCCATGAGGTCATTGCCGCATTTATGAGAAATTGGGATTCTACGGCTAATAATGATATTTTAGGCAATAATTGGAAGGGCGATATATGTCCACAAGAAATGGATTATCTTGATGCCAAAAAAGCGGCAGAGATTTTGGATATTCCCCTTTATCGTGTCGACTTTATTAAAGAATATTGGGATTATGTTTTTACTTACTTTTTGGATGAATATAAAAAAGGAAGAACACCTAATCCTGACATCATGTGTAATAAATATATTAAATTTGATTGCTTTATTGATTTTGCAAAAAAACATCAAGTAGATTATATTGCTACCGGCCATTATGCGAAAGTGGTTCATGAAAATGGGCATTCTAAACTATACAAAGCAAAAGATAAAAACAAAGATCAATCGTATTTTCTTTCGTTTTTATCGGATGAGCAATTGAATTTTTCTTTATTTCCTTTAGAAAATATGACTAAAGACGAAGTAAGAAAAATTGCCAATGAAATACATTTAAATGTAGCAAATAAAAAGGATTCTACCGGTATTTGTTTTATTGGAGAAAGGAATTTTAAGGAATTTTTAAAAAACTATATTCCAGCAAAACCTGGAGATATCATTGATATTGTAACTCATAAAAAGGTTGGAGAACATCAAGGAGTATATTATTATACTTTTGGACAACGAAAAGGTTTAAATATCGGTGGAATTAAAGGAACGGATGGAAAATCATGGTTTGTAGTAAAAAAAGATGTTCAAAAAAATCAATTATATGTAGCTATGGGCGATGATAATGACTATTTGCTTTGTGATGAAGTGCATATTGAACAAGCCAATTTCTTTATTCCTTTTTTAGATGATCAATGGATGGATTGTTATGCAAAATTTCGTTATCGTCAGCAAGACATTCCTGTAAAAATTAAAAAAATGGGGAATGAAACGATTATCGTACAAAGTGATGTTCCTTTAAAAGCCATAACTCCTGGACAAATAGCCGTTTTTTATGATAAAAATACAGAGCAAGTCATCGCCTCAGGTATTATCGATACTTGTTATAAAAATAAAAAGAAATTGGACTTAATCTAAATGGATAACGAATGGATAACTTTACAGGGGTTCATCACTTATTATAAATATCAAAATGAGCAATCGGGATATAAAATTGCTCTTTTTAAAATGGATGACAATTTACAAGAAAGAACGATAACAATTGTTGGTTATTTTCCAACTTTTAAAAAAGAAGATATTTTGATTGCAAAGGGTGTTTTTATCAAGCATCCAAAATATGGTTTACAGTTTCAAGTTCATGAAATTGAAAAACAATTGCCTAGTAGCGAAAGCATGATTGTTCGTTTTTTATCTTCATCACAATTTAAAAAGGTGGGAAAAAGTACAGCAAAAAAAATTTATGATTTATTAAAAGAAGAAACCTTAACAATCTTATCACAAGATGAAAACATCTATGATCAACTTTTAGAAAAGAAAATTATTTCCCCGTTTCAAAAAGAAAGTTTAATTCAAGGTTTAAAAAATACAAGTGGTATGGATCATGGAATTCAATTATTATTAAAATATGGTTTAAGTATGAAAAATATCATGAAAATTGAATCAGTTTATAAAGATCAAATTGAAATGATTTTAAAAACCAATCCTTATCAAATTGTTATGGATATTGATGGCATTGGATTTAAAACGATTGATAAATTATCATTGAACATGGGGATGAATCCATTAGATAAACGAAGAATAAAGTCGGCAATTTTATATTCAGTGCTGATGCTTTGTCATAAAAATGGAGATACCTATGTATCTTTATCTGCAATTTTAAAAGAAATGCATCAACTAATTGAAATTGAAACCTCTTATTTAGAAGAATGTTTACAAGAATTAATGGATGAAAAATGGCTGATTTGTCAAGAAAATCGCTATTATCATTATACTTTATATCACGCTGAAGAAAATATAGCATCTTTGTTAAAACCCTATATTCAACGTCATCTAGAGGTCGATTTTATGGATGATTTTCCTTCTATTATTCAAGAAATTGAGATGGAAAATGGAATTGTTTATACACAAGAACAAAAAGAAAGTTTAAAAAGGGCTTTACAACATGGATTATTTATTATTACTGGTGGACCTGGAACGGGAAAAACAACCATTTTAGATGCACTAATTAAGATATATAAAAAAGGATATGGAGAAAATTTTGATATTTCCTTATGTGCACCTACAGGACGTGCTAGTAAAAGAATGAGTCAACTCACCCATACTTATGCTTGTACCATTCATCGCTTTTTAAAATGGGATTTACATTCCAATACATTTTCTAAAAATGAATTGGATCCGGTTTATACGGATATCTTAATTGTGGATGAATTTTCAATGGTCGATACTTTACTTTTTGATGCACTATTAAAAGGGATAAAGGGAGTATCTCAGATCATTTTAATTGGTGATGATGGTCAAATTCCTTCAGTTGGAGCAGGAAATGTATTACACGATTTATTACAAATTCCACAAATTGCAAAACTAAAATTAAATAAGATTTTTAGACAAGAAAGTGGTTCTATGATTATTCAGCTTGCTCATGATATTCGTTATGGTCATTTAACAAAAGATTATCCTTTTCACGACGATATTCGATTTTATCCGATTACATCTTATCAAGCCCCTCATGTCATTTTAAAATTACTTTCCATTGCTTTAAGTCAAGGTTATACTTTAGAAGATATTCAAGTTATTATTCCAATGTATGCAAATGTGGCCGGAATTGATAATATTAATCGTCATATTCAGGATTTTATTAATCCTCATGATAAGGATAAACCTGAATGTATTTCAGGGCATCAAGTTTTTCGTTTAAATGACAAAGTTTTACAATTAAAAAATCAACCAGAAGAGGATATCTTTAATGGGGATGTGGGCTATATTGTTGAGATTGATGAAGAAAATGATTCTTTAGTTGTGGACTTTGATGGTCATTATGTAGAGTATACAAGACCCTTTTTTAGTAATTTAACTTTAGCTTATGCGATGAGTGTTCATAAGGCTCAGGGAAGTGAATTTAATATTGTATTCATGTGTGTCTTTAAAGAATATGGTTGGATGTTAAATAAAAAATTAATTTATACAGCTGTGAGTCGAGCCAAAAAAAGTTTAATTATTTTAGGGGATGAAGACGCTTTTATGATAAAAAGTAATGAAGAAGATAATAAAATTCGGCATACGACGTTAACTGATTGTATCAAAAAACGATTTTAACCAAATATTGCCAATTAAAAAGAGAAACTTTTCTCATAATAAGATTGGTGATGAATATGTTTAAAAAAAATAAATTAATGAGTTTAACGAATTTAGTCAAGCTCTTAGTGGTAATTGAAATGGCACGGTTTACAATGGAAGAAATCAAAATGATGCTTAAAATGAAAGATAAAATCATGATGAAATTGAAACAAAAAAATTGCCATTGTTCAATAAACGGAGAAGATGATGCTTAGGCATCATTTTTTAAAATGGAGAAGTTTTATAAGAAAAAATTAAATCGTCTTTTCTATTTTGGTGGGATATTACTTTTAGTGTGTCTTGCATTTTTTACGTTAAAATATTTAAATTTATACCAAGTTATCATTAAAACATTAACAGCAATCATTCCCGTTTTAATTGCTGTTATGATTAGTTTTTTAGTAGAACCCATGATTTTAAAATTAACAAAATATAAAATAAAAAGGGTTTTTGCTGTTTTAATTGTCTATTTATTAGTATATGGTTTTATTATTGGAATGATTATCATTATAACACCCATTATTATTCATAATTTATCTTTGTTTTTAGAAAAATTACCAGCAATTTTACAGGAATTAGAAAATTATTTGAATCAATGGATTAAAAATGTACATATTGATATTAATTTGATGGAAATGATTCCTCCAATAGATAATCAACATTTAGATCAAATTATTATCTTTGCTTCAAAAACTTTAGACATTGGATTTTATATTAGTTTAGTTGTCGTTGGTTCTATCTTTTTATCTTTTGACTATCAAAATTTTAAAAAAGGTGTGAAATCTTTTTTACCAAGTAAATACAAAGAAAAAATCGAACGATATTTTATGGAATTTTTACCTTTTATTTATAAATATGTAAAGGGAATCTTTATTGATTCTATCATTATTTTTTTTATGGGTTTGATTACATTTTTTATTTTTGGGTATCAAAATGCCTTCTTTTATGCGATTTTGCTTGCTATCACAAATTGTATTCCTTTATTTGGCCCTTACATTTCAGGAATTCCGATTGTATTAATTAGTTTTTTGACCTCAACACAAAGTGGAGTAACGGCCATGATTATTATTATTTCGTTGCAAGTGATTGATGGCAATATCATTCAACCATTAATTATGAAAAATATCTTATATTTGCATCCTTTAGAAAATGTTTTAGGAATTAGTATTTTAACGACTTTATTTGGAATTGTTGGAATGATTATAT
The DNA here is from genome assembly GCA_000433015.1 of Firmicutes bacterium CAG:631. Classification (GTDB taxonomy): domain Bacteria; phylum Bacillota_I; class Bacilli_A; order RFN20; family CAG-631; genus Caccosoma; species Caccosoma faecigallinarum. Next base: position 4,691 of record HF997980.1, read on the forward strand.
CTCCAGTTGTAGTTACATCCATTAAGATTTTATCAAAACATATCAAAATGTATCGTCATGAAGATAAAAAAGAAGTTGAAGCGTTTAAAAATCAAAAGAATTTGAATTAATACTTTAAAAAATAGCTTAAAACCGGTATAATATAATAAATTGTTGAAAAAGAAAAAATTGTTAAAACCTTTGATAGAGAGAACGTGTTGGTGGAAATCGTTTAAATGGTTAACAATTTTGCTACTTTGGAGAGCTATTAAAGATAGCCGTGTTCCTGCGTTAAAGGGTAATTAAGGGCATTATCTTAGATAATGAAGTAGGATGGTACCGCGAAAAATGAATTCGTTCCTACAATTGTATTGGGGGAACTTTTTTTATGAAATATATGACTAGTAATCAAATTCGAAATACATGGCTTCAATTTTTTAAATCAAAGGGGCATCATGTAGAAGAAAGTGCTTCTTTAATTCCAGTCAATGATCCAACTTTATTATGGATTAATGCTGGAGTGGCTGCTTTAAAAAAATATTTTGATGGAACAATTACACCGCAAAATCCACGAATTTGTAATGTTCAAAAAGCCATTCGGACTAATGATATTGAAAATGTTGGGTTTACAGCTCGTCATCATACCTTTTTTGAAATGATGGGGAATTTTTCTATTGGCGATTATTTTCGTAATGAGGTCATCGAATATGCCTACGAATTATTATTTAGTGAAGAATATTTTGGTTTTGATCAAGAAAAAATTTATATTACTTATCATCCTTCGGATAAGGCAACTTATCAAAAATGGATTGAAGTTGGTATTGAACCAACGCATTTAATTGCCAATGAAAATAATTTTTGGGAAATTGGAGAAGGACCTTGCGGACCAGACACAGAAATGTTTTATGACCGTGGAGAAATTTATGATCCCCAACATTTAGGATTAAAATTAATTCAAGAAGATATTGAAAATGATCGCTACATTGAAATATGGAATATCGTTTTTTCACAATTTAATGCTAAAAAAGGCTTAACTAGAGACCAATATGAAGAATTGCCACATAAAAATATTGATACAGGTGCTGGGCTTGAAAGATTTGCTTGTATTTTACAACAAACGAAAACAAATTATGAAACAGATTTATTTTTACCGATTATCAATAAATGTGAACAATTAGGGAAGGAAAAATATGATAGTATTTATCATTCTAGTTTTAAAATTATTGCTGACCATTTAAGAACTTGTACTTTTGCTTTGGCAGATGGAGCATCTTTTTCTAATGAGGGTCGAGGATATGTATTACGTCGACTATTAAGAAGAGCCGTTCGACATGGAAATAAAATTGGAATTGAAGGACCATTTTTGGCTCAACTTGTTGATACAGTCATTGAGATTATGCAAGATTTTTATCCTTATTTATTACAAAAGAAGGATTACATTAAGGATTTAATTACTAAAGAAGAAATAAAATTTAATCAAACTTTAAAAGATGGGGAAAAGAAGTTAGAAGAATTGTACGTAAAGAAAAAAGCAATTAGTGGGGAAGACGCGTTTATTTTATATGATACTTATGGCTTTCCTTTTGAACTTACACAAGAATATGCTAGTGAAAAAGGACTACAAATCGATTATGAGGAATTTAAAAAGGCCATGGAAAAACAAAAAGAAATGGCTCGTGATCATCGGAATGTACAATCAAGTATGAATGTTCAAAATGCTTCTTATTTGTCCTTTAAAGAAAACTCTGAATTTATTGGATATCGCTATTTTAATACAAGAGCTAAAGTGATTGCTATTTTTAATGAAAATCCATTACAAGTTGTTTTTGATAAAACTCCTTTTTATGCAGAAATGGGAGGAGAAATTGCTGATTCAGGAAAAGTAGAAAATGATACTTTTTTAGGAAAAGTGGTTCAGGTCTTAAAAATGCCTAACGGACAACATCTTCATCAAATTAAAGGATTAAAAGGAGAATTAAATAAAGATGATATCGTCTTTTTATCCATTGATGAAAAGAAAAGAATGGCGATTGAAAAAAATCATAGTGCCACCCATTTAATGCATCAAGCTCTAAAAGATGTTTTGGGGTCACATGTTAATCAACAAGGATCTTTTGTTAGTGATGAAAATTTACGTTTTGATTTTAATCACTTTAAAAATATTACAGCCGATGAATTATTACAAATTGAAAGTATTGTCAATCAAAAAATACAAGATCAAATTCCGGTTCAAGTTTATCATCTTTCTTTAACTCAAGCAAAAAAAGAAGGAATCACAGCCTTATTTAATGAAAAATATGGAGAAGAAGTCCGTGTTGTCGATATGCATTATTCTAAAGAATTATGTGGTGGCTGTCATGTAAAAAATACAGGAGATATTCAACATTTTAGCATTGTTTCATTAGAATCTAAAGGTTCAGGAATTTATCGGATTGAAGCGGTTACGGGAAAACAAATTATTGAAAAAATTAAAAAAATGCAAGCACCTTTAGTGCAAGAATACGAAATGGGAGTTGAAAAAATTTCTACATTGATTCAAGAAAATGATTTAAAAAATTTCAATCTTTCAAAAGTAGAAGAAGTTCCTAGTTATCAATTGATTTTAAATTACAAAAAAGCGGTCTTAGAAAATAAAGAAATCCTTAAAAATATTGATAAAAAACTAAAAGAGTTACAACATCAACAAATTGTGAAGTCTTTGTTCCAAGAAGAAAATGAAGTTATCTTAGTGAAAAACAAAAAATTATTATTGAAAACTATCAATTTAGATGATATGCAATTGCTAAAAGTTGTGGCCGATACTTTATTTGAACGTTACCCAGAAACTTTAATCTTTGTGATGAGTTGTTTAGAAGATAAAACGTTTTTTGTTGCTAAAGCACCCCAAAAATATGTTCAAGATGGCGTTCATTGTGGAAAATTAGTACAAGCCGTTGCAACTTTGTGTGATGGAAAAGGTGGCGGAAGACCTGACATGGCTCAAGCAGGTGGAAAAAAACTAGAAAATATCCCATTAGTTTTAGAAAAGATAGAGGAATGTTTACAATGAAAGCCATGGGATTAGATATAGGCAGTGTTACGATAGGAGTTGCTTTAAGTGATGCATTAAAAATGATTGCTAATGCATATACTGTAATTAGATATCAAACGGAAGGAGACGAAGTCATTCAGCAAATTGTTGACATTATTGTAGAGAATGAAGTGGATGAAATTGTCATCGGAATGCCTTATCATATGAACAAAGATGAGTCGGAAGGATGTCTTCGTTCAAAGCGATTTAAAGAAGCCATCGAAAAGAAAATAAAGGTTAAGATTTCATTTATGGATGAAAGATTATCTACCGTTAGTGCTCAAAAAAGTCTAATTGATTTTGACTTAAGTCGCAAAAAAAGAAAAAAAATTGTCGATAAGATTGCTGCGACAATTATTTTGCAAAATTATTTAGATGCAAGAAAGTAGTTTTGTGTTACAATAAAAATGAAAATTAAAGGAGAAAGAAAATGGAAGATAAAAAATTTGTAGTGATTGATGCCGAAGGTAATGAAAAAGAAATGGAAATTGTATTTACTTATTTAAACGAAGAAAATCAAAAAAATTATGTATTTTATATTGATCCAAGTAGTGATGAAGAAATTTTTGTTTCTTCCTATGATGATGAAGGGCGTTTATATCCCGTTGAAACCGATGAAGAATGGGATCATTTAGAAGAAGTGCTAGATCATTATCAACAAAATGAACATCATTGCTGTCATCATGAACACCATGGTGAAGGTTGTAATTGTCATCATGAACATCACGATGGTGAATGCAATTGTCATGAGCATGAGGAATGCGAATGTCATCAAAAAGATTCTTCTACAGATGATCATTGTTGCTGCAAAGACAAAAAATAAATATGAATAAAGGATTGGGTGCACCACATTTTTTTACAAATCGATTGTATATTCGGCCGATTGAATGGAAGGACATTGATGATTTTTTTAACGTTTGTAGTCAAAGGGAAGTCACACAATATTTAACCTTTAATCCTCATGAATATTTGTCCGATACACATCGAGTCATTGAAAATATGATGCGTGCCTATTCAATGGGACAATCAGTAAATTTTGCAATTGTATTAAAATCAACGAATCATTTGATTGGATCTGCAAGTCTTACTTTTAATTATGTCAATCGTAGTGCAGAAGTGGGATATTTGTTAGATGCAAAATATTGGAATCAAGGATATATGAGCGAGGCTATTCAAGCACTCATTGAAGTTGCCTTTAATTATTATCGTGTTGAATTTTTATATGCTAAACATATTGTAGAAAATATTGCCTCGCAAAAAATTATTGAAAAGATGCATTTTAAAAAAATACGTGTACAAGAACAGTCTTATATTAAAAATCAGCATATTTATTCTATTGTTGAATATATTTTACCTAAAGATGTATATTTTATGAATAAGAAATGAAAGTTTCTTATTTTTTTATTTTGTATTTTATGTACATAATAAATATTATATATAAAAAAAATATAATTGACAAAAAATACAAAATATGCAATAATTGAATTGAGGTGAAATTATGAACA
>HF997981.1 GCA_000433015.1 Firmicutes bacterium CAG:631
AAAAATACGGGTTTAAATCAAGTCAAACCCATTAACTTTATTTAGTTCAAATTTCCTTTTTACATAAAAAAGACTCTGACAAATTGTATCAAAGTCGTTCTTACAACATGTCTCGTTGCGACACGAATAATACAATGCATTTTGAAAAAGCAACACAAATAATACCTAAAAAAAAATTACAATTCTTTATATTACTCATTAAAAAGTTTTTAAGATTTATTTTGCCTAACATACCAACATTGTTTTGTTACATCCATGATTTCTCGAAAATGATTTAATGAAATCTCATTATATAAACCTAATTTATAAGTAGAATTATTATGATAGCATATATCAAAATAATGAAGAGGATGATACTCTTTATTTTCTCTTTCTTCATCTTTTTCATAACGTATATATCCATCATCAAAAGACAACAAATGAAAATAAATATCAACGACGAATGCGAAAATGTCATATCCGTATTCTCTATACAGATCACTTTCAAACAGTTTATCAAAAATATTTGATTGTTCACCCACTTCATTAATTAAACAATTTACTGCACTTAATATCATCGCATCAATTTTTCGTGTTTTATAAAAAATTTGAGGTTGATTATTCTCCAACGATAAAGTAAATGGGAACACAACTGAATAAAAATAATTACCTCCTGTTTTTATAAAAACTCTTGAATTTTTATTTATACTAATAATGATTCCATCCATTTGTTCATTACTTTTTTCTGCAATAATTATTTGGCAAATAAATAAAATTGTTTTTATAATATCAGTTTTGTTCCGAATTGCTTTAGGTAAGAGTGAGGAATAATAGGTTTTATATTCATATGAAAAACATTTTTCCATTACTCGCACTCCTTAAGTAAATCATAATATTTAGTAATAATGGAAATCAAACTATCTCTATCAGTATCTTCATTAACGTTCTTTGTTAAAAATTCATGGATTTTAGGCAAATAATCCGATGGAACATTTAATTCTCCCATGATTTCTTCTGCTAAGTCTTTCAAAGATAATCTAACATTTCTAGCAGAAATAAAATTACTTTCCATTTCATTAATTTCTTGTGTTGTTGGAATAGAAACTTTAATTTTTTTGTGTTTATTTAAAAATGCCAAACAATTCTTATACGAATTGATAAAATCAGCATCGTTTCCACTTGAAACTAACAAATAAGATTTTAAAAAGGATCTTGTCAATATCATGTATAAGGAATTCCTTAAATTGCGATTACTGCTAATAGGTGAAGTAGAAGCACAAATAATAAATGGAAACTCTAAACCTTTAACATTATTTCTGTTTGTGATGAACAGACTATTTTCCTTCATCTTTTTTGTAACATATCCTTTATTGACTTCCCAACTAAATTCCTCTAAAATCGCAAACTCCAATCGATCAAATAACTCATAATTGCGATTCTTGTTTTCTAAAAAAATAATTCCAATATCTTCTGGTTGAACAGTAGGAAATTCTTTTTTTATTTCATTAATGGTATTAATAATATTTTCAATAAAATTTTCATCACATTCTTTTATAGCTACACTTGATTCAAGTTCAGGAAAATCATCGAATCTCTTGATTGGAATTCTAGAAATATATAACGATTTTCTATCAGATGTTTTTTTAATTTTATAACCACATAAATCCCATTCCTTATCATTTAGCCACTTTAAATGAGGATTTTCAAATAAGCCTAAACTCAGAGCATGAGAAAAAATCAATGTTCTTGGATCTGTTCTGTAACATTTTCTCAGCATAAAATCCGGTTCTGTAGAGGTTTCATTTGAAAGTTGGAATACATCTTGGAAAATATCACCAGCTATATATATACTATGCGCTGAAACTTTTTCACATAATTGGAAAAACTCTTCCGAAAAGTCTTGACCTTCATCAATCAAAATATAATCAAAGCATGGCTTAAAATCTGGAAGTTCATCCAAATAGTCTAACAATCTTTTGCAAACTGTTGAAAAAGAAGTAGAATAAGAAAAAGTAAAAAAAGGCGCTTCATAGATATGGCATAAATACGAATATACTCCACGGTATTCATCAAAATTTGATCCCCAACTACTCATAACAAATAGTCTTTCATTCCATGCTATTTGTTCTTCCACTTTCATAAAGTTAAAGAATTTAGGAATACGCCTTTTTAATTCAGAAGCAAGAACCTTATTGAAACATGTAAAACAAACTTTATAGTTTCCTTTATCTGTATATAGTTCTTTAATCTTATGCAGTAATAATTCTGTCTTTCCAGTTCCTGCTAGTCCTTGTATATAAATTCTTTTTTTAGATAACGGAGCAAATATAAAATTTGTTTGATTTCCATCAAATAAAACAATTTTCTTTTTAACCGCTTCTAGCAAATCCGCCGGATGAGTTATAGATACTTTTGATATATCGTTTATACTACCGGTAAACAACGAAATGATTAATTGAACTGCTCTTTTATCATCCAAATTATCAATTCTATTTAAATTTAGAAGTATATCAAATTGTTCATCTGCATTTTCAATCATCACAACAAATTTATCCCACCATTCTCGAGGTCTACCTAAAAGTTGCAAGTATTCATATTTTTTCGATATATAGCCAATATCGTCTTTTAAATCTTCGAAAAAATTTCTAAACAAAGAATTATTATGTCCTGTAGCCTTTATTTGTTTTTTAACATATCTCATTTTCCGTTTTGAACACTACGTTGCCATCCTATCAATTGCAATCATTACAGCATCGCTTTTTAGGATGTTTGTGCCAAACGGAACGAGAGGAACACTGATACTATTGAAAACCTTAAATTCATTTATTGGTTTTGTTATTTTTTTCTTTCTTGTAAATAAAACCATTCAATCACTCTCCTTTCAATGTATCAAAAAAGGCTACCCATTTAAGAGTAACCTTTATCGTATTTAATAAATAATTATAACATCAATAAGTAGTATAAATATTCATATCCCCTATGCATATTCTGCCTCTGTTATTAGAACTTGTGGTAGGACTATTTATTTGCGAGAAAAATCTAAATGAAGTGACAGGATCAGTAAAATTTATAATATAAGTTTTAGGTTGCGACCTGTCTTGAGATAAATTCGTTTCAGGAGACAGCAAATCTATTTTTCTCGTCCAATTATTATTATTCAATACTTGTAATTCCGCTTTCCCTGTATCACTAGTCAACCATTCATTAGATATTGAACGCCAATAAGTTAATTCAACATCAATTCTAAATACCGGATTAGTAAATTTATACTCAATATAAGCCTCAGTTATATTTGTTTTAATCGGGGACATTACAATATATTCTTGTTGAATGTATCCTGTTCTATACCTTCTTGTTTGAAAAGAAAAGTTATTAACAGTATGGGTTTTGTAATTAGAATATGTTGCATTATCTATAGGATATGCATCAGCAAATCCATAATTTTGGGGCATTACTGTTTCAACTCTAGTATTTCTAGATGATGTAACAAAACTATTAAGAAAGGAAAATATGAAACCATTTATACGAGTAGCACCATTATAATCCGTATGATCTCCAAAAAACCAATAATAGTGAGAGTGAGTAACGATGCCTATCATATATGTTCCAGAGTCAACATCAGCAAATAAAGGAGAACCACTTTGTCCTCCAACAATATCCAAATTTGTCTTATATATATAGTTAGTTTTTCCTGTTAATGAACCAGCGGTTAACCACATATCCTCATTTTTGTCTCCTGGGTAGCCAAATGAAGAAATAGCATGATCCTTCTCATACCAGTTACTCATTTTTCCATTCCAACCAGTAGTGTAGCCTATGTCGGTTGAAAGTTTTATTGCCGCCCAATCGTGTTCAGTAGATTGTTTTTCATAATAATCACGATCTATACTTATTTCAGATGCATCAACCACAATACCATTGTTTTTATCGGCAGTTCCATTTAATCCAGGATAATACAAAAGATAATCTGGAAAAGTGGGGTTGTCTTTATTATCATCAAAATCATCAACTGTGACATCACCATACACACAATGCCCTGCTGTAACTAGTAGATTCGGTCCTTGCATAGATCCCGTCCCTGAGCCTATTATGTTGTAATATAAACCATCTTTATTGTTTTTTAAACCAGTCCAAACTGCTTCCACCTTCCCTGTCGTGTAATACGGATATGCTTTGGGATTTGTAACTTTTATACGTTCATCATTTCCCATAATACCAATTGTTCCTCTTGTTTTAGGTAAACTTTGTTCTGGAGTATAGCCAATTGTATAAGCAACATTTCCATCTTCTGAATAATGAATTGTAGAATATGGTTCTAAATCGTTCTCTAATTCAAAAGTTCTAGATGATTTCAAAGATTTATTTCTTTGAGCATAATAATTTTCATTAAAATACTCGTAATCAATCATACCAGTATTGATAGAATATGTGGCAATGTTCCAATCTTCTCCTAACAAAACTATTTCATTGTTGGACAACGATCTTTGCTTTGGTTTAATGGGTGCATCATCTAAAACATAAGAAAAACATGTTTGATTTTCTATATTATTTGTTTCAATCTCTCTATTATTATCATTTGATCCTAAAGGAGATAATAATGATGTTGCTACTATTGCGAGCATTAATACTATTTTCATGTTTTATTTAATCCTGTCTATTAATTATCAATTTGTACATAGGTGTTTGAAATGTCGGCTAGTGTGACTATACTTCTATCCTTATATTCATTTATTTCATAAACTGGTACCCTATCATATTTATCTTCATATTGTTTTCCAATCACAACATCAAAGGTAACATATTCTATTCCTGGGTATGACTTTATAAAATCTTCTTCATCCTCAATATAAATAAGGTATCCAATTATTTTACCAAGTGTATATTCATTTCGATGTTCTACAGCCCAATCATAATCGCAAATATATTTTATACCTTGCATTTCAAATTGGGATGGGTAGTAAGCTTTATATGTTTTATCATCTGTCCGTTCGCAAGACAGTAAGCAAAAAGATAGTAATACAAATAGAGCAACATTTTTTTTCATGTAAAAACCTCCTTAATATTATTATATCATATCATTATTTTTTGTAAATTTGTAAATCTAATTTATGCTTGTAAAAAGTTTTTGTAAAAATATTCCTAACTAATCATCATTTCATAATCTTTTTTGTATCTATTAAGCACGGCATATCATATAATTTTATTTAATTAAATAAACCTGCTTTAAATCAAATCGTTTAATAATTACATTTCTCCCACCTAATCGTTTATCAAATATTGTGCTATTGCCATATATTTGGTTTTTCACAAAAAAATTGACACCCTATAAAATGTACCTCCCCCACCTAATCGTTTATCAAATGTTGTGCTATTGCCATATATTTAGTTTTTCACAAAAAAATTGACACCCTATAAAATGTATAATTGTTATTTCTTTCGTGTAATCATGATATTGAATCAAATACAAGAACACCATTTCTTCTGGAGTTTTATCTTATTTATCTTTTTATAAAATATACTTATAAAAAAATACGAATTTAAACCAAGTCAAAACCATTAACTTTATTTAGTTCAAATTCCCTTTTTACATAAAAAAGACTCTGACACATTGTATCAAAGTCGTTCTTTCAATATGGTGGAGGTGACGGGATTTGAACCCGCGTCCGAAAATCGCCCCATACAGAGTCCTACAGTTTAGTTTGCTTTAAAGTTTCGCCTTGGTTCAATAAGCAAACGAATAAAACCAAAGCTATTCTATATTGTTTTCGTGGTATATTTATAGACATCCTACACCCTTATTCTCTCTTATTGCACCAGTTTAAAACTTAGAGACCCAGTTTTAAGTGATGGCTTGCTTCCCTATTAGCGGGACAATGGCTTAATTAAGCAGCAAAAGCGTAGTTTTGTGTTCTGTTTCCAGATATTTTTTGGTGATCGTTAACGAGATCAGTCGACTGCACTCCATACCAAACGTATTCCCGTCGAAACCAAGACACCCCCAAATTATAGTATGCTTTTTCAAGCTAAATTATTATAGCATATTTTTTTAAAAAAGCAAAAAAAGAATGGAAAAATCCATTCTCAGACTGTAGACAAAAAGCCTTTC
>HF997982.1 GCA_000433015.1 Firmicutes bacterium CAG:631
GAATAAAGTTTTTAAGATATGGATTATCATTAGGAGAAATAAAAAATAATCGTTTTATACCCAATCATGCATTTGCAATGTATCATCAACACTCAAATCATTGTATCGCCTTAACAAAAGAGCAAGCTCAGAAATACATTGCAGGGGAGTGCATTCAATATTTAAAAGAAGGAAAAGGATATCAAATTGTTACTTATAAAAATTTACCCTTAGGGTGGGTTAAACAAGTCGGGTATCAATTAAAAAATCATTATCCCAAAGGATTACGGAAAAAAATAGAGAACATAGATGATTAAAAACTCTATTTTTTTGATTCTTTTTTATTTCGCATAATGTATGTTATGTTAACTAATTAATCGAAAATTAAAATTATAGGAAAACGTTCAAATAAAAAAGTAAACTATTTGATGAATAGTTTACTCATTGGGATTAATCATTGTTAAAGAAATTCTTTTACGATTTAAATCCACATCTAAAACCCAAACGGTTACAATTTGACCTACATGTAAAACTTCAAGTGGATGCTTGATAAACCGTTTTGTAATTTTTGAAATATGAACAAGACCATCATATTTTACACCAATATCCACAAAGGCTCCAAAATCAATGATGTTACGCACAGTTCCTTCTAATTGCATGTTTGGTTTTAAATCTTCAATTGTTAAAACATCCGATTTTAATAACGGTTTAGAAAATTCATCTCTTGGATCTAAATTAGGTGCAACTAATGCTTGAATAATATCTTTTAAAGTATATTCATCCACATGATACTCTTCCATATATTTTTTTACATTAATGTTTTTAATTCTTTCCTTAGCTTCTTCTGACTCCAATTGGTTCATTTCTAATTGGCAGTCTTTTAATATCGCTTGGGCGATTGGATAGCTTTCTGGGTGAATAGCTGTTGCATCTAATGGATTATCTCCATCTTTTACTCTTAAAAATCCAATGGCTTGTTGATAAATTTTATCTGTAAAACGTGAAATTCCATGCAATTGTTCTCGATTTTGAAATTTACCGATGCTATCTCTTTTAGCCACAATATTGGTCGCCACACTATTAGTTACTCCTGAAACATATTTTAGCAAAGCCACACTAGCCGTATTGGCATCCACACCGACTTGGTTAACAGCTGTGGTTACAACAAAGTTTAATTCTTCATCCAATTTTTTTTGTGAAACATCATGCTGATATTGCCCTACCCCAATACTTTTTGGATCAATTTTAACTAGTTCTGCTAAAGGATCAATGATACGTCTCGCAATACTAATTGCACTTCTTTCTTCTACATGAAAATCAGGAAATTCTTTTCTAGCTTCCTCACTTGCACTATAAACAGAAGCTCCGGCTTCACTGACCAAAGCATAACTAATTTTATAATCAATGGTTGAAATTGCTTCTGCAATCCATTTTTCGGTTTCTCTTGAGGCGGTTCCATTTCCAATTGCAATAATTTCAACATGATATTTTTTGATTAATTGACGAACAATATCGAGTCCTTGTTGATATTGGTTATGTGGTTCATGAGGATAAGCCACTGCTTTATCGATAAATTTGCCTGTATGATCAACAACAGCCAATTTACACCCTGTTCGATAAGCCGGGTCTACTCCTAAAACCATTTTATTTTTAATGGGTGCTTGCATGAATAATTGTTTTGCATTTTTTCCAAATACGTCAATTGCAACTACACTTGCTTGATCCATCAAATCCGACCAAATTTCTCGTTCTACACTTGGTTTAATAAGCCGTTTTAAACTATCCTTGATAGCAATATCATAACATTTTTTAATTTCTTCATTTTCTGAATGAACCCATTTTTTAGTAATATAACGTTGCACTTCATCTTCATCATATTCAAATGAAAGCGTTAAAACATTTTCATTCTCTCCCCTATTTAAAGCAAGAATTCGATGAGGCTTAATTTGGCTGACTAATTCTTTATATTCATAATACATTTTATAAACTTCTTTTTCATCTGGATTTTTCTTTTTAACTTTACTCGTTAAGAAACCAAAATGAGTAATAAAACTTCTAAGCCATTTTCGAATGGATGAATCATCACTAATATTTTCTGCAATAATATATAAAGCGTTTTCAATTGCTTCATCGACCGTTTTAATTTCTTCTGTAATATATTTTTCAGCTTCTTTTGCTACTTGACTATCATTTGCTTGTAAAGCAATATAATCGGCCAATGGTTGTAAACCTTTGGCAATGGCTTCTGTTGCTTTTGTTTTCTTTTTTTCTTTATAAGGTCGATATAAATCTTCCACTTCAACTAGTTTTGTTGCCGCTTCAATTTGTGCTTGTAATTCAGGTGTTAACATTCCTTTTTCTTGAATCAAACGACAAACATCTTCTTTGCGTTTTTTCAAATCCATTTGATATTGATAAACTTTTTGAATTTCATTGATTTGAACTTCATCTAGTCCACCCGTCGCTTCTTTACGATAACGCGCAATAAAAGGAATTGTATTTTCTTCTTCTAATAATTTTAAAACGGCAATGACTTGTTTTTTAGAAATTCCTAAATCTTCACTAATTTGCAAAATAATTTTTTCATCCATACTATCACCGAATATATTATAACATAAAAAAACGTATTTTCATACGTTTTAAGAGATGATTTCAAGTTCTGGAATGAGATTGGTTTCACTATTTTCAAAAACAATAGTAAATATCGCTGCAGCTTGTTCATTAGTGACTTCCTCGGCTTTGACAACAACTTTAATGCAATTGTCTAAATATTCTACATAGACATTACTATACCCTTCTTCTTTAATCAAACCCACCAAGGTATTTTCTAAGGAAATGATTTCTTTTTCAGATAAAATTGCATTTAAAGCCACTTCTTTTTGTTGATTAGAGACTTCACTTGAAACAACAATTGCTAAATTTTCATCAATCACTTCTTGATGTTTTGCATCTAATTCATAAAATAGCGTTTCAAAATAAACATCTTGACTTGGATTAATGATAGTTCCCACTTCTTTATCTGTAGATGGTACATTGATAAATAAGTTTGTTGGCAATAAAATATAATATACCGATAAGACCAAAACTAGCCCAAATAAAGAAAGAAATGACACCACTTGGCGATTCATAAATACGACCTCCTATTTTCTTGTCACTTTATTGTATTCTTCTATTGAATTAAATATGACAAAAATAAAAAAAAAAGAGGTTCCCCTCTTTTAAGCTCTAGAATCATATGCCCCAGTGTCTGTACGAACATAAACCTCTTCATCTTGCTCAACAAACAACGGAACTTTAATGACTAAACCCGTTTCTAAAGTAGCATCTTTCATTGCTCGAGTAGCGGTATCCCCTTTAACACCCGGCTCTGTTTTTGTGACTTTTAAAGCTACTTTAGCAGGTAAATTAATACCTAAAAATTCTCCATTATAAGAAATAATTTCAACAACTTCATTTGGTCTTAAAAATTTTAATTCCCAAGCCAATTTAGATTTATCTAGTGAAACTTGTTCATAGGTTTCTGTATCCATAAAAACAATAAATTCGCCATCATCATATAAATATTGCATTTGCGATTTATCAATATGAATGGTTTCAATTTTATCTCCACCGGTAAAAGCTAGATCCGTAATGGCACCTGTTCTCATATTTTTAGATTTCACTTTAATAACCATTTTTCTCATGGCCGTTTTATTATGTTGAATATCTAATACTAAATAAAGATTATTTTCATACGTAAAGGATACTCCTGGCGTTAAATCGTTTACAATAATCATTTCAAAACACTCCTTTATCTTATCCTTTACTATTATATTAAAAAATCAAGATGATTTCAATATGAAATAGATGTGTTCCTGTGTATTAGTCAAAAATTGTTGTAATTGGTTCTGGTAATGATTGATTTTTTTTCTTCTTTTTATGTATATAATGAAGATAATACAAAGAATATAAATTAAATATCACGCAAAAACAAACAATTGTAAAAAAGCTAAGTACTGTTTTTGCATCAAATAAGGAATACTTCCCTACATTTAAATACATAATAAAATAAATAATGCCATCCATGATTACCGATAAAAGAATATAAAGAAAAATAGAATACCTTTCAATGAATAATCGATCATATAAAAAATCTAAGATACCAAAAAATAAAAAGAAATAGACAAATAAAAGAATGAAATTTCCAATCTTTGAATCAAAATAATTTAATCCCAACTGTGATATTAAATAATCAAAATCAATTTCACTTAAATTTAAATAATGGTGAATAAAAATCATAAAAAAAAATAAAACAATCGAAACAAATAATATCACAATTTGATTGATTACTTTCATAAAAAAATCACCCACATTTATTGTAGGTGAATGCTTTTAATTTAAACCTTAAAAATAGATATTATTTTCTTTTTCATAGCCAATCGTGGTATCTTCACCATGACCGGGAAAAACTTTACAATTGTCTTTAAACGTTGCTAGTAATTTCAACGATTCTTTCATTTCTTTTTTATTTGAAGTTGGAAAATCAACTCTTCCAATTCCCTCTTTAAATAAAGTGTCTCCTGAAAAGATACGAAGATAGTTTCGTAAAACATAAACAACAGAACCCGCACTATGTCCTGGTGTATGAATAGCATCAAAAACAATATCTTTCAAAATAGTAAAACTTTCAAATTCTTTTGAAAAATATTCAATCGGTGCATGAATTTCTAGTGTTTGAAAGTTTAAAATATTTTTTGAAGCTTCCTTATCCATTAATTCCTGATCACCAATATGGGCATAAATTTTACATTTTGTCAAATTGTATAAATAATCAACTGCTCCAATATGATCATAATGTCCATGTGTTAAAAATATCGCTTCTAATGTTAAATCGTTATTTTGTAATAAGGTGCCAATAATTTCTCCATTTGCACCAGGATCAATGACTACAGCCATTTTGTTATGAGATATAACATAGCAATTTGTTTGATACGATCCTAATACTAATTTTTCAATTTTCATGAATTATTTCTTTTCTTTATGCACTGTTTTTTTATTACATCTAGGACAATATTTTTTGACTTCTACACGATCAGGATGTAAACGTTTATTTTTATTTCCTAAATAATTTTCTTCTCCACATTCTGTGCAACGTAAAATAAAGTTATCTCTCATACTCAACACCTCCGTCATTAGATAATGATAGCATAATATTGGTCACTTTTTCAATGATTTTTAATAAAATTTATTAAAATTTTCTTTATTTTATAAATGTATCTTGGCTTTCTTTATATTCTTTTACTAAAGCATCAGCATCTTTTACAAAAGGACGCATTTTACTCCAAGATTTTAAACTAGCTCCTGCTGCCTTATGATGGCCTCCCCCATCATATTTTTCGGCCAATTTATTAATATTTGGCCCATTAGAACGAATCCGAACACGAATATCTTTTGGATAACGGATAATCAAGGCCCATACGGGACATTCTTTGATATTGGCCAATAAATTAACTAATGAAGCCGCTTCATCATAACCAACGTTATAATATTTAATAATCATGCGATTAATAACCGCATAAGCAAAGCCATTTTTGGTCACCTTAAAAGAACGATAAACATAACTTTTTAAACGTAATGAACGCAAGGATTGCACACTTAAGTTTTGATCAATCCATTCTGTATCCACACCATAATTTAGCAAAACACCAGCTAAATGAAAGGTTTCTGCATTGACTCCTCTATAACGGAAATTCCCAGTATCTGTAATCGTTCCAGTATATAAAGCCGTTGCTCCATTTAAAGAAATTTTTAATGCTTCATTAGAAAGTAAAAATTTTGTAATTAAAAGGCAAGTGGCTGGAATGAGTTCTTCTACTACATTAATATCTCCATAATTATCTAAAATAATGTGATGATCGATTTTGATAATTTCTTTACAAAGTTTATAGCGAGAATCACTAATGCGATCTCGCGTTGCTGTATCCACAACAATTGCTAGTGCTTGAGGAAAAATATCATCTTCGATTTGATCCATTTGACCTATAAAAGATAAGTTATCTACTTTTTCACCCACAACGAAAACACTTTTCATGGGAAAAGTTGATTTTATAATATCTTTTAAGCCATTTTGACTACCATAGCAATCACCATCCGGACGTTTATGCCCAAAAATAATGATTGTTTGATAATCTTTTATTTTTTGATAGACCAAATCAAAACTCATATCACTTTTTTCCTTTCAATAAATTTGAAAAATCCGCTATAACTTGTTTTGCAACTTCAAAATTTTCAAGTGTAGCACCACAAGCAAGTGCGTGTCCGCCTCCTCCATATTTTTTAGCAATTTCAACAATTTCGATTTCTTTAGATCGAAATTCGCCTAAAACCTTTTTAGACTCTTTATCATAAGTAAAATTTGCCCAAATGTCAACACCTTTTGTATTGGCCATGCAATTGACCATTCCTCTTGAAATCGTAGCCACATCAACTGGAAACAAATCAAATACTGATTCATCATTCATCAAATAAGCCACTCCAGCATCATTAATTTCAAATTTTGTTGTAAAATAGGCGCGCATTTTTTTCTCTTCTACCGTTTCTTGGTATAATTTATTATAAATCCATTTTGCATTTGCACCACTTTGAATTAAAATTGCACTAATTTGGAATAATTTTGGTTGTACATGATATAAAAACCGACCACTATCGGTTACAATGCCACTATAAAGCGCCGTAGCGCTTTCTGGAGTTATTTTTAAATGATTTTCTATAGCAAATTGCGTAATCATTTCACAAGTTGCTGCGGCATTGGTATCTACATATACTGAAGTTTTTTTAAGATTACATTCATTTTGATGATGATCGATAACCATTCTTTCTTTTGCAAGTATGTAGCGTTGATCACTAATTAACGCAGCAACCGCAACGTCCAAAATAATCGCTAGACTATTTTGAATCATTTCATCAGAAACTTCATTCATCTTTCCTAAAAAATCAAATTTGTTGCTATCTCCAACAACATAGACCTTTTTATTTTTATAATTTTGCTCTATTAAGTGTTTTAAGCCCCATTGTGAGCCCAAAGCATCCATGTCTGGTCGATTATGTCTAAAAATCACAATCGTTTCATATTGACGGATTTTCTTGGCAATTTCTTTATACATTGTCATCTTCCTTTGGTCGATTATGTTCATAATCCCAAGTTGGATCTTCTTCTCCATGAATTTTTAATCCATTTCGCTTAGCATAAAGTTCTGCATGGTATAAAAAGTCTGTATAAAGCACTCCTTTATACATCGCTTGACTTTCGCCAAATTGAACCTGACTATATCCTTCTTTTACTAATTTAAAATTTAAAAGTTCACCATCAACCCAAACCCATCCTAAAAGTCGATCAAAAGTTTCATATAGACTTCCATTAAGAACAGATTGCACTTGAATGACATCTGCATTTTGTAATTCAGAATTAGTAAAGTTTTTTGCAGGAACTCCCCATTCTTGTGTTAAATCAGCCATTGTTTCACGCGTATCTACATTTTGATAGCGTACACGTGTTGTTCCAACTGGAGCATTTACTTCTCCTGTATCTGGAAAATAAAAATTTGTTGTGTCGCCATCACCATAAGAAGAAACGGTTACCGTGATAACCCCTCCTCCACCTAATGAAGAATTTTGTAAAGAAACAAAAGGTCTTTCCAAATCTTCATCTGTTAACTGTGGTCCAGCAAGAAGTTCTTCTTCCGTAATATTATTTGTTGCGGAATTTAAATTATCTAGTGTCGTATTCGGATAGCGAATCCATTCATATTCATCAAATTTTGTTGTTGAACGTAAATAATTTGTTTTTCTTACAATTCCTTTGTCTTCACAATAACTATAAATATTTTCTTTATCTCCTAAAATATCAATGGTTTTACCATCATGGCAAAGTTCAATTGCATTTCTTCCAGAAAAAATGAGTTGATTAACAATAAAATCCGAACGATTCCGTAATTCATCGGATAAAAATTCAGATTCTTGAACAATCACATACGTATTTTTTGCTTCTAATTTTCCTTCTAAAGGAATCGTAATAACAGAGCGAAAATAAATTTTTAAAGAATAATCACTTAAATCAATTTCTTCATCAAAACGATTATAAAGTTCTAGTGCACTATTTGAATCATTTTCGATAAATTCACTGATGACTAATGGATCATTTAAAGTTTTATCTTTATCACAAGAAACTAAACCAAATGATAAAAAAACGATCCCTGCTAATAATAAATTTTTTTTCATACAATCACCTTTTTTTTATTATAACATTTTTGTCAATTTTTTTCACTTAAAATAAAAAAAGTCCTTTCGAATTCACGAAAGGACTTTTAAACTAATTTTTAAAGAATTATTCAATGGTGATAGAAGGAACATAACCAGCACCTTTTGTGCCGACTGTTTTACTAATGACTAAATCGCCTAAAGTTGCTGTGTCTAAAGTAACAGTTACAGTATATTCATTGAATGCATATCCTCCAGCATTCGTCACTCCCATATCTCTTGTAGAAATGGTTGGAGTCAAAGTTTGATTACCTATTTGGAATGTAAAGTTATTATCATAATCAAATGTTGAAACTGTAATTAAAGTTACTTTTGTAACAGAAATATTCTTGACAGTAATCGTTCCTTTTTCAGCTTGGAATTGTAAAGCATCTAAATTTGCTGTCTTATCATTATTTTGTCCCATAACTTGATTAGTAGTTACTGTATATCCATTGACAACATGGTCACCATTATAAGCAGCATAAGAAGTTTCTGTAATTCCAGCAAATAAACTATCTCTTGTTAAAACTGTTGAAGTTTCAACACTTGAAGTGCCAACAACCGTTACTTCATAAGTTTTTGTAGCTGTAGCATCATTTAAAGTAAAGGTAGCGGTTAATGTAACAACAACATCTTCTTCTCCACGTGTAACTGTAGCATTTTCATCGTTAACAGCAATGGCTGCATTATTAGAAGACCATGAAACAGTGACACCATGATCAGCAGTTACAGGTAATTTGAAATCAGCTGTAACAGATGACGTATTAAAACTAAAGGATTCTTTAGCCATATCTACTTTTTCTTGATCTGTAAATTCTTCATTACCAGTTTTTTCAACAGAGAATGGAACTAATTGGAATTCATTATACCAGTCACCAACACCTTTAACGGTTAAAACATCACCAGCAGTAAATCCTTGGAATGTAGAAGCTAAAGCTGCAGATTCACTGATATCATCTTTAACACGAATCATTGTTTCTGTATTGCCAACCATACCTAGCACATTGAATGAACCATCTAAAACGCCATCAACAATGGTTGCTTGTTCTACACTTGTTACTCTAAATCCAGTAAGTTGTACTAAAGTGCTTTGGAATAAAGTAGAAACTTTAGAATTATCATTGCCTTCAACGCTAGAAACAGCGCTTGTGATATCAGTATATTCAGGAAGGGTTTGATTTTCAGCAAGAACTTCAACTTGCCATGTTTCTTTTGTAGAAGCAGCAATTTGAACAAGTCCGTTATAACTTCCTTTTGTACCTGTAACTTTTACTTGATTACCAACAGCTAATTTATCATAATCACTACCTGGAGCTCTATAAATATAAAGTCCGCCTTCGGTTGCATGTTGAACATAAGCAGTAAAATTATCAAATTTTGGGTCCAAAATAGAACGTCCAACAACAATACCAGTCATTGAAACAACAGTGCCATCTTTTGCCGCTTGAATTTCAGCAACACTTGTTTCATCTACTGGAGCGGCTTTTTTAAGAACCATTACACCTAATTTTGTATCTTTAGAAACTTTTTCGCAAACAAAGTTAGCGGTTAATGTAACTAATGCATCACTTTGATCGTGTTCAGGACGAGTAACAATGGCAGTTTTGTTATCTTCAGAAATACGAACTGCAGCGTTATCGGAAGTATAAGTAATCGTTACACCACTAATTCCATCAACAGAAGTCATCAAAGCAAAATCTTCAATAACCCCATCTTCAGCATATTTTCCAGCTTTCCAATCATTTCTAACCGCTTCAATAGCAGCATCCACCTTTTGTTCTGGAGTGCGAGTATCCCCTTTATCTTTGTTACATCCAGTTAACACTAAGGCAATTGCAGCAAAAGCCATTAACAATTTTCCTTTTTTCATACGTTTTTATTTCCTTTCTATTTTTAGTTTGCAGTATTTTCATAAACAACATCATCCATTGAAGATAAATCAACTTGATTAACACCTTCGTAGCAATTAATGTTTCCAGTAAATGTCATTTTTCCTTTATCTTTAAAGTAATTGACATCTGTGACTTGGTTTCCATTTTCATCTGTAAAATAAAGTCCCTTACCTGCACGAATAATAATTGTATTTCCATTTTCATCTTGAACATTAATAGACATTCCATTTTCATTAATATAACTACCTTGTTCTACAAAAGTAACATTTTCTAAACGAACTAAGATATTTGTATACTTTGTTTCTTTGATTTCGGGAATCGTCATTACTTTTGTTGTAATAGGTCGTCCTGTCTCTATAACTTCAAGATCATGTTCTCCTGGAAATAAAGGGTTATATTTAATGTCAGTGATTTGGATGTTTCCATTATATTCTGTAACAACACCTGAAAATTTAATATAATTACCAGGGATAAAAAGATCTTTAACATAATCATTATAACCAGTAAAAATATACATGCCATATGTACTAACTGATCCATCATCATTCATAAATTCTTGTTGAATATAGCAATTTTGTGCATTTCTTCTTGTTACAACGCCATTAAAAATTACCCTTTGACCCATCCATTTTTCACGATTTTCATTAATTTCTTTTAAATCCGTTAAAATATAATCGCCATAATTGAAAGAATCATCCGCTTCGCCACTCCAAATATTTAGTTTGTATTTACTTGCTTGACGATCCGCATTATAAAATACATCTTCATATTGCGTTTCAACTGTACCTTTAGAAACAGAGTAACCATTTTGAACAAGACCTAAATTAATCAATTGTCCATCTGCCCAAACCCAACCTAAATATCGTTCACCTGTTGAGTCTGCTTCAGGAACGGCTCCTTCCGATTGAATGACAATTATTTTTTCATTTTCACTTGCTTCAGTTAAAATTTTGCAGGTATAATCAGCCGCCTTTTTCCCATAGGGTTCAATTGCTCCTGTTGATTCGGGAGTATCTACTCCTAAAAAACGAACTTTGAGCAATCTTCCGTTTTGTAAATTAAAATGCGCTGTATCTCCATCTACACACGAATTTAATGTTACTACTTCAATGCCATCACTAAAAAATTCTTTACCTTCATACTCTTGTGTCAATTTTGTTTGTGCAACATAATCCACAAAATCTTTAAATCGATCTTCTTTACAAGAAGTAGCATAAACTAACGAAAGCAAAGAAGTAAAGATGATGGCCAACTTTTTCTTCATCTGAATCACCTTTACTTTTTGTTATTTAAACTTTTATTGAACAGCGAAAACGCATTTGTTATACGCTTCTTGGAATGCTTCAGTTACCGTTTTACCACCAGCACAAACAGCAGGAATAATAGCTCCAACTTGATTTCTAGCAGTTGCACTTCCAACAAATACTGGAGAAGTAAAGTACCAATCTTGTAATGTGCGTGTTAAATTAGCAACAGCAGCTTTTAATTGAGCAGAACTATGAACACCAGTTTCTTCATTATATCCAGCCAAGAAAGTTTCATATACTGGAGTTTCATAAGAAGAAACACGAACGGGCTCATAACCTGTTAAAATGGCATATTTAGCACTATTTTCAGGATTTGTAATATAAGTATAAAATCTCCATGCCACTTCTTTTTGTTCTTGAGAAACATAATCTCCTTTATTGAAAAATACAATAGAAGGCCCTTGTGAGATACAACTTGGTTCACTAGGATTCCATTGAGGTAAAGAAGTTACTCCTACTTCAAAAGCATCATTAGAAGGATAATTATAACCAGTTCCACCTGTTGATCCAATCGTCATGTGTAATTTTTGTTCTGTAAATTTTGTTGAAGTATAAGTATTATTACCAAGTAAACCTTTGGTTACAATATAACCATTATCATACCAACTTTTTACAGTTTCAACCATTGAACGCGTTTGTTCATTGTTAAAATCAAATGAACCCTTGCCATCTGCACCTAAAGATGTATAAGGTAAACCCATTTGTTCACAGAAAGTAATGAATAAATTATCATCAGAGTCATATCCTAAAGGAGCTTCATAATCTTCAATTGCTTGAATTTCAGGAAGCGCTAAAATTTGTTGACAAACACTAATTACTTCATCCCAAGTAGTTGGAACTTGTAATTGATGTTCATCAAAGAAAGTTTTATTGTAAAATAGTACTTCAGTT
>HF997983.1 GCA_000433015.1 Firmicutes bacterium CAG:631
TGTAATTATTAAACGATTTGATTTAAAGCAGGTTTATTTAATTAAATAAAATTATATGATATAATATTAATAAAGGTGATAGCATGAAAAAAATTATTGTTGGGAAAAACACAATTATTTTTATGAATGTTATGTCTTTAATTGTTGCTTTGTTTTCTATAATAGGAGCTTTAACAATAGATGTCACAATGTTGATTTTATTGTTGTTGCCTTTGTGTTTATCTTTATTATCATTGCTTTTTTTAACCAATCGCATAGAATATAATGAAAAAATAATCAAGTTTAAATTTGTTCTAAAAAAATTTGAATCAACATTTGATGATATAAAAGAAGTGTTTATTGTTAATCAAGGGATGACAGGGTATAACATTGCCTTTAATTTTGAGTCTAATATTGAAGGGGATGTGTATAGTTACTTTGAATATATAATAAAATGTAAGAATTTAAATTGCTTTTATGTTTCAGGTATATCAAAAAAAGATTTAAGTAAATTTTTGGAAAATTATAAAGGTAAAATTTTAGGCATTTCATTATAGAGGCGAATCAATTATGAGGTTAACTGAAAAGTAAAAAGAATTTGGTAAAGATGCGATTTCTAGAATTTATATGAATTAGATAAATTAATGGAAAACACTAATTAAGAGGTGGGTTATATGATTAATACAAAAAAAAGTATAAAAAGAATATTATTAATTTCATTTATAATTTCTATTGCATCAATTTTGATTGCTTTAATGTTAGTTGCTATTTCTATCCAAAATTCACCAATACCTAATTTTCCATTTGCCATGGTAGAACATATGTGGAAGTTCTTCTTAATAATACCGCTACCATTAGCATCACTGATATTAGGTATTGTGTTTATTAGAAAGGGATACAAATGTAAAAAGAATATTATTGCTGGTATTATTATGATAATAGTACTTTCACTTTATGGATCTTTTACTAATATATTTTCATCACAAATTAGTCATGACACTAAATATTTAACTAAAATTTCTGAGACGACAAACATTGATATTCCAACAGCTGCTTATGTTTCTATCGTTTATGATTTTCAAACAGAAGATGATTCATTAGCTATGGTTAAGTTTAATGATGATAGTATGTATGTTAATAATATAGAAAAGAACTCTAATTGGAAAAGTGATATTTCATTTATTCCATCAGATGTAAATAATTTATTTATACTATCATTAACTTCTGATTATGAGTATTTTACAGTTTATAATACTACTAGCAATACTTATAATAACTTTGATGGTGAATTAATATATTTCGCATACGATGTAGATTCTAAAGTTCTATTTATATATTGTTATTAATTTTATTGAAAAGGCATAGAAATATGTCTTTTTCTATTTAGCGGTATAATGATTAATATCATATTTTACTGCAACTTCATTTACTGTTAATTGATGAGAGTATATTTGTCTTCCAATCTTTAGACGTTCTTTTAAAGTATACTTGTTCATGATGACCTCTTTTTTTATTTGTTGTGCAGTCACCTCCTAGGAGAATGTCTACTTTTACCTCTATAGTGTCTACTTTATTAATAGCACAACATTTAGTTGACAAAGTGCGGGGGGGG
>HF997984.1:0-11933 GCA_000433015.1 Firmicutes bacterium CAG:631
CCTGTACCCATCCCGAACACAGAAGTTAAGCACCGTAACGGCGAAGGTATCCGCAAGGGGAGAATAGCAAGTTGCCGGGCTTTTTTTTTGTTTACTATGTTATTGAAACTATTAATAAAATCATGATATAATAAATCATATCGAGGTGACTATAATGTTTGAGACCTTACCTCCATCTTTTTTTAATTTATTAGTATCTAAAAATAGAGATTTATATATATCGGCTCTATTTGTTTTGCGTCGGGCCATTCGACAAGATTTATATTTGACAAGAGACGATCTTGTTCGTAGAATTACAATCTCTTTGGAAGAAAAAATTAAAGAGGCTCATTTAGATGAAGAAGATCAAGTGGATCAAGAAGATTTAGAAAATACAACAAGTAAAGCCTATTTTATTATCCGAAAATTACGTGACTATGGTTGGATTAATATTGATTTCAATGCTAAAAATTCATTTGAAGAATATATTGCCGTACCCGCTTATGCAAGTATGGGAATTAATTTTTTGTATGCTTTATCTGAAGGTGCAGAAACAGAATATAATTCAATGGTATATAGTGTTTATGCTGCTTTAAAAATGGCCGATACAGAAAATAATGATTATTATAATGCGTTACAATCGGCCTATAAAAATACAGAACGGTTAAACGAATCTTTATCTAATCTTTATTATGGTGTTCGTAGTATTGAACAACGAATTGCTGAAAATATTGATATTAATGATGTCGTTCGCATTCACTTTACTGAATATATTGAAAAATTACATGATAAATTTTATCATCCTTATAAAACATTTGACTCCATTCAACGTTATCGTATGCCGATTATAAAAATGCTGAAAAACTGGCAAAATGATTCTTCGATTCGTAAAAAAATGATTGAACTTGGAAAAACAAAAAAACCAGATATGAATAATACGGAGTTGTTTGAATATATTACAAGTCTTTATCAATATATCCTGCAAACTTATGAAAATATCGAAGAAAAAATGGATATTATAGATAAAAAGATTTTTGATTATACGGCTTCTTCTATCGATAAAATGAAGCATTTAATTAGTATTGATGAAAGTTATAAAGGAAGAATTACTTATTTAATTAAAGAATTAAATGATCATAAAGAAGATAGCGAAGAACTTGTTGATATCATTCAAGATTTCTTTGATTTATCTACTTTAGAATATGCGCATCAAGAAGGGCTTTATACAAAACGTGAAATAACAATTAATCCTGATATTCCAGTTATTGAAATTTTTACTGAAGAAAAAACTGGAGAGGATGTCAATGAAATTTTTGATAAGATACGGCAAGGATATAATTTAAGCAAAATTAAGGAGTTTATTGTCAGCCATGCTGAAAATAAAAAAATTGTAACCATGGAAGATTTAAATATCAAAGATGACGAAGATTTTATTTTATCTATTCTTGCTATGTTACGTGGCGATGAAAAAGAATTGCCATTTAAAGTAGAATTTGATGAAGGGTATTTAAAGATTAGGAATTATCTCGTTCCAAATATCAAATTTATTATGAAAGAAGGGCAACGCTAATGTTTGAAGAAGAATTTGAAAAACTATATGAAAGTGAAAAAGAAGAATTTAAACGAGTTTGTAATTATCTTCTTTCAAAAACCTTTGTATTAAGAGATGTATATGATAAACAACAAAAAAGAATGATTACTTCTCCAGAATTTTTATTTATGGAAAAATATTATGACATTTTTGAAAATTACTTAAGTTATTCTGGATGGAATTTAACCAAAGATCCTATCAATGGAATATATAAAGTGGAGAATATTTATGGCTATAATAAAGCTAAATTTGATTCCTTTACAACTTATATTTTATTGGCTTTGATGCTTACCTATGAAGAACAAGCACCCATTACAACAATGGGCAATAGTGTGATTACAACCCCTTATGATATTGCTACAAAAATGCAAATTTTAGGGTTGATTCAAAAAAGACCTTCAAAAGAATCCTTTAGAATATCTTTCCGGAGATTGGAACAGTTTAATTTGATTTTACGTTTGAATACTTCCCAAGATTTAGATGCTTGGAAAATTATGATTATGCCAACGATTAATCATATCGTTACATATGATAAAATGAAAGAACTTTGTGAATATATTCCAACGATTTTAAAAGAAAAATATGAAAAAAAATCTGAAGATCAAGAAATGTTAGAAATGGAGGGTGCGCTTTCATGAAATTACTAAAAAAAGTTTTACTCATTAACTGGCACTCCTTTAGCAAAGAATTAATTGAAGTTGGGAATATCAATTTCTTAACAGGGAAAAACGCGGTTGGGAAATCAACGATTGTTGACGCCATTCAATTAGTCATTTTAGCTGATACGAGAGGAACATCCTTTAATAAAGCAGCAAGTGAAAAATCTGGACGTACGGTCATTAGTTATTTAAAAGGTGAAATTGGCGGAGATGAGCAAGGCAATAAGCGTTATATGCGGGATGGGGAATTTTCTTCTTATGTTGCTTTGGAGTTTTATGATGATCAAAAAGATGAACCTTTTGTTATCGGCTTACAATTTGATGTTATTGGAGATAAATTAGTATCACATCAATTTATATATGATGGTGCTATTCCTGAACAATGCTTTATTTTAAATAATCGTGCAATGCCGTTTAAGATTTTTAAAGAATATGTTACTTCTGAATTTAGAAATGTCATTTTACCAGATTCTTTATCCACTTATAAAGAAGAAATGCGTAAAAAATTGGGACATTTAAGTCAACGCTTTTTTGCATTATTTAAAAAAGCGGTTCCTTTTCAACCTATTTATGATATTCGAAAATTTATTACAGAATTCGTTTGTGATGTCAAATATGATATCAAAGGCGATTTAGAAAAGATGCAAGAAAACATTCGAAATTATACTTCTTTAGAAGTTGAATCGAAATTAATTGAAAAAAAGATCTATCATTTACAACGTATTCATGAATATTATGAAAGTTATGCAGCAGACAAAAATAAATGTGAACAAGCGAATTATTTAGTTGCAAAATTAGAAATTGCAAAGAAGAGAAAAGATATTGCGAATCTCAATGAAGAAATTAAAAAACATCAACGGCGATTTGATGATTTAGGAGTTGAAGAAGTCGCTTTGACTCAAAATGTTGAAAGCTGGAGTAAAGTTCGTGACCAATTAATTGTTGAAAGAGATAATAGTGATTCTAAAAATAAACATGAAAAATATGGTAAACAAAAAGAAGATATCAAAAAAGAAATTGATATGATTACAGATGTTTTTAGTCGTTCTGCAACTCGTTTGATTAATACTTTCCAAGAATTTATTCAAAAAGCGGAACAAATTAAAGAATACACATTTGATCCAGAAGTGGCTAATCTTGCTAAAGTTGATTTGGATTTATTTTATGCAAAAGCGGATCAAGTTATTGAAAAGGCAAGTGTTTTGACCAAACTAAATGCGGATAACTTAAATAAATATAATGAACATCAAGTTATTGAATTGACACAAAATGTAGCTTCTTTAGAAGATGATTTCATGAAAATGCATAATGTAGTAGAAGCAACAAAACAAACTTATATCGATCAAAGAGATCGTTGCTTGAATACAATTGAAACTTTAAGAAATGGGAAAAAGAGTTATCCAACTCATTTGATTGAATTTAAAGAATTTATTGAAGAAAAACTATATGAGATGCATCATGAAAATATCGAATTAAACTTTGTTGCGGACCTTATGGAAATCAAAAATAAAAAATGGCAACAAGCTTTAGAATGCTATTTAAGTGCGCAAAAGTTTTCTTTTGTTGTCGATAGTCGTTATTTTAAAGATGCAATTACGATTTATAATCAAAACCGACATTTATTTTCCGATGTATCGATTATTGATACCGAAAAAATTTATCAAAGAGCACCTTTTAAAGTTTTAAATCAATCATTAGCTACTGAAATTGAAACCGATAACAAATATGTACGTGCCTATATTGATTATTTAATTGGTACTTTAATTAAAGTAGAAAATATTGAAGATTTAAATCAATATGATCGAGCAATTACTCCATCATGCATGCTTTATCAACAATTCAGTGCTAGACAATTAAATGTCAATCGTTCACGCACACCTTATATTGGTAAAAAAGCAACGCAAACTCAAATTGAAGCTTATGCATTAGAGGCAGATGAATTAGTCCAAAAAATTGCAAAGGAACAAGAAAAAGAACAAATCTTTTTATCTGTTGGTAAATTGAATAATTTATCGATTGTGGATATTAATTACCATTTTGGTAATTTAAAACAAATCTATCACATTGATGCATTACAATCTGAAATCGAAGAAATTGATCATAAAATGGAAACGATTGATATGAGTGATGTTTATGAAATTGAAGAAAAAATCAATGATGTTGATAGTGAATTACGTTATGCAAACAATGGGCTTCGTCAAAATTCTCAAGAAAAGGGAAGCATTTTGGCAAAAATTGAAGAACTAAAACAAGTAAAATTAGCGGATGCGGAACGGATTTTGCAACAAAAAGAAGAAGATTTGGAAAAGAAATATCCAGCAGAATGGATTGAGGCCAATGTTTCAGAAGAATTACAAGAAATGCTAAATTATATTAGCGAAGATCAAATTAATAAAAAACTTGTTGAATCAAAACGGATTGCTGAAACTTTACAAACGAAAAAGCGGATGCTTGACCGCAGTCGAACGGATTACATGCGAACCTTTAATGTATCGATGGAAATTGATGATGATTCCAATAAGGCGTTTGATGATGATTTAGCCAAATATCAAGAAATTGAATTACCTCATTATCAACAAAAGATTGTTGAGGCCAAAGAAAAATCTTATGATCAATTTAAAGAAGATTTATTAGCAAAACTAAAATCTTCTATTGAATCGGTAACAGAACAAATTGAGCAATTAAATCAATCATTGAAAAATTTCCAATTTGGTCGAGATCGTTATGAATTCACCGTTAAGCCGAATTTAACGTATATTAAAATATATGATATGATTATGGATGATTTGCTCATGCAAGATTCGCGAATTAATGCGGCAGCATTTTATGAAAAGCATAAAGATACCATTGATGAATTTTTTGCAGCCATT
The DNA here is from genome assembly GCA_000433015.1 of Firmicutes bacterium CAG:631. Classification (GTDB taxonomy): domain Bacteria; phylum Bacillota_I; class Bacilli_A; order RFN20; family CAG-631; genus Caccosoma; species Caccosoma faecigallinarum. The sequence continues at coordinate 5,100 of HF997984.1, forward strand.
ACGGAAGCTCCTGGAGCAAATGATGAAGAAAGAAGAGAAATTATCAATAAAAATATTGCACGTTATACTGATTATCGGACATATCTTGATTTTGACTTACTCGTACATAATATTGAAACTAAGGCTGTTCAAAGTTTGGCTAATAGTATGAATACGAAATCTGGGGGAGAAACGCAAACACCTTTCTATATTTCCATTTTGGCATCTATTGCCAGTGAATATCGCATTGATTTAGATGATACAGGTAATAATACTCCGCGTTTAATCTTATTTGATGAAGCATTTAACAAAATGGATTCAGAAAGAATTAAGGAAAGTATTGAATTATTAAAGAAATTCCAATTACAAGCCATTTTAGTTGCTCCACCTGAAAAAGTAAGCGATATTGCTCCATTGGTTGATCGTAATTTATGTGTTATTCGACGTAAAAATTCTGCTTTTGTCAAATGGTTTGATAAAAGTGAAATTAGTTCTATTGCTAGTTAAAGAAAAGTTACCCAACTTTTCTTTTTTTTGTATATTTTTTTAAATATGGTAAAAACTATCACTGCCGGAGGTGAAAGAATGGCACAAAGACAATCATCAAATAAAAGTCAACAATCTAATCGTCAAAGAACACAAAGCCAAACTAAAGATTGCAGATCTAACCAAAATATGGAAGCGAGTGAAGAATTGATGACAAACACTAATCGTTCAAGACAATCTCAAACTCGTCGCCAAATTCGTTCTAATCGTAGTAGAAATTCGAAATAATAAAGACTGCCTTTGGCAGTTTTTTAAAAATTATGATAGGAATTATTGTATTTCTTATCCTTTTTATCATTATAGATCTGTTATTTTATATACCGATTTTAATTCATATTTTGATAGCGGATGATCTTGTCGGTGTTTATATTTTTTCTATTCCCATATTTTATGTTACGCCACAAAAAACGATTAATCATTTAAGAAATAAAATTTCGATTGAAAACTTAAAATATGCTGATAAAGAAGATATGAAATACATTGAATCCATTGCTATTGAAGAAATTCATATAAATACGACTTTTATTGATCCATCCCATGAATATTCTTATATTTGGTATCCTTTATTAGGCATATTCGCTGATTTAAATACTAATATCTTTAAAAACAAAATGACGATTGAACATAATCAACAAAAAAAATATCATTTTTATTTAAAAATGCATGTTAAAATTGCTAGAGTCATTAAATACTATTTTATTATAAGGAGATTAAAGCATGAAAGAGCATCCAATTAGTGAAATTTTAAAGGCATCCATCATTCAATTGGGTGATCTGATTGATGTTGGAAAAGTAGTAGGGTCCCCTATTTTATTGCCAGATCAAAGTATAGCCATCCCTTTAACTAAAGTTAGTTGTGGATTTGGCGTCGGTGGCAGTGAATTTACTTCTAAAAAAGGAAATGCCGAATTTTCCGAAGAATTATTTCCTTTTGGTGGAGGTACAGGTGGAGGTGTAAGTATTACACCAACGGCACTAATTATACTGAATCATGGAAAAATTAAAATCATGAAAATTGAAAAAAATGGTTTTTTTATTGAAAAAGTATTTGGTGCAGTAAAAGATATCATAAAGTAGCTCAAACCTCAACATTAGGTTTGAGCTATTTTGTTTAAAAAGACAGAAAAAAACATTGAAAAGTATTGACATTAATATCAATTTTTGATATATTAAATGAGCGCAGTGGCATGGGTGTTTAGCTCAGCTGGGAGAGCATCTGCCTTACAAGCAGAGGGTCGGCGGTTCGAGCCCGTCAACACCCACCATTTTTTTTAAAATAGTTATGGGAGAGTAGCGAAGTGGCCAAACGCGGTTGACTGTAAATCAATTCCTGAGGGTTCGGCGGTTCAAATCCGTCCTCTCCCACCACTTTAAAAGCTTGTTGGGACATAGCCAAGTGGTAAGGCACCAGATTTTGATTCTGGCATCTCCCTGGTTCGAATCCAGGTGTCCCAGCCAATTGTTAATGTCCTGTTAGCTCAGTCGGTAGAGCACTTGACTTTTAATCAAGGGGTCACGCGTTCAAATCGCGTACAGGATACCACTTGCCCAAGTGGCGAAATAGGTAGACGCACAGGACTTAAAATCCTGTGGTTAGTGATAACCGTGCCGGTTCGATTCCGGCCTTGGGCACCATAAAGAAAGCATAGGTTTGATACGCTAGAAATAGCTAATCAAGCCTTTTTTTGAGCCAAAATTAGCAAAACTTAGCAGTTATTTAACATAAACTGAGCATAAGCAGCTTAACATCATATCTTCTACCAGTGAAGTTTTAGCTCGTGATTTTGCACTAAAAACTTTTTATAGCACAATAAACTTTTTATCTAAGGGTAGAATAACAAAAATGGACAGTCTAAAAAATAAAAAAAGCAGTCTGGATTTAACGAAGAACGACCTCTGAACATCAGAGGTCGTTCTTCGTTTTTGTTGGATTTATACTCTCAAATATTTAATTTAGTAAAATGACCATTACCACTACCATTGCAACAATAGACAATAAAGCGATAATGAATGCAAAGATTGCATAGCCACGCTCTTCTCGGTTAAATATAAAAATAAAATTAACAACAGCATGAATTAGCTGACCGATCACGCCGTCGATCAAAGAAAAAATCGCAAACGTAGCGCATACAATCAATAATAGCAATCCCCCTATAAAGGTTTCGCTGAACATTATTTCCCACGCCTTTAAAACGCCCCAACCAGAAAACACTGCTATCGCTATAAATACAATGTTAACAAGGGCGTAAAAAATACGCTTGCCTTTTTCTGCCGTAATACAGCTGCCAATATGTCTTATCAGTTGTCTTACAAAATTCATACATTAAACCTCCTCATAAAGTCTTTCAGTCGAATATTGTCTTGTCGCTACAAAAAATTACTTGCAAAGTACCTTGCTTATTCGACAGGATCGTACGAAAGTTGATATTCAAGAACGTGAACTCTCGAATGTGCAGTTGAGTCAGTTGCCTTAATGCGCACCAACAAAATGAATGATGTATATCTAATTAGGTCAAAAAAATTAATAAAACCTGGTAAAAAAACTTGGCTATTAATAAGTGAGAAAATAGCGGAATTTAATTCTACAAAAAAGAATTTTAGCCCTATCATAGATAGAGGGAGGTTCTTTTTTTGCGTTTTTTTACCCAATTCAATTATAACCTAAATACTTTTTAATATCAATAAAAATAGAACTTCTAATTTTAAAGAAGCTCGCCATTTTTATTTTACCTAAAGCGGAATTTAATTCTATTATCGTTTTTTGAATTTTTACAACTTCTAACAGCGGAATTTACTTTTACAATTCACCCTCCTAGTTTTAGTATACGAAAACTAAATAAATCTGTCTTATATGTTAACTCATATAATCTTGATATAGATGAAAAAAACAGTGCAAGAGCTGGAGCATGCTTTTTCCAAAACGGAGAAATTAAAGCTGAAATACCTGCTGGTGAAGAAAACATTCTAATAATAGAAATTTAATTAATATTTTAATACTTTACTAAAATTAGTTTGTTATATATTTTTTTAGAAAGATACTTATAAGCCTCTAAATTTGTTAATATTATCCTACTACTTAAATGCTAAACAAATCTATTATTTCCTATTTTGGGTTTATCATCCTTATAAGAAACAAATTGTAAATCGTTCTTATTATAATTAATATATATTTGATTACAAGACACTAATTTTTCTACATTCCTATATTAGCATTAGCAAAAATTAGAAAATTTAGAAGTTATTTAACTCATTCAACAATTATTTATAAATGTAGATGTGATTGCGGAAACATTGTAGAACTTACCATTAATAAACTGCACTCAGGTCATACTAAATCCTGTGGATGTCTAAAAAGAAGAACCATTGATTTAACAGGTCAGAAATTTGGAAGGCTAACAGTTATTGGATTTGCCTATACAAAAAACAAAAAGAACTAGTGGGAGTGCAAATGCGACTGTGGAAATATATGCTTTGTTCCGACTACTTATTTGACTACAAGAGTTACTGTTTCTTGTGGATGCAAGAATGAGGAAAATAGAGCAGCTCTTCCTAATCTAGATCGTGGTCTAGTTGATGGAACAATGCTCTGTGGTATTAAAAAAGATAGGAAACTAAATAAAAATAACACCTCTGGAGTTCGAGGAGTTCATTTTGATAAAGATAGAGGGTTATGGGTGGCACAAATTATGTTTCAAAGAAAAGCTCATATTCTTGGTAGATTTAAAACTAAGAAAGAAGCCATAGAAGCTCGTAAAGCTGGTGAAGAAGAGTACTTTGGTAAATATAGGTAAGTGATGCTATAGTAATAAACACCTTATATAGGGGTCGCAAAGTTGTTAAGGGGGGTTGCATTTTGTTAATAGGGGTCGCAAGGGCATCACAATGGGTCTTTCTAGCCATCTTTCAAATAAACCCTAAATCTAGGGTTTTTTATTTTTTTCTATGTAAATTTATGTAAAATTTTTACATTAGTTTTTCATTTTTTCTTTTAACGGTTTTTTTGATTGGCAAATCGCTTTATCTTTTTGATATATGATATGGCACATGTTCCTCAATAAGATGAAGTTTAAATTTGATTTCAAAAAAAAGACATATTAAACATCTTGATTTAATATGTCTTTTATTTTACAAACGATAACATCAACTGCAACATCATGACTTTTATCATTTGGAATAATAATATCGCAATATTTTTTTTGAGGTTTTACGTATTTATGATACATTGGTTTAACGGTTGTTAAATATTGTTGAATGACGCTTTCCACTGATCGACCACGTTCATTGATGTCTCTTGTTAAACGGCGAATAAAACGTAAATCGTCATCCAATTCAACAAATATTTTTATGGAAGCCAAATCACGAATTCTTTTATCTACTAAAGATAAAATTCCTTCTAGGATAATTACTTTTTTTGGTTCAAGCAATTCCTTGTTAGTATTTCGATTATGTTCTATAAAATCATAAGTTGGTTTTAAAACGGCTTTATTATTTAATAAATCTTGTAGGTGTTGATACAATAATTCATTATCTAAAGATGAGGGATGATCATAGTTGACTAATTTCCGTTCTTCCATAGGCATATTTGTTAAATCAACATAATAGTCATCATGTTTAATAATAGCTACATGTACCGATTTTAATCGTTCTATAATTTCATTTACAACAGTAGACTTTCCTGATGCACTTCCACCGGCTACAATGATAAGAATTGGTTTCATAATACTACCCCCACAACCTATTTTATTATATAAAAAAGTGAAAAGAAAAGAAAGAAAAACATATATATTAAATGAAAATTGTGTTAAAATAAAAATATAATTTACAACCGAAAGGAGCGAATAAATGAAAAAAGAGTTTGCAAAAAAAATAAAAGAAGCACTCCTTTCAGCATTACCTATTATTTTGATTGTTTTGATTTTGCATTTTACTAAAATTGCTCCAATATCTAATCAACATGATTTCATTATATTTTTAATTTGTTCTATTTTTTTGATTTTGGGTATTGGATTATTTTCATTAGGTTCAGATATGTCAATGATGCCGATGGGTGAATATGTTGGAAAGGAAATTATCAAATCGAAAAAATTATGGTTGGGTATTATTATTGTTCTCATTTTAGGAACACTAATTACCATAGCAGAACCGGATTTATCTGTCTTGGCTAATCAAGTTCCTGTGAGTTCAATTACACTCATATTAACTGTATCTTTAGGCGTAGGTATTTTTTTAGCCATTGCTTTATTGAGAATATTATTTAAAATTGATTTAAGAATTTTACTTTTTGTTTTTTATGCCCTTTTATTTGTTTTAGCCATTTTTGCAAATCAAAGTTTTTTACCACTTGCATTTGATTCGGGAGGCGTGACGACTGGTCCGATTACCGTCCCTTTTTTAATGTCGCTGGGTGTTGGATTAGCAACAATGAGTAATAGCAAAAGCAGTGCTGATAATTTTGGAACCGTTGCTTTATGTTCGATTGGTCCGATTTTAGCAGTAATGATTCTTAGTTTATTTTTAAAAGACACGCCAATTTATGAATCTACAGTTATTACATCTCACGGAAGCATTTTAAAAGATATTGGGCATGGTTTAGTTGATTCATTAAAAGAAGTTGGCATTGCTTTGTCTCCTATTTTTATTTTCTTTTTCATCTTCCAATGGTTTAAAAATCGTTTGTCTAAAAGAAAAATGGTAAAAATTATAGTTGGATTATTATATACCTATATTGGACTTGTTTTGTTTTTGACTGCTGTCAATATTGGATTTATGCCGGTTGGAATACAAATTGGAGAAACTTTAGCGGCTACAAATTATTCTTGGGTTTTGGTTCCTTTAGGATTTGTTATGGGAATTTTTGTGGTTTTGGCCGAACCAGCAGTTCATACTTTAAACAAAGAAGTTGAAGAAATCAGTCAAGGGACGATTTCTAAAAAATCTATGTTAATTAGTTTATCCATAGGTGTGGGTTTATCTTTAGCTCTTTCTATGTTGCGATTGATTTTCAAGTTTAGTGTAATGTGGTATTTGGTTCCAGGATATGCGATTGCTTTATTATTAACTTTATTTGTTCCTAAAGTTTATACGGCAATTGCTTTTGACTCTGGTGGCGTAGCATCCGGTCCAATGACTGCTGGTTTTATTTTACCCTTTGCAATTGGTGCATGTTTTATGCTTGGAATGGATGTTTTAGAAGGCGGCTTTGGCATTGTTGCAATGGTTGCAATGACCCCTTTGATAACCATTCAATTGCTCGGATTCTATTCTGTAATGAAAGAAAAAATAAAACTTCGTTTGGTCAAAGCACAATCT
>HF997984.1:11943-21726 GCA_000433015.1 Firmicutes bacterium CAG:631
AAAGCACAATCTTCAGATCAATCAGAAAATACCATTATTAATTTTGAATAAAGAGGGGATTGTATGAAAAAAAAGATTTTTAAAATCAATAAAGAAAAGCAAGAGCAAAAACCCAAAAAATTATTTTTGATGATAACGGTTTTAGAAAGAGGAAAAAGCCAAAAATTCATTCCTATTTTAGAAAAGCATGATGTCGTTGTTCAAATGACAATGCTTGGAAAAGGAACGGCCTCATCAGAAATTTTAAACTATCTAGGTTTAGCTGAAAATGAAAAAGATATATTATTTAGTTTAGTAAAAGAAGATAAAATTCATCCGATTTATCGAGAAGTTTCTCCTTTTTTAGAAAAAAAAGGATATGGGATATCATTTACCATTCCTTTAACGAGCATTGTAGGGAAAACGCTTTACGAATTTTTAATCCAACATCACAAGGGAGTGAAAAAAAATGGAAAAAAAGTATGAAGTCATCTTTTGTATTGTAAATAATGGTTTTAGCGATGCTGTAATGGATGTAGCTAAGAAAAATGGGGCTCGTGGTGGCACAATTTTGCATGCTAAGGGCTCAGGAAATGAAGAAGCAGAAAAATTTTATGGAATAGTCATTACTCCTGAAAAAGAAATTGTTATGATTCTTGTGGAAAAAGAAATTAAAGATGTTATTTTACATGCTATTTATGAGGAAGTAGGACTGGCTAGTCCAGGACAAGGGATTATTTTTTCCTTACCAATTTCACATGTTGCGGGAATCAATAATTTAGAAAATAACTAATTAGAATTTTGATTAACTAAAGAAGTGAGAAATTTATTCACTTCTTTTTTATTTTTTAAGATAATGACATTTTTATTAGAATTTGAACATAATTCTAAAATTTTAGGTCTACTTTGTTTATAAAAGTCCGTTCTTACCCATTTTAAAAAAGATGAATCCAGCTTTTCATTACATAAAACACTTCTAGATTCTCTGGGCTTATTTTTATATTTAAAATACCGTTTAATGACTCTAAAAAAGCAAAGCCAACGATTCATATCTAAAAAAATAATGGTATCACATTGTGCAAAACGTTCTGAAGCTTTTTTTAAAAAATTGCCATCACATATCCATTGTTTTTGTTGAATAAATTGATAAATGGTGTTTTCAATTTGATCTAATTCTTTTTCTTGCCAATCATGTTTCCAGACAATGGTATCTAAATGTAAATAAGGAATTTTCAGAATATCAGCCATTTTTTTTGTTAATGTTGATTTTCCACTTCCAGAATTACCTAAAACCACAATTTTTTCCATGAAAATAACCTCTTTCTTCAGAAAAATTATACACTACTCTTTATAAAATAACAATAAACAAAATATGTTGCTAATTATTTGTAAAATAGTGTATACTGAATAAAAGTGGGTGATAAAATGGATAAAGAAGATCAATTGATTTTAGAAATTGATGCCAATTTGTTTGATGCTTTTTGGAATACTTATGGGAAAAAAAGTCATTTAACCTACGAATTTATTAAAAAAATTTTTTTATCTGTTGATTTAAAATATAAAAACTTTATTTCTAACCGATCCTTGCAAAATATTATTTTAAAAAATTTAAATGTGACTGATATTGCATTTTATGTTTGCGAGGAACATTTATTTCATAAAAAATTTTTTAAAGATGAAGATTTAAAAAAATTAGAAAATAATGAACAATATGCACAAGAGTTGATACAATTAGTTTTTGATAAATTAATTTATAATGATTTTGATAATGTTTTAGGTTATCCTGTTCAAACCAAATATGCGGTTGAAATTTCAACTTTAAGTATGTTTATTAATCAATTATTTCAATTAATTAAGGGAATTGAGATAAAAAATATAAAGGATAAATTACTTATCGATATTTTCATTAAATGCTTTTTATTGATGAAAAGTACACTCAATCAATTAACAGATGGTCTAGAAACAGAGGCTATGAGTTCTTGGAGAACTCTGCATGAATTAGAATGTGTTTTAAAAATTATTTATGATTCTAATGAGGAAGTATCTAAAGCTTACTTTCGTCATTTAGAGTATGGGGCATATCATCGTGGGGAGATTAATAATGAAAAAGAAAAACAAAGAATCGCCGAACAATTACAAAATGATATGGAGATTTTACAAGTAAAAAAGTCAAATAAAGAAAAGTTTATTAATTATGGTTGGCTTCATTGGGTATCTAAATCAATTAATGATGAAGAAGTAAAATTTAATTTTTTAGGCGGATTACAAAAACTAGCACAATTGACTAATTATCGAAAATGGTATGAAATAGCAAGTGATGTTACGCATTCTACTCCATTATTGGTCTATGCGAATAAACATTATTTATATCATTCTACATTATGTATTACTTATGAATCTTTTTTTAGAATTGAAACTTTATTTTTTCAATATGCACAACAAAAAATGATAAATAATCCCACTTATTTAAATCATTATATCCAGTTTAAGAAAAAATATAAAAATACCGTTGAAACCATTTATAGTTTAATGATAAAAGATAATAGAAAATAAAAAAATCACGAATGAATCGTGATTTTTTTACTAGTCTAAATAAACTGTATGTTTAAGATATCCACTAGAATTAGCAAGTAAATTGTATTCTAATGTTACTTGAATTACGCTATGTGCTGGAACGATTAATGAATAAAGGTAAGAATGATATTCTACATTTCCTCTTAAACTATATGGGAAAGTTTCAACCCTTGTTAAAGTATATTTTTTATCTAAAATTTTTCCTTCAGCATCTCTTACCATTACAGCAGAAGAGCCATTATCAGTTAAAGCTAAAGTAATTGTTCTATCTACCGTTCCTTGATTTACAAATGTAAAGCGATCTTGATAATCAATCATCCAGTTTCCAATATTTGCTAAGCTTCCTCTACCATCATAGTGATTTGCATCGATAACAATTTCTTGCTTTGTCACACTGTCAATTGTAATATATCGAGTCATATCCGTTCCTACAACAGTAGAATTATTTTGAGGATTGAGATGTGTTCCCCAATAAGAAAGCGTTTGTTGATGAGCAGTACTATGAATTTCACTATATGGTGTACCTGTTTGAGATACATTGTCTTGATAATAATTTGTAAAAGTTACTGGTAATCTTTGTGGTAAAGTGATATCATTAAATGTCCAAACGGCTTCATTATCAACAACACCATGACAAGTATCATAACCAATATATTGACTTCCATAATTTATGCCATTGCGTTCAACAACGTAACCTTGATGTGTTGTATTGTTAACAATGTTTGCGGGGTCATCGTAAATATAAAAAGCGCCGTCAGCTTTACCCCCGCTAACACTAAATAAAACAGCAGCATTACTACAACCATTTGCAACTTTTCTATTTGCAGTATTGTAAGCATTAAAATTTAAATAACTATCAGAAGTTGTACCTCCCATGACGTAGATTTGTTCGTTTGGAGGCAAAACAATAGTCATCGGTTGATGATTGTTTGATTGATATTCTCCAGAAAAATTATACCAAGATTCAAAGTTGGCTTGTTGTTCTTCGGTCCAATTAGAAGGATCAAATTCAAATTTTGTGTTATAAAATTTAATCCATTCATCTTCTCCAAGCCAAGTTCCAGGTCCATCTAATTGAAAACCAATATTTTGGATAGTAATATATAACTTGTTATTTGTATTATTACGAACTTGATATCCATAATAAAATGGAGTAGACATATTGTTATGTTCAAATGTGAAGAAAACATCACCTTCAAGTTCGTTGCGACAAAGCGCTTTATTTAAGTCATCGGTAGATAATTTTTCAGGATTATTAGAATTAATATAAGTTCCGCCTTCTCGTTTTTTATAATTAATTTTAGCAGGCTTTAAAGGATTGACGCTACTATCTCCATACACGTCTAATTTCGTAGGATCAGTTTCAAATACAGATTCATAAGGTAAAACAGAAACGTGATTTGTGGCATATAATTCTGTTTGAATAACGTGATTGGTTTCATTTCCTTCAATGACAACATAAACAATTTCATCTTTTTCTAATTGTGGGGTGGTAAAAGTTTCAGTTGATTCGCAAATTAGATTTCCGATGTAATCATAAATGGTATATTTTTTTACATTTTCTGTAAAAGTTATATGATAAGTATCAGAATAAGGTACTTTCATTTTATAACCCAATCTAGTTTCGGTTTCGACGACATCTAATACTGAACTCAATCTAAATTCTGGTAAATTGACATAATCTTTAACTGTATCTAACACGCTTATACTCTCACTTTCTGATTTATTTGTGGTTTGATTACAAGAACATAGTAATCCAATAGTTAATAAACAACTCAATAATTTTTTGGGTAATATCATCAATATTTCTCCTCTCTCCCCTCAAATTTAAGTCTATTATAACATAATTTATATAAAATCAATATTAAAATTTTATAAATAAAAACAATAATTTTTTTTATGTTTTTTTCATATCTTTCAATGAGGCGATATCAATGAAATATAGAATTGAAGGAAATCAAAAGTTAGAAGGGAAAATATTTATAAATGGCTCAAAAAATGCGGCACTTGCTATTTTGGTTGGGGCAATATTATCAAAAAATCAAGTTATCCTTCATAACACACCAAATATTTCAGATGTTCGAGATTTAATAGAAATTTTAAAATACATTCATTGTAAAGTAAATTATGATGGGTTTACTTTAATGATTGATTCTTCTTCAATTCAATATGAAGATCTAAGAATTGATGCGATAAAAAAACTTAGAGCCTCTTATTATTTTATGGGTGCCTTTTTATCCTTGTTTAAAAAAGTACAAATTTATAAACCAGGAGGATGCAATATCGGAGAAAGACCAATTGATATTCATTTAAATGGATTTGAAAAAATGAACGTTCAATTGCTTGAAAAAGATAAAGAGGTTTACTTACATACAAATCATTTAAAAGGAAATCAAATTAAATTGTCTTTTCCATCAGTAGGAGCAACAATTAATTTAGTTTTGGCCGCTATTAAAGCAAAAGGGACGACGATATTAAGAAATGTTGCAACAGAACCAGAAATCATCGATTTTGTCCAATTTTTGAAATCAATGGGTGCCAAAATTGATGGTGAAGGAACAAAAACAATTATTGTTCACCATACAGATGAATTGCATGGATGCACCTATACGATTATGCCCGATCGAATTGAGGCAGGAACCTATTTAATTTATGGTGCCGCCATTGCCAAAAAATTATGCATATGTAACATCATTCCTCGTCAAGTACGCTCTTTAATATCTATTTTTGTTGAAATGGGTATAAAAATGGATATTCGAGAAAATGAAATAACAATTTATGATAGTTTTCCATTACGTCCAGTTCGTGTTGTCACTGGGCCGTTTCCATCATTTCCAACAGATTTACAACAAATTCTTTGTCCACTACTTTTAAAAGCTGAAGGAGAAAGTTACATTATTGACACGATTTATCATAAGCGATCTTCTCATATTGAACAGTTAAAAAAGATGAATGCAAATGTAAAAGTTGTTGATAACTGTATGTTTATTTCAAAAAGTGATCAACTCATTTCTTCAAGTGTTGAATGTAATGATTTAAGAGGGGGAGCTGGAATGCTTCTTGCTTGTCTAATGACACCAGGAGTTTCTATTTTAAATCATACGGAATTTATTGAACGGGGTTATCAAAATGTTATTGAATGTTTAACGCAAGTTGGAGCAAAAATAGAAAGAGAGGAAAAAATTTGATGATCAAAAAAAGAGTGATGAATTCGTTAAGTATTTTATGTATGGTATTACTTGTTGTTTTAATAGTTTTAATTGCAAAAAAAACAAATGTGCAATTAGATAATTATATGATTTTTGGCGAAAAAATCGGGAACAATGAATACGAGAATGTTTTTATGAAGCAAGTAGATAACAAAAAAATAAGGACATCCAACTCTACTTTTACATCTCAAGTTGAAAGTAAAACTTTTTTAAAAATGTTACAAGAAAATGTTGCAAAAAAGATTGATAATAAAATGGTTCCAATTCAAGATGTTATTCAAAAATCTAATTACATTTCAATTTATATTGGGAATACTGATTTTATCGATAAAATCAAATTTGATAAAACAACAAAACAGGCAAATTATGATTTAGAAGTATTACAACGTCAAATAGATATGACCACATTGAATGTTTATCACATTATTGAAGAAATAAAAAATATTAATGAATATTGTAAAATCATTGTTTTAAGCACATATTTTCCATATTATGATTTAGAATCTCATGCTTTAGAAGAACTTCAAAATTTTTTTAATACCTTTAATGATGAATTAGAACAACTTTGTAAAGATAGTAATGCTTCATATTTAGACATTTCTTTGTTGGGCAAATCTAATTATTTTTTAGAATCAACATATACTATAAATGATGCTGGGCATCAATATTTAGGAAATAAAATTTATCAATGTGCAATTGATGAAATATGTTAATAAAAACATACTGTTTTTATTAATTTTTCTTTACATCTATTTCTTTTGTGTTATAATACTTATATAAACCTTTAAAAAAAGGAGGGTTTAAGATGAACGAGAATTATGAAAACTATGAAAATTATGAAACTAGTGCGACACCGATTACGAAATCAAACTATGCTTTTGGGTACGTTTTCTTATGGATGTTTTTTGGCATTTTAGTAACGGGAGGAGTATCTTGGTTAGTTAGCGCAAGTCCTCTTTTGACAGCCGTTGCATGGTCTTGGCCAGCAATAATTATTTCGGCTATCGTACAAATTGTAATTGCATTGAGTTTAGGGAAAGCAACTTTATTAAAACTAAATAAACCTTTAGCAATCGGACTTTATTTTGTTTATGCAGCGTTGAATGGATTAACATTTGGTATTTTATTTTATATGTTAGATGCTTCTGAACTTTTTGCAATTTTCGGTGTAACTGCAGGTTTTTTTGCATTAATGTGTATTTTTGCTTTTATTTTTAAAGATTCTTTGCGCAGAGCTTCTCGGTTTTTTATGATAGGGCTAACTTCTTTATTAATTATGTCTTTAGTTAGTTTAATTTTCTGGTATAGTAATCCATTATTGTTAGCAGTTTCAATTATTGGTTTGTTAGTTTTTGGTGGCTTGACTGCATTTGATGTTCGTTGGATTAAAGATGCAATGGACAATTCTGATAATCCTTCTGGAATTGCCATTTATGGTGCCTTTCATCTTTATTTAGATTTTATTAATATTTTCATGTATATTGTTAGAATTTATTTATTAAGTAACAAAGACTAACTTTAAAGGAATCGCAAGATTCCTTTTTTTATGTCTATTAAATTTTTTATATTTACAGGAAAAATCTTTTAATTATAAGGAAATAATGTTATAATATTTTTTCGTAAGGAATTAAAAAAATGGATAAAAAAGAAATTATTATTGTATCTTTTAAACATAATGGAAAAGTGCACCGCACCTGGTATCAAACTTATTTAATAGAGAATAATGAGGATTATATTGTTGTTGGAAGTACGCATTCTCTAGTTATAGAATCCGATGGTCGAAAGTGGCGGGCAAATGAGCCAGCAATCACGATTTTTTTTAAAAAAGAATGGTTTAATGTTGTTTGTATGATTCGTGATGAAGGTTTATTTTATTATGTCAATTTGGCTTCGCCAGCGTTCTATCTTGATGGAGTCATCAAATATATTGATTATGATTTAGATTTTAAAGTCTCTCCTGATTTTAAAATTAAAGTTTTAGATGAGTTTGAATATAAAAAACATAAAAAATTATATAATTATTCTGACGTTTTAGATAAGATTATTCGAAATAAATTTAAAATAGTTAAACAAAAAATAGTCAAACATGAGTTTCCTTTTATTTCAGAAAAAATAGGGGATTATTATCATATCTATGAAAAAATCATGAATCAGGAGGATAAAGAAGATGTATAAACAATATCAATTAGGATGGATTGAAGTGATTACTGGATGCATGTTTGCTGGAAAAACGGAAGAACTTATAAAAAGAATTCGCGTTTTAGAATATGCAAAACAAAAAATTTATGTTTTTAAACCGAGTTTAGATAATCGTTATCGTAGTGATGAGATTGCATCTCACGCTGGAAGCCATTATCAATGTTATGTACTGCAAAATGATTTATCGCCGATTAAAGATATTATTTCTAATCCCAATGTCGATGTTGTCGTAATTGATGAAGTGCAATTTTTTAATGAAGAAATTGTATCCATTTGTGAACAGTTGGCTAATGCCAAAAAAAGAGTAATTGTTGCAGGATTGGATACAGATTTTAGAGGAGAACCCTTTCCAGTTGTTGCTTCGTTAATGGCCAAAGCAGAATTTGTAACGAAATTAAGTGCCGTTTGTAATCAATGCGGCGCACCAGCTACTCGAACACAACGTCTCATTAATGGGAAACCAGCACATTATCATGATCCGATTATTTTAGTTGGCGCCAAGGAATGTTATGAAGCAAGATGTCGAAGTTGTCATTGCGTAATTCATGATCAAGAAAAAACAAGTGTTTAGCACTTGTTTTTTTAATGTATAACGATGGTAGCGAATGTTGCATCATCTTTGATTTGCTTTATTTCTAGTAGTTTTTCATATAATTCTTTATTTAAAATAGACGCGCTTTTTTCATGAATGGATAGCAATATTGCCTTGATTTCATCATTGAATTCATCAATCACTCCATCACTCATTAATAAGATGACATCGTTTTTTTGTAGTTGAATAATATAAGGATAGATTTGAACTTGATCAATAATTCCAATAGGAAGTGCATAATTTTCGATAACATAGATTTCTTCACCACGTATAATTAAAGATAAAAAGGCCCCCGCTTTATAAAATTTTGCTACTAGATTGGTTTGGTCAATTTCAATTAAATCAATGGTCGTATAAGTGTCATATTGATTTTTGAGTTTTAATAAAGAATTTGTAATCGCAATTCCTTCTGTAATTTGCATTCCAGTTTTGATTGTACTAAACAAAGCTTCTATTGTAAACGTACTTTCTTCTTTTGCTTCTATTCCATTTCCCATTCCATCACTAATGGCAAGATAAAATTTATTTAAATAATGGGTTTGCAAAATCGAATCTCCACAAGAAGTTGACTCTTTACTATTTTGACGATAATAAACCTCTAATGCTTGCTTTCTAGTTTCTTTTAAAGATAAAACAATGTAATTACTGACTAAATTGTGAAGGTGAATATCAATAATTTCCATTTGGCATTTTAATAAAGAATTGATAATTGGAATAATTTTTTCTTTAATATGTTCGGTTTTACAATTACTAATAGCAATATCAAATTGATAATATTCTGGAGTAGTAAAGTTATTTACATATAAGACATCATAATGATAATCTTCTAAATAACCCTTGATATTTTTATAAAATGCATTTGCAACAATTAGTTTGTCTTGTAAAAAGTTTTCTTTATAACTTTGCATGATTTTGCTAAAACCTAAAAATTGATGTGATACGACATCTTTTAAGATACAAATTTCATCATTTTCAAATTTCTTTAAAAGATAACTATGCATAAAATTGTCAATCAATTTTAAATAAGCATCTGCTTTTAAACAATTCTGCTTAATATAGTTGATTTTATTTTCATTCAATTGATTTAAAATACCATCTTTTACATAATTAATTAATAAATGGTTGCCATTTTGATGACAATATTGATTTTTAAAACAATTTACACATAATTTATCAAAAACTTCAATATTAGCTTGTTGTAAAATCCGACTTCGTTTTGATTTTAAAAAT
>HF997985.1:0-5060 GCA_000433015.1 Firmicutes bacterium CAG:631
ACAAGAAAGTCAAACACTATGGGTTTTAACAAAAAAGCAAACAAAGGAGGAATAAAACCATGGGAAAATTATTTTTAAACAAAAAAAAGATTCAACTTTCAAACCAACAAGACAATTCAATTCAAGAATCAATAGTCATAAGTGAATCAAAAAACGAAGAAATAAAAGAAAAACGACAAGAAAACATCAAACATTTTAAACAAAAAGATGGAACCATCATTGCACAAATCTATAATGATGCCGTCAATTATTATCAACCCAATCAGCATCGTTATCGTGAAATTGATAATCGCTTTAAAGAAAATGAGACTCAAACCGAATATCTTAATGCCTATAATGCTTTTCATGTCCATGTTCCTAAAAATGCAAAAGACAAAATTTATGAAATCGAAAAAGAAGATACAAAAATTACTTTCTTATTTGAACAAAACAAAAATTTAATGCCAAAACAAGAATTGCAAGATCAAATCAATCATTCAAAAATGGTTTACGAAGATGCTTATCCAC
Source organism: Firmicutes bacterium CAG:631 (assembly GCA_000433015.1). Taxonomy (GTDB): domain Bacteria; phylum Bacillota_I; class Bacilli_A; order RFN20; family CAG-631; genus Caccosoma; species Caccosoma faecigallinarum. The sequence goes on from HF997985.1 coordinate 508, forward strand.
ATGCCGATTTAGAATTACATTTAATTGGTAATCGAATTAAGTCCAATGTCATTTTAAAAAATAAAGAAGCGAGTTTTCAATACACTTTTCGCCTTCATCTAACAAATTTAACAGCTCAATTAAGTGCGAGTCAACAAGAAGTTGAATTTTATTCTACAAAAAATCAGCAACTTCAATTGATATTAAAAGCACCAATGATGTTTGATGCCAATCAAAATTATAGTGAGGATATTTGTTATGAAATAAAACAAGAAAGCGAGCAAGAATATCTTCTTTTATTAAAAGCCAATTCAGAATGGATTCAAGATGTTTGTCGTGTATTTCCAATCACCTTAGACCCGGAAATTATTTTGCCTAATAACACACAAAAATTAACAACTTATTATTCAGAAGGTGAAGATTTAAAAGATGGAACAGATACCTTTTTTGTAGGAATGTATAAACCGACTTCAGAAGAGCCTGTTGCTTGCAGAGGATATATTTATTTTAATTTGCCTTCTCTTCCTAAAAATGCTATTTTAAAAGACATTCGTCTTCATCTTATTGCTTGGGGTGTTCCAGCTAATTTTGATTATGCGATTCATCCTATAACCAGTGGTGTCCCAGCAAATGGATTATCAACACATAGTGAAGAAGTCATTGATGAAGGTATTTTTCCTTCAAATGGTATTTTAGAAGTCAATCTTTCTCATCTTTATCATCGCAAAGATGTAAAGGGTGTCGTTTTGAAAAAAAAGAATGAAATTTATGATATAACTAATCGATTTTATATTAGAGGATCTAGTGCTACATCTTATTATCCAGTAATTAAAATGCAATATGTAGAAAGTCCTAAAGAAGTATCATCAAAAAATACAAAAGCGTACGCACTCAATGATAAAGCAAGTCTTTTGATTCATTTAAATGAAGCGAAAAAATATTTTCAATTTGATGATTTAACCTTATTCAGTCTTACTTTTTCACATCAATACAGTGATCATCTTTTTAACCAAGAATATGAAGTAGATGAAAATCAAAATCCTTTAACGCCTTCTTTTCATTTAGGAAAAGGATTCAAGAGTAATTTTACAAGATTTTTATATCATCAAGACCGTAAAAATCAAACAGAAGAGGGTCATTCTATTATCTACTTTGAAGATTTTGATAATCGCTCCATCTTTGAAAAAAAATACTTTTATGTGTTGGAAGAGCAACAACATTTTATTGAAGAAAGTGAAGTATTAAAGGATGCCAATCACCAACTTTATTATGTAGATAATGATAAAAAAAGACATGAGGTTACCAAGGCCTATGTGGATAGAAAAAAACGAATGCTAATTACCAATGATGAAAAAGCAAAATTAATCGATCAATTGGGATTACAAAGAAATGTAAGTCGTTATTATTTCAATCATGATGATGAAAAAGTGGTCATTGAATTAAATGATGACGATACCTTTTTATATAAAGTGGCAGAACTTGAAGGTGGATATCATGTTGACTATGCATTTATTCAAGAAATCAATGGAGAACAATACTATAGCCAAAATTATATTGAGAAAAAAGTAATTCAACCCATTTTCATCAAAGCCCGATTAATCCAACGAAATGGAGAAGAATATTTCAATTCCAACTCTTTAGTTTTAAATGATTATACGGGAGAAATTGAGGCCAAAAGTTATCGTATCCCCGTCTATAAAGAATATAATGATGATGATACTCCTCTACCATTTGATCAATTAATGGAACAAACCTATTATTTAGATCAAGCGATTCAAAATGGCTATGAAAGTTTAGAAAATTTAAAAGCAGAATTAGCGAAGTATGAAGGATATAATCAGCAAACAAAAGAACAATTAGAAGAAGAATATCTAGCTTTACAAAAAGAAAGTATGCTATATGATTTTGAACAAAATGAGTATCTTTTAAAACAACAAGAAGAAGCTTTATTTGAAGAAATATCCAAAAACAAAGTATGGGATAAAATTGTAGATCAAGATTTTAAACAAAAAATAGAGGAAATCAAAAATAGTCCAAAAGACAAGCAAAAAGAATTATTAAATGATTTTTTTAAAGATGAAGAAGGGAATGCGATAAGATATATTGTTTATTCTTCAGATGAATATAAAGCACATCAAGATTTAAAAACGCAATATGATTTGGTCATTAAACAACAAAAGAGTTTGCAAAATCAAAAAAGAATGCAATATTTGCAAGGAAAAATACAAGAAATTCAACAAGAAGAATTAGATGTATACCTTAAACAAATTCAAAATTCAATTTTCAATCTACAAAATCAAATTAGTGATTTAAAAGAACAACTTCATCTTCAAGTTCAAATAGAAAAAGCAAAACCTTTTGATTATTTAACAGAAGGAGATTCTATTTATGGTTTTGATTATCATGGAAAATTAGTAGAAATAAATAGCAAAGATGAATCCTATTTTATGCATTATGATGAACAGGACTATTTGATTTCAATTACCAATCAAGATGAAAAAACTTTGATGGAATTTGATTATGAAAATGGTTATCTTTTACAAGCAAAAGATTATCAAGGACGAACAACAAAATATACTTATAACAATAACCATTGTTTAACAAAAATGGAACAGTCTAGTGGATTTTATTTGACATTCCAATATAATGACTATGGTTTATGTAAAATTAGTGATGCTTATCAAAAACATCTATCCGTTACTCAAAATAATGAATTATTTACAGTTCAAAAATCTTCAACCGCTAAAACCATCAAAAATGATGACGTGATTGAACAAGAAGAACAAATTTTAGAAAAAGAAACGATAGATACCAGTTATTATGGAATGACTGAAATACAAAAAGATCAATTAAAACAAATCTTTATGTTTGATGATTTTGGCAATCCTTATTGTACGTATATTCAAAAAGAAGATTATCCTACGATAACGCAAGCTATGTATCAATTTGAAGGGGAAAATTTAAAATATCAAGTATCTATTAATGAATCTCAAACCAATTATTTAGGAAATGGAGAATTTGATCAAGGATTAACCCTTTGGAATAAAGTTGGAGATGGATCCCTTGTCTATCAATCCGGAGAGCAAAATAAAAATGTTTTAAAACTTATTGGGCATCCTCTTTATCAACATCAAATTTCTCAAACAATTCCAGGGAGTGCAATTTCTTCTTTAAAAGGGGTTGTCTTTTCAGGATGGGCCAAAGCCTTATCTACCTATGTGACGATGACACAAAAAACAATGGAAAGTGACGAAGAATTAGATGAAAACACAACTGCACGTTTTGAATTAAGAATAGAAGTGACTTATGCGGATCAAACAAAACAAATCGCAAGAACGACTTTTAATTGGAATAATCCGAATTGGCAACTTTGTTGTGTTCCTCTTCTTTTTGAGTCAGACAAACAAATCCAATCTTTAAATGTCATAGCTGATTATTCTTATAATTTAGGCGAAGTTTTATTGGATCACTTTTTACTAACTGAAGCGAAAGGAACACTGACCCAATATCATGAAAATCAAACCATTCAATATGAAACAGATTTTCAATCCACAACCATTTATGAAAAATATGATAAGAAAAAACCAATACAAATCAAAACCATTGATTCATTAGGATATGCAACAACATCCTATTATACGTATGACACTCAAGATCGTTTAATTTATGTTGAAGATGATAAAGGGATGGTAACCGCTTATGATTATGATGATGAAACACAAGAAGTTACCACTTTGTCTTATCACCGATTGGATCCAACAAGTAAATTCTATTCCTATTCTAAATATGATAAAGAATCTTTAACCTTACAAGTAAAAGATAAAAAAGAAAACGATCAATTCCTTTGTGCGTATACTTTTTCAGATGAAATTGATCCTTTAGTTCTTTCTTCACAATGTGGAAAACAGCAAATCTTTTATGGTTATGATAAAAACACCAATCTTCTTGTTGCCAAAAGTCAAGTCATTCAAAATCAAGAAGCTACACTTTACTATCATTACACCAATAATCTTTTAACACAAGTCAAAAATAATGATGAATTTGAAATACAATATGAATATGATAATCAAGACAATATCACTAAAATTGCTTTCAATCAACAAGAGATGGTTAATTATGATCATCAATATGCCGTCAATGTCTCCAATTATGTGGATAATCAAGTAAAAACAGAAAAAGGGTTTATCCACACGATCATGGATCCACATGGCTATCAAATTCAAAAACATTATAACCGACTCAACCATATCACGCAGATTTGTAAAAAAGAAACGGAGGAAACGACTTATCAAACGATTTGCACTTATCACTATAATAAAAAGAATCAATTAGTTAAAATAAAAGATGAGGTCAATCAACAAGAGATTACCTATACTTATTTCAAAGATAATCTTCTTTCTGCTAGCCAAAAAGGAGATGTCCTAACTCAATATCAATATGACATTCATTTTAATCTTTTGACTTTAAAGCAAACAATAGATGATCAAACATGGACCTATCAATATACTTATGATCCACAAATTGCGCATCAATGCATTAAAATTACTTTACCTAATTCCATTGCAATCACAGAT
>HF997985.1:5132-5697 GCA_000433015.1 Firmicutes bacterium CAG:631
TCTTTTTCTCTTCTTGAACGTTATGATTATCATAAAATCCAAGATCAAGCATCCAATGCAATTAGTCGTGTTCAAACCTTTATTTTAGATAAACTTATGAATGATACACATTATACTTATGATGCCAATGGGAATATTTCATCAATTCTTCAAAATGGAAAAAGTATTGCTCAATACCAATATGATGAAGCAAACCAACTTATTGAAGAAAGACAAGATCATTTTAAAATTCATTATACATATGATAGTCAAGGAAATCTTTTAACAAAAATAAAAACGAATCTTTTGACCAATGAAGAAACAGAAGTGCATCATTACACGTATTCCCTTTCTACTTTTGGTAAACAACTAACTGATTTTGATAATCAAAATCTTACCTATGATGATTATGGTTTGCTTCTTCAATGGAACCAACAAAGTTTAACTTACAATCATCAACATCAAATGACACAGTTTGGTACTCATACCTTCCAATATGACGCTTTTGGTTGCAGAACCTTTAAAAATCAGATAGAATATACTTATGATGACCAAGGTCGATTGTTAAAAGAAGTGAAGGGTACCC
>HF997986.1 GCA_000433015.1 Firmicutes bacterium CAG:631
AAACGAAATGAAAAGACGATTTTGTCCTAAGATAAGGTCAAAATCGTCTAAATGATTAACTTTGTGATTTTTCATTAGGAATTTTAAATATTTCAGTGTAGATGCGTAATTCGTTTGGATGCAATATATGATTAAAAACATTACTTTTTTTTTCAACAATTGTTTCTTTTCCTATATATGTAAATATAAATTCTTCATAGCTTCCCGAATAATCTTTTGCATCAGTATTTAAGTATTTTTCACTAACTAAATCATTATATAATGCGTTTGCTACTTTTCCTTGAACATAATTAAGTTCCCCTAATTCAACAATTCTTTTTCCCCCTAGAGAATACATTACAAATTCAACTTTATTTTCACTATAAAAGTAAAAAATAAGTTCTAATAATTTGCCATTTGGACATCGTTCGGTTAAGATGATTCTATCTTTTTCATCAAAGTAATATTTGAAATCTTTTTTATTTTCATTTTTGGTTATTCGTCCTTTGTATTCATCCAATAAAACAAAACAGGGGTCGGGGACAAACATACCATAAAGCGATATAATTTTTCGACTCGTGCTAGTCATCAAAACCTTTTTGGCATTTTTTTGAATGAGTAAATATAATTCATAGCAATTTTTATATTTTTCTTTGATGTTTTTACATCTTTCTATCCCTTTTTTATATTTTTCATTCATTCCTTGACATATCTCTATTGTTTCTTTGTAGTTTTCATCCATTTTATTTTAACCCCCTAAAATTTTTATCTATTTGTTTCTTCTTTTTTTATACACTCAGTAAGATATTGTTCTAAAATTTTATGCTTAATTTTTTTTCGAATCAAATG
>HF997987.1 GCA_000433015.1 Firmicutes bacterium CAG:631
TAATAAAAGCAACAATTAAAGCAGGAATCACCATTAAAAAGATTTCATTTCCAAAAGAGGAATGTATCAAATCTATGGATAAATAAAATGCAGCCGCCATAGCTAAAGTTGATTTTAAACTTACTTTAATGGCACTAATTAAAAAAAGTAATCTTAAAAGAGTAATCGAAATCAAATCAATAGGGATTAAAGTAATATAGATTGCTAATAAAAAAGTAGAAATAATAAAAGCATTTTCATTTTGGAATACAATTGTTCGTAAAGGGAAAGTATGGATGATAAAAGAAAACAAGACGTTAAGAATCATAGCTAAAGTTAAAACAATAGCTAAATCTAATAAAAAAATGGAATGCGTAATGATTTGATAAGTAAAATAAGTAAAGAAAATGGCAAGAGTTGCACTAAAAGTATGGTTCAATATACTTTTTACTTTGCATATTCTAAAAATAAGATAAATCATAAAATAAATACAAATAGCTATTGCCACATAAAATGTCTGTTGATTATAATTTAAAATATTGCCAATAGTCATTCCTAAAATACAATAAAGAAAAAAATCAATACCTGTAAAAAAGCAAAAAGAAAATAAGGGAATTGTTAATAAAATGTTTAAATCTTTAAATACAAAATAACTGCTTAAAAATCCACATAAAATAACCATTATAATTTTCAATAAATAAATGGAGACTCTTTTGATTTTTTGTTCTTTTTCATTTTCTAAAACTTGGCTCATATTTTTCACCCTAAAATAGTATAAAATAGGAATTTTAAAAAAAATGTCGAAAAAACATAAAAAATTATTTTTTTTATGTTTTTATCAACATATTTAGATTTTTTGTTTATTTCATATCTGTTTCTTTTTTTATTGATTTTTTACGCTTTAATTTAGTAAAACATTTTTGCTTTATTTTTGATAAAACATCTTTTAATTTTTTTAAATTTTTTTTCATTTTTTGATTATATGGGAATAATTTTTTTTTGACCCATTGAATCATGATTTCATAAAGTCGTAATAATGGAAATGATAAAAATTTAATATAAAATAAAGCTCCTAAAATGATTAATAAAGGTAAATAAATCGTTAAGACAGCATCATTAATTAAAAAAAGAACAAGAAAATAGAGACCGCTTAAAATACTAAAGAAAATTAATTCCAAAACAAATCGAACAAATTTACCTTTGATTCTATAAAAAATCCGATTAAATAAATCATAACTAGCTAGAAAAAGAATTCCAAATAAGAATGAAAAAATGATGATTTGGAATTGTTGGCTTAAGCTCATTTAAAAATTTTTGTAAAAATATTTTCTTTTTTTTCTTTTACAACTTGATTATCAGATTTTTTATCGCCAATGTAATTAATCTGATCAATTTGTCCTTTAATTTGCAAAATACCATTATCAGTATCCATTTTTGCAATTGTTAAATTTTTTCCTTTAATATGGATGGTTCCATAAGGAGAAGAAATTAAAAATTCTTGACTATCAAAACTTTGAATGGTTTTAACCCCCGTCATGTCTAATGTATTGCGATCTTTAAGAGATATCGTATGATTTTGGTTAATCGGTGTAGTGAATTGTTCTTCCATAAAAAAACCTCCTAATTCTTTATATGATTAAGAGGGTGAGGATATGACTTCTTCTTCGATGATTTGATACATAGAATAACTATTGTCGTTTTTAGTCTTTGGAATGCTTAAGTGCATGACTTGAATTGTAATTTTTTTGGTTCCTAAAAATAAAGTAATGAAATCATTTTCTTTGACTAAAGTTGAAGGTTTTGCTATTTTTCCATTGACCATAACTTGCCCAAATAAAATAATTTCTTTACTAATCGTTCTTCTTTTAATTATCCGACAAGTTTTTAAAAATTTATCTAAACGCATAATACCACCAAATATAATTATACGATTTTTGATATTAATTATCTAGTTGCTTCAAAATAAATTTTTTAAAATAGAGAGCAATTTCATTTTCACAGTTTTGTAAAGAACGTTCATTTTCAATTAAAATCAAAAAACCATGTAACATATCTTTGCTATATAAAGGAAAAATATATGTTAAACGAGGTTCTACTTGACCCGCAACAATGGTTACATTTCTTTTTTTGATGACGGTTTGAATTGGATGATTTTCAATCAAGGACTTATCAATATATTGATCAATATATAATTCACTACCTTTTCCATAACTGACAATGATTTTATCGATATCGGTAATGATGATAGTAGCATTACTTGTTTCATTAATGACTTTAGCAATATTGAATAATTCTTCTTCCATTCCAAAAAGAGTGGAATATTTTTTTAAAACAATTTTATTGTTTTCATCCATATAAATTTCAACATTATCTCCAGTATTGATGCGTAAGTTTTTACGAATTTCTTTTGGAATAACAATTCGTCCTAACTCGTCAATGCGACGTACAATTCCAGTATCTTTCATCATGTCACCTCGAAATTAGTATGCGTTATTATTTTAATTTTATAAGTATTAAAAATGTTTTTTAAATAAACTTTAAAAAACTAAACTTCAATTTGTAAAAGTTCTAATTTTTTGTTGATTTTTATAAAAAAAAATCTTATAATCATATAGGGAAAAGCAATTTGCTTCAGAAGGAGGGTAGTTGAATGCCAAAAACAGTTGTTCGTGAAAACGAATCACTTGATGATGCTCTTCGTCGTTTTAAAAGACAAGTCTCTAAAGCAGGAACTCTTGCTGAAGCACGCAAAAGAGAATTTTATTTAAAACCCGGAATTCGTAAAAAATTAAAATCGGAAATGGCT
>HF997988.1 GCA_000433015.1 Firmicutes bacterium CAG:631
AAATATTATATATTTTTAGTAGAATTCATTTGAATAAAATGATTTGTAAGGTCTATTATATTTTTTTTCTTATTTTAACCCTCATAATTTGGAAAATATGTATCAATTAAGGCGCTTATTCCTAAAGTTGTACCTATAAATCGATTGACCTCTCCATTTTCAAAAAAACTACCTGCATAACAATATCCGGGAGATGTTTTTTCACGATCTGCTACGAAAATTTCAAAATTCCCATTTTTATAGATTAAACGAACACAAAGTCCGCTTGGCGAATCCATAACACGACTACCTTGTATAAAAGTTACTTGTTCTACCAAATGGTGTAATAACAATGTTTCATCTTCTTCTGGTAAAGTTTCTATTATTTCCATTTTTTCAAAATAAAACGGAAGTAATTTACTTTCTTTTAAGGTCCAATATTCTTTTGCATCTGGATTATCATACCAAATTAATTCTATTCGATCTGCTTCATTTACTAATTCATCATAATCAAATGGATTGTTTCTTATTGGATCGCAAGATGTTAAAAAACATAACAAGATTATTGAGCATAATAAACTTAGTATTTTTTTCATCATTTTTCCTCCTAAAAAATTTTTGTCTAAAACAATTCTTTTACTTAAGAATATTTAATGAGTTCTATTTAAACAATAACGATATTCCTAATAACAAAATGGATGTAATTAACAATCCAATATCACATACTTCAAGTTTGCTATAACTAGTATCATAATCAAAATTATCGGGTAAAATATTTGTTATTTTCCAACATATATCAAAGAATGTTTTTGGTGCAATCCATATAAACAAGTGCATAGCAAACAAAACGAATGCAAGAACTACAAATAATAAACTATCAATTAAGAAATTGTTAATTAGTTTATTAATTACAAAGATTGAGATTATTACAAATATAATTGTGAATAGTATTTTTATTATTTTTTTCATAAAACCAATCTCCTATTAGATATCCAATTATTTTTGTTATATCCCTAGTTACAATAGGAAGCCCCATCGTTTGCTAAGTTTAATTCTTGCTAATATTTGGATTTTATCCATAACTTT
>HF997989.1 GCA_000433015.1 Firmicutes bacterium CAG:631
GCAACTCTAGATATTATTCACCTGAATTATGTAGATGGATTTCGCTAGATAGCATTGAGTATTTAGATCCAGAAAGCATTAATGGATTGAACTTATATTGCTACTGCTATAATAATCCGATTTCTTATAGCGATCCATCAGGTAATTTACCTCAATGGGCAGAATGGTTGATTGGCGGAGCCTTAGTTGTTGGTGCAATTGCTTTAACGATTGTTACTGCAGGAGCCGGAGGAGCTTTAGCAGCCGCTTTAGGAGGAAGTTTATTAGCAACTATTGGAAGTGGCGTAGTAGTTGGGGCAACGGTAGGTGCTGTCAGTGGAATGATGATTAATGCTGGAACCCAATTGATAACAAATGGTACCGAAAACTTCTCTTGGAGTGAATTTGGTAAAAGTGCATGGACTGGAGCAATTGCTGGTGGTATTGCGGGAGGACTATTCGCTGGAATTCAGTATGGATTATCTGCTGGAAAAATTGCAAATAGTGTTTCAGGTTTAAGTAAAGCACAAACAAGATTAAACAATGTATTTAAACCATTAGGAAATGTTAAAAATTTAGCTAATGCCCCTTTCAGTGGTGCAAACATAGCAAAAACTGTTGGAAATGTAGCTGCAAATTACAATAGTGCATATTCAGCATATATTTTAGCAAAAGGAACTAATACTATTGTAAATGTAGGTATGGGTGTAGCATATTTCTTATTTGAAAATTTAACTAGTGATTTAATTGGCATGGCTTTTTAGAAAGGAACTATGGTAAAAATGGAAATAGAATTTAAAAAAGCAATATTTACTTCGAACCAAATAATAATTAAAAAGAAAAAACAAAATATTGTTATTCCTTTGACTAAAGTGGATAAACTTCTTTACGCAAAGTTTTCTATTAAAAATTATTTATCTTTAGGGTTTGGAGATTATAGAACTACTGGAGCGTTATATATATATTTAAAAGAAAAAATTAATAATAAAAATATGTATTGTTTCTTTATTAAATATAATAATCTCGTGCAAATTCCAGAAAACATATTGAAAAAGATTAAGTTTTATGTTCCGGGAGAACCATGGTAAAATAATAAATAATAATTAACACAGACTTGCAAGGGGTGTAGCTATTCTTTACAAATAGTTGCACTCTTTTTTATTAAAAGTATATTTTTTTTCTTATAAAAGTTTCGAAAAAATTCCAAAATTTGACAAGAAAAATCCCATATTTTTTGGAATTTTATCAAAAGTATGATATACTTATACCAGTATTTGAAGAAGTGAGGTTTTTATTATGGCAAGTAATAAAAAATCTAAAGTAGATTTAGTAGAAATAGACGCAGCAAGAATTAATGATGTATGTGATAACTACTTTAAGTGGAAATCACTTAATGACTCTTTAAAAAGTTTTTGTAGTCGTGGTATTAATATGCCTGATTCAATATCAGAACCTATTGGATGTTTTTGTTTGGATTATTTTTGGAATAAAGGTAGTGGCGGAGATGCAATAACTCGTGATGGCAGAAAAGTAGAGTTTAAGGCTTGTTCTAACTTTGATTCTGATTTAACAAGTTTTGGTCCAGCATGCGAATTTGATAATTTTGTATTCTTAAGATTTAATCTAAATGAAAATTTGTGTTATGTATATGATACAGGACTATCTTCAGATGAAGTTAAGAAATTACGTGTTAATAGTACACAAACTATTGAAGATCAACAAAAATTAGGAAGAAGACCACATATAAGAATAATTGATGAAGTGATTAATAAAATGGGCTTAAAACCAACTTGTATATTTAATATAAGAAGATGTGAAATAGTTGAAACTGTAGAGGTGTAATAGCCCCCTATTTTTTTGTACAAAATAATTGCGGCACGCCGCTTTTTTTGATATAATAATACCGAGGTTGATTCATATGAAAAAATTAAAAGTTTTATCATTTTTTGCCGGTGTTGGTGGTATAGATCTAGGGTTTGAACAAACAAAAAAATTTAAAACAGTTTATGCTAATGAGTTTGATGATTATGCCAAAACAACATTTGAAGCAAATTTTAATATAAAAGTTGATTGTAGAGATATTAATATCATTAAAACTGATGAAGTTCCAGAGTGTGATGTTATTATCGGCGGATTTCCTTGCCAAGCATTTAGTATTGCTGGATATAGACAAGGATTTAATGACGAAAAAGGAAGAGGTAATCTTTTCTTTGAAATGTGTAGATTTATTAAAGATAAAAAACCAAGAGTTGTGTTCTTGGAAAATGTTAAAAACTTAGTAGGTCATGATAATGGAAATACATTTAGAGTTATCTTAGAAAGTTTAGAAAATTTAGGCTATCATGTTAAATATCAAGTTTTAAATGCTAAAGATTATGGTAATGTTCCTCATGGAAGAGAAAGAATTTATATTGTAGGTTTTTTAAATAAAGAAGAATATAAGAATTTTGAGTTTCCAAAGCCAATAAAATTAACAACAAAATTATCTGATGTAATTTCTTTTAATGAAGAAGTTGATGATAAACTATATTATACAAGTGATAGATGTAACTTTTATAATGTTATTCAAAAAGAAATTGTGAAACAAGAAACTATTTATCAATGGAGAAGAGTATATGTTAGAGAGAACAAGTCTAATGTTTGTCCCACATTAACTGCTAATATGGGAACTGGAGGACACAATGTGCCTTTAATCCTAACATCTGATAATAGAATTAGAAAACTATCTCCAAGAGAATGTTTTAATCTTCAAGGCTTTCCTAAAAATTATGTTTTGCCAGAATTAAGTAATATACATTTATATAAACAAGCAGGAAATAGTGTTGTGGTTCCAGTTATTAGAAGAATTGCTGAAGCTATTAAAGAAGCATTGGTGTAAAGGTGATTGAAATGGATTTAAAAGAGAAGACTATATTTTCTATGTTAATTCAAAATTTAAAGCAACAACACGAAATAATATTAGTTAATATTTTAAAACTCAGTTATTCTATTGCAACTCTAGATATTATTCACCTGAACTTTGTCGTTGGATTTCACCTGATAGCATTGAGTATTTAGATCCTGAAAGCATCAATGGATTGAACTTATACTGCTATTGTTATAACAATCCGATTTCTTATAGCGATCCTTCTGGTAATTTGCCTCAATGGGCAGAATGGTTGATTGGTGGTGCAGTTATTGGGGTTAGCTGCATTAGGTGCAGTTTTCTTACCAGGAGCAGCAGGAATTATCTTTGGAGCAGCTTTCTATGGAGCAGTTACAAGTGCTGCTGGTGGTGCTGTCCTTGGAGGAACGCTTTACGATTTATTACAAGCTGGTTTGTATTCTAGAAACATTTATTTTTTGATTAATAATTAGGAGGGATATTATGTTAATTCCTAAACATTTAGAAGAAATATCTGAAATTATAGAAACTTCTAAAAATAATGAAGTAGCTAAAATAAAATGTAAATGTAGTCATAATCATTTTATTGTTTATGAATTTTGTGAATCTGATAATGCAAATGTCAAACCAGGATTCAATGAAGTAATTCGTGAAAATGATAAATTGTATTTGGTTAAACGCAATTTTTTTGGCAAAATTGTAGAAAAGATTGAATGTGGAAACATGTTTGAAAAAAAACAACGAAGAATAATAAAAGCGAAATGCGAAAAATGTGGTTCGGAGTATGTTTTATTTGATAACTATAGACATGGATATGATGCAGTTGTTTTACAACAAGAAAGTTGTGTTCCGAAAAATGAAATAACTTATGATTTTAAAAAAGTATATTCACAACCAATTGAAGTTTTTGTAAAGATTTACCAAGATATTTCTTATGATCAGTTTAAAGATGAATTTGAAAATACAGATTA
>HF997990.1 GCA_000433015.1 Firmicutes bacterium CAG:631
TGCACTAGTCAAGAGAAAGTAGACACTAAACCGAATATTTATCTTTAAATTGTTTAGGTGTAAGGTAATTTAAAGCATAAGCGGGTCTTTCATTATTAAAGAAATAGATATATTCTTCAATGCTATTTTTAATATTATTAGAATCTTTGATATTAAAATCATTAAACAATTCCTCTTTTAACCATCCGTTGATTGCTTCCATATTAGAATTGTCTGTTGGTGTTCCTGGACGTGACATAGAATGTATGATATTATTAAGTTGAGCTAGTTCATTAAAGCTCTTAGAAGCGTATACAGACCCTTGATCAGTATGCAAAATTGTCACAAGGTCTTTATATGCTTCTTTTTTCTTTATTAGATTCTCAAGCCCATTATAATAAGTCATTCTATCTCCTCTTTTTTCTGAAATAGAATATGTAGTAATTTCGTTGTTAAATAAATCCATATATAATGTTAATTCATAATAGATATTATTAACCCAAAATGCTGTCATATCAGAAACAATAATTTGATAAGGAGAAGTAATTGTTAAATCTGCAAATAATAAATTTGGATATATTTTCCACTTATCAGATGTTCTATATCTTTTAAATCTTTTAGATACACTCCTAATACCTGCATATGAACATACTCTTTGAGAATAGTTATCACTATAAATAACGCCTAAATCTAGCTCTATTTTGGCTTTTAACCATCTATAACCATGAGTTGGATATTTATCATGATATTCTTTAAAAAGTCTAATATCAGCTTCTCTTTGTTTTTGTCTTTCAGTAGGGTTCATTCTACGTTTCCTCCATTTATAAAAGCTACTACGATTAACATTCATTATTTTACATACTTTTTGAATTGGAAAATTAGATGATAATAAGTATACTATTTCGAATTCAGATTCTTTAAACTGATGAATTCCTTTTCCTGACCATCTCCTTTCACTGTGTATCCTTTTTTTGCTCGTTCAGCCTCAACTCTTGCTTTAATAATTTCATCAATTAATTGTTCTTTAGATAATGATTCTAAATCTGAATAATCCAATTTATCTGTTTTTGTAAAAACTTTTGGATTATCAGTTTCATTTCTAGAAGGTAAATTATTTGCATCTCTATACAATCTCATACATTCTCTAGCAGTAGTAGTACCAATATCATATTTAATTGCCGCCTCATGAATTTTTAAATTACCAGTATAAATTTCTTTACCGATTTCTAGTTTTTTTTCTATTGTGTATTTCATAATTATCGTTGTCTCCTTTTTAAAGTTTTCTGTCGCCAACCCCTAGGGGTTGTGTTTAACATTATATATTAACTGTCTAAAAACTGCACCCTTGTGTCTACTTTTATAATAGCAGTACAATA
>HF997991.1:0-7941 GCA_000433015.1 Firmicutes bacterium CAG:631
TTAGCCGACTTTGTCTACACTCTGAACTGCTACTTTTTGTAGCAGTTTTTTTAAAAAAAGTATTGACATAAATGTTTTTGAATATTATAATATATGAGCATAAAAATTCCATCACTTTAGTGATGTTGATATAGATATGCAATTCCATTGAGCAATCAATGTTATTAATAGATAGACCTTAGGGTTCTTTTTTTTTGCCTTTTTTTGTTTTTTTATCTTTTAAATAAAAGATAAAAGCGGTATAATGAAAAAACAAAGGAAGGTGATGAAATGGGAAAGTCAGTGAATAAAGAATTACCATCCTATACTAAAGGAGAAGAAATATTTAATGCTGTTTCACATATTGTTGGTGGAGCATTTGGCATTATTGCACTCATTCTGGGGTTAGTTTTTACCATTCAAGAAGGTCATGATGGTTGGAGTATTCTTAGTGTAATCATTTATGGTGTGAGCATTATTTTATTATATACCATGAGTTCTATCTATCATTTTTTAAGAAGGAACAAAGCAAAACGAGTATTTCGTATTTTTGATCATTGTACCATCTATTTATTGATTGCTGGAACTTATACACCCATTTGTGTTATTTTACTTCGACATGAATGGTGGGGAATTTTATTATTGATTTTAGTTTGGGTTGCTGCGATTGTTGGTATTACATTTAATGCTATTAATATGCATAAAACTTCTATTAAAGTATTGTCTATGATTCTTTATATCGTCATGGGATGGTGTGTGATTTTTTTAATTGTTCCTTTATTAAAAATTTGGTATGGTCCTGGATTTTGGTTTTTGCTAGGAGGCGGAATTTCATACACTGTAGGTGTCATATTTTATGCTTTTGGAAAAAAAGCAAAATATATCCATAGCATTTGGCATTTATTTGTGTTTTTAGGTACTGTTTTACAATTTATAGCAATCTTAAAATATATTATCATGTAAAAAAGCGGATATTTCCGCTTTTTATTTTGTGATTTCTTTTAAAATCTCAACCATTAATTGCATTTGTTGAATGGAGACAAATTCATATTTACCATGACAATTATAACCACCAGTTCCTAAATTTGGGGTTAAAAGTCCATCATAAGATAATCGAGCACCATCGGTTCCTCCACGAATAGGAACAATTTGATACGATAAATTTAACTTTTTATAAGCTTGAAAAACTCGATTTAATACTTCTTTATTTTTTAAAATTAAGTCTTTCATATTATAATAACTATCATGAATATCCATTTCTATCGTTTCTTTGCCATATTTTTGATTCAATTGCAAAGCAGCTTGATGAAAATCTTCTTTTTGTTGTTTTAATTGATTCAAATCATGATTACGAAGAATATAATTCATTATCGTTTTTTCACAATTTCCTTGAATATCACAAAGATGGTTAAATCCTTCATATCCTTCAGTTTTAAAAGGAATAGCATCTTTAGGTAAAAGATTATTAAACTCTTGAGCAATTAAAATAGAATTTTTCATTTTTCCTTTTGCGCTGCCTGGATGAATGCTATTTCCATGAACAGTAATTGTTGCACTAGCCGCATTGAAATTTTCATAATTAATTTCATTAATTGCACCTCCATCAATGGTATAAGCAAAATCCGCCCCAAAGAAAGGAATATCAAAATGATCAGCTCCTTTGCCAATTTCTTCATCTGGAGTGAAAGCAATACAAATTTTACAATGCGGATATTCAGGATGCGATACAAGAAATGAAAGATAATCCATAATAATAGCAATTCCAGCCTTATCATCTGCTCCTAAAAGTGTTGTTCCATCGGTAACAATTAAGTCTTGATGAAGACATTTTTTTAAATCTGTAAATAAATCAGGATGCATGATGATTTGTAATTTTTCATTTAATATAATAGGGGAGCCATCATAATTTTTAACAATCTTTGGACACACATTTTTTCCGGTCATATCTGGAGAAGTATCCATATGTGCAATAAACCCAATGGCTTGTTTAGAACCATTATTTGCTTCTAAAAAAGCATATACAATGCCATATTCATTGACAAAAGCATTCGAAATTGAAAGTTGATGTAATTCATCAACTAAATATGTAGCAAATTTTAATTGATTTTTACTACTTGGTATGGTGGGGGAAGATTCATCACTTTGCGTATCAAATGATACATATTTTAAAAAACGTTCTGTAAGTTTCATTTTAATTCCTCTTTTCTAAAATCATTGTATCACAAATGATGAAAATATTTTATAAAATATTTTCTACTTGCGCTTAAGGGGAAAAACACATATACTAGAATTGATAGAGGGATGGAAAATGAAAAAAATAAAATCGCATCTTTTTGAATGTGTCGGACAAACTCCAATGGTGGCACTTTCCCATTATAATCAAGAAAATCAAACGCACATTTTTGCAAAAGTAGAATATTTTAATCCTGCAGGAAGTGTTAAAGATCGTGTTGCAAAATGGATGATTGATGCGGCTTTTAAAAATCATATCTTAAAACAAGGAGATACGATTATTGAACCGACAAGTGGAAACACGGGAATTGGTCTAGCTTGTTATGGAGCGATTTTAGGATGTCAAGTCATTTTAACCATGCCTTCTTCTATGAGTCAAGAAAGACAAAATTTATTAAAAGCTTATGGAGCTAGGGTTGTACTTACGCCAAAAGAAGAAGGAATGGCAGGAGCGGGTTTAAAAGCACAATCGTTAGCAAATGAAATTCCTAATGCTATTATTTTAGGTCAATTTGATAATCAAAACAATGTTTTGGCTCATTACGAAACCACAGGTCCAGAAATTGAAGATCAAATGGATCATCAAATTGATTTTTTTATTGCAACGATAGGGACTGGTGGAACGATTAGTGGCGTAGGGAAATATTTAAAAGAAAAAAATCCCCATGTTCAAATTATTGGAGTTGAACCCGAAGGATCGCCATTTTTGACCAAAGGGAAGGTCGGTTTCCATAAAATCCAAGGCATTGGGGCTGGATTTCAACCTTCTATTTTAGATTTAAGCGTCATTGATCAAATTGTAACCGTTACAGATAAAGAGGCTTACCATTATAGTCAATCATTAGCTAAAAAAGAAGGCCTATGTGTAGGCATTTCTTCTGGCGCTGCAATGGCTGCTGCTGCAAAAATAGCAAAACAATATCCCAATAAGCGAATTGTCGTTTTATTTGCGGATAGTGGAGAGCGATATTTATCAACCGATTTATATAGGGAGGAAATATGAATACCATCTTAACTTGTCAAAAAAAATATAAGGAAATGCCTAGTTTAACTAATGTGAAAAAAGCATTAAAACTTTTATTTAAATATATTTATCCTGGTTATTTTGAACCCATTCCGCAAGATTGTAAAACCTATCTCAGTCATTTAAAGGATGAGGCTTATACTTTATTGCATAAAGAAATTTTAAAAGTATGCACAGACTCAAATTTAACTACACTTTTTTTTGAGCAATTAGATGAAATTCAAAAAAAGATTGAATGGGATGTTTTGGCTACTTTTCAAGGTGATCCTGCTGCAAGCAATATTCATGAGATTATTTTAACCTATCCAGGAATTTACGCCATCACCATTTATCGCATTGCGCATGAACTTTATCTTTTAAAAATACCTCTAATTCCTCGGATGCTTTCTGAATTAGCTCATTCAAAGACAGGCATTGATATTCATCCCGGTGCGCAAATTGGGAACTACTTTTTTATTGACCATGGCACAGGAATTGTCATTGGGGAAACCGCAGTGATTGGAAATAATGTACGGATTTATCAAGGTGTTACGTTAGGTGCTTTATCCTTAAGAAAAGGACAATCACTCAAAGGTGAAAAAAGGCATCCAACTATTCAAGATAATGTAACCATTTATGCAGGAGCCTCTATTTTAGGAGGAAAAACAATCATTGAAAAAAATGTTACAATTGGTAGTAATGTCTTTATTACTGAATCCGTTAAAGAAGATACATTGGTTGTATTAAAAAAGCCAGATTTAATATTAAAAGAAAAAAAGCAATAAAGGAGAAACACATGAACGAAGTAGAAAAAATTAAAATTACAGCTGACTGTAGTTCGGGTTTAGAATATGCCCCTTTTAGTCATCACATCCAGTTAACACGGACTTGTATTTATTTTGATAAGGAAGAATTTGTAGATGGAATTGATATTACTGCGGATTCTTTTTATGAAAAATTAAAAACCACTTCAATTATACCAACGACATCGGCCCCCACTTTACAAGAAATTTTAAAAACGATTGAGGATGCCAAAAAAGAGGGGTATACAGATATTATTCATTTTCCTATTTCTTTTGGGCTTAGCACTTATGGTCAATCCTTAAAAAATAGAATTGATGATTTGGATTTAAATATTCGGTATCATGTTTTTAATTCAAACACGGCCTGTTTAATGCAAGGTTATACGGCAAAATATGCTGAAATTTTAGCTGATAAACATTATTCTGTAGCGACTATTTTTGAAGAATGTGAAAAACTAAGTCGTCAAATTCGGGCTTATTTTGTCGTTGATGATTTAAAATATTTAGTTAAAAGTGGTCGTTTAGGACAATTAAGAGGATATATTGGTGATATCATTAAAATTAAGCCGATTATCACCTTCAATGAAGAAGGAAAATTGGTAACGCATGAACAAGTTCGCACACATCGAAAAGCGATTGAGCGTTGTATTCAACTTGTTCTTGAACAAGTAAAAAGTTTAAAAGATTTTATTTTGCTAGTTGGACATACAGGAAGATATGAAGATGCGCTAGAAATTCAAAAAAGATTACAAAAAGAGGCACCAAATGCCAAAAGAATTGAAATCTTTACAATTGCGCCAACAGTTGGAGCACATATTGGAAATGGAATTTTAGGAGTTGGATGTATTAACCTTGAAGGTTTAAAAGAGGAATTATGACGATAAAGAGGGGATTATATGAATAAATTAGCTGGTTTTATTGTGAAAAAAAGATATCTTTTTCTAGGGTTATTTCTTTTACTTTTTTTATTATCTTTTTTTGGCATGAAATATACGAATATTAATTATGATTTATCGGCTTATTTATCAAAAGATACCGAAACCAAACAAGCTTTAGAAATTATGGAAGAAGAATTTCAATCCACAAGTTCTGCACGCATTATGGTTCAAGATGAAAGTCAAGAAACAATTGCAACGATTGTTGAACAACTACAAACCATTGATGGAATTGCACTAGTCCAATACGATGCTTCTACGGATTATAAAGTCGATAATTCCCATACTTATGCTTTAATTCAAGTCACTTTGGATTCTAAAGATTATGACATTCAAAGTCAACAAACGGTTTTAAAAATTCAAGATATTCTTCAAGAATATCAAATTTCAATGAGTGGTGTTAGTGTCAATTCTTTAAATATGGAAAAAAATATAAATCGGGAAATCACCATCATTTTACTCGTTTCTTGTATCATTATTTTTGCCGTACTTCTTTTAACTTCGCATTCTTGGTTTGAACCTGTTATTTTTTTAGTTGTCATTGGAATTTCAATTTTAATTAATATGGGAACCAATTTGATTTTTGGCTCTATTTCTTATATTACGCAAGCTGTGCAAGCCATTTTACAATTGGCCTTGGCAATGGATTATTCGATTATTTTATTACATGCCTATGAAGAAGAAAGAAATAAACAACCTAGTGAAAAAGAGGCAGTGATTCAAGCTTTAAAGCAATCAATGTTGTCTATTTTTTCTAGTGCATTGACAACAATTGCTGGACTCGCTGCTTTAATGTTTATGAGTTTTACAATTGGCTTTGACATTGGTATGGTTTTATCTAAAGGAATCATTTGCAGTATGCTTACCGTCTTTTTTGTTATGCCTGGTTTGATTTTAATTTTTAGAAAACCTTTATTAAAATTAAAACATAAACCTTTGCCATTAAAAGGTGGATGGATTGTTCAAGTAGTAAACAAAGGAAAATATGTTATTTCAAGTGTTTTAATTATTATTATCGTCGTTGCTTTTGTTTTACAGTCTAAAAATGATTATTTCTTTGCCTATCAAACAAATGATCCTGCTAGTGAAGAAATTGTTAAACAATTTGGAGAATCAAATCAAATGGTTTTGCTCATTCCATTGGCTGAAACAAAAGAGGATTATCAAAAACAAGTCGCATTAAAAGAAGAATTATTGCGCCTACAAATTGAAAATCAGCCTATTTTTAATTCTATTACTACAATGGGAGAAATTGATGATTTAATTCAAGAAAGGGATTATCAAACCATTGCTTCAATGGTTCAAATTCCTGCAGATGATCTTTTACTTTTATATTCTTATGTGGATTTAAATCCTGATGGAGAGATGACTTATATAATAGTCAATCAATTATATGATTTTTTAACGTTAATTCAAGAACAAAATTTGTCAGAAAATGAAATTATTGAAGTATTAAAATTAGAAAATACATTGGTTAATCGCAGTTTTATTCGCAGTGTTTTAAATAACATGCAAAAAAGCGAAGTAACTTTATGGGAATTTTTTAATTATATCAATGACCATGAGCAATTGAAATTGTTTTTAACTGAAAATCAAAGGATGCTCATTGAAAAAATCATAGATTTTTATCAAAATCAATCTGAACTCATTGCTTCTTTTCAAGAATTAGGAAAAACCATTCAAACTGCTGTTTCAGCATTTAATGGTACGAAACATTCTAGAATGATTTTTGATCTTTCCATTTCAGCAGATCAAAAAGAAAGGAATAAAGAAGCCATACAGATGATTAAAGAAAAAGCAAATGCGTATTATCCAAGTCAAAATTACTTAGCGGGACAAAATATGGTCTCTTATGATATTGAAAATGCTTTTCAAGGTGATTTATTAAAGGTCAATTTAATAACGATTTTTGCAATTTTACTCATTTTGTTTTTTACTTTTAAATCCTTTTTATTGCCTTTTATTCTCGTGTTTGTCATTCAAGGAGCGACTTATATCACAATGGCCATTTCTTATTTAAGTCATTCTTCTATCTTTTTTATGTCTTATTTGATTTGTCTTTGTATCCAAATGGGGGCAACGATTGATTATGGCATCATTTTAACCTCAAAATACATACGTTCTAGAAAAGAAAAAGATAAAATCACTTCCATGCATGAAGCAATTCAAAGTGCCCTTCCAACGATTTTAACTTCCGGAACGATATTAGTGGTTGCGGGCTTTGTGGTAGGATTGATTTCTTCAGAAGTAGCCATTTCGTCTATTGGAACGCTTTTAGGACGAGGAACGATTATTTCTATTTTAATGGTTTTGTTTTTATTGCCTTCTCTTTTACTTTGGTGTGATCGTTTGATTATGAAATCTTTTTTTACAAAAAAATTGAAAAAGGATTGCAATTTAAAAAAAGAAAATCTATAATATTTTTGGTTTGAAAGCGGGTGAGAATAATGGATGAGTTTGGGCGAAGTTGTCATTATAAATATTTTGGTAGTGGTCTAAATAAATCCATTATTTTCTAATTGTCTTGAATTTATTTATTCCACGAACGTGAATGCTCTTCACGTTTTTTTCGTTTTAAAAAGAAAGGGGTAAATAAAATGGAAAAAGCAAATGAACTTTTAAAGTTAATAGAAGAAAAAAAATACCAAGAATATAAAAAAGTTGTCAATGAATTGCCAGAAATTGATGTTGCACAATGGATTGAAGAATTGCAAGAAGAACAAATGATTATCGCTTTTAGAGCTTTACCAAAAGACCTTGCTGCCGATGTTTTTTCGTATTTATCTTCTGATAGTCAACAATTAATTATCAATGGCATCACGGATAAAGAATTAAAAAATATTGTTGAAGATTTATACATTGATGATGCGGTAGATATGTTAGATGAAGCACCAGCCAATGTTGTGCAAAGAGTATTACAAAATGCTTCAAATGAAACAAGAGCTTTAATTAACCAATTTTTAAATTATAAAGAAGATACGGCTGGCTC
>HF997991.1:7975-13474 GCA_000433015.1 Firmicutes bacterium CAG:631
GCTGAATTCTTAGATTTAAAAAAAGGAATGACCATCAAAGAGGCATTAGATCGAATTCGTCGTATTTGCAAAGATAAGGAAACCTCTTATACCTGTTATGTTTTAGATAAAAATCGAATTTTGGAAGGTATGATTACGGTTAAAACCATTTTAATGGCCAAAGATGAAGAGATGATTGATGATTTAATGGATACACAAGTCATTTATACGACAACGAATGAAGATAAAGAAAATGTAGCCAAATTACTTTCTAAATATGATTTATTTGCTTTACCTGTCGTTGATAATGAAAATCGAATGGTTGGAATTGTTACGATTGATGACGCCGTAGATGTCATTGAAGATGAAGCAACTGAAGACTTTGAAAAAATGGCGGCGATGTTACCATCGGATAGACCTTATTTAGAAAGTAAAGTGACAACATTATTTAAAAATCGGATTGTTTGGCTCATTGTTTTAATGATTTCCGGAATTATTGTTGGTGAAATTTTAGGATATTACGAAGCCAAAATTGCAGCAATTCCTTTATTAGTTACTTTTGTACCAATGTTAAATGATACAGGTGGAAACTGTGGCAACCAAAGTTCAACAATGGTTATTCGTGGACTAACAACAGGAGATATTACGACAAAAGATTGGCTTAAAGTATGGTGGAAAGAATTTCGTGTTAGTTTACTTGTCAGTATTGTATTAGCTAGTTTTAATTTTATTCGTATTGCCTTTTTTACAAAAGCGCCAGAAGGCGTGAATGTCTATATGATTGCTATTTCAGTCAGTGGTGCCTTATTTTTAACAGTAATTTTAGCAAAAAGCGTTGGGGGATTATTACCAATATTAGCTAAAAAATTGAAATTGGACCCTGCTGTAATGGCAGCGCCTTTAATCACAACTTTGGTTGATGCTGCTGCAATTGTTATTTATTTTACTTTTGTTTCTCATCTTCTTTTTTAAAAAGTGTAGAAAATGTTTAGGCAGAAGCATATGATATAGTGGTGATGTTAAATGGAAAGTAAATTAGAACAATTTAAAAAATTTGTGAAAGATAAACCCTATTTGGCAAATGAAGTTAAAGATGGCAAAATTAGTTGGCAAACACTTTATGAAACCTACGATATTTTTGGTGAAGAACATGAATTTTTTAAACAGCCAGAAGAAGAAAAAACAGAACCACCACAAGATACTGAAACTGCTTCTGATACTAAAAATAAAAATTCAGAGGATCAAATTTCACGAATTGTTAAATCCCTTCAAAAAATTGATACCAAAAAAATCAGTGATGGATTAGATAATGTTAAAAAAATAGTGGGAATGATTGATGAATTAAGACCTACAGGAAGTAGCAGTCGAATTCCTTCGATGCGCATAAAACCATTTCGGAGATATAATGATTAATGCGTAGTGAAATCATGAATCAACTAGACACGAACATTGATTATTGGTATTATTTAAGAGAGAATCCGATTTGGCATCGCATCTTGTCACGCCATCCGGAGCAACTCAAGGCCTTTTTTGCAGATTATAAAGTTGGTCGTAAAAAAAGAGTGATTGATAAAATTGATGATTTAAATGCTTTAATTAATTTGGCTGAAGGATTTTTAAAAAGATAGGTGATTTCCATGGAATTAAACGAAGTTTTAAATGAAGCATTTTTGTTACATGAATTAGTCGCCAAATCAAAAGAATATCAAGATTTAAAAGATGCAGAAGAACAAATGTTTTCAAATAAAGAACTCTCTGCACTTTTTTTGCGTTATCAAAAAATTCAAAAGGATATTGATATATCTTCTCCTAAAGAAAATTTAAAAAAATTACATCAATTAAAGTTACAAATTGATTCTCATCCCTTAGTTTGCGATTATAAAGAAAAATATCAACAATTTAAAATTTTAACGGATGAATTAAAAAATATCATCTTTGATGATTTGCTCACAAAAGATGATATTTGGACTGTTTTTAAGGCTTCGAAAAATGCCTTAAAAAAATAGGGAAAGAAGAAACAACAAGAAATGTGAGGGGGAAAATGCATCACGTGGATGCAATTATAGTTTGACCTTTAAAAATAAAATTATACAAGGAAAGTGAAAAAAATGAGAATTGTCGCTGGAAAATTTAAAAGTCGGTTAATTAAAGCACCACAAGGTCAAAATACAAGACCAACAAGTGATCGTGTTAAAGAAAGTTTATTTAATATTTTAGGGTCAAAAGTGTACAATGCCATTTGCTTAGATTTATTCGCAGGAAGTGGAAGTTTGGGATTAGAAGCCCTATCAAGAAATGCTAAAAAATGTATTTTTGTAGATCATGATTTACAAGCCATTCGTACCATCAAAGAAAATATTGCAGCTTTACAAGTAAATGATCAAACAAAAGTCCTTTATATGGATTATCAAAAAGCTTTACGTCTTTTAAAAGAACCTTTCGATTTAATCTTTTTAGATCCTCCTTATCGTTATAGTGTGCTTGATGACATTTTAAAAACACTTGAAGAAAAAAACTTATTATCGGATGATGCGATTATTGTTTATGAAAGTGCAATGCATACAAACATTGATCCAGATTACTATTTAGGTTATGAACTCAAAAAATATCAATATGGAGACACCATTTTAAATCTTTTACAAAAGAAAAAAGAAATATAAGATAGAAAAGATAACCACACTAATAATGGCCACTAAAAAACGAGAGGCAATCATTTGTTTTAAAGTAAGGTTACTGCTTTTTAAATAAGGAAGTGCTTGAAAAAAAACACTAAATCCCGAAAACGATAGAATAAAGGTCAAAATAACATAATAAGAAAATTGCAGATTAGGTTTTAATAAAATCGCAATCGATGTTCCTGAAAATTCAAAGATACCTGATATGAGATATAGTAGCTGATTTTTAAATAATAAAGATAAATAATTTTTAAACATTGAAAAAATAAGAATAGAAAAAGCAATATGAATAAGGGATGAAAGTGTATTTTGAATAATACTTAAAAAAGAAGAGGTTAATGAATTTTGTTGTTCTTTTTTAAATTTTAAAAGTAAATCTTCTTTGGAGAGAAAATTTTTTTGTTGTTTTTTATTACGAGTTAAAAATAAGAGTAAAAAGCCCGTAAAATAAACCGAAAAAGTAATAAGTTGAAACTCTTTTTGATAAGTTAAATTCACATTTAATAATGTGGATAACATAAAGGCTAGTGATGGAAAAAAGATATATTTTACAATACGTTTTGCTTCTTCTTGATCAATTTTGTTTTCTTTTAATAGCTCATTGGCCATAATTGCCGAATAGGGAAAGCCCCCAAAAATAGAAGTCAAAATAATAATGGCTCCATATCCGCTAATTTTAAAAATAGGATAGCTTACATATTGTAAAAAAAATCCTAATAAATCAATGCCATTAAATAAAATGACAAAGTGGATTAAAATCATAAAAGGAGTTAAT
Source organism: Firmicutes bacterium CAG:631 (assembly GCA_000433015.1). Classification (GTDB taxonomy): domain Bacteria; phylum Bacillota_I; class Bacilli_A; order RFN20; family CAG-631; genus Caccosoma; species Caccosoma faecigallinarum. The sequence goes on from HF997991.1 coordinate 11,405, forward strand.
GAGGGAATAACGACACGAAAAATAAGTTGTAAAGTTTGATAAAATTGTTGTGAGGTAAACTGACTAAAATAAAAGGCGATGAAGGTTAATGCAGTAAAAAAAATGGCAAGAAAAATTCTTTTTTTATCTGTCAATGGCGTTCACCTCATTGCATTATATGAAAATAAAAAGTTCCTTCATGCAAAGGAACTATTTCTTTTTTAAATCTTTTAATCTTGAGGTTCGATTAATTTTTTGTAGTTGTTGATAATTTTTAATTAATGACAATTCGTATGGCCCGCTTTTGTAATTCGGATAATAGAAATGAAGATGCCGAATTAATGAAGGTAAATATTGAATTTGAACCCAACTTTCTTCATTTTCATAATCGTATTGATCTTCTTTTTTTAAATTAACTGGAGTGAGTCTTAGGTATTCTGGAATCGAAAAATTTTGTTGTTTCACTAAATCTACTGCCCGATGAATCGCTTGACAAGCAGATTTACTTTTGGGTGATAAAGCCAAATCAATGACAGCAAAACCTAGAGGAATCATGGCTTCAGGAAAACCAACAATTTTAGCGGTTTGAATGGCATTAAAGGCACGATCCACAGCAGAAGGATTAGCAAGCCCGATATCTTCATAAGCTGTGACAAGCAATCTCCGTTCAATGGATTCTAAGTCCTCATAAGCAATCAGTCTTGCTAGATAATATAATGCAGCATCTACATCACTACCACGAATCGATTTTTGTAAAGCACTAACCGCATCATAATGTCCATCTTCGTCCGCATCTAATGTGGTATTTGCTTTTTGGCAGATATCTAAAATAATTTCTTTAGTAATGAGCGATGTAGGTGCACTAAAAGCGGCGATTTCTAATTGATTGAGAGCAAAACGTAAATCTCCACCGCTTAATTGTGCCAAGGTTTCTAATGCATCTTGTTGTGCTTGATAACGTTGATTTAACCCCTGAGGGGCATCCAAAGCTCTTTTTAAAGCAATCACAATATCTTCTTGTGTTAAAGGTTTAATTTCAACAAGATGGCAACGAGAGCGGATGGCTTTATTAATCGCATGATAAGGATTTGCCGTTGTAGCTCCTAAAAGAATAATCAAACCATTTTCTAAATGAGGAAGCAAAATATCTTGCTTGTCTTTATTTAAACGATGAACTTCATCAACGATTAAAACTAAGCCATCTTTCATTTTGGCTTCTAAAATAGCCCCTTCTAAATCTTTTTTATTGCAGGTTACAGCATTGAGCATTTGATAAGGTGTTTTTAATGTATTCGCAATACAAATGGCTAATGTGGTTTTACCCGTTCCTGGAGGGCCAAAGAAAATCATAGAACATAACGATTGATTTTTAATCATGTTTGTTAAAAATTTGTTTTCACCAAGTAGATGTGATTGTCCTAAAATTTCATCTAAATGGGTAGGTCTCATGCGATAAGCTAAAGGTTGATTCATCACCATCATCTCCAAATTCTATTTTAAATTATTCTCTTTTTAGAATCAATCAAAGATGATAAAATAAAATGAAGAGGTGACACCTGATGAAAGTATTAATCCAAATTGTTCAAAAGGCAAAAGTGATGGTTTCCAATCAATTAGTATCCAATATTCATCAAGGATATGTTTTGTTTGTAGGAATTGAAAAAGAAGATACCATTGAAACAGTTCAAAAAATGGCTCAAAAAGTCGCTAATTTACGTATTAACGCTGACGAAAGCGGAAAAACGAATTTATCTATTTTAGATACCAAAAAAGAAATTCTTTCAATCTCTCAATTTACTTTATGTGCAACCATTGATGGGAGAAGGCCAAGTTTTTCCAATGCCAAGGACGCACAGACCGCAAAAGAATTTTATGAAATTTTTAATCAAGAATTAAAATCTTATGGAATTGTTGTAAAAGAAGGTGAGTTTCAAAAGCATATGGAAGTCTTTTTAGTGAATGATGGTCCTTTCACAATCTACATGGATAGTCAAAATTTTTAATCTAATATAACAATTATTATATATATTGTAACATGTAAATTTTAATAAATATTAAATATTTTAAAAAAAGGATTGACAAAGGGGAGAA
>HF997992.1 GCA_000433015.1 Firmicutes bacterium CAG:631
ACCAAATAAAATTAAAATTAGTAAAATTACTCTTTTCATAACATTTCCTTTCTACCACCACCTAAATGGTTTAATTAATCTTCTCCATCAAAAAGTGATTTCAATCTTGTTTGACATCATCAAAATTAAATTAATAGTAAATTTTCACGGAAGAATCCTTTGCTATTATATATAAATACAGAAAGGGTCTCCATATTAATCCAAATATGGAATTGGTCCAAAGGTCAATTGGTTTTATCCATGCATTATAACTATCATTATAATTATATTTTACAACATCAGGTCCATTTTCATCAATTCCTTTAATAAGGGTTTTTATTCAATCTTTGATATAAAAAATTTATTTGAGTTACTTTGAATATAAAAAATCCCCGTCTTTGTCTTCAAAAACGAGGAATTTTAAAAAATGTTTTTATTAAATATTATATATTTTTAGTAGAATTTACTTGAATAAAGTGATTTGTAAGATCTATTATATTTTTTATTTCTCTTTTAGAAAAATGTTTAATCCATAAAGGGTAGGTTTTTCCATCCTTCATATCAAAATAAATAAAAGGTTGTTTAATATATTTAGGATACATCGTTAGGAAAGAATTATTCTTAAAGAAGTATTCATCAATTCCCTTTCCTTCTCTTACTTGTAAAATATCAGCAGGATGAATAGTAAAAGATTTTGGCATAAAGCAAAGATGTTGTCCTTTGATGGTAATTTCGTTAGCATTTAACTTAACACTTAAAATGATTTTTAAAGTTAAAAAACACATAATATAAACGATAATTGCTTCACAAATAATGATTATTGGTAAAATATTTATAGTTTGCATTATACGATAAAGTGCAATAAACATGAAAAAATATCCAAATAATAAAACTACAATAAAACTATAAAGAAATGCAGTGTATCTTCCTTGATAAATTTTTAGTTCCATGATTATCCCTCCATTTTTTTAAATGCTTTTGTGATGAAAGTAATCTATAATTTGCATATATTGAACACTTGGAGAAATATTATTCTTCCTATATTCTTTCTAAAACTTAAGATGGATTAAAATTCACAAAATAATTAGTTAACAATCTTTTAAATTTTGGTTCATCTGCAAATTGAGCAATATGTCTAATAAAATTCCCATCATTTGAAAAAACAGCTACCATTCCATATCCAATACCATTGATAATCGTGCATGATAAAACTATTATTTCTTGATTTTGCATATATATTAAAACGGTATAACCAACCGGTGAATTTACACTTTCCATTTCTTTATGAAAAGTAATAGTAGATAATTCATAAGCAAAATCATCAATTTTTTCTTGTTCTAACGTTTCAATAATTCTAACATTATCAATATCAAAAAGCAAAACTGTATCTTCCTTAACATCAACAATAACTGGATTATTATTTTCGCATATTACTAATTGGATTTTTGTTGCTTGATTTTTTATATCATCCGCATCAAAATAATAAGTAGCAGGATCAATAGCGCAGCCACACAACAATAATACAATCATACTTAAAAGAATAACGTGTATTTTTTTCATACTTTCACCTCTATCTTGATTAATTAAAACCAATATAACGCAGTAAATGGGAAACAAGACATACTAATAGCATAATAAAACCATGCATTCATTATTTCTTTACTGTTATGTGTTCTTCCCTCTACTCCACCTAATATATCTGCCATTGTTTCCCAAGGTGCTCCATAATAATTCTCTTGTTTAGCCCACGGACCAAGATTGGCGGGGGAAGGAATTCCTATAGTAAAACCAAAAGTCCCAATTCCCATCATCATTAATTGCCAGTTATGCCCTCTTTCATGGCGCAAATCATCTACTGTGCTCTTTTTAGTTAATGATATTACTCCAAATGATCCAGAACGACCACTAGTTTTTCTAAATACAGGAACCCCTTTATAAAATGACACTTTATTAGAATTCAATGTTGAAAGTTCATCTGTATTGAATGGATTCCATTTGATTGCATTCATATCATTTCTGATATCTTCATCAAATATGGCAGCAATTGCCATTCCTACATAACTAAGAGATGAAATAATTACTTGAAGTGTAGTTCCACCAATTGGAGTAAACAACAATACCGTAGCTACAACCGCAATAAATAACCATGGTAAATGTCCACTAGGATCGTAATACATTATAGGATTATTTCCACAATAGCAATATAAATTCAATCCATTAATAGAATTCAAATTCAAATAATCAATTGAATCTTGAGAAATAAAACGATGTAACTCGGGATCATAATACCTAGAATTTAAATAATACCAACCTGTTTCAGAATCATATAGATAACTCTTATATACAAATGGGTTGTAAAAAGAAACAGCACAATCTGCATAACTTTTTTTACTTATTATCTTTCCCCATGCATCATAACTATATTCTACAATATTATACCCATTTTCATCAACTATTTTTATGATAGTCCCTGTTAAATCTTTGATATAAAAGAATTCTTTGTTATCTACAGATACACCAATAAGTTCTCCATTTACGTCATAATTGAAAATCATTGTGAATCCAACTCCTGGATTACTATAATCCATTGAAAGGACTCTACCATTTTTTACTTCAAAAGTCGTTATAAAATTCGATGCTGATTTTTTAATTCGGATACCTTCTTCATTATATTTGTAGGTAACATCATTCACTTTTGTTAAGCGAGAGCCTTCCCAAGTTAAATTGTAGGATGTGCCATTTTGAACAATTTTTGTAGGGGCTCCTTTATAAGAATTATCGTAAGTAAAGGTTGTTGTTTGAGTGTTATTAAGTTTGTTTAAAATCGCATTTAAACGATCTTTTTCTATAGCATCATAAAGATATTCTTCATTGGTTAAAAGAGTATTATTTTTAGTTACTTGATGCGTTTTTATATTTCCATTTGTATCATAACTAAATGATTCTACTTCACCATTGGATTTTGTTTCTTGAATCAAACGCCCCAATAAATCATATTCATAATTTTCTATAGATTGTACTACATTTTCTTTTTTTGTCGTTTTTGAAGAGATATAACCCATTGAATCATAAGTATATTCTATACTTGTTCCATCAAATTGTTCTTCTTTTGTAATTTGATAGTGATTGTAAGTATAAGAGGTTTCTAAAGCGTTTTGATTGACATCAATTACTTTTTTCTTCACTCTTCCTAAAGAGTCCATTTCATTTCTGATGACAATTGGTTTTCCTTTCTCATATAAATCTTGCGCAACGATTTGCTGATTGGTTGAGAGTTTATCTGTATAAGCAATCATTTCTAAACATCCATTTAAAGGATTCAAATATTCATTGTCTATACCAAAATAGGTTGTACATTGATCTATATTGATGGAATTTTCAACAGTTTCTGTATGAAGAAGTTCTCCATCAATGTAAACACTAATTTGATTATCTTGGAAAAAAACAGTTGTATGATACCAACGATTTAATTCTAACACTTTATCACAATTTAAAAAATATTTGCTAAAAACAATAATTCTTAAATGGTTTGTTGGTAAAACAACCATACGAAGCCTTATCGTACTTCCAATGTTGCATGTAAAAATGGTTCGATTATTATTAGAAGAACTTGGTTCTAATTTAAATCTCAAAGATAGTGCTCCTTGATTTTTTAAAGGAAATTGATAACCCAATGCAGATTGATTGCCTGGGGAAAGACTTTCGGATTCTGAAAATGCACCATAAACATGTCGTTTTAATGCCTCATCATATTTGAAAATTCTAGCTTTTTCTACTTTAAAGGAAGGATCTGTTTCTTGAAGTAAAACAGGTTTAAGCCCATAGGTAGATTCTAAACTTCCATTTAATGAAATGACATCAAAGTCTTTGTAAACATTATAGTGATAGTAGGATACAGCACTACTTTTTGTAATTCCATTTGATACAAAATATTTTAATCCTTGTTTATAAATGCTTTGTATGTCTATTGCACGATAATCATAAGCGCCAAATGACATCATACAAATATTGAATTTAAGATTTAAATCTCGATTGATAACGCCATCATTTGCACTTAAAGATTGAACCCCTGTAAATTCTGTATATTGATGTCCAATCAATAGACGGTTAAATTGATGAATAGGTTCTTCAATGATGGTTTCATTACTCCAATCATCATTGATAAAAACAACGCATTTTGCTTTTGTTTCATTGTTCTTTTTGAAAAACTTAATACCCACTAAATTCCATTCGTTTAATTTTAGTTTTTGATTGGATATCATATAGTAATTTGTTTCTCCATCAGCTTGATAACCAATTTTTCCATCACTTGTAACATTTAAACTAGAAAGAATCGTTACATCATCTTGATAGACATTTAAAAATTTAAATAACACAATGGATTCATAAGTACCCATTGGCTTCATCCACATATAAAATGTTTTATTGTAAACAAATCTTTTTTGCCAAGCATTTAAATTAAAGACATTACCGGCTGAATAACCACTGGTTCGATTTGAATTAAATGTATCCATTTCATACCAAATATAATCATACTTGTCTTCAAATGTATAGACATTCATTTTTAGATTTTTATCATACTCTTGAGAACAAGTTTTAAATGAATTTTTGGCTCCATAGATGCCATTTGTTTTCATTCCGCCAAGAACAATTTCATCTTGGAATATTTTTCCAATACGATTGAAATATCCTTCTTTTGTGTATTCATTTGTTTCATAATCGTATTCGTAATCATAACTTCTATGTAATTTTTTATTGTTTTGATTAAAAATATAAGTTGCTTTTTGCAAATGATTAAAATGGTCATAGGCATAAGAAGACATTAAATCATCATTTTTTAACACTTTTGTGATATTTCCATTTAGATCATAAGTGAAATATTTAACAATATTGTTTCTTATATCTTTAATTTCAACAATTTGACCATCTTCATCATAACGATATTGAATAATTGGATCATTATTTAATTTTACAGCAATGAGTTGACCCTGATCGTCATAGTCAAAATCAAAATAATCTCCTTCATTTCCATATTGTTTACGACTAAGTAAGCCTTTGTTAATGCCCTTTTTCATTTCATTATAATTCCATTGATTAACGGTTGTACCATTTAATGTCACTTTGATTAAATGACCAAAATTATCATAGGTCATATCATATTTTGAGCCATTTTGACTAGCAATGGATTTTACCAATTTTTGCTCATCATATGTGAAATGATTAAAATGAGTAATATTATTTAAAACAGCTTTCAAATAAGCTATGGAATCATCTTGGTTATACTCTACTTCTTGTTTAAAGCCATTTGGTTGGGTAATAGAAATCATTTGGTTTAGATTATTTATTCCCATTTGGGTAATTTTACCATAAGGATCTGTAGAAGATAAAACATTTCCCCAAATATCATTCGTTTGACTTTGAATGATTTTTTCACCATCGGCAGTCGTTAATGTCGTACTTTTTATAAAATCATTTTCGTCATATACAACATCCATTATATTTCCGGATAAATCATTAATTTGTGAAAGGCGTCCTTTGCTATCATATTGATAGCGTAGCATTCCACCATCTTGAGAATGAATCTCTTGCACTTTATTATTTTCATCATAATGAATTCTCATACTTGTTCCTTCGCCATTAATGACTTCAGTAATATTGCCTACTTTATCATAATTATAGTACAAACCATAGGAATCTTTATAAAGTTGGAAAGCGTCAAATAATGCTTCATTTCCACCACAATATTCAATGCCCACTTCAATTTTATCAAAATTATATTCTGCAACAATTGATCTTGTTAATACTTGCCAATGTTTAAAGTGATTATCAAATTGAAAATAATAAGTTTTAGGGGTTCTATCGCTATAATAAAATTTTACAAAAGATTGAAAAACATTACCTAAACTTGTATATGCTTTAGCAAACACACTAAATATAAATGATTCACCTGATAAGCCATTGCAAGAAATGGTTTTATACATTTTTTTAATTTTAAATTGTTTTGTCGATTCGTTTTCTATATTTCCTGCAGCAAACTTCATTGCTTTTTTTCCTAAAACAGAAGCGTGTTCATCATTATCATTTAATGTCGTAATTTGATCTTCCTCTTCTAAATTTTCAAAGTTCCATCCTTTTGGAAGCGAATTTTCAACAAAATCCATATATCCGTTTTCAATTAAATTGTATCTTGAACTTTGACTCATAGGACTAAGTTGTAATTCATCAATATAAATTTCACTAGCTATACCAGAAAAAATCATTTCTACTTTACATTGGATATTGATAGCTCCAGAGGGAATTTGAATAGCCGTTGTTGCAAATTTTGTCCAATCAATATTACCTGATGTTTGTGTCGTTTCACCAGAAAATGAATACGTTTTTGGTACAGGAACCATTATCATTCCATGTTCTTCTCTTTCTAATATAATGTATGTTCCACTAATTTTCATTTTTATATTTCCATTAACAATGGATTCGTTTGTATTTTTCGCTTGATGTTTTACAAATCCTTTTAAAATATATGTTCCAGAATCTAAAACAATATTTTGACTAATGGTAATCGTTTCATTTTCGTGTTTATCAATAAACAAGCATTTTTCACCATAAAGTCCTTCAGAAATCACTTTTATTTTTGAAAGACTATCTCCTTGTTTTTTCCAACCCAATGAAGAAGAATTAAATAATTCAATTTCATTTTCAAAACTATGATTTTCAATGAAATTACGCGCATTTGTTTGTAATTTAGAAACACTTGTTAAGCGCTTTGGTTCTCCATTTTCTAATTCCTCGTAATTATAAGTAATGGATCTTCCTTGGTCATCCATTTCTAATTTACAACTTCCAGAAGTATCAAAATAATAGTAATATTTTTTATTGTCGTGAGTAGTAACTGAAGTTACTTCATCATCGGATATATAGTTCATATAATAAATGGTTTCATTGTTTGCATTTAAAGCCGTAACTCTTTGAACTAATTTGTTTTGAAATTGATAATTTAATTGATATCCTGATATTTTATCAATGACCTTTGATAAATAGTTTGATTGATAATTGATTTCTATTTCTTTTAGTTTTGTTGTTGAAGTAGAATTTTCTTCATAAGCATAAGTTGTCATCATGATTTTGTTTTCTTGAGTAAAATAATCGAATTGAATAAAGCGATGTTGTGAAATAAAATCTACTTTAACTAAAAAATTGATAGAATTATAAGTTAAATGAACTTCTTCATTATCACTATTAACTATTTTTTCTAATTTATTTCCTGACCAATAAAAATTGATTATATCTCCATCTTTGTATTTTATACAAATTAATTTTGTAAAATTATCTAACATTATTTGGAATTGCATTAAATTTCCTTTTTGATCCCATAATTCAGCCATGGAATATCTTTCGGTTCTTTCAAAGCAAAGGGATGATTGGTCATAATCACAATAATACAAAGATTCACCAGAAAGTAATATCTCTCTATTGTAATTTTTTAGCAAAGCTTTCCCTTTGTCACTTGTAGGACTGATTGAATAATAATATCTTCCTGCTCCTGTAGCATCTTCTATGACAATTTCGTCCTCTCTATCATCAATTTTATATTGAAAATTTGCAGTTAATGATAAATCAAAATTACTTTCTGAAACAGGGAATTGGCTACTATAAATTGGATAATAAGTAATAGGTGCTTTTTTACTCCATGTTGAAAGACCATTAAAAGTATGGATTAATTTTTGCGTATACAAATTAACATAACTTTTGCCTGTATCTTCAATTTCATGTTCATCATATTTATAAGCTGAGGATAATCCTTCTAGATAAACCATTGTTGCTTGACAACACTCTATTTCTTCTGATAATTTTTGTGGATCATAGATTGATAATCCGTTTAGTGTTTGATTGTTTGAAATGACAAAAGTAAAACTTACATTTTCTTCTTGTAAATTTTTAACTAAAGATGTTAAGTCGAAGCGGACAACTTGGATTCCTTCATTTAATGAATGATCATTTCCATTTAAAATTTGTGTGTCTTCTACAATTTCTTCTCCTGATAGGTTTGCTGCAAAGTTTTTAATTGTACTGTCATTAAAATCAGAAATATCGCAATTTATCATTTTTAAAGTCGCTGTTTTAGCCGTATTTTCATATGCTATTCCTAATTGCAAATTTCTAATTTTTTCACTGCTTTTTAAACCTTGCACATGAATTTGAACAAAAAGTAAAGTATCACTTTTGACGTCATTAACTTTGTTTGAAGAATTAGGATTAAGAATTGTTGTTTTGTTTTTTAAAAATTTGGATTGTATTGTAATTTTTTGTGTTGTTGTTTTGTTACTAAATATTTTTATCATTTTGTTTTCCTCCTTTTATATTAAAGTAACGATATTTTCCATTTCACAAATATCTAAAAATTTTAATGCATGACTAAAATCTAATAAGTCAATTTTGATATTCATTTGGGCTTGTAGATCCTCTTTTAATTGTTTTAAAAGAAAACCTTTTTCTGTAGGTATTAAATCTTCATTAAAAATAACTAAAAAGTCTAAATCGCTTGACAATGTTACTTTTTCTTTTGCATAGGATCCATATAAATAAAATTTTTTTATTTTGTATTTGACTTTTAACTGACTTTTTAAACTTTTAATTTTTTCAATGATTTCTTGTTTATCCCATTCTGTTAACATAGAATGGGAAAGTTTTTTATGTTCTAATTGATGAAAAATAAATATTAACTTTTCTAAATTTTTTCTTTGTATTGTTGTTTTATAAATTTTATGTTCTGTTGAATAAAGAATAATCGGAAATCTTCCTTTTTTTAACATAATATAATTACTTATCATCAAAGCAAATTCTATAGATTGTATCTTAATTTGTTCAAGAATAACCAAATGAAGATAGGCCGCTAAATAATTGCCACTTTCATCATAGTTTTTATAAAATTCTGTTAATATATTTTGAATTTTATTTTTATTTAATCGTTTATTTGTTAATAAAATATAAGTGTGTTCAAGAAGTTCTTTTGTAAAACTTTGCTGAATATTATTTAAAAGATATAAATAAGCGTTTGCTAATCGTTTAACTTTAACTTCTTGTTTTGATTCTGCTTTATAATCATCCATCGCAATTCTTTTAAATCGCTCATGTGGTAATTGAATTCCAATCAGTTTTGATGTAAATTCAATAAATCGATAATAGCATTTTATATCGATTTCTTTACTAACTAACATTTAGATTTCACCTTCTTTTTGAACTTGTTCTTCTTTGGTGTTTTTAAAAAGTTGCTTTATAATTTGATTGGTTCCAGTAGCACTAGCGCCACTAACAATTCCAATTCCTAATGCAATCCAAATATTTGAAGCTTCTAAAATCATCTCTGGTTGTGTTAAATAGATGATGATGCCTAATATTCCACCGATTCCCGCACTAATACAGGGAATATATTGATAGGCTTCTTTTTTCTTTTTAAATATCGCTTTGTAAATTTCTGCTATTACATAGCAACAAATCACAATGATGGGTACACTAGCAAATTCCATTATCTCACCACCTCCCTTTTATTCTCTTTGGTTGATTTTTAGACTTTGCTCTACTTTTGCTAATCGTTCTAGCATTTGTCGATCACGATCATCTAGTTTGCTAAATTCTTTTTCTAATTTAGCAAGTGTTTTAACGATATATTGAATGTCGGCTTGGAGTTGCCCTTTTGTTGCTCCTGCTTCTTTGTGATCTTTTTTTTCGTTTCTTTTAAATGCTAGATAAGCAAATAAAATACTTGAGATAGATCCCATCAGTCCAACCACACTGATGGCTATACTGATTTCACTCATTCTTTTCCCTCCTTTCTTCTCTTTTCACTTATTTAACTGTCAAAAAGACTTTATTTTTACTCACAAATTTTTTTATTTTTATATTTTTGTTTAATTTGATTCAAAATTCGAGAAACTTTTTGTTGACTATACCCTAATTTTTGAGCAACTTCTTTTTGAGTCAATAATTGGTTTTTATCAATAAAGGTTGTTAAAAATTGAATTTCTTGTGGAGTAACATGATGTTCTAACAATATTTCTTCTAACGATAAGTGAAAAGAGCTTTCTATAGGATAACAAGAAAAATCAAATAGCCTATCGCTTATTTCATATTGAAAAGAATTTTTGTGTTTTTGATAAAATTGAGGAATCACTTTTGTATAATATGTTTTTAAAAATTTAAGAAATTGTTTTTGGTTAATTTCTAAAGTGCTTTTTTCTAAGTCAATCTTAAATTTTTGAATTGTTGAATAAGTAAAAATGATCATTTCTTGTAAAAGATCCTCTTGAAAAGTAAGATTTACCTTTTTAAGCTGTTTTCTCATCATGGGATAAAGACGTTGTAAAATTGTTTTTAAAGTTGTTTCTGCATTTGTTTTTTGATACTGCATCACTAATTCAATTAAGTTTTCCATTGTTGCTCTCCTAAATTTGTTAAAAATGTTTTCATCACTTTAACTGCAAAAAGGAATTCATTTTTACTCACAAACTTAAAAAAATGTTTTCTATTTCTTTTTTTTCTCATCCTTTTTGTTAGGATTCAACATCAACAATGAATGGTTATATTGAATTTAAATACAAAAAAATCCTAGTTTTACTAGGATAAAAAGAATAAAAAACGCAAAAAAACAACAATTTTATTTTTTTTTTTGTTTTTTTGCATAAAAAAAGTTTTTATAAAAAAATAAAAAAAACGAACTTTAAATCAAATAGAATTCTCGAAATTTGTCTTATAAAATCACTTTTTGTCGAGAAAAATTAAAATATTTTTAACTAATTTTAAATCTTTAATATTTATTGTATTTTTATCTACACGCTAAAAAACGTCTACTAAACTTTTCTTTCAATTTTTATTCATTTTTTTGCGGTAAACAATATAATTCAATGGTTACTTGTTCAATCACATAACCATATTGATCTTGTAAATAAATATGCACTTGTTTACTATTTTTTTGAATCTCATATTTTAAATAAAGATTATCTAAATCATTAGATACCATTAAAACATATTCTTTTTCTACTTTTACACAATAGGAATCAATATAATTTTCTCCTGCTTTTAAAACAATTAATCCTTTGTAGTTTGCAAAATAATATTGATATAAACTTTTATGAACTCCAAAATCATTCCCACAATTTAAAGTCACAATGACTAATTCTAAATCATCTTGTTTTGCACTACTTACTAAGGTTCTTTTTGCTAATTTTGTATATCCTGTTTTTCCACCCGTTGTACAATCATAAAGATTAAATAAGCGATTCTTATTTTTATACGTTTTATATTGTTTTGCAGATGTGATTTGACGATAAACAGGGTTATTTAAGGCATAAGCATGCAAAAGTGCCATATCATAGGCTGATGAAAGATTTCCGCCATCTTCTTCATCTAACCCATGAGGATTTCGAAACAAAGAATCTTGCATATTTAAATTTTTTGCTTTTTGATTCATCATTTCTACAAATTTTTCAATGGTTCCACCAACATGGATGGCAATACTTACTGCAGCATCATTGCCACTTCTTAAAATTAATCCATAAAGTAAATCCATAATCGGAATTTGATCATTTTCATGAATATATAGCATACTGCCATAGACTTCATTGATTTCTTGGGGTATTGTTACAATATCTTCAAGATTTACATTTTCTATTGCAACAATTGCGGTCATAATTTTAGAAATACTAGCAACACTTCTACTCGTATGTATATCTTTACTTTCTAATACTTTATTGGTGCTTTTTTCCATAACCACATAACTAGAACAAGAAATAGGAACGGCAGCAGTGGGAATTGATTCATTATTTTTTTGAGGACTAGGAATTAAAAAAACCCCTAGGGAACAAAGAAAAATCAGTAATATTTGTTTCATACTATCACCTTAAAAAAATTATATGATTGTTTTTTTCTTTTCATGTATGAGAACTTTTTTAACATCAATAGAGCTTTGCTATTTCTCAATTTTTAAAAAAATATATTTTTGAGAAATAAAAAATATATGATATAATTAAAATGGTGATTACAATGAAATTAATTGAAAGAAAAAACTACTTAAACAAACTTAAAAATGTTGTAGGTACTCCAGATATAAAGGTCATCACAGGAGTAAGACGTAGTGGAAAATCAAAATTATTAGAATCTTTTATTCAATACTTACAATCAAATGATCCTAACGCAAATATTATTCATATTAATTTTAATCAATCGCAATATGAAGATTTGACCAATTACAAAGAATTAGAAAAATACATTGAATCCAAATATTTAAAAAATAAAAATAATTATTTATTCATTGATGAAATTCAGATGTGTACCTTGTTTGAAAAAGCAATCAATAGTTTACATGCTTCTGAAAAATATGATATTTATATCACTGGTCCCAATGCGTTTTTATTAAGTAGTGATTTAGCCACTTTATTTACAGGAAGAACCTTTGAAATTCACATTTTTCCTTTTTCATTTTCAGAATTTAAAGAATATTATTCGATAGAAGATATAGATACTGCCTTTGATCATTATGTATATGAAGGTGGTATGTCCGGATCGTATGTTTATCAAACCAGTGAAGAAAAATATTTGTATATTTCAAGCATCTATAAAACTTTAATCGTAAGAGATTTAATTAAAAAATATAGAATTAGAAACAAATCATTAATTGAATACTTATCTAATTATTTAATAGATAATATTGCAAATATTACATCCATTAGAAATATTTCTAATACATTAAATAAAAATCATTTTGAAACAAATAACAAAACGATTAGTTCTTATGTAAATTATTTATGTAATGCCTATGCTTTTTATAAAGTTCCAAGATATGACATCAAGGGTAAAAAATATCTATCTTCTTCGGATAAATATTATTTAAGTGACCATTCATTTAAGTATGCAATTTTAGGGACCAAGAATATGGACTATGGACGAGTTTATGAAAACATTGTCGCTTTAGAACTTCTTCGTAGAGGATATGAAATTTATGTTGGCTATTTATATAAAAAAGAAATTGATTTTGTTGCAATCAAAAGGGATGAAAAAATCTACATTCAAGTGGCTGATGATTTAAGTAATGAAAAAACTTTTAAAAGAGAAACTGAGCCTCTTTTATCAATTAAAGATGCTTATCCAAAAATTATCATTGCAAGAACCAAACATCCTGAAACAATCTATGAAGGAATAAAAATTTACGATATCGCTAGATGGCTTGTTATTTCTCAATTTTAATAATTTTATATTTTTGAGAAATAGAATTTTATACTTTTTGTTATAACATTAGATTTATGGCATAAAATCTAATGTTTTTTCTTACTTTAAATAGCAAATTTTAAAATATAAATTTATTTTTCCCTTTTATTTTATAGACTTTTATAATATATTTGACAAAAATTAAATTTCTTTGATAGGATAATAATGTAGATAACTTTAATTTTTTTATTATTTTGACAATATCTTCTATAAATTTTTTAGTCTTTAAAAACAAAGAAAGGAAAATTAAAATGAAAATAAAAGAACTAATGAAGTTCTTAAAACAATCATTTATAGACAATAAAAAAATATTTTTAATTGTTCTATTAAAAAGCGTTTTTTTATCCTTTAGTTCTTTATTTTTAGTTGTTGGTTTAGGAACCATTGTTGAACAGCTTTTAGATGGCAATAATCTTATTTCATTGTTACAACCAATTTTTCTTTATTCCTTTATTCCCTTAATAATTAATTTAATTGCAACATCCTTAACTTTTTATATTGATTATTTAACAAGGATTTCCACAAACAAAATTCAATATGACTATGTCGATGATGCTTTAACTGTTAATTACCATTATGTACAAGATGGTGAAATATTAAATTTAAAAAGACGCTCCATGAGTGGACATACTATTTTTTATATCGATATTATTGGGCAATTATTACAACAGTTTTTTCAAATTATTGGCACAATTTTTCTATTTTCATTCATGTCACCTTGGTATATCATTGCTATCTTTGTCATTCAAATAATTATCATTTATTTAAATTATTTAAAAAGAAAAATATCGTTTAATTTTAACAATGATATCACAGATAGCAATAGAAAATTAGATTATATCTACCATGTAATGACCGATTATAAATATGGTAAAGATATCCGAATTAACAAAGGAGAACCTTTACTTGTTCAAAAAGCAAATGATATTTGTCAAGAACATTATCAAATTTCTGATTGTTTTTATAAAAAAAGTCATTCTATTCAATTTTTCTATGATTTTGCAAGATTATTATTACAAATAATCCTATATGCTTATCTTACCTATCTAGTATTTTTATCAAAAATAACGCTTTCTCAATATACCATTTTAATTGGAGCATCATTCTTATTTAATAATTGTATTGATCAATTATCCATTAGTTATTTTAAAATTCTTGATAGTTTGAAATATGAATCTATTTTAAACGAATATAAAAGTATTATTGATCAAAAATCAGATATTCACCGAACAAATCTTTTAGATGAAATCAGTTTTGATAATAAACCATTCACTTTATCATTTGTTGATGTTTCTTTTACTTATCCTGAAAGCAACACCGAAATTTTAAAAAATATAAATTTAGAAATTAAAAACAATGAAAATATCGGTATTATTGGCCTAAATGGCGCAGGAAAAACAACTTTAATCAAATTAATTCTTAGATTGTATAAACCAACAAAAGGAAAAATACTACTTAATAAGATTGATATTCAAACGATTCCTCTTCATCAATATCTCTCTTTCATTGGTGTTGTCTTACAAGATTATTTTATATTTGCATATTCCATAAAAGAAAATATTGTATTTCATCAAAAAGAAAATGAAAAAAGATTAAAACAATGTATTCAAGAAAGCGGATTGGCTGAAAAAATAAACAAATTACCTTATGCATTAGATACCGTTTTATATAAAGAACTTAATGATGATGGAATTGAACTTTCTGGTGGTGAAAATCAAAAATTAGCGATTGCTAGAGCGCTATATAAGCAATCTAAGATTTTAATTATGGATGAACCCACATCAACATTAGATCCTTTGGCTGAACATGACATTTTTACAAAATTTCAATCCATGACGAACAATAAATTATCCATCTTAATCTCTCATCGCCTGTCTTTTACTGCGCTTTGCAATAAGATTTATGTTTTAGAGAATGGAACAATAATCGAAAGTGGAAACCATAATGAATTAATGATAAACCAAAAAAGATATTATGAATTATATATGACACAAATCCATTATTACGAGGAAAAAGAAAATGAATAAACCATTATCCAAATTAAAACTTCCCTTCCATATTATTAAATTATTATTTCGATATGGACCTAGTTATTTTATTTTATCTATTTTTAGTATATTTATTTCTCCAATCATTGCATTACTTGGCGTTTATTTTCCTAAAATATTTATTGATCGATTAGAAAATAATAGTCCATATATAGATATTTTAATTCCCATTTTATATTTTGGATTATTTCTATTTTTGCTTTATGCAATCAATAGAATTTTAAATTATTTTAAAGATAAATATGCAACAAGAATGATGAAAAAATTACAATTAGAAGTAGCAAATTATGCATTACATTTAGATTTTTATCAATTAGAAAATCCAGAAAACCGAACACAAATTTCTTTAGCTAAAGACATTACATCCATTGTCAATATATTTCATATTTTTATAAACATTATAACAAATACGATAACCATTTTAGGTCTATCTGTTTTAATTACTAGTATCAATATTCTTTATTTGGGTATCATTTTTCTTGTTTTAATCATTAAAATGATATGCAATATTTTACAATTCAAATTTTTTCAAAAAATTCGATTAGAAGACGCTAACAATAATAAAACAGGAAGGTATTTAGATTCTTGTTTGTATTTTAATGCAGGATGTGCAAAAGAAATTAGAGTCAACAATTTGCAACCCTGGTTTAAAAATAAAGTCACAAATTTTAGATCAAACATGTTAAATATTCAGTTTAAAGGAATGCGAATTACTTTTGTGTTTGAAATCATAACCAAAATGATTGTTTCTTTACAAACTTGTATTATCCTCATTTTACTTTCAAAAGAATATATGGATCAAAATATAAATATTGCTTCTTTTACAATGTACTTTAATGCTTTAATGCTTTTATCAAACGCTTTAGTCGGTGTTGTAAATGAAGTCTTGTCTTATAACCGAACTTCATTAAACGTAAAAGATTTTTATAGTTTATCTATCTTAAAAAAATCAAATCAAAACAAAAAACAGGATTTTCTGCAACCTTTAGAAAATAAAAAAGTAAAATTAGAATTTCATAATGTTTCATTTAAATATCCTAATACAGACAACTATATCCTAAAAAATATCAGTATTACCATTGAAAATCTTGAAAAAATTGCTATCGTTGGTTTAAATGGGGCTGGAAAGACTACATTTATTAAATTAATATGTAAATTTTATATACCAACTTCAGGATATATTACGTGGAATGGGAAAAACATTTGGGATATCGATAATCAAGTTTATTATGAACAAATATCTGCTGTTTTCCAAGATTTTAACATCTTTGATTTTACGATTAAAGACAACGTTACGATGAGTCAAGATAAAATTGATATATTACCAATACTAAAGAAAGTTGGCTTAGACAAAGATATTTCTTCTTTTTATGATTTTGAAAATTCTTATATTAGCAAACAATTTGATCCACAAGGAATTGAATTATCAGGGGGCCAAAAGCAAAAATTAGCGATGGCTCGGGCTGTTTTTAAGAAAGCTTCTTTATTGATATTAGATGAACCAACTGCTTCTCTTGATCTTTTATCAGAAAAGGAAATCTATGAAAAATTTTATGAATTATCAAAAAATAAAACTGTTCTTTTCATCTCTCATCGACTAGCTATTTCAAAACACGTGGATCGGATTTTAGTTTTTAAAGATGGCAGGATTATTGAAGATGGTACACATAATGAATTAATAAAAAATCATTCAGTATATGCAAAAATGTATGAAAAACAAGTCTCTTATTATCAAAAATAAAATAGGATAGCAGATTCATTCATAAAATGATTTTCATGGATAAGAAACCTTGTTTTTATGCTATACTTACTACAAACAAAAAAAGAAATCAAAGAAGGGAAATTATGAAAGGTTATTTAGTGGTTAACGCTTTTTTGCAAACAAAAAAATTTAAAGAAATATATGAAATGTTACAAGCTTCTTTTTTAAAAAGAAAAGTAGAAATACAAATTAAAACCAATGTTGAATTAATGGTCATTATCCAAAATCAAAAAAATTTAAAAATTGACTTTGTTTTATTTTGGGATAAAGATGTTTTCTTGGCTCATCATTTAGAAAACAGGGGAATTCGTGTTTTTAATTCCTCAAAAGTGATTGAAATTTGTGATGATAAAGGACTTACCGCTTTGTATTTGGAAAATCATCAAATTCCGATGCCAAAAACGATTTTAGCGCCTTTTACTTATCAAAATATTGGTTATCCTGATCTTTCTTTTTTAAAAATGGTCATAGAGCAACTTTCTTTCCCTTTTATTGTAAAAGAAAATAAAGGCTCCTTTGGACAACAAGTCTATCTTGTTCAAAACCAAGAAGAATTACATCAAATTGTTATGCAAATTGGCTGTAAAAATATGCTCTTTCAAGAATATATTGCAAGTAGTCATGGACAAGATGTGCGATTATATGTTATCGGAAAAAAAGTCGTTTTGGCCGTAAAAAGAATTGCAAATGGCAATGATTTTTGTGCTAATGTTTCTCATGGTGGAAAAATGATTCCATTTACTCCTGATTCTTCTTATATTGATTTAGCTGAAAAAGTAGCCACTTTATTAAATGTTGATTTTGCTGGTATTGATCTTTTAATTGGCGATCATGGACAACCTTTGTTTTGTGAAATCAATTCTAACGCTCATTTTAAAAATGTCTATTTAGCCACTGGGGTAGATTTATCTATATTATTAGTTGATTATATTTTGGAGCAATTATCATGAAAATTTGGATTATTTATGATGCTGAAAGATATCAAAAAAATGCTGTTTTTGCTAAAAAATTAAAAGAGGCCTTAAAAAAAAGAAAGCAAATGGCTGAAATCATTATTTTTGATGATTTTTCTACGCTTCCTTTTCCTTTACCCGATATTGCCATTATGAGAATGGTTCACCCTTTATTAACAGAATTTTTAGTTAAAAATGGTGTTTATGTTCAAAATAATGCCTTTGTTAGTCAAATTACGAATGATAAATATAAAACCTATCAATATTTATCTCCTTTTGTGGATATGGCTAAAAGTTATTTGATTGATGATTCTTGTTTAGATTTTCCCTTACCCTTTCCTTTTATTTTAAAATCTTTAGATGGGCATGGCGGACAAGAAGTTTTTTACGTACAAAACAAAAATGAAGTCCATCAAGCCTTTTTACAAACCAATAAAAAACAAATGCTGGCCCAAGAAATCATTCCTGAACTTGGAAAAGATTTGCGTGTTTATGTTCTTCATGACCAAATTATTTGTGCAATGCTGCGCACCTCTCTTACCGATTTTAGAAGTAATTTTTCTTTAGGAGGTCAAGCACAAATTTATCACTTAAATGACAAAGAAAAACAAATCGTCTATGAAGTGATTCGTCATTTTGATTTTGGGTTAGTAGGTATTGATTTTTTATTTAAAAACAACCAACTTGTCCTCAATGAAATTGAAGATGTTGTTGGTTGTCGCATGGTTTATACTTACACCGATATTGATATTGCTCAATGTTATATTGATTATATTTTAAAAGATTTTTATTCCAAAAAATAATGTTGTTTTAAATATTGAATGCCTTTTTCAATTAAAATGTCATCAAAAGTGGATAAAGAAGGTACATCTCTTTTAAAAACGAATTGACATTCCGTATCCATTTCTTGGGCTTGTTTTTTTAAATCATTTTGTAAATGAACATCGACAATATGGGCAATCAATACAACTTTTGGATATAAAAGAAAACGTTCTTTGATGAGATCTTCTTTTTGAATCATTGTTAAAATCGGATAGATAAAGCGATAGGGACAAGCATTGAATAAAATAAGATCTACTTTTTGTTGTTTACAAATGGTTAAAGCGGTTTGAATATCAACCCATTCCATTTGATTTTCAAAAAGAAAGAATTCTTGATTTAAAAAATCAATCCGAGCTGTTAAAATTTTTTGTTGATTTAGTTCTTTTGCAAATTGGCTAAGCCACTCTTTTGTAGCTAAAAGGTTGATACACCTTAAAGTTAAAAAAACATCAAGATTCATTTGTAAATTGTTTCACAAATTGTTCTAATTCTGCAAATGAACTAAATTTAATTTGTATTTTCTTTTCACTAATTTGAATTTTGGAATGATGCATTTTTTGCATCATTTCTTTTTCTAATTCTTGATATTGTGCTTGATTTTTAGATTGATGCGTCACCACTTTGGGCTTATAAGATAATAAAATTTTTTCAACGTCACGAACACTTAAATTTTCATAAATAATACGATTTGCCAATTGAACCGCTTGTGTATCATTTAGACCCACTAATACTTTGGCATGTCCAATCGATATTTTTTCATTTAAAATATAGTTTTGAATCACTTCAGGAAGCGTCAATAATCGCAATAAATTAGCCACATGAGAACGAGGCTTCCCAACTTCTTTAGCAATTTGGGCTTGCGTATATCCTAAATGTTCTTTCATGGCTTGATAAGATCTAGCCTCTTCAATCCCATTTAAATTTTCTCTTTGAATATTTTCAATGAGTGAAAGTTCCATCATTTGTTGATCATTAAAATCAGCTACAATGGCTGGAATCGTTTCTTTTTTTGCAAGAATAGAAGCTCTTGTTCTTCTTTCCCCTGCAACAATTTCATACTGATCTTGACCAATTTCACGAACTATGATGGGTGTAATCACGCCATGTTTTTTAATAGAATCAGCTAATTCTTTTAATTTTTCATCATCAAATTTCATTCTCGGTTGAAAGCGATTGGGTGTAAGAAAAGAAACGGGAATTTCTACAATATTATTAATTTCACTATTTTCTAAAACTTGAGCTAATGTTTTAATATTAATCCCATTCTTTTCAAATATCTTTTCAAGACCTAATAAATCATTTTCTTTTTTTGCCATTTTCAATGAACTCCTTTGATAATTCCATATAGGCTTTTGCCCCGCTGGAATTTTTGTCAAAATAAATAATTGGTTTTCCTCTTGATTGTGCTTCACTAATTTTTACATTTCGAGGAATACTAACATTATAAACTCTTTCTTTAAAAAATTTGCGCACTTCAATAGCGACTTCATTGGATAGTTTTGTTCTAGAATCATACATGGTTAATAAAACCCCTTCAATATTTAATTTTTTATTGAATGTTCCTTGAATTCGCCGAATCGTCGCCAAAAGTTGTACTAATCCTTCTAATGCGTAATATTCACATTGTACGGGGATTAAAACCCCGTTAGAAGCAACCAAAGCATTGGTACTTAATAAACCCAAAGAGGGTGGACAATCTACAATAATATAATCATAATCATCTTTGACACGATCTAATTGATTTTTTAAACGATAATGTTTGTTACTTTGTGCTGTTGCTAATTCAAAATCAGCCCCAGCCAAATCAATTGTGGCAGGAATTAAATCTAAATTTTCAAATTGCGTTTTAGAAATGCATTCTTTTACATCTTTGGTATTCATTAATAAATGATAGATACTCACATTAATCATATCATTATCAAAACCAACGCCTCGAGTGGAATTACCTTGAGGATCGATATCAACAAGTAATACTTTTTTATTTTGCTCTACTAAAGAGGCCGATAAATTGATTGCTGTTGTTGTTTTTCCTACTCCACCTTTTTGATTTGCAATTGCTATAATTTTTGCCACAATATCACAACTCCTACTTCTTTATTTTCATTATAAACGAATTTATTATTTTTCGCACCTATATTTTCTTGTTTATCTTCTTTTTTAAAAATTAAAAAGGTGCCACAAAATAAGACACCTCCATTCATTTATTATAAACTTTAAACAAATTTTAGATTTTAAAGTCTTCAGACCTAAAATTGCTATAATATCGTCCTTTTATGGCTGTAAATTTCAAAACACAATAATCAGGGTCTGTTACCCCTTTTTGATAATACATTTCATCGCCTTCTTGCCAGATTTCTTCTTTCGCTTCAAAAGTTTCTAATACTTCTATATTTCCAATTAAACTCACTCCTCTAAAAAATCTTTGATCAATAAAATATAAACTAGCTTTACTATTTTTTTTAAAGCATTTCACTTTATTAGAGGATGTGTTTGTTGAAAACCAGATTTCTTTAATCCCGTTTCTTTTTCTAGGCTTTAACATTGCCTTTAACTGGATAACCACCATCATCCATATAACTAATAAAACTCACTTTAACTTTATCTATCATTTTCCCAATGGTTTCCTTTGGATTTCTCATCATTATTTTCTCCTCCATTAAAATTTATCATTTATCTTTTTATTATACTATAATTTTTAGAACAAAAAAAAGAAAAATGATGGGTTTCATCATTTTTCATTTGTAGCATAAACTCTGTCATGTACTTCTTTAGGATGATTTAAATCCACAAAGAATAAAGCAATATTAATTAATGCGGCTAGTCCGACAAGAACATAGATGATTCGTGTAAATACTGTCATTTCACCAAAAATAGCAGCAACTAAATCAAAACGAAAAATGCCAACTAGTCCCCAATTGATTGCTCCAATCAAGGTTAAAGATAAAGCTGTTTTTTGAACAATATTCATAATGAACCTCCTTTATCAATCTTTATTTTGAACAAATTTTATTTTTTTATGCAATAGATGTCATAAGTTGGTAAATCATTTCATAATTTGTGTTGAAAGAAATAGTTTGAGGTGACATCATGAAAAAGAAATGGATAAAAAGAATTATTCTATTAGTTTTAATTGTTTTATTGGTAGGTTTTGGTATTTATAAGTTAGTTTCAAAAAATAACAAGGGAATTAAATCTCAAGTTAATGAAGTAACTGAAAATTTAAATGCTTACCACATGGAAGCGAATATGGAATTTCATAATGGGGACGATCTTCGCGAGTATTTAGTCAAGGTTTCTTATAAAAAAGATGGTTCTACTCCTTTATTTAGAGTTTCGTTATTTGATAAAGGTGTGAATCAAGAACAAATCATTATTCGAAACAAAAATGGAGTTTATGTTTTAACTCCTGCTTTAAATCAAGTTTATAAATTTAAGGGTGATTGGCCATTAAATGGAGCAAAGCCTTATCTTTATCAATCGATGCTTGATGTATTTAAAGGAAAATATGAATTATCTAAATTAAAAGATGGATATGTCATTACTTCTTCTCCTAATTATAAAAATTCTCCAAATTGGACAAAACAAGAAATGAAAATGACATCACAACTCAAACCAATTTGGGTCCATATTTATGATAAAGATAATAATATTGCTGTCAAAGTTACGTTTATTAAAGTGGAATTTGATCCAACATTTGCAGACAACTATTTTGAAGTCAGTGATAATATGACTCAAGCAAGAAGTGAACTAACCACTCCAACGACATCAACTATCAATGATTTACCATTATACCCAACTAATGCGATTATTTCAGCAACTTTAAAAGAACAAAGTGTCATTCAAGTTGGAGATATGACACAGCATATCTTAACTTATGAAGGAGAAGAGGCCTTTACAGTTGTGCAACATATTCTAGAAAGTTATGATGAAATGGTCATCACTGAGGTCAGCGGAGAATTAATTGAAATTGCTGGAAATGTAGGGATTTTAAATACACAACAATTAATTTATGAATATAATGGCGTTAGTTATCACATTTATAGTGACAAATTAACAACAAGTCAACTCGTAGAATTAGCATTAGGTATGGAAGTTGTTGCAGTGAAGTAAACGAATAAAAAAGTTTAAATGCACTTAGTGTGTAGACAAATTATATCTTATGAGATAGTAGTGAAATTCATAGAGTGATTTCAGATAATAAAAATCAAAAAATCACTCTTTTTATATATAAAAATAGAGAATATAAAAAAACTAAAACGACTTAAAAAATCAACTTTGTCAATTGCCACAAGTTTAATGCAAAACAAAATTTTTTATTTCTTTTTTTTACAAAATTCGCTATAATAAATCTACTTTAAAGGAGTGAATATTATGAGTAAAGGAATGAATTTTTTAACTTCTTTGCTTTTGTTTGCTGCTGGGGTAGCTATTTTTATTTTTCTACCCGTATTTCAATTAGATTTAGGCAGTCAAGCATTAAAATCAGAAACATTGTTAGAATATTATGAAAATTTAATAAAAGATATTCAAAATGTTATAGAATCTAAACCCTCAGCCAAATATTGTGTTGCTATCATTGGTCTTCCGTTAGCCATTCTTTCTGTTGGCGGTGGATTTAAAGGGATTGTTAGCGGTATTCTAGGGATTATTTCTTTAGTTCTTTTTAAGGATGTTTATTTAGGCAATTTAGTCAATTATTCGTTAGGTGGATATGCTTTATTTGTTGTTTTTGGTCTTTCTATTTTATTTGGCCTCATGACTTTGTTTAAAAGAAAATAAAAAAAATAAATAAGTAAGAAATTAAAAAGTAGATGATAGGAAGCAAAATCATCTACTTTTTTAATATTTTATACTTGTTTTTCCCAAATGGCATATAAAGTTAAATCTGCCATTACTGGTGTTAAATCTGTAAATTTTCCGGAAGTGGGGGTAATTGTTTTCGTTGTATACCATCCTACAAAATCATATCCATTTCGTGTTGGAATTGGAATGGTATAGCCCTCTTGAGCGGCAAAATAAGAACCATGTGGAATTTGATAAGCCATTAAAGATCCAGAAGGCATATTTGCAGGTTCATCTAAACTATCATTTAATTGAAAAATAACAGAATGTGTTTCAATATTATTATCAAAAGAAACGATAAGAACCCATACGCCACTTTGTTTTACATAAATATTATGATGGTAAATATCAAAGTAAAAATCACCATCAACACCTAACGAATTCGATGGTTCACTTCCTGTGTACCATTGATTTGGATTTGGTTTATCCCAAGTTAGGGTTTCATCGGTTCCATCCGAATAATAGATGGTCATCGTGTATTGATCGTTGGTTTCTCCTGCAACAATCGTATCAATCCCTCTTCCTTCATGGGGGGCTGGAATTTGAACAATATAATCTTCTGATTTTGAAAAATGAAAAATCAAAGTAACGCTATCATCATCGTTAACGATTTGATCAATTCCAACAATACTATTCCCATCTTCTCCAGGCTCTCCTTGTTCTCCTTTAGGAACAGGAATTGGATCAGATGTTGTTCCATCCGAATATTGAAGGGTAATTAATGTATTTCCTGTAACTTCATCGACAACATAATTCACTCCCGTTACTGAAATTCCATTTGGAATCGTGATTTGTGTTGGCTCAATACTTTGATCCGTATAAGTAATCGTAACAATTGTACTTAACCCATCTTCACTCAAAGTATAAGTAATTCCTTGAATGCCATTTCCGTCTTTACCTGGCTCACCATCTTCAGCTTTTGGAATAAGAAAGGTCGTCGGCTCTCTATCTTCATCTGTATAGGTAATGGTGATGAGCATACTTCCATCTTCTAATTCCTCACTTGTGATGGATTCGATTTGAATTCCTTGTTCATCACTTCCAAAAAAACTACCGGTACAACCCGTCATACTGAATGCAGAAAAAACAATCATCATCATCAAAAAGAAAGATTTGAATATTTTTTTCATTGTAAGTCCCCCTTTGCATTCTCAATTAAATCAGAAATTTGTGGTGTTTCATTAAATAAATATCCATCCTTGCCATCAAGCAAAATAAACTTAAATGGTTCAAAACCAGTGACAACTGTAACCGTTTTTAATATCATATTTTTTACAATTTGAATTGTTCCTTCACCAGGAGGTAATTGAAGATAATTATCCAATAAATTCACTCTTACTTCATTAGTTAAATGATCTTTAGTTATTAATTCACTGGAATCAACAACCGATAAATTTGTTCCTCCACCATAGTAAGCAATGGGAACATTAATATATTGGTATGTTTGTTCCTCTTCTATTGTATCATATAAATAAGTATTTGCTGCTTGGTATAGTAATGATTTTAATGGGAAGATGTCATCAATATCAATATGGACATCATAATCCATAGAATTTGCCCAACTTGATAAATTTTCTGAAATCAATCCAGAAATATCTAATTGATCCGTTCTCTTATAATCATAAAACGTCGTTTTACCTGTCAATTTTACCATAACAGGATAAGAAATTCCGGATATATTACTTGGTTCTAAAGGAACAATCGGTTTTGTAAAAGCTTCGTTTGCTGCGGCAAATAAATCTCCAATGATAGATGGCGCATTAGAATATAAATAAGGACCATTAAATAAAGATTCTAAAGCTATACTTGCAATCCCGCTCGTATAAAAATAAGTGTCACGAATTTCCATTGAACCTTTATATTGATTTTGTACAAGTTGTGTATCATTTAAAGCTTCTTGAATAGAAAGTAAAGCTTGTTTGATACTTTCTATATCATTAAAATTAGCTTGTAAATATTGATTTAAAATGGTATTCCCCATGACATTAGATGTACTATCTCGATTTAAAAATTCTTGAATGGTTGTATTAATGGTCGATTGATCTAATAAAGAAAACGTTTTTTGTTGATTATCTTGAATTTTTTCATATTCGTTAGCCCCGGTCATAATTAAAAAGTTTCGAGAATAACTTAACAAACAATTATCAATAAGTAAATCCATTGAAGAAAAACTGCGTAAAACATTTTTGCCATTGGACAACCGTGAATTTTGAACCGTAATTCCATCTCCATCAATTTCCATAACCGTGCCAACATAATCCAAATTGGCTAAATTATTACCAAAATCACAATTTTTGACATAAACATCATTAATCGTAATTTGATTACCATGTACATACATTCCAATATTGTCTTGGCCTAATGCTGTAATTAAAGGCATATTATTCGGATCTCCTAAACTATAAAAAGGAAGAGGTCCTCTAAATAGATTATCTTCGCGTAATGCAGGTACATATTGTGTATTACCGCTTGAATCAGTAACTTGTTTTTCATCATAAGGATAAGTCAAATTATGAAAGTTTAATGTATATCCATTGCCATAAAAATCTTTTTGAATGTGTAAAGCCACGATGGCTTCATTGGTAATTGGTTGATAATCTGAGTGGGTAGAAGCAAATTCATTCCATTGTTGAATATATTCTTGATTATATGTCGTTTCAAAACGATAAACTTCTTTAGCAAAATCATAAGTATCACTATTTTGATGATACGTTCCAAAAACTTCAATATTGTTTTCAACTTTATTTCCTGAACTATCTAAAGCATTTTCAATGGACTCAAACGATTTTCTTAAAACAACAATTTCTCCTTCTTCAGATTGATTCGTGCAATAAAGCAAATCTTGATAGGTATAAACATTTACTCCTTCATCAACAACCATAAATTGAATCGTCACATCATTAGCAAGGCTCGTATCTTCATATCCTAAAGTAACATAAGCTTGTCCTGCATCATGAACTTGAATCGTTTCATCAGAAAGTGAAAAAGTAATATTATCAGAACAATCCTTTATTTTCAATAAAGATTGCAATTCTACAGGAATTGTTTCGATTTGATAAGCAATTTCCGCCTTTTGTTTTTGTTGATTCACTAAATCATATTCGCCATAATAAATCATTGAATCAATATTGTTTTGTGATCCTTTTATGACAGGATTAGCCAAAATTACCCCATTTTCATAAATAATAGCCGAAAATTTTTTAGAAACATTGCCTTTTTGATTCGCACATGTGATAGTCACTTCGCCAACTTCTAATGTTTTTAAATAATAATCCCCATTACTTTTTTGAATAATTTCAGCATACTTTGTTGCATCATTAGCATCTTTATTTTGCACAGACCAAACCAGTTGATTTCCAGCTCCAGCAGGATATTTATTTTGATTCACTCCTGTTGCTTCTAATTTAAATTCTTCATTAACCTTAAATGCTTCTGTATCTTTATAATCCCAACGAATATCTAAAATATCATTGTCAATTAAATTAAAGGTTAAATTAATGCTAACAATTCCTAATAAAGCAACGACAAAAGGAAAAAGTAATAAAAGAACTAAATTTTTCTTTTTCATTTAATTGGTCACCTCTAATTCTAAAAATAAAGAAGCCATTTTCTTTTTTAAATAAAGATAGCAAGATAGTCCACAAAGACCTATTAATACCAAGCCAATCAAATAAAGCCAAATAATTGAAATTCTAAAATAAGAAAGAACAATGGTTATGATAAAATATAGCAAAGGAACGAGATATGAAAAAGCATTGGATAGAATTGTACTTTTTTTATAATCTTTTTTCAATTTTAATTCTTCTATCAAAGAAAGCATCGTAAAAACCAATAAAATTAAAGTTGAAAAAAGAAAACCAAAAAGAAAAATTTGCCAATGAATAACATTGCCAATCCACAAAATAAGAGAAGTCAAAAACAAAGAAATCTCTGATAGAAAAAAAGGAATAGCAACTTTTACAGTAATTTGTAATTGAAATGGCACGGGAATCATTTTCACAATACGAATTTGTTGATGTTCCATCGACAAATAATTATTGGCGCCTTGATGAATAATTAATGTAAAAATCATTAAAATTAAAATATCTAAAAAAGGAATAAAATAAGGTAACATTGAAGTATAATAAAGGAATACTCCCGATTGAAAAATTGTATTCATTGCAGCAATCACTAAATAAACTAAAAAGGGTTGCACAATTAATAGTCCTGTAAAAGATAAAAGATAATTTGAATCCTTAAATAGTAAAATGAATTCCTTTTTTATTAAACCTTGAACAACACTTTTTTCTTTAAATTGATATTCTTTTTTAGGTAAAGTATGGCTTTGGATGTGAAAATTTCTAAAATAATTAAAGGATGCGATGCCAACAGTTAATCCTAAAATTAATATTCCAACCGCAATACATAAATAATACAAAAGTTCAATAGATGTAGATAATACAAATACATCAGCTAAAAAATGAATAGGAATAAAATATTTTTTTAAATGAATGAGATGATTAATTGAAGAAACATTCAATAAAGAATCTAATTGATTTTGAGCCACAATTTGAATAAAAACATTTAAAACTCGACTATAAAGAAAGCAAAAACCAAATAAAATCAGTATTGTAAATACAAATTGAATAATTAAATGTTTCTTTAAATAATCCATAAATATTTTTACAGGGTAAACTAAAAGTAAGATAATGCCTGCTTCATAAATAAAAGTCAATAAAGGATAAAATAAAGCAAGATAATAGAAATAAATCATTTTATTCATGACAATTCCATAAGAAACAAATAAAGGAAAAGTGAAACATAAACTGGTTACATATTGAATTAAAAATAAAAATAATAGTTTAGAAAGAATAATTTGATTGTTTTTTATCGGTCGATTAGTTAATTGCCTTAAATCATCCACATTAAACAACAATTTTTTAGCACGAAATACTCCCAAAATTATCATGCCAATAGATACGACAAATAAAAATAACGTCATAAACGCAATTGGTGCATTTTGATAGTTTTTAATTTCAGATAAAATTCGATAAAACAAAAAGGTTTCTAAAGCAACAAAACAAACAAATGCGAGGACATAAAAAATCGAAGAAAGCACTCTTTTTTTCAAATCTTTCTGGGTTGGAAATATTAACTTGAAATCTTTGATTAAAAGATTAAGCATTTTTTACCCTCCATACGTTTCTAAAAAAATTCGAGACAATTGAAGCCGTTTATTCGGATCTTTATTTAAATCGTATAAAGCGACAACGACTCCATTATTAATAATCGCAACACGATCACAAATTTTTGATACTAATTCAATATTATGAGAGGTAACAAATACGGTTTTACCATGATTGGCATATTCTCTCATCATATTTTTTAAAGATTCTACAGCCATAATATCTAATCCAACAGTAGGTTCATCTAAAATCCAAATTTTTGGATTGTGAATCAAACTTGCAATTAAACATAATTTTTGTTTCATCCCATGAGAATAACTAGAGATTGGCAATTGTAAATCTTCTTCATTAAAATACAATCGTTGTAATAAATAACGATAATTCTTTACAAAGGCGCCCTCGCTAATTTTATAAACACTAGCAATAAATTCTAAAAAATCATAACCTGTCATCACTTCATAACAGGTGGGTTCACTAGCAACATAACCAAAAGTTTTTTTGGCTTCAATAGGATCTTTTTGCATGTCATAACCATCTAAAACAATGGTCCCCTTATCTATCTTTTTAGCCCCTATCATACAATCAATGGTTGTTGATTTTCCAATACCATTTCGACCAATAAATCCAAATAATTCTCCCTCATAAATTTCTAAATTAAGACCTAATAAGACTTCTTTTTTCCCATAAGCTTTATATAAATGGTCAATGGAAATCATTACTTTTTTTTCATTTTCTTTTTCCATTCTTATTAGATCCTCCTTACTTTTTGATACCAAATCATTTGGTTTTGATCATAAAATACATATTGAGATTGGCAATGTAAACATTGATAAACATGATCATCATAAAAAACATTACTTTCTTTGCATACAGGACAATATTTAGAATAAATAGAATAACTTGCTGGTGTGCATAACATTTTTTCATCTAAATATAAAGACATTAATTCTTGTTCATTTTTAGAAGAAGTGAAACGACATTGTTCTTGATCTAAATAAAAAATATTCCATAAAGAAAGAGCCTCAATGGTTTGATATTTTTTAGTGTCCAAATCCGATAAAAGCAATTGAAAATCATTCAAATTAGAATTCGTCGTAAAAAATAACAAATGTCTTGCTAAATTTGCTTGACGATCCGCAACTTTTCGATTCAAAATATGAATGCAAAACCCATCTGTATTTTTTTCTTTTTCAATTTCTATTTTAAAATCTTTAGAATAAAAATAAAGATTTTGGTTCACATCAATCCATCCAAATTTATTTAAAATAATTGGTGTTTTTTTACTTTTAGCGGACAATTGCATATTTCTTGCTTTTAAATTTTTTAAAAGAATACAATAATAATAAGCCATAAAATCTTGAGTCAAAGATTTTTTATCTCCGTATCCTATGATTTTTTTATAAAAACGAAAGCAATAACGATAAGATTGATTTTTTAAAAAAATGTTGGTTAGATGAATGGTTGTTAAAGAAAAATTTGCTTTTGAAACTTCTTTATAAAAATAGGTCGACTTTATTTTTTGAATTTTATTCATGAGTTGTTGAATAGAATCAAAGGCAATTTGAATTTGATCTTCATTTAAAGATAATGATTTATTCCCATCGATGGTTTTAATGATAGAAACATAAAAATAACGATATTGATTTAATTCATTTTCTAATAAATCCACAAGTCGAACAACTAAGTAATTTTCATAGATTTTTAAATCATCAATATTTTGATAATAATAAACATATTGCGGGCTTAAATGATGATTCTTATTTTTCCAAAACGAAGGTTCTTTTAAAGTTTTTAAAAACATCTCGCTACTTAAATGATGTACTTGTTCTGCTCTTAAAACCACATCTTCTCCTTGGTTTGTCAGATGAGGATGGGCAATGATAGAAAGAATGACATGAAAAATAAATTGACATTCTTCAAAAAATTTCAAGTCACTTTGGAAAGAAACCTCTTGTAATGAAGGACAATTCAAAGCATCAAGATGGCGATAAAAACTACCCGCATCAGAATATTGTTTCGCATATCTTTTAATATCTCGAATGGCCTTTTTTAAATATTTTTCTTCACTTAGTTTCATAAAATTACAACTTTCTTATCAGTGATTGAATAATTTTTTCACTTTTAACAAAAGTATTGCCATATTGTTTTTCAATTAAAGTCAACAAATGCTTTAATCCTGTTTTGATATATTCTTCAAAACGTCCTTCAAGTTTGACAAGGATTTTTCTTGCTAATAAGAAATCTAAAACAACTTCTTTTTGACCTCCACAAGCAATAAAAGCAGGAACTAACGTGCTGATTTGATTCATGACACGGTTACCAAAAGTAATATCAAAAGTTTCATCAATATAATCACAAATCTTTTGGAATTTTTCATAATCAGATGGGGTCATTTGATAATCTGGTGTTTGAACGGCTTTTGTTAACAATTCATTAAATTTAGAATAACTCAATTGAATGGTTTTTGCCTCTTCTTTGACCTCAAATGGAATATTCCGATTATCAAAATCAATGGTTATTGCCCGGTCATAAACTTTATCGGTAATTGAAAAAGTAGAATCATCTTTATTTGCCGTTCCTACAAAATAAACATTTTCTGGAATTTGAATAAAACCATCTGGCAATTTCGCAGGTGGAATAAATTGATATGGCAATTGCATAAT
Organism: Firmicutes bacterium CAG:631; assembly: GCA_000433015.1. Lineage (GTDB taxonomy): Bacteria > Bacillota_I > Bacilli_A > RFN20 > CAG-631 > Caccosoma > Caccosoma faecigallinarum. The sequence continues at coordinate 31,492 of HF997992.1, forward strand.
TCTTAATTTCCATGAATCAGCAGGATATTCTAATACGGATAAGAAATCAGCAAAGTAATATTCTACCCGAGAAATATTCATTTCATCTAAGACAAATAGATGAATACAATCAGGATTATAATTCGCTTCGTATAATTGAATTAAAAAGTCAGTTTCCGCATAAGTTTTAGAAAAATCATTAAAGTATCCTAAAATATGTGTTTTATCTCTCCATGTTGCTTGTACAGGAATAAATAAAACATTGGCATGAATAAATTTAGCAAAATAACGAGGTAAAGAAGATTTACCAGTCCCACTTAATCCTTCTAAAATCATAAAATGAGAAGTAATAAAACTACTAACAAAAATTCGAAGAGTATCAATATCAAAATATAGTTTTTCTTCTTTAGCTAAATAGTTTCTAAACATGTGACAAATTTGTTCTAAAGAATAATCATCACTTGGAATGGATTCAATTGCATATCCTTCATATTGATCATCAATTTTTGATAAGGATGGAAAAACTTTTTCTCGTGTTCCTAATTTTTCTTCACTAGTATAATCAAATCCCTCATTCGTATTTAAAGGTGTTGCTGAAGGAGAACTTGCAGTAATTTGTTGAGAAGTTGTAGCTACAGGTAAAGGATCAAAACTTGCAGTAACATTATTATCAGAAGGAGTTAAATCTTCATCTTCAAATTCAATAGCATTTCTTTTACTAAAGAAACGATAAGGTTTATCAATAAAAATCAAATTGACAACTAACATTAAAATGGCACTAATAAACAAGGCAATTAAAATATAAATGGCCGTTGTCAAAAGGACACTTTGCCAAACAGCAGTTAACACGTTGCCAATATTTTCTTTGTTCAATGGGGATTGTAAAATAATTCCTATTCCTAAAGATAACAATAAACAAACAAGTCCTGTAGCACAATAAATACCAATCATTTTTGCACTATACGGGCTTTTATTGTTTACAATGGCATATCTTCTTTCATAAATAATAAAGATAGCGCCAGCAACGACATAAATAGCAATTAAAATTAAACAAATATATCCAGAAACACCATAAGAAACCAATTTAAAATTTAAAGTCTCTGCTATCATTGCAATAGGATTGTCTTCATTTGCAAATTTAAAAGATCCTTCGATACATAAACCTACAAATAATAGTAAAAATGAATAGAAAAAAGCCATTGCAATAGCAATTAGATTTTTTCTTGTAAAATAAGGTTTATTCATCATTATCCTCCCCTTTTGATTGATTTTGTATGTCTATTTTTTTGATTGTTTCTTGATTTGAAGATGAATCCTTAATGACATGAATCATTTGATTTTCATCATTTTTTTCCATTGGAATCTCTTTTTTTTCTTTAAAGCCTTTTTCATCAAAAGAATAAGCATATCCTTTATAATAAATGGTTTCAACAAATTGAACTTTTGGATCTAGCAAAAAGTCTTCCGACAAATCTTCCATTGCATTTTTTAATATTTCAATTCTTTTTTCTTGTTCTTGTGTTGCTTTATTAGAATATCGATCAAACATAATTAAGCAATAAATCACCGCAATGATTGTTATGATTCCTGAATAAGATTGAAAAAATAAGATAAAAATCCCTAATAATGGAATTCTTTGATTGGTATAAATTCCAATCACATCTTCTGATGTTGGATGAAAAGAATCAGAAGAGCCGACTGCATCACCTCGTGTCGTATAACGAATCACACCATTATCATCATTACCAATGTCTACTACACGGTGAATAATATTTGTTCCTTCATTATTTTTATAAGCAATGACATCATAAAGTTCAATGGGATTTTCATCCGTTACTTTATCTAAAATAATGATGTCATAGGTATTGAATTGGTTATCCAAATGATTCATTGTTAAATAATCATTTGCTGCATGTTTTTTACTCATAGAACCTGAAGACACAACCATAATCGCTTTATTATTAATCATTAAAGCGTTCCCTTGAATTTTTTGGACAATAGAAAAGACAAAAACAGGAATTAAAATAACCATGGCGATACAAAAAAGAACTGTTTTCACTATTTCTATAGTTTTTTTGCGCTTTTTTACTTTTTCTTGACTTTCATAAAGATAAGTATCAATTAAATCGATATCTTTTTTCCCTAGTTGAATATCTTCAATAGAAGAGACAACATGAGAGCGATAAAGAATCGTAAAAACAGCCGCAAAACTAACGACACCAATAAAGGTGACAATTAAGGATATCAATTCTATATTTGTCATTCAAGTTTAACCTAGTTCATTGCTTTAATGGTAACTGTGAAAGTTGGATCTTCTTCTTGAGAATTGTAAATACAAGTTCTTAAATCTTCCAAAGTCGTTTTCATCGTTTCGTCTTCTACTAATTTTCCTGCTTCATCATTATCATAGTATTCACCAGGATTTTTTCCATTAAATGCTTCGCCCCATTTAAAAGTAATAGTATATTCAAATGTACTTACTGTTTCATTGGGTGATTCCTTTGGATTTAATGTAAGTGTTTGAGCAGATGTAGCACAATCTGGTAAAACTAAGTAATTTTTTCCTACTGCAGCAGTAATTCCTTCTGGAACTTCCATTTCAATGGTTGCAGAAGTCACATAAGTATTGGGTGAAATTTCGCCAGTAACGGTTACTGATAGATTTTCAAAATTTTCTCCATCATTTCTTACACGACCTGCTTCATCATCTTCTTTGGGTTCAAAGACGAAAGAATCATTTCCATCTTTAAATTGGACGTTTGAAATTTTAATTGAACTATCTGAAACTGTACCCACCGTAATATTTCCAGTTTTTTCTGCTTCTGCTTGTGAAGCAAGTACCCATGCAGCAAAACCAGTAGATACTAAAGCTACAGATGAAAATAAACTAACTCCTAAAATAATTTTTCTTCTTTTATAAGATTTTCTTGTCATTTTAACCATAACTATTTTCCCCCTTTTTATTTTTATGGTTTATATATATAAAACATAATATTATGTTTTATAGCAAAATTAACTTTTTGTAGTGTAATTATCTCCATTATCACCATAATTTTTCATAATTACTTGCCAAACTTGATAAGTTGTTGTAGAAACATACTTCATAGGCGTTCTAGAAAATGAATAAGTAAATTTTTCTGAACTACTTCCTGAATATCTTGTATACGTATAACTTCCTTCTGTGGATAATTTTTGTGTATTAATAACTAATCCTGTTTCATTTCCTGATTCATCCATAATACTTTCAACAACAGGGCACCAAATACCAGCATAGTAAATATAAGAAGCATTGTTATAAGTAACAATTTGACGATCGTCAATATTAGTAATTTTTACTAAATCTGTTATTTCATTAAATGCACTTTCAGTATTGCTTGAATCTACCAAAAGATTTGTATCAGTATAAAAAATATATTGATCTTGATTCGTGGTTTTAAATATTCCTGTGTAGACATCATATGTTCCTATCAATACTTCACTAGCAGTAGCTTCTTTATAATATGCTACTCCAAATGAAGTCAAAGGCTGAATAAAAAAGTAATTGACTTGAGTAATAGCACTATCATTAGAAGAAGATAAAATATCACTAGTATCAAACCACGTAGAGGAAGACAATTCAATATCCAAACTATAGGTTTGTAATTTTACTTGGTTATTAGATAAAGAACTAATATTAACCGCATTAAATTCTTTTTTATTTGCACTTCCTATTGTAAAGTTTTTAATATTCATTTGTCCTGATAAAATATAAGGTGCATCATTGCCAGTAGCAAAATTGACTGTCCCAAAAATATTAACTTGAGCCGCTTGGTAGTATTGCCAATAAATAGCATACGATGTACTAAAAATGCCATAATAACTATAAATGACATTTTGTGGATTAGATCCCCATTTTTTTGTGGGTGGTGCTTCTAAAGCAATTAACCCTCCAGATAATGCTTTGGTTTCTCCTGGTAATGTTTTATGAACAATAAATTTATTGATTTCAATATCAGAAAAAACTTTTTTCGTATTGCCATTTTCGGAATAAAAGCCTAAATTTAAGATACTATTTTCATCCATAAATAAACTACTTCCAGGCATTAATTTTAATTCCTGCGAAACAGAAAAAATACTATTTTCAAAAATCAAATCAATTGATGAACTAATCGGAAATGTCACGCGATCAAGTGGTAAATAAAAAGTTTCATCAATTGTTGTAATAACTGCATCAATATAAACATTTACAGGCAACAAAATCGAATTCACTTGTATATTCATATTTTCAAAATTAAAACGATACTTTCTATAGAATAAATTGTATTTTGTCGCATTATTTGCTGTTTTTAAAGCACTAACTTCATAAGGTTCATAAGTAATTGTGGCATTGATTCCATCCTTATTAGAATACGTCATTAAATAAGTAGCTGTGTCTTTTCCAAAAAAAGGAATATAAATATTGGTAACTCCTAATGAACCTAAATTTAATTTTGTAAAAACATCTAAAGTACCAACTTGACTTCCATTAGAATAGAAATGAACCTCACAATTTAAATATGGAAAACCATAATTTTCAAAGGGACTGATTCCTTTTGAAAAGCCCCATAAAGTGGTATTACCACCTTTTACATCATATAAAACCACTTGAGTTTTTAAGTTTCCTCCGGGCATCACTTCAACACTTCCGGTTCCCATAGAATCATAAATATATCCAAAAGAATGAACCATTCCACCATTATTAATAATTAATTGATGACCATTTAAATCTAAAGAAACATAGTTATTTACAATATAACCTTGAATAGATGAACTTGATCCTGTATATCCACCAAGATATAAATTTCCATTAACGATTAAATCATTTTGTAAAATGATTGTATAATCTCTTGGATTTTTCTTTGATAAATCTTGTACCGTCTCTGTTTTTTCTTTAAAATAATCTAAAGAAATATAAGTATCATTCGTAATATTTTCTCCTGTGCCTACTGTATGTTTTGAAGGATCTGTAATGCTGTTATCTGCCCGTCCTTCTACATCTACACGTCCATCATTCATACTAAAATTAACGGTCGTTCCTGATGATATGGTCGTTTGCAAAGAAGAACTACCCAAATTGACTGTTAAAGATTGCGAACTAAAGGAAGAGTCAAGAGAAACATCAAAATCCGCATTATTTCCAAAATAAATATAACTTGTGCTTCCACTAGTTAAACTATTAATATGGTCAGTTAATTGATTTTCTTCAAACTGTCCATCATTATTAAGCATTCGAGTCCATTCTGCATATATTACAGTGTTTTGATTAATCGGTTGTGAAAAATCAAATAATTCCCCACTAGAGCCCGTATTTGTAGCATTAGCACTAAAATAATTAACAAAAGTATAACCTTCTCTATTTAATTTTACTTTTTCTATAGTTCCACCTTTAGGAATCGTATAAATATATTGGTTTTCATTAGATATTGTTGTCGATATAGTTTGCTTATATGTATAAATAGTTTGTTCTACGACAACTTGATATGTTTGAAATATAAGATAATCTTTTTTTGAACATTCTTTGATTTGATTATATGTTTCTGTCCATGTTATTTCCCCGTTTTCTTCAACTGGGTCTGTAGTGCTAAATAAATAAGTATATGGCGTTTCTCCTTTACAAATAGCATAGTAGGTGTTGTAATCATCTTCTTTTTTACTATTGACAATTGTATTTGTTGTTTGATTAGTTACTATTTTTTGATTTTGTTCTTTTGTAATATATCTCACATATACATTAACAGTACTTGTATTGGTTCCTATAAGATTTTGTGATTCTTTTGTTTTGATACTCCATATTGCAGAAACGGGCATAACTAAAAAGAAAGAGAAAAACAAAAATACTAAAAGAAATATTTTTTTATAACTTTTTTTCATATTTTCTCCCTCCTTTTAAATTTTAATTTGTTTTTTCTTTAACACTAAAAGAATAATTCATTTGAATCGTTTGAAAATCTTCAAAATATGTATTTAATAAATCAGTTGGATTCGTAAATGAAAGAATGAACTGAATATATGGCGATGAAGAATTCGTATTAAATTCAACTAATTGATTGATACAGTTTTCATAAGAAGATTTCAATGGTATATCTGCTGCAATAGAAAAAATGTATTCTGTCGAACTATAGTCTTTCTTTTCTGTAATTACAGGCACTCTAAAAAAAGAATTTTCAAGACTTTTATCTTTGACAATTAATTCTGTTGGTGCAGTTATAAATGATGTATCTGTCATTAAATCAATTGTATTTGTCTTGGAATAAATATAAAAACACTCATACCATAAATAATATTTTTGAGTATCATCAAAACTTAGATTTTCAAATGTTGCTTTTGTAATTGAAACTTCTGAAAGCAATGATGTAGATGAAAAATGAACTTGTTGATTTCCAGATGCATCACTGACCGTATAATATTCAAATCCTTGTGAAGATCGATAAAAAATACCAACATCACTGACATTTACTACATCATCAACAATAACATTTCCATTAATTGTTTGATTGGCTGGCGTAATCGTAACATTCCATGTAGCAAAACCAACACATATCATTGATAAAATAGATAGTGTTGTTAAAAAAATAGTTGTTTTTTTATGCATAAATTACAAATTAAGCACCAGTACTAGCCGTTGCAGTTAATGTCAATGTATAAGTGACTCCTGAAAGTAAAGTATATAGTTCTGTTAATTTTTGTTCTGCCTCAGCACCATGAGTTGCTGCTGTTTTTGTTCTATCATTATAATAATCCATTGGATTTTTTGATCCAAAATCTACTCCCCAATTAAAAGTGATTTCTAAATCATAAGACATTTGTGTGGGTTGACCACCAACAGCAGTCCATCCTTCATCACCATGTTCAATCGGAGCAATCGTTGGCAATTCTGCTACATAACCTTTTGAAACCGCACTAGTATAATTTGTTGGATTAGAAGCAGTAATTGTAGCCGAAACAGAATCTAAAGCATTATAATTTTCAATAACAAAACGATAAGTAACTGTTAGATTTTCTAAAGTTTCATTAACCAACCATTCTCCACCCTTTGTAGCTTTTCCACCAAAAACAATTTTATTACTGTTTGGATCAAGTTGATCATCTGCGCCAACCCAACCACTTGACGCAGTAACAAAAGAAACAATATTATTGTCCACTGTATCAACTTGAATCGTTCCATCAGCCGTTTTTTCTGCTGGACTACCTGTAATCACCCATGCAGCAAAACCAACACTAACTAAAGCGGTGCAACCCAAAATCGAACTGACTAAAAAAACTGATTTCTTATTTTTTTTCATAAAAATTCCCCCTTAAATGTGTAAAAATTATAATATAAAATATTATAAATGTCAAATTTCAGCAAAAAAATGGCAAAAAATTGCCATTTTACCTATTGAATCAACTATGAAATAACTACAAATCGATCTTGAAATGTCTCTTCAATGTCAAAAGAATCGATATTTTGATAATAAATTAACCACTGTTTGTCAATAACATCATTTAAAGCACCATTGTCAACAATATAAAGCATCCTTTTTTGTTGATCTTCATTGGATTGAACAAAAGCATAAGCATCCTCTTTTGACAAAGTCATCAATTTTAAATTATCATAACTAATATCAACTAATTGAGCCGAAGGATTATTGGAATAAATCCGACTATAACGAATATTGGTTAAAGGATATCCTGTTGAAGCATCATAATATAAATGCCGACGAATAGGGACATTTTCGTCTGAAACAATTTGATATTTCATCCCATCATTTTCACTAAGATAATAATTTGTAAATGTAGAACCCACCACACGACCATCAATCGTAAAAGAACCAATGCGCATAGTTTGATAGTCCTCATCTTCATTTTCTTTTGCATAGATATTGATGGCTAATTCTACCATTTTATCTTGAGTCCAATAATCTTGAAGATGTAAAAAATACCCATTTTGAGAAACAAAATATCCCTTTTGTAATTGATAAGATTTAAAATAATCAGCAATGGTTTGAATGACATACGCTTCATATAAAACATTCAAATCTAATTTCAAATCTTCTTTTAAAGATTCATCACTCAAAACGTAAGTAATTGTTCTTTTTTCTGGATTAAACTCAAGACGATAACTTTCCTTTTGGTTTAAAGAAGCGACAATTTTTGCCAGTCTTTGTTGACTATTTGAACTGAATGCTGGATCAGGATTTTTTGTATTTGAATACATTAATTCTTCCCAAAAATCGTATATTTTACCGGAAAAAACATTATATGGACTATTTTCTACGATTGTTTTTTGGTAAGCATCATATAAAGCATCATATAAAAATTCTGAAACTTGTATTTCTTCGTTTGGATGATGATCAATATAAGCCAAACTTTTATATTCATCAAATTCATAATCTGGATGAAAAGATAAGTATGCAGCATAGGCAATTTGTTGATAAGTTTCACTTACAATCGTAAAATTTTCACTAATAGAATAATCATCTGTTTTTTCAATATAGTAATAAAAATTGATTTCATTTTCGAAAGGAGTAACAACTTCATCATTTGGTAAACGAATAGAATCCAGTTCTATTTTTTGTAAGCCTTCTTGTGGTTGATATTGTTGTGCACAAGAATGTACCCCATAAGTTAGACTAATCACAGCAATTAGAAAAAAAACACCAAACAAAACAATTCGTTTGATAATGCTTTTTTTGTTGGATGAGATGAAAACTGTTTTAGCCATAAATTTCCCTTTCGTAAAGACAAAAATAGTTGAAATCAACTATTTTTGTTCATATTTCTAATTTTTTTATATTCTTCAATTTCTTTTTTATCCCCATATACAAAATGATCATGTCCAATGTCTACTAATTTAGGTTTATCTTCTGAATAATCATGAATGGAATCATCATAAACATAAAGTTCCTTACTATTTTCTAAAATAGGGTCAGGAATAGGAATTGCAGACATTAACGATTTTGTATAAGGATGCAAAGGATAAGCAAATAATTCTTCAGAAGTAGCAATTTCTACAATTCTTCCTTGATAAATAACGCCAATACGATCACTAATAAATTTGACAACAGATAAATCATGGGCAATAAATAAGTAAGTCAAACCTCTTTCTTCTTGAAATTTCTTAAAAAGATTTAAAACTTGCGCCCGGATAGATACATCAAGTGCCGAAATAGGTTCGTCGGCAATAATTAATTCAGGTTCCATGACAATGGAACGAGCAATACCAATTCGTTGCCGTTGGCCACCAGAAAATTCATGCGGATATCTTGTTAAATGTTCTGGTAAAAGGCCGACATCTTCTAAGGCCTTTTTAATTTTTTCAATCCGATCTTTTTCATTTTTGTATAAATGAAAGTTATAAAGTCCTTCACTAATAATGTATTCTACCGTTGCTCTTTCATTTAAAGAAGCAGCAGGATCTTGGAAAATCATTTGAATATTGCGCACCACTTCCTTATCTTCATGACGAGAAATTTTACCAGAAATTCGTTTGCCCTTAAATAAAATTTCTCCCTTGCTACAAGGATTAATACGTACGATGGCTCGCCCAATCGTTGTTTTCCCAGAGCCCGATTCACCAACTAATGAAAATGTTTCCCCTTTATAAATATCAAAACTAACATCCTTAACTGCTTTAAAAACACGTTTACCTTTTTGAAAGTCGATGTCTATATTCCGTATCGACAAGATGACTTCTTTGTTTGTTGTATCGGACATATTCGTACTCCTCCTTACTAAATTGGGTTAGTGTTTTTTCAAGTTTTTCATGAATGTTTTGAATAATTTCAGGTTTTTCAATTTTTGGTGCTCGAGGATCTAATAACCATGTTTTTGCAAAATGCGTATCAGAAACATAGAAGTATGGCGCATCATATTGTAAATCTACTGCTAAACAAAATGGATTTCTTTCAGCAAAGGCATCTCCTTTAATGACGTTGTATAAAGAAGGTGGCGTCCCTTGAATGGAAAATAATTCTTTTCCTTTTGTTGCAAGTTGAGGAAGAGATGATAATAACGCCCATGTATAAGGATGTTTTGGATCATAAAAGATTTCTTCAACTTTTCCTGCTTCAACAATTTGTCCAGCGTATAAGACGACAACACGATCAGCGACACTGGCAACAACACCTAAGTCATGGGTAATGTAAATCGTTGTAAATTGAAATTCTTTTTGCAAATCTTTGATTAAATCAATAATTTGTGCTTGAATCGTGACATCCAAAGCGGTAGTAGGTTCATCACAAATTAAAACTTTAGGTTGACAAGATAAAGCAATGGCAATAACAATTCTTTGTCTCATTCCTCCAGAATATTGAAATGGGTATTCTTTAAATCGTTTCGCTGCATCAGGAATACCTACCCGTTCCATCATATAAATGGCTCTTTTTTCTGCTTCAGCAGCACTACAATTTTGATGTTTCATAATAACTTCTGTAATTTGTTTCCCAATCGTAACAATTGGATTTAAAGAAGTCATCGGATCTTGGAAAACAGTAGCAATTCTTGAACCTCTAATTTTTTGCCAATCTGTAGCTGTCTTTATTTTGGTTAAATCTAAAATCGTATACCCTTTCATGATTGTGTTAGGAATCATAATTGCTTCATCATAACTATCATATAAAATTGTTGTCAAATCCGTTTGAGGATTTTCAACAACTTTTTGTGCAATAAAATAAACTAGTTTTTCATTGCCTTGTATAGAATCCACAAAAGATTGAATCATTTCATAATTTTCAGATTGGTCTTTTAATAATTCTTGATTTTTTTGCTTGAATTCTTGAACTTCTTGATCGCTTAAAGCATTAAAATATTCATTTTCCACTCCTTTAAAAATCACTCTAAAGGTAATCAATTCATATAATTTTTCAATCGTTTCTTCGGTCATTTCTAAACCTTTTTTGTAAGCTTCACTAAACCGATCTTTTAAACTGTTTAAATAGAAAAATTGCGTAACCGGTGAATATCTTTCAATAGATAATAAAATTTCTTTTGCGATTAAGCGATTTTGTCTTTTGATTTCTTCACTAACTGAAGAAATAGAGACCTTTTCTAAGTAATGTTGTTTTAAAGATTGAATTTTATTTTTATAAGCTAACATAAAATCTTTATCTTTAAATACTTTATTTCTTTTTTCTTTTAAAACTTGCCGTCTTTCTTTTTTTAGTTGGCTAATTTCTTTATCTTTCTTTTTAATTTCTAAAGCAATTTCTTTCTTTTCTTTTGAAGTTTCAGCAGCAATTTTTTTGTTATATAATTCTACTCTTTCGAAAGTTAAATCTTTTTTACGCGTACTAAAATCTTCTTTTTGTTCTGGTGTTAAAGAAATCATTCTCTTTAAAGCTTTCTTTTCTTCTAAGATTTGTAAATAATCATCTTTTCCACCTAAATAAGCGGCTTGTTGATTTAATAATTTCACTAAGCGATGATATCTTCTGATTTCTCTTTTTGTTAATGTACATTGTAAAGAAGATAATAAATCATCTTGATAGATGATACTTCCTTTAGAGATAAAACCATTAGATTCTAACATTCCCGTGAATGTTTTTGTTAAAACCGATTTCCCAGAACCTGATTCACCAACTATGGCTAATGATTCATTTTCATAAATATCTAAAGAAACGCCACGAATAGCCGTTAAAATTCGACCACGAACATTAAATTTAACTTCTACATCTTTTAAAGATAAGAGTACTTTTTTATTTTCGCTCATCTTTTTCCCTCCTTACATATGCGTTTTGGGGTCTGATGCATCTGCTAAATTTTGCCCAATAATGTATAAACTTACAGTGATAACCGATGAGACAATAACTGGAATCCAAAATAAGTGTGGATGAGAATCCATATATTGTTGATTATCATTAATTAATTTTCCTAAAGAGTTTTCAGAACCTAAACCAATTTGTAAATAAGACAAGAAAACTTCCGTAGAAATATAAGATGGAATTTCACTTGCCGTGATAGTTACAATAACAGAGGTTAAAAACGGTAAAATATTTTTAGTAACCATCCGTAAAATTGGTGTTCCTAAACAACGAGAAGCTAGATTATATTCTCTATCTCGAATAATAATTACTTGCGTTCTAATAAAATAAGCAACACCTAACCATCCTGTAACAGTCATTGCGGCAACAAAGGACCAAAATCCTGTCCCAACAATAGCAACAAAGACTGTGATAAACATTAAATAAGGAATATTCGAGACAATGTTGTATACTTCTTGCATAATTTTGTCAACGACTTTAGAATACCCCCATAAAGCACCAACAATAATCCCAACTGTAATATTAATCGCAGCACAAACAAAGGCTAAAGCCAAAGAGGATTGTGCACCTGCCCATAAAGCATCAAATAATGGTTCCCCATGTTGTCCCGCTCCAAACACCCAGCGTAGATTAAATCCATAATATTGAATCGCTTCACCTGGCGTTAAATAACCGACATCTTCGAGGTGTTCATAATTTTCATTAATCCAAAACGCTTTACTATAAGGACTAATTAAAGGGTAAATAAAAGACATGATTAAAATAAAGATAACTAATCCTAAAACGATATAATTCACTGGATTTCTAAAAAAACTTCTACCGACAGATTTCCAATAAGAATAACGAGGTGCAGTTATTTTTTCAGAATTAATGGTATTGTTATCAACGCGAACAAATAATTCTTGAGGAATATTTTGCACTTGATTTTGTTCCATTATTTTCGACCTCCTTTGTCAGCAAAGGAAATACGAGGATCAACAATTGCCATTAAGACATCTCCTAAAATTAAGGCTGTAATGGATAAAATAGCATAGAAGAATGTCAATCCAACCAACATTCCATTATCTGTCTTTTCAATAGCATCCGTAAATAATTTTCCAACACCAGGTATTCCAAAAATTCGTTCCGTTAATAATGCTCCTGTTAAACTTCCAAGTAATCCTCCAGGAATATTGTGAATAATTGGAATGGCTGCATTTTTAAAGATGTGTTTATTAAAGATTTCAAGTTCACTTAATCCTTTAGCACGTGCAAACTTGACATAATCACTATTCATTTGGTCAATCATGTATCGACGAATCCATGACATTAAACTTCCAATAGAAGGTAATGCCAAACAAATAATAGGCAAAATATAAGCTACCCATTGCGGTCCTGTTGCTAATTGTAATTGTGTTGGAAGACCAGCACTAAATCCAATTCTTCTAAAAATATAAATATAAGCTAAAGATGGAACAGCCATAATAAAGATAATATAACAAATACCTATTTTATCAATTAATTTTCCTTTATGTTTAGCCATTAATATGCCTATTGGCACACCAATGACATAGGCCGTTATCGTAGCAATAATACCAATAAGAAATGAAAATCCCATCATTGATTTTCCTGTGCGAACTTCAGGACAATTTGAATAATATCCTTGATACCGATCAAGTTGTTGCGCTGTTGGAGATGGATTAATTTGACATGCATGAAAATTCACGCGATGTGTATCTTCAACAACTTCTCCATTAGGGTAAGTGACATCTTCAACAATAGGATCTAATTGCGAATCAGTCATGACTTCTACGGTGTCTTTTCCATAAGACATAGAACGTCCTAAATTAATTGTAATCCAATTTTGATGAATAAATGGAAATTTATTATCAAAATATAATAAATATTGATTTTTACATCCCGAACATTTTAAAGCAGGAACATTATTCATATCTTTTTCAAAACGAATATACGTATCCATTTGTACTGGATTTTGTCCATTTCGTTGTAATTCTTTATTTAACGTTTTATAATAATTTTTACCATCGAAAAAGAAAATTTGTTTAAAAAATTCCCAAAGTCGTACGAAAGTAGATTTTGATTTATAAGCAAATAAAATGCCGCTGCCTCCTGTAGCTAATTGAATCCGTTCTGGATTTTCTGGAGTTTCATCTTCAACGATTTCATCATTTGCATTTAAAGTTGGCGTATTTTCTATTTCTTCTACATCTTCTTCTTCATCAGGAATATCCGTATCAAATTCATCATCCCATAAATCTGCCGGAACTGGATCTTTACGCATAATTTTATAGCCGTTTGATTCGTATAGTTCAATAAATTCAGCAATTTCAGGGATATCGCTATCGATTAAATAAGTCCGTGGTTGTTGCATACAACTTTCATATTCTCCTGGAACTAGATCGCTAGAAGTAATTTTGCAATAACTTTCTTTACTTGTAAAGACTTCTTCAATACTAATACATTTTTGATATTCTTCACTGCTTGTATCATTATATTTGATATGACAAAAATTTGTATAACTATATGTTTCTACATAGCCATAATTTTGCCAAACTTCATATGTAAAAGTGACTCTAGCATTATTAATATGCTTATTAAAACCATCTTGTTTTGTGACCAAAGCATCACGATCCATTAACGAATAAATTAAAACAATCGTTAAAATCATAATTGCAACTAAAGAAAGTAGCGATCTTAATATACGATTTAAAATATATTTTCCCATGCGTCTATTTCTCCTTTCACAACAGAGAAAAAAGAGGGCAAGGCGGGGTTCCCCCTTAACCCTCTAAAAGTAATAACGAAATTACCAAAGTCCAATAACTTTAGTCATATAGCCGGCGCCACCTGGAACCATTGTTTCTAAGAAAGTAGCTGGATCTCCATAATCAGGAATCCATCCAGAACCATAATAGAAGTCATAGTTGGCTTCAGCACCTGTTGCTGCTAAATAAGTTGAAGCTAAGTAAGCAGTTTGATTTGGAGCTTCAACTGCATTGATTGTTACTTGTGAACGACCAAAGGTATTTTCAACTGCAGCTTTTAGAATTTGAATGCTAATTTGATCTGGAGAATTCTTTAAATAAACAATATCAATTTGAATAGGGAAAGCATCTTCCATTGCTTTTCTTCCACCAAATTTTTCTGCATGTTGTTCTAATAATTCTTCTTTAGCAAGTTTGTAATATTCATATGCAACATCTTGATCAAACCAACCATCAACACCATCAGAAACATTGATAGTTTCATTAATTGGATTTCCTTCATCATCTGTCCATTTATGACCTTCGTTAGTGACAGCTAAAATTTGATTTAATTTGTCTTGAACAATTTCTCCATAAGGGGTGCGTGCATCATAACCTCCATATGCTTCTGGTAAAGTAACAAAGTTTGGATCACCAAGCATATTTCTTAAGTTGTTTTCTCTTAATTCTTCACCATTTGTATTCGCATTCCACGATGCTTTATCAATAGCATGTAAGAAAGCTTTTCTAAAGTTTTTATTTAATACAGCATATTTTGTTAATGCTTTTGCTGTATCATCTTTAGGAGAAGCTACTTGTCCTTTAGATAAAGAATAAGTTCTACGATTCAAGTTAAATGCACCATAGAAAGTACCAGCAGCAGTATCTTGTTTATAAATATATTCTGGATATTCTTCACGCGCTAAAGCTAACGTGTCAGTACTTAAACTAATACCTGCATAAGTGCCATTGATAACTTGTTCAAAATATAACATTTCATCTGTATCTTGTGTATAAACTAATTTAACTGTGTCTAAAGTAACGTTTTCAAGATCCCAATAAGAAGTGTTTTTAGTATATGTAATCCCTTGAGATGCGGTTAATTCTGTTAAACGATAAGCACCACAATATAAAATGCTTTGAGGATCAATCGTTCCATAAGAATAACCAGCTAACATTTTAGCTCTTGCAAATTCATCAATACCAAATGCGCCACCTTTTGAAATGAAAAATTGACGATTCATTGGTTGGAAAATAGAGAAAGTTAATAAAGATTCAACATATGGAACTTCTCTAACAAAAGAAAGTTGAATCGTGTGTTCATCTAAAGCTTTAATGCCGACATCATTAAAGTCTTTTGTTCTACCATTAGAATAATCACTTGCACCAACAACAATACTATTTACGATATCTTCAGATCCGCCTTTAGCATCTAATAAATGTTGGAATCCAGCCAAGAAATCATCTGCTGTAACATAGCCATAGACTTCACCATTGTTTTGAACCCAAGGTACATTTTCTCTTAATTTAATCGTATAAACCGTTTTATCTTCATTAGCTTCTAAAGATAAACCTAAAGCTGGAACGATATCTCCAAAGCGGTCATGTTCAAATAAGCCATCGACTAAGTTTGTCGTAACATCAGAATCTCCTGCATGAGATGTAGCTAAATAGTCTAATGTTTCTGGCATAGAAGAAAAGATTGTTGTATAAGTGTTGTAGTATTCTGTTATTCCCCAACTTTCTAACAATTCTTGTTCAGCTTGATTGAAAGCTTCTTTGCTGTTTTCTCCTTCTTCTTCAAAGCCTCTTTCAACAGCTTCTTGCCAATTTTGTTTCAACGTGTCACGGTATTCTGTTAAAAGTAATTCGTTGTTGTCTTTTTTAATAATTTTATAGCCTTTATATTTGCTAGAATCTGATCCATATCTAGCGTATGGTCCACAATATGGAAGTACTCGTGATAAGCCATAACGGCCTCCTTCTGTTGTCATTGGTAATAAAACAGCAGAATCCAATAAATAAGCTTCGGCATCGGCAAATTTGACGAAACGTTCTGCATTTACTGTTGATGAATGAGCTTCATTAAATAAAGTGTTGTATTGTGGCAAAACAGCACGATATACATCACTATCTTTAAATTCAGGAACTTTTGCTGCATTACCAGTTTCATTTGCCTTTTTGCAACCTGTCAAACATACAGCGACCATTGCAAAAGCAGATAAAATCACTAGTCTTGATTTTTTCATGTTTCTCCTCCTATATTTTAATAAAATTCTTTTTTAAAATATACCTCTCTTTTCAGTGAAGAATATTTTGTAATATTTTATCTCTTTTTTTAGATAAAGTCAATATAATTTTTCAGCTTGTATGCATTTGAAGCTTTAATAAAAGGATAAAAGAGTTATATTAATATAACTCTCTTAACAAATTTCATTGATTTTATTGAAAAAGTTCTTCAAAAAAATAAGTTTTTTCAACATGTGTTTCAACATCAAAAGATAGTAAAATTCCTTTCATACAACAACTTCCATTTGAATCAAGATACAAAGACAAAATATAATCTTCATAAACAGCATTCACCGCTATATCTAAAAACATATCAATGGATGCAACTAAATTTTCATCTGTTTTAGAAAAACTATAATCCTTTATTTCATCAAATATTTCTAACATTTTATTTTTGATTGCATTACATTGAAGATAAACGTTTTTTTTGTTTACATCTGCATAAATTGCATAACTAATCGTCGAATTTTCCGAAACGGTATCTTTTAATGGGATAAATCCCCCTAAAAACAAACTTGTTGCAAAAAAGATTGTTTTTTTTGTCATTTTCATCACCCTTAAAAGGGTTGACGTATTTTTTTAAGTTATACCGATTTACTTTTAATTTTATTTGCTTCTGTTTCTTTCATTTTTGCAATCAGCATTTTTTTAGCTAATCTTTTGAGTCCTCTAGCTCCATATTGTTTTCCTTCTTGTTGAGCAGCAATTTCTTTTGCAAGTTCATCTAAACTTGAAAATTCATAATGAGCTTTTTTTGCATATTCTTGTAAGTAATCTTTAGCCAATTGTGTACAAGTATTTTGGTCTAATAAGTTAAAATAGACGATACAATCAATGCGATTTAAAAACTCGGGGCGAAAATGATTTTTAACTACTGATTGAATATCATCTTGTGTGACTTGGTTGTCTACATATCCAATCTTATTTTTATGAAACATTTTTTCATTAAAACCTAAATTGGATGTCATAATCACAATGGTGTTTTTAAAATCAACCTTTTTTTTGCTAGACTCATAAAAATAACCTTCATCAAAAACACTTAAAAATATATCCAAAACATCACGATGTGCTTTTTCCACTTCATCTAAAACAACGACAGAATGCGGATTTTTACGAACATGATCGACTAATAAACTTTGTCTTTCATATCCTACATATCCTGGAGGAGAACCAATTAATTTAGTCACCGAACTGGGTTCACTATATTCTGACATGTCTAATTTAATATATTTTTCTTTATTTCCAAAGTAATTTAAGGCGATTTGTTTTGCTGTTTCTGTTTTCCCAACTCCTGTTGGTCCAACGAATAAGAATACACCTAAAGGTCGATTCTCATCATTAATTCCCATTTCAATATAACTAATTTGCTCAATAATGGTATTAATGGCTTGGTTTTGTCCAATTAAAATTTGATTTAAACTTTTCTTTAAAACTTGGGCTTTATTTCCTTTTTCAATTTTAACTTTAAACAAATCTTCAATGACATCAATGATATTTTTTTCTTCTAGTTGTGTTTGTTTTTTATTTTTTGCTCGCACACTAGCAATATCTAAAACATCTATCGCTTTATCAGGAAAATAACGATCACAAACATATAAATCACAATAGTTGACAATTTTTTTTAGGATTTCATCGCTGATTGTTAAATGATGAAAAGTTTCAAATTGATTTTTAATTCCTTGTAGAATATGCAACGTTTGTGTTAACGTTGGTTCTTCAATTTTTACAACTTGAAAGCGTCGTTCTAAAGCTTTTTCTTTTTCAAATATTTTCACATATTCATCATAGGTTGTTGCCCCAATACAACCAATCTCTCCTTTTGATAAATAAGGTTTTAAAATATTACTAGCATCTATTGCTCCTTCCGCTCCACCTGCACCAATAATGTTATGAATCTCATCAATAAACAATAATGCATTTTCATCCTCTTTTACTTTTTTAATAATTTTTTTGAGTTTGTCTTCAAATTCACCTCGATATTTTGTTCCTGCTATAATTCCAGAAATATCAATTTCATAAATCGTCTTTTCTTTTAGTTCATCAGGGACATGACCGATATTTAATAAATGAGCTAAATATTCAACAATGGCTGTTTTACCAACACCTGGTTCTCCAATTAAAATGGCATTAGGTTTTTGCTTTCTTAATAATGCTTCAATTAATAGATTTAATTCTTTTTCTCTTTCAATTAAAATTGGTGGATTTTTTAATGCCTTTGCATTTAAATTAATTAAATCTGGTAGTCCATCAAGCTCGCTTTGTTTTTTGGCTTGCTTTTTTAATTCTTCTACCACTTTTTTGATAGGAACGTTTGCCTTTTTTAACATTTCCAATGCAATATTTTCTTCCATTTCAAGTAGACAAATACTTAAAGTGTCGATGGAAACGCGATCTTCATTTCTTTTTTTACCATAAAGAATAGCCGTTTCAATCAACGTTTTCATTGCAAGTGTATATTCCATATAAAAAGGTTGGGTTTGTTTTTGTCCAAACAATTCAATTAATTCTTCTTGAAATAAATTTGCTGTCACATGATAACTTTCTAAAATAATTTTAATTTTAGCATCTTTTATTTTTAATAAGGCAAGTAATAGATGTTCTGTACCAACACTATTGTGACCAAAATCAAAAGCCAAACTTTCTGCCAAAGCAATCGCTCTTTGTGCTTTGTCATTAAATCTACTTAACATTTTCTATCACCATCCATTTAAAGTTTCACTACTTTATCATATTATTTTTTGACTATAAATATTATAGGTATTTCTAAAAAAAGTATCGTTTTTTTAAATGGTATTTTTTGGCAACAAAAAAACGTGATAGAAATTCACGTTTATAATACCATTAGATAACTTCAATGGTATAACTACATTCATATTCTTGACTCGGTTCTACTTCTAATAGTCCTTTTTTTTCGATAGGATCAACATATTTTTTTGAAATGCCATTCCATGGTTCAAAGCAAACAAATGGAGCGTCCACATTTAATGGAGCCCAAAATGCTAATTTTTCAAATTCTTGAAAATAAAATCGTATTTTTTTCGAATTCTTTTTTGATTTTAATTCTACATAGTTTGAAACTAATCCCTTCATTACAAAAGCATCAGGATTAAACATTCTATATTTTAAAGGGATTATTTTTTGATGATTTAAAAAAGGCTCCGTTTCAGCAGATAAATAATTTCCATTTAATTTTGTCTTTTCCACTGTTTCGTCTTTTTCAAATTCAATGTAATAATCTTCATATTTTTCATTAGGGTATAAAGGAACTTTGAAAGCTGGATGTCCTCCGACCATAAAATACATTTTTTGATCTCCTGTGTTTTTAATTTTAAAGGAAACTTCTATAACGTTTTGAAATAAAGTATAAGTAACAAAAAATTGAAAATGAAAAGGATAACTTTGAAAAGTTTCTTCGTCATCTTCTAATAAATAAGTGATGGAATTAGAAGTTTTGCGATACTCCACAAACTCTTTATTCCTTGCAAAACCATGAGTCGATAGATGATATTCTTTATTTTGATAAGTATATTTTTGATCTACAAAACGGCTAATAATAGGAAATAAGATAGGGGAACGTCTACCCCAAAATTGAGGATTTCCATCATGTAATCGATGAATTTGATCTTGATCAATAATCGTTTGTAATTCTGCACCTAAAGAATTGATTTGAATCGTTAAATAGTCATTTTTTAATGTTTCAATCATGGCTGTACTCCTTTACATCAAAATTAATGCTGTAATTCCTAAAATTAATGCAATCCCACTGAGTATCATGATAATATAAATTTTTTTATCTTTTCGTAAATAATAATCCACATGAACAACAGCTATAAATAACAGCATTACTCCAAAAAAAACAAATCGGATAATCAAATTCGTCCCTTGTTTAATTTCTGTTAATTGGGGTGATTGAGCGACAATAATTAAAAATATATTAATTAAAATAAAAATGGATAATAAAATAATGTTGCGAATTAAATCTCTTTTTTCTTTTTTCATTTTATAAATCTAAATTTTCAAAAATGACGTTATCACATTCATTTTTTACTTGTTGATACACTTCATCATTTTGAATCGTCCATACAAGTAAAGGGGCTTTTAAATTTCGCAACACTTTGACTGTATAATAGTTTCTTCCGGGCCAATTATAAGAAATAAAATGGGGTCTCCCAATAAAGTTACTAAATAAATTCGTAAAAATAAATCTTCTAATCCATTTAATTTGTTTATTTCCCATGTAATTAAAACATAATTGACCTCGAGGAACTTCAGGAGCATTCTTTTTAAACCATTTTAAACTATAAGGATCAAAAGCTTGCATGACATATCTACCCTTATAATTTTTTAAAATCGGATAAGCAGCTTCTTCTAACTTTCCATTTAAGGAATTTTTAAATTCAATTAAAAGTCCTACTTGATCATGAACCAAATCTAAAAATTCTTGTAATTCCATCATATACTCTTTTCCACCCATTAGTGGACATTTTTTTAATTCTTCTAATGTCATGTCATAAACTTTTTTATCAATGCCACACATTCTTTTTAAATCTTCATCATGAAAAACAACAACACGATGATCTTTTGTTAAATTTAAATCAATTTCAATGGGATATCCCTTTTCGATTGCTCTTAAAAAAGCAACCTTTGAATTTTCTGGAACTTCTTTATTCCCTAAATGATATCCCCGATGCGCAATTGGTCGCTCTAATAACCACTTAAAATCTTTCAATTCTTTTGTTTTTTTACCAGGAAGAAGCATGATAAACAAAATCAGCATGGTTAAAAGAACAAGGGCTAATACAACGCCAAAAATAATTAATAATATTTCTATAATCCACATTTTTATCACGATCCTTTATTTATTAAAAACGCTAATTTTATCGAGTAAAGCATAAGATGGGATTTTAACATTATTTAAATTGATTTGTTTTTGACTTAAACGAATAGTTGGTAAGCATTCTTCAATATTACCAACTAAAGAACCACCAGTTAAAGGAATGATGTGTCCTTTTTTTGTGTGATAATAAGCAAAACGAATTTCACTACCAAAATCACCCGTTAATAAATCAACATTAAAATCAGACAAAGATACAATTTCTAAATAAGGTTTTCCTGTTAAATCCGTCTCATTTGATGTGCCCGGTTCAACAATAAAATTTTGATACTTTCCATTGACGGGCAAATGTAAATATTGAGATTTTTGGTTAGATCCCCATAAATTTACAACTTTTCCATTTTGAATCATCTTCAAAGACTTTAAAGATACCCCATCATTATCATAAATCGTATTTTTAGAAGAGCCTGGCAATATCGCTTCTAAAGTAATTGTTAAACGATCGCCACTAGCATCTTTTGGATATAAATCCTTTCCACCATAATAATCAGAATAACGATTATAAATAAAATCCACACAGGCTTTATTTACAAAATAGTTAAAGAATTCTTTTAATGCTTCATCTTTAAGCATAACCTTAATCTTTTTATCTTCAATTGATTTTTGAACGGCTATGGCTCTATTTTTTGCTTCTACTAACAAGTGATTCACAGCTGAAGGAATAAAATCCGTCTTCAAAGCATCAAACTCATAAAAACGATGTAATTCAATTTCTTCAGCATCTTGTTGATCTTTCCATGTTACAACAATATCTAATTGTCCATAACTTTTAAAGGAACAAAATTCTTGTTCTAATGAATTTAAAAAATGAATTTTTTCATAAAAAACATAAATTTCTGATGAATTAACATATCCATGATCAAATTTATCTGCTTCAAAAATATTATCAGCAATTTGAAAACAGATATCTTTTAAAGATTTTTCATCAAAGGCTACTTCGCGATTCCCTGTTTTTACAATTTGTTTTTTTACTAAATCATAAGGGGGATTTAAAGATAAACTTGTAAGCATTTCCATTTCATTTAGTTTATCTTGAATTTCTTGATCCGTCATTGTTGGATGAATAATGCAATGTGCTTCGCCTTGTTGAACTTTGTCATTCATTCTATATTCTTTATATAAGGTTACTTCATATTCAAGCGTATGAATGGCTCGATTCATATCTAATTCTTGCTTGATAAAAAACAATTGATATCCAAAAGTTTCTTTTTGTTCAATTTTCCAACCTTTCAACTCGGTCATTTGTGTTAAAAATGCTTTAATTTTTTCTATCATCCGATATTCACCTTGACCTTTAAATAAGGGCCTCCATCGACCGTTTTTACTTTTTCTTTATATCCTTTACAACAATAGCCTGATCCAAACAATTCAAAATCATGGCTCGTTAAAGAGGCAGATTGTAAAATATCTAAAACATTTCCACTCATATAAATGGGCGAAAAAACTTTAGAAGTCACTTTCCCATCGACAATTTCTTTTCCAATCAATGCAATGGCTTGCATTCCCCAATTTTTAGGATCTTCCATACCACTATAAGCATTAGAAACTAAAATTCCTTTTTTTATTGTAGCAATCATATCATCTAAATTGCTTTTCCCACGTTCAAAATAGGTTGTTGTCATTCGAGTATAAGCTTTTCTTTTATAAGATTCTCTTTTCCCGTTTCCAGTAGGCGTAATATTTAATTTTAATGCAGATAATGTATCTGCAATTCCTGTTTGCAAAATGCCATTTTTAATAATCAAGGTGTCTTGCGCCAAAATTCCTTCATCATCAAAAAAGTAAGAGGAACTATTTTCAAAAGGAATTGCGCCATCATGCATATTGATAATTTCAGAAGCCACTCTTTTGCCAAGATATTGTTGTGCTTTTGCTCGATTTTTTACAAACATATCCATTTCAACACCATGTCCAAAAGCTTCATGTGCAATAATTCCAGTAATATCGGGTGTCGTAATGATATCATATTCTCCGGCCGAAGGCTTTTCACTATCTAATAAAGCTCGACCATCTTTAATTAAACCATGAGCTTTTTTATCTAATTCTTTTAAAACTCCTGTAATGGTTACATCAGAAGCACTTTCAAAATTGGTTTTCGTGATATCATTTCGATTCAATATGACAGATAATCGCCCATTGGCCCAAAAATAAACTTGCTCTAGTTCTTTTTTAGAAGAAAGAAACATTTTTGATATTGTTAAATATTCAATTCTACAACTTGAATGAATCACATATTCGCTTTCTTCAAAAGTATGGTCCACCATTTTTTTACAAAAATGAATTAATTCTTGAAGAGTATATTTTTTATCTTTATTTAGCTTTGAAAAAGATTCTTTCATTGCTTGTTCTTGAATTAATGGATAATTCGTTTCTTTTAAATAAATGGATTTATCAATGGCATCCTTAACATCTAATTGTTCTACGATTTGATTAAAAATATCTTTGATATTTCCAGTTTCAAGATGATTAAAAGAATATTCGCTATAATATTTTCCGTTATAAACGCGAACCACAAATCCTCTTTCTTGTAAAGGATGATCAATAATTTTTTGTTCTTTTTCGCTTACTTCTATGAATTTTCCGACACTATCGCAAGCTAAAATAGACACATAAGTGTATTTTGCACTCAACATTTGAATGAGTTTTTGTAAAAGGGGTTTACTTTGCGATAAGTAAGTTGAAAAAGATTCCATATAAACACCTTCTTTAGTTGATTTGTTTGAATTCATACAAAATGCCATGGAAATCATAAGGATGACGCGGTAATAAAATTCCTACATTCATCAATTCTTGTCCAGTATAAATTTCTTTTGTTTGTACGTCTTGATACAATTTATTCGCTTGCAAACCTTTTAGTTTTAACCAATCGAATTCATTCGTTGCACCATTTAAAATACGGACATACATGACAAAAACTTGCTTTTTATTTTTACTTACAAAACTCCAAGCACAATCTTTTCCTTCAAATGGATTGCGTAAACGATAAAAATCACTAGAATAAAGACATTTTCTAATTTTTTGATAAAGTTTTGTTTGTTGTTTGACCATTTGACGTTCTTCTTTTGTCAAAACTTGAGGATTGAGTTCATAGCCAAAATTTGCCGACATGGCTACAATTCCTCTTGTATAAAAAGGGGTCACTCTCCCCGTTTGATGATTAGGAACAACGGAAACATGTCCAACCATTGTCGTTGGAGGATAAACAAGAGATGTTCCATATTGAATAAATAAACGTTCAATGGCATCCGTATCATCACTTGTCCATATTTGTGGCGTATAATAAAGAACACCTGGATCGACACGTCCTCCTCCTCCAGAGCAACCTTCAATTAGGACATGCGGATATTTTGCCGTTAATGTATCTAAAATAAAATACAATCCTAAAACATATTGATGACACAAAGATGGATTTTGTGTTTCTGTAATATTTCGATTAAAATCCCATTTAATATAAGAAATAGGAACAGTATCAAGAAGTTGACTTATACTGTCAATAATATATTGACAAACTTCTTTTTTAGATAAATCTAAAACAAGTTGGCATCGGGAAACTGCATGTTCTCGATTATCAATGCGAATTGCATATTCTGGATGAGCGCGATATAAATCACTATCAATGGATATCATTTCTGGTTCAAACCATAATCCAAATTGCATGCCATTTTCTTTAGCCATTTGGGCAACTTTGGTTAATCCACCAGGTAACTTTTCAAGATTGACTTTCCAATCTCCTAAGGAACACTCATCATTATTTCTTTTACCAAACCAACCATCATCTAAAACAAAAGTTTCAATTCCTAATCCTTTTGCTGATTGAATCAAAGCAGCTAATTTTTCTTCGTTAAAGTCAAAATAAGTCGCTTCCCAGTTATTAACAACAATAGGATGATGGTAATGACGTTTAATAAGACGTTCATTATATAAATCATGAAAAGTTTGTGACATTCCATTGAGCCCAGTATTGGAATAAACCAAAACGACTTCTGGTGTTTCAAAATTTTCATTGGGTAACAAATTCCATGAAAAATCAAAAGATCCAAGCCCCATTTGAACACGAGTTGTATCTCTTTGATCCACTTCTATTGCTCCTTCAAAATTACCACTATACACAAGATTTACACCATAAACTTCTCCTTGATCTTCGTTAGTATCTTTTCTTAACAAAGCAAAGAAGGGATTTAGCATATGGCTAGACGAACCTCTTCTACTTTCTATTTTAGTAATTCCGTGCCGCAAAGGTGTAATTTCAATATGGCGTTCCTTACAATGTGTTCCGTGCAATTGTAGAAATTGATATTCTTTATCGTGCATATCAAAACTACAAGAAACACATTTTTTAATTTTTAAATGCTGATTCCCATGATTTACAAGTTTAACAAATCGTGTTAAAACATTGCGATGATGATAAACCGTATAATAAAGACATGCTTCTAATTGTAAAACCTCATCCATTAAATGAATGACTAAAGTTTGCGTTTCATTTTCTTGGCTTTGACAAGAAGGCATTCCCTTAATTATTGGTTTTTCATCTAAAATTTCATAACTTTGGTATTTAAAGTCCGTAATTCTTGAACCATTTTCTTGTTCAATCATTACTGCTGGAATACGAAAATCCCCATATCCAAAAGAAGGGAATTCTTGGGGCATCGTATCTAAACTCACACTACGATTTTTAAAAAAAGCCAAAGGTGAAGGCGAAAAACCAAGTTCTCGTGCTACCATTCGCCGACTCGGATGAACCATTTGAACTTGTTTTCCATAATAAAGATGTGTTATATATTGGTCATATGCAATTCCAATAATGTAACTATAATCTTTCCCTTCTAAGTGAAAAGTTTTTTCCTTTTCGTTATAAATAATTGGCATACTGTTTACTCCAAATTAAAATTTCTTTAAAATATTTTGAAGATATGCAATGGTATCAATAATATCTCTTTCTTGTTCTTCTCCAGATATTTCTCTTTCAATTGTTAAAGGTCCATTATAGTTTAAAGCATGTAGTTTTGAAATAATACATTCAAAATCAACACGGCCATGTCCTACCTTTGTTTCATGACCTAATTCATTTCCATTTGTTGGATATAATCCATCCTTAACATGAACTCCTACAATATATTTTCCAAAGATATCAACAGCATCTTGAGGATTACCTTTACCATACATTAAAAGGTTTGCAGGGTCTAAATTAATACCAATATTGTGGTAACCTCTTGCATTTAAATCATCAATACAACGTAAAACTGCAATTGGTGTTTCTTCTCCAGTTTCAAAACAGAATTTGATATTAAGTTTATTGCAATAATCAGCTACTTCACTGACTGCATCTAAAAAACTATTATATTCTTTTGAATTTGGAATTTCAGGCATAAAACCAACGTGAGTAGTCATATTGTCTACACCAAGCATTTTACAAAAATCTGCTTCTTTTTTAAGACAAGCAATGCGTGCTTCTCTCCATTCTTCAGGAACAATACCAATTGTATAAGGACCCATTGTAAAATTCCATTCTGTTGGACCAACATTCCATCCTCCCCAAACACCAGAAATGGTCACTCTGTCACCCAAAAGTTCTTTTACTTTTTGAGCATTTTCAGGTGTGCAAATATCTGCATTCCAACAATTTAATTGGATTTGTTTCACTCCAATTTTATCCAATCTTTTTGTGCCGTTTGCTAAAATACTTTCTAAACTTTCTATAACGCCAATTTTTAAATCATACATATGATATCTCTCCTTTTTTTACCATTTTAAGTTTACCATAATCAATATTGTATAACAATATTAATTATTTTCTTTTTTTTGATTTTGATTGTTTTTAATTTCAAATTTTATTACAATGATGAAAGAGGTGGTACTATGAAGATTCGTTTTTTGGGAACAGCTGCAGCAGAGGGATGGCCGGCCATATTTTGTAGTTGTCCTGCTTGTATGAAAGCAAAAGAATTAAAGGGGAAAAATATCCGAAGTCGTTTTTCAATTATGATTGACGATGCTTATAAAATTGACTTTCCACCCGATAGTTTTTATCATATGATTCAACATCAATTAGATTATACTAAATTAAAATATTTGTTTATTTCCCATCCTCATACGGATCATTTGGCTTCACATGAATTTGAGTTTCGTAGAAAATGGTTTACCAATTTAAGAAATGATCGAAATCTTCATATTTATGGATGGACGAAATCTTTAACTAAAATCAAAAAAGGAATGGTTTATTCGGATGAAAATGAGCCAATTTATCATTCCCTTAAAGCTTTTAAAAAAATAGAAACACCAGATTTTGATGTTTATCCGTTGCCAGCTAATCACATGACCCCAAAAGATAAACCTTTCATCTATCTTTTTGTACGCAAATCGGATCAAAAAACTTTTTTATCCGCGCATGATACAGGCTATTTTTTTGATGAGGTTTGGGATTTTTTGAAATCTTTTCACATTGATGTGATTTCTTTAGATTGTACCCATGGTGGTGGAAGCAGTCTCAATAATCATTTAGGACATCAAGAAGTTTTAAAGGTCAAACAAAAATTAGAAGAATTACATATTTTTAATGAAGGAATTTTTATTGTTAATCACTTTTCTCATAATGGAAAATGGTCACATGAAGAATTAGAAAGTTTTTTTAAGCCCTATCATATTCTTGTTGCTTATGATGGCATGGAAATCGAATTTTAAGGAGTGAATTTGATGATTCGTTTAGCAAAACCCGAAGATAAAGAACGTTACTATACCATGTTAAGTTATTGCTTTAATATGGGAAATGCATCCATAGAAAACAATGTAAAAAATCAAGTTTTCCCAACAGATGAAATTATTGTCAACGAAGTAAATGGTGAAATTTCATCTAGCGTTCATGTTGTTCCTTTTATGATGCATTTTGATCAAAAAACTTACCCAATGGGAGGAATCGCTGGCGTAAGCAGTTTCCCCGAATCTAGAGACCATGGTGGAATCAAAGAAATTTTAACCTATTCATTACAATATATGAAAGAAAAGGGAATGATTTTTTCTGCTCTTGGTCCTTTTAGTTTTGAATTTTATAGAAAATATGGTTGGGAATGGGGATTTGTTTTTCAAAAGTTAAAACTTCCCATCCAAGATCTTGCCAAAACCAAAAAAGCACATCATTATCAATCTTTGAGCAAAAAAGATGATGAAATCGTGAATCTTTTTAGAAAACAATATGCTTGTAAGTTTAATGGCAGTATTGATTTTTCTTTATCCATTCGTGAAAATAGATGGCAAAACTTTTATCAAAATTTCACCCATTGTTATGCTGCTTATGATGATTCAAATCAAATAGAAGCCATTGCTTTTTTTAGAATTGAAAACCGAACTTTAATTTGTGATGAACTTTATTTTTTAAGTGAAACTGGTCGTCAGCACATGTTGCATTTGTTTTATACGCATCGTTCACAAGTCGATCAAGTGGAACTTTTATTGCCAAAAGATGATAATATCAGAGCCACCCTTCCTAATCCTCGTATTCAATACTGGGAATGGGCAAACATGATGTTTCGAGTCGTTTGTGTAAAAGAAGCGTTACAAGCCATGCAGTTAAAAGAAAACAATAAAGGGAAATTGCGCCTAAAAGTTCATGATGCTCAAGCAGATTGGAATAATCAAATTTTTGAATTGATTATAGAAAATAATCATCTTAGCGTTATAGAATTAAAAAAACAATCTTCTTATGATTTTGAAATGGATATTCAACGCCTTTCTCAACTCATTTTAGGATTTATAGATGGGAAAGAAGCTTTACAATTGGAATTAGTTACTTGTAAAAATGTAAGAAAAGAGCCATTATTTAATAAAATCTTTCAAAAAAGACCAACCATGCTTTGGCATATGTTTTAAAAAAAATGCACCTTATCCGTGCATTTTTTAATTTTTATTTATTTCTTTTTCTAATTTTTCTGGCATTTTAACAGGTCCTCTAAAAAAATTAACTCCATAGTTTTTTAATTTATCAAAAGGATATTGTTTTTCATTTCGTTATTATATGTATTCAATTGGAACCAACCAGCAATTTTTATTAATAGGTTGTAATTTTTTAGTCATACATAAAATAATTCCAGTTGATACATTGTTAGAATATTTTTTCATAACTTCAAAATGTTTATCTGGGGCATTTGGGCTGATTCCTTTTTTTATTTTTATTGGAAATAATACATCTCTTTCAACATAGATTAAATCAATCTCTTTTTGGTCTTTATCTCGATAGTAATATAAGCACATTTGAGGTTTAACACCATTATTTGTTAAATTTTTAATTACTTCGTTAACTACAAACGTTTCAAATATTGCTCCACTTAAGGCCCCAACTTCTAAAGTTTCTGGATTAGGATACTTTGTTTTGCTCCTGTTAAGACAATTACTGGAAATTCTAAAGAAAACTTTTTTATTGTTTTCTCTATATCTCTTTTAATATACACCAAAAATCACGTCCTTTCAGAAATACAATTCCGTTTTAGTCTGAAAAATAAAATTTAACAAGTTTTTTAATTAAATTTTTTCAAAGAAAATGAGCGATGCGGCGTTTTAAAATATATAAAAAGCCTCAATTCAATGAATTGAAGCTTTTTTGCTTATACATCATGAAAGCAACTTCCACCAATAAATTCTCTTAGCAATGAATTACAAGGCACCCATTTATCATCAATATCTTTAAAATATTTTAAAAATTTAATTAATCGATTCGCTGTTATAGCGTGTGGATGATCATCAGGAATCGCTTGTAAAGCAGGCAAAGCATATTTTTTCATCACGCCAAGTTCATAAGTTAATTCTGAATTAAAGACAAAATTAGCCCCTTCTTGGTGTGGATAAATCCATTTAAATTCTCCTCTTCGAACGGACGCCCACATTTCTAATGTTTTTTCTGCAGAAGTGTTTCGATATTTTTTATCCCGAACAATTCTTCGAAGCAAACGAATGTCAGTTAAACTAATTGGGTTATGATTATCTAAGTTAATTTGAATTTGTGGAGCAATATAAATTTTAAATTTTTGATGTTTTGGAATAGAAGAAGTTAAATAATCATTTAAAGCATGAATTCCTTCAATAATGATGGGTGTTTTCGCATCAATTTTGCATTTTTGCCCTTCTTCTCTTTCCCCCGTTTTAAAATTAAATACAGGAAGCGTAATTTCATCTCCTTGAATCAAAGCAAGCATATGACTATTAAACAAGTCAATGTCTAATGCTTCAATATGTTCTAAATCGGGATCCCCATTTTCATCAACTGGAGCTTGATGTTTTGGTAAATAGTAATCATCAATAGAAATACGAAGTGGTGTAATTCCTCTAGACATCAATTCAATTCTTAGACGATTAGAAAAAGTCGTTTTACCACTAGAAGATGGGCCAGCAATAGCGATTAAACGAATATTTTCAATATCTTTTTCGATGGCATTGCCTAATTCACAAAGCATATCATTATGTTTTGTTTCACACATATTAATAAAATCAACGGTTGTTTCTTCACGAACATGATCATTCATTTTTGAAACTGTATCTGCTTCACAAATTTTTGACCATCCATGTGCTAGTTTTAAAGTTTTTCCAAACATGGATGCTTCTTCAAAAGCAGGAATTGTTCCGTTTTCCTCGGCTCTTGGATATTGCACAATAAATCCTGGGTTATAATGTTTTACAATAAATTGGGTTAAATACCCCGTTGAGGGCACCATGTATCCAAACATATAATTTAAATATCCATCACATTCATAAATATGTACCATTTTTTCAGGACGGTATTTTAAAGTTTCCATCTTATCTTCTTCATTTTGTTTTTTATAAATTTCTTTGGCTTCTTCCTTTGTAATTAGTCTTCTTGTTAAAGGATAATCCGCTTCTACAATTTTTTTCATTTCATTGACAACATCTTTAATAAATCGACTATCAAATGCTTGATTTTTATTTAATAATTGTACAAAAATAGATCGAGACACATTATAACTTAATCGTACACTATATTCCGGTTGTAAACGATAGATAGCCATGACTATTAAATATCGCAAACTTGTTTCATAAACCTTTACAGCATCAGAATTTTTTAAATCTAAAAGTTCAATTTCACAATTGAAACTGACTTCATACGTTAATTCTCTTAAACGATTATTGACTTTAGCTGCATAATATTTTTTTTGTTCGTCTTTGGGTATTAAAGATAAAATGGTTTGTTTGTTTTCTAATTGAAAAGTCTGTTTTCCTATTTTTACATTAAACATATTTTTTTCCCTTTCTTTTTATTGAATTCGCTTTGTGCTTTTATTATAAAAAAAAGCAATGCAATTGGCAAGATGAACAATCACTTAATTAAAAATTAATTGAATGCTTGTTCCTTTTCCAAGTTGACTTTTTAATCGAATTTCAATGTTATATTTTACACAAATGTGTTTAACAATAGCAAGTCCTAGTCCTGTGCCTCCACTATTTTTAGAACGGTCTTTGTCTACTTGATAAAAACGTTCAAAAATACGCTCTTGATGTTTTTTTGCAATGCCTATGCCATCATCTTCAATTTTTATTGTATGATTTTTATTAGAAATACTGATTTTTATAGTTCCAAATTCATTTCCATATTTAATCGCATTATCAATCAAATTCATAATTAAGTGAGAAGCATCTTTTTCACTCATTGTAAAATAGAATGATTCTAAATCTAAATCAAAGGTAATCTTTTTTTTCTTAGCATTAATAGTCAATAATTCAATGGCATTGGTAATGGCTTGTTTCAAATCAATTTTTTCTGAAACTTCAACAATTTCGCTTTCTAGTCGAGATAATTCTAACATGTCTACCACCATTTGATTCATTCGTTGCGCTTCTTTTAACGTTTTTTCTGTAGCCTCAACAATTTCTTCTTTGGTTTCAATAATTCCTTGTTGAATCATTTGTTGATACCCTATTATAGCCGTTAAAGGACTTTTTAATTCATGGGATGCATTGGCAAAAAAATCTTGTTTGGATTGTGCAATCTTATATTTCATCGTATCGTCTAATACAAAAACACCAATTCGATTCGACAAAGATTGAATGAAAATAACAAAATGTCTTTCTTGAAAATTCAGTTCAATTTTGCTATCTTTTTTGTTTTGATGGCAATCTAAAATAGCTTGATTTAATTTTGAATCACGAATGAGATAAATATAATTTTTATTTAATACTTCTTGTTTTGTTACTTTAAAATAAAATTCAACCATTGAATTCATCATGATAACATTTAATTGTTCATCTAACAAAATAAAACCTTGATTCATCTTTTCAATAATCGCAGCGCTTTCTTTTTTTTCTTGTTCAATTTGATTAAATTTTTGGTGCATTATTGTTTCAATTTCATTTAATTTTAAAGTTAACAAATCTAAATCATTGGTTTCTACATGTTCTTTTTTACCCGTAAAGATATTCATCTGTAAAATGGCCTTTTGTAAGGGTAAAATGCTTTGATTATAAAAATAGTTATCAACAAAATAAGTGGCAATGGTTAAAAGGATGAACAAAATGGCACAATAAAAAACAAGAGCGGTAATCGTTTTGGAAAAATTAGATTGAGGTAAAGCCATACAAATATAATCATTGCCATCTTTACAAGCAACATACACAGATTGGGCATTTAAAACGTTCGAATATCGATAAAAACATTCTCCTAATTGCATCATTTCTGGACTTGAAAGAGTAATGTTTTCGTTTGATGATTGGTTTTCTTGTATTAAATCACCGTCTTCTGAAAAAATAGCGATATAAATAGAAAAAGAATGAAAATAATCCATCACTTCTTTTTCATTTTCTCCGTTATAAAGTTGACTAGCAATGTGAAGATAGTTTTTTATTTCCTTTTCTAGTTTTTGATTACTTTGATGCACAAAAATAAGACAACTCATAAGTATTGTTGCCGCAATTGATAAAAATATAGCAAAAACAGAAGTCAGTGTGATTTTCTTTTTCATCCTATTTTATATCCTATTCCATATATTGTTTGAATGCTATCATCATTTAATTTTTTTCTTAATGATTTGATATGCATATCAATGGTTCGTGTTTCTAGACCTGCATCATGACTACCCCAAACATGGTTTAATAAGTCTTCTCTAGGAACAACTTCGTTAAAATGTTTCGCTAAATATAAAAGAATTTCAAATTCTTTTTTTGTCAAAGGAATAACGACATTATTTTTTTTCACTTCATGACTTGCAATGTTGATTTGAATATCCTTTATCATAATTTGATGGATATTTTTGTGTTTTCTTAAGCGTGCATTCACTCTAGACATCAATTCTAATAAATCAAAAGGTTTTTCAATGTAGTCATCAGCACCTAAATCTAATCCTTCTACTTTATCGATTAATAAATTTTTAGCAGATAAAATTATAATTTCAACGGCATCATAATTTTCATTTTCTCGAATTTTTTTTAAAATATCAATTCCATCCATATCCGGCAACATGATATCTAGTAAAATTAAATCTGGTGTTCTTTGATAAAAGGTGGTAAAAAAATCTTTTCCATTGAAAAAAGATAAGACCTCGTGTCCTTGTTTAGTTAATGTTTTATTGATAATTTTTGCAATATTGCCATCATCTTCTACAGAATAAATTAAACTCATGGCGCACCTCAAAATATTTGTTTATCTTTATGATAGCCTAAAAGAATATAAATCACCCATTCTGCAATATTAGAAGCATGATCTGCTATTCTCTCTATATATTTTATCACAAGTGTATAATAGATTGCACAAGAACTGGAAATTATTTTTTGATCTAATTTTGAAATCAATTCCGAAATCATTTCTTCATATAAAGCATCAATGATATCATCATCATGAATCGTTTGTTGTGCTAGTTCTAAATCTTTACTAATAAAAGAATGCATTGAATTATGAACCATCTTTAAAGCAAAATTTACTGCTTGATCCAATTTTTCAATTTTACAAGGATCTGTTTGACTTATTTTTTTACTAAAATCACGAATATCTTCAGCATGGTCTCCTAATCGTTCAATATCTTCAACTAATTTTAAAATGCCTAAAACCATACGCATATCCGAAGCATAAGGTCTTTCTTTTAACATAATCGACATGGACATTTCTTCGACTAAACGTTCGTGCAAATCGACAATGTCATCATTAATTAAACAAGCTTTTTTATCACTATATTCAGAAAGCAAGTCAAAAGAAATTTTTAAATTTTCTTCGACCATATCAGCCATTTTAATGACCATTTGATTTAAATTTTCAATTTCTTGTTGTAATTTCATTTTATCCAAACCTTCCTGTAATGTAATTTTCTGTTTCTTGTTTTTGTGGTTTTTTAAATAGGGTATCTGTATCATTGAATTCTTTTACTTCTCCTAGCATAAAGAATGCCGTATAGTCAGAAATTCTTGTCGCTTGTTGCATATTATGGGTTACAATAATAATCGTATACTCTTTTTTTAATTCATCAATGAGTTCTTCTATTTTTAATGTTGCAATCGGATCTAAAGCACTGGTTGGTTCATCCATTAAAATCACTTTAGGATTCATTGCAATACAACGAGCAATACACAATCGTTGTTGTTGACCTCCACTTAAACTTAATGCCGAATCTTTTAAACGCGTTGACACTTCATCATACAAGGCTGCTTTTTTTAAAGATTCAATGACAATTTCATTTAGGATTGATTTTTTCTTAATGCCTTGACATCGTGGACCATAAGCCACATTATCATAGATAGACATCGGAAATGGATTAGGCGTTTGAAATACCATCCCTATTTCTGTTCGCAAGGCAATGGGATTAATTGTCTGAATGTCTTGACCTAAATATGTAATTTTTCCTTCAATTCTACATCCTTCAATTAAATCATTCATACGATTAAAACAACGAAGTAAAGTGGACTTGCCACACCCTGAAGGACCAATAAATGCCGTGACTTTATTTGGTAAAATTTCCATGTTAATGTTAACTAAAGCTTGTTTATCTTTATAAAACAAATTTAAATTTTCTACTTTAATAATTTCTTTCATGATTTCACTTCCATTCGATTAGTCCGTTTTGAAATTAATTTAACTAAAAGATTCAATACTAAAACGACAAGCAAAATAATAATAGCAATCGCACAAGCACCATCATAATTTGGATTTTCTCCAGCCATAATGGACCAAATATGTACGGCTAAAGAAGTTGAATTTTGAGATGCCGCAACTTGATCTTTAATGGCTGTACCTATAGTATAAATCAAAGCGGCGCTTTCGCCAATAATTCTTCCAATAGATAAAAGTGTAGCGGTTAAGATGCCACTAATCGAGTTCGGTAAAACAACTTTAAAAATCGTTTGTGTTTTACTAGCTCCTAAGG
The DNA here is from genome assembly GCA_000433015.1 of Firmicutes bacterium CAG:631. Classification (GTDB taxonomy): domain Bacteria; phylum Bacillota_I; class Bacilli_A; order RFN20; family CAG-631; genus Caccosoma; species Caccosoma faecigallinarum. The sequence goes on from HF997992.1 coordinate 67,499, forward strand.
CTAATGATGCATGACGAAAACTTTGAGGAATAACTTTTAAAGACTCTTCTGTCGTACGAATAATAATCGGAAGAAGCATAATGGCTAAAGTCATGGCTCCAGCTAAAATAGATGGCCCATCTGATTGAATTGTTACATTTAAAAATGGAATAAAAATAGTTGCTCCAACAAGTCCAAAAATAATGGATGGAATACCACTTGTCATTTCAATTAAAGATCGTAAGACTTTTGTAAATTTGTTCTTTTTAGCATATTCTGATAAATAAATTGCACCACCAATGCCTAATGGCAAAGCAATGATTAAGGTAAGCAAAATAAGTAAAAGCGTCGTAATTAAAGAACCTCTAATTCCTCCTCCAGGAGTTGTAATTTGTAAATCCGTAATGATAACCCCTTGGTCCATTAATTCGACCATTGTTTTTGCTTTATATCGACTTAAAGCCAAAATTAAATTTCCTTCTTGGTCCTTTAATACTACTTTGGTAATAGATTGATTTTCTTTTAAAGCATAACTTTCTTTTGTTGTTTGATTCATTGTTCCTCTTAAAGGAGATTTTTCATCAACATAAGAAACAATAACAATGCTTTCTCCAACATTGTCCGTGGCATCTTTTAAAGCAATTCCCCAGCGAATTGAAAAATAAGAATCTTCAATTTCTTTTTCTTCAAATTGCATGTAGTTTTCTTGTTCATAATTCACATTGACAACTTCTTGATGATAATCCGATGTCAACATTTCAAAAGATAATGTGGATAATCCATTCGAAAAAACAAAAACCAAAATAGCAATAAAAGTGACAAGACCAAAACTAGAAAATAAATAGGTTAAAATTTGAGCGATAAGATCTTTGATTTTTCTTTTT
>HF997993.1:0-20068 GCA_000433015.1 Firmicutes bacterium CAG:631
TTATTTGTTCTATAAAATCCAGTAAATAAAACTTTTAATTTTTTCTTTTTTTAACATAAAATTTTTAAACATGAATGAATTAAAGAATCTTTGCTCTAACGTTTCAATCTTTTGGTAAATTATAGAAAGCTCTCATTTGTTCTTCCAAATAAGTTAATCTTTTTTGTTTTATAAGTTCCAATAAAAAATGAAAAATTGTCTCTACAACTTTTCATTTTCTGTTAGTATTTCTAATGCTTCTTTGTATTTTTGACAACGCTTTTTAGCATAATCATCAATAACACTTAATCTTGTATTATCACTATTGTGCATTAAATCAGCTATTTTTACTTTTTTAGCGATAGGATTCGTAGATAATTTTTTAATGTAATTCATATAAGGATTTTCTTTTTCGTGTGTTAGAAGTTTTAAAACTTCAATCACTTCTTGGGGATAACCCATTTGAATCAAATTTTCAAATGTCATATCTGTATCTTCTACAACATCGTGTAAAAGAGCACAGACGGTGGAAATTTCATCATCCATTTGTTCTGCCAAATGAAAGGGATGAAAGACATAGAGCAAACCCGTTTTATCAACCTGATCTTTATGCGCCTCAAAACATAATTTTAAAGCTTTTTTTTGTTAAATCCGTATAAATCATTCTATCCTCTCCTTTAATCATTAAATAAAGATAACAATTCATTTAATGTTAATTTAGATACAAATTCTTGTTCATTGCCAATGACTAAATTAAATAAATCTTTTTTTAACATTTGTAAATTAAGAATTTTTTCTTCTACAGAATCTTTTACAATCACTTTTAAAATTTGTACATTTTTTCTTTGACCAATACGATGGACACGGTCACTGGCTTGATTTTCAGCACTTAAATTCCACCAAGGATCATAATGAATCACCGTATCCGCTGCTGTTAAATTTAAACCTGTTCCTCCCGCTTTTAAAGAAATTAAAAAGACTTTAATTTCTGAATTTTGATTGAATTCTTCTACCATTTGATATCTTTTTTCGGCAGGAGTGTCTCCTGTTAAGACAAAGGGTTGAATGTTTCTTTTTTGCAATTCTTCTTGTAAAATGGCAAGCATACTTGTAAATTGTGAAAAGATTAAGATTTTATGATTTCCACTAATACTATTTTCAACCAAATCTAAAGTAAGATTCAATTTTGCACTTTCACCTTGATAATCTTGAAGATAGAGTTTTGGATGACAACAAATTTGTCTTAGTCGCGTAAGCATTGAAAAGATATACATCTTATTAGAACTATTTTCCATAATTTGCTTTTTAGCTTGTTCTATGGTTGCATGATAAACTTGTTGTTGTTCTTGATCCATTTTGGCATAAACAACTTGCTCTAGTTTGTCTGGTAATTCTTTTAAGACATCTTTTTTAATTCGACGTAAAATAAATGGTGCAACTAATTTATTTAAACGATTAATTTTTGCGGTATCTTTGAATTTAACAATATCATATTCGTATTCATATTTAAATATTTCATACGTTTTTAAATAGCCAGGTAAACAGTAATCAAAAATGGACCACAAATCAGCCAAAGAATTTTCTAGAGGCGTACCAGTAACAGCAAATTTGGTTATGGCTTTAATTTCTTTAACACTTTCAGCATTCTTTGTAGCAAAATTTTTAATGTTTTGTGCTTCATCAATGACCATAAAATGAAATTGAAGGTTTTGATATAATTCTAAATCTCGTTTTAAATAATCATAAGAAGTAATAATCGTTTGTGTAGGTTGAATATTTTTGATGAGTTGTTCACGAACTGGCCCATTTCCTGTAATTAATAAGATATCACATTGTTCATCCCATTTTTTAAATTCATTATACCAGTTATAGGTTAACGAAGAAGGAGCAACAATTAAATTGGGATTTTTTGTTTTAAAAGAACTGAGTAATGAAATAATTTGTAAGGATTTACCAAGTCCCATATCATCGGCTAAAATACCACCAACATTATACTTCGCTAAGTTATATAACCAACGGAATCCCTCTTTTTGATAATCTCTTAAAATAGAAGCAAGTTTTGGATTTAAAGGATAATTTTTATGTTTATAATTCTTCAAATCATATAAAAACTGTTCAATTTCTTTAGGAATAGCTTTTTGATCAAATATTGACTCAAATCGCATCATCTTAAATAAAGGAATTTGCATCTCTTTTTGTAATTTTGATGCAGGAACTCCTATCGTCTCAATAATATCTTTTAAATCTTGAATATATTTATCTTGTAAATCTAAAATCGTTCCATCTTTCAATAAATGATATTTTTTCTTTTCTTTTAAAGATTTTAAAATTTCATCTAAATCTTTTAAGGCAATGATTTCTTCATTAAAGACAAGTTCTAACCAATTGTTATTAAAACGAATGCCAACGCCAGTTGAGTTCATCTTTTTAAAAGATAAATGTTTAATCGAATCACTGATATAAACTGTTGCATATTCTTTTAATTTATGTAAATCGTTTTTTAAAAAATCCAAAGCCCAATCTTCATCATCAATAATGTATTCATTTTCTTTTGTCGTCCTTAAAAAACTAAATGTGGCTAATTGTTCAAAAAAGTTTTCTTCTTGAGCAATATTTGGAAAATATCCTTGTTTAATGGCCTCTTCTCGTTCTAAAGAATGATACATAAATTTATATTTTAAATATAAAGAATGATTTTTAAAATCTAAATAACATTCCGCATCTAAATTCGAACAATTATTGTATTTTTCAAATTCTTCTCGATTAATAATCGTAATGCAATTGACCACTTGTGGATAGATATAAGTAAAAAATTCATTATATAGTTTACTATTAAAAACTAAATCTTGTTGAAATAAAGCAATGACTAACGGAACAACGTGCGGATTATTGACATTGTCTAAACAATATAGGTTTTTATCTCGAATAACATAGTAACTTCTTCCGACCATAAAAACACGCATTTGCTTTTTGTTTTCGATAAATAAGGTATTTTTTTCAAAAACTAAATTCAAATCAAATTCACTACTCGTATAATTTAATTCATAATTGGCTTCATCTAATACTAATTCTACAGATTGATCTAAATGCGCATCTAAACATTTTTTAAATACAATCTGAGGAAGACTACATTTCCGTTTATTATCAAAATACGATTTTCCTTCTATCGAACGATACCCAATATAATCTTTTAAGTCTTCAATCAAATTTCTACTTTCTTTATTAAATGCGGTTGTTGTATGTACAAATTCTAATTCTTTGCCATATTTAAATGATAAATTCTTTTCGATATTGTCGAAAAATTCAGGTATATTTTTAATAAAATACGTTTTCCCTTTTCCAATTTTTAATTCAATTCCTACTTCTTTGCCATAAATATGAAAAATCGGAGTAAGTTGAATATCTAAACTAACACTTTTTTTATAAAAGTTTAAAAGAGAAGTCAATTGATTTACTTCTTTTTTATTGGTCACTTCATTAATTTTTAATAAAAAAGCTAAAATATGTTTACAATATCCATCATAATTCCAATAAAAATCACAATCGCAAGAGGCATGAATGACTTTCCCTTTGGCATCAATGGTTGCACTAACAGGATAACTTTTATTCCCCATTCCTGAAACCATTCCTTCGTAAACATCTTCATCTTTTTCATTTCGTCTACATTTTAAAATAATTTTTTTGTTAGAAAAAACTTCGTAAGCTTTTGTATAGGTATCACCATCAATGGTGTTTTTAATAATTTCTTTAATATCAATTTTATTCATTTGATCACTTCCGTTTCTTTATTATATCACAAATAGAAGAAAAAAGGATTGTTTATTTTTAAAAAATAAAAAAGGGAAACTTTTTAGTTTTCCTTCTTTTTCAATACATGTTCAAAAAACCAAATGGTTATCGATCCTAATCCATTTCCAAGAGTCATTAATAAAAGATAAAGGATGATTTTTAAACTCCATTGTCCTGAAGCTGCAAGGTAATACATATTTGCAACAACGTGTTCAAACCCACACAAAATAAAAACCATTACACAGAAAAATATCGCAATCAATTTAAATACTGGTGCAATATTTTCTTTTTTTTGTGTATTCACTGCAATATACATTAACATGCCACAAAAAAAAGATAAAATCAAAATACTCAGCACGGAATCATTTTGTTTTGAAAGAATGAGGTCATTCACTGTTTGTTGGATTTCAGGAGTTAAAAATCGCGTTTGTCGAAATAAAAATCCAACTAGACACGTTCCTAAAAAATTACCAATCCAAATCATTCCTAAATCCAAAAGATATCGCGGTTTATTTTCAAATACATATCCCACTTTCCCTGTAAATAGAAAAAATTGATAGCAAATAATTGTAAATAACCCTAAGGCAAAAAGACAAGATGCCACAATTTTATTGATTCCAACTACAGATAGATAGACAGTTCCTCCAATGCCAATGCAAATTCCTGCAGCAATGGCTGAAAGGAGAATATTCAACATTTTTTTCACTTCAAATCCCCTTCTTGTTTTTTATATTGTAACATAACTTTGTTTGAATCTAAACTTTTTTATCAATTTGTTATATAATAAAATAGTGAGGAAAAATTATGATTAAATTTTTAGTAAAAAAATGCATTAAAAATGCAAATGATGTAAAAGATAAAAAAGTCAGACAATCCTATATTGTTTTAGGTGGCGTTTTAGGAATTATCTGCAATTTTATTTTATTTGTTTTAAAATTAGTCATTGGTTTGATTTTAAAAAGTATTAGTGTTCTTTCTGACGCTTTAAATAATCTATCTGATTCGGCTTCATCGATTATCGGTTTATTTAGTGCCAAACTAAGCAACAAAAAACCGGATAAAGAACATCCCTATGGTCATGGAAGAATAGAATATATTGCTTCTTTAATTGTTTCTTTTATTATCATCTTTATGGGAGCACAATTATTGATTTCTTCAGTGAATAAATTACTAGACAAACAAGAACCATCCAGTTTTAACCTTGTTTTAGTCATCATCTTAGGCGTATCCATTTTATTAAAATTATGGATGTTTTCTTATAATCGATATTTAAGTAAAAAAATTGATTCTTTAATCTTAAAAGCGACTGCTTTTGATTGTCTAAGTGATGTTTTAACAACCTCTTTGGTTATAATTTCTTTAATTATTGGTCAATATGTTTCTTTTTCTGTTGATGGATTAATGGGGATTTTGGTTTCCTTATTAATTGTTTACAATGGCATTAAATTAACGATAGAAACAAGTAAAACACTTTTAGGAACTAAAGCTAGTGATGAATTAATCCAAGAAATCCAAAATATTATTTTACAAGAAAAAGAAATTTTAGGAACACACGATTTAATTGTTCATGATTATGGTCCTGGTCGTAAAATGGCTTCTATCCATGTTGAAGTTTCAGATCAAGCCAATATCATTAAAATTCATGAACTCATAGATGCTTTAGAAAAAAAGATTGAAGATGAATTATATATTCATATGGTCATTCATATGGATCCCGTTTCAGTAGATAATGAAGAAGTTAAAAAATTACATGCTTATTTAACAAAGTTAATTCAAGATTCAAAAAAGGATGTTTCTTTTCACGATTTAAGAATTACTCAAGGAGAAAAAAATGTCAATGTCATTTTTGATTTATCTATTCCTTATTCATTTAGCAATCTAGAAAAAAATGATTACATCACTTATATTCAAGATAAAATTAAAGAATTAGACGATAAATATTCACCAGTTATTAATATTGATTATCATTAAAAATTATGATTTTATTTGTGTTATTAGGATAAATCATTGAATTATTCATCAATTTCTTCATAATAATACTTTTTATTTTAAGTTGTTGACAAATTGTCGGCAACTGCTAATTTCTACGTTTTAAGACATTCCAACAAAAACAATATTTTAAGACGCAAAATTTGTGTTTTGTTAATATTTCAATTATTTTTTTAAATGGTATTTTATAATTCTAAACTATTCGATCAAGCAAAAATTCTTTTATTCCTTCAAATATCCTATTTCTAAATACTTATTTCTTGCAATTTCCATGTTTCACCTCATTGAGAATTTGCATCCATTTTGCCATTTTTTATCAATAAATATTAAAAAACTCCATTCAGTCGAATGGAGTTTTAGTCTTTTATAAAATAGATAAAACTATTTTTTCTTTGCACGAATTGCAGCTTGTGCAGCAGCTAAACGGGCAATTGGAACACGATATGGTGAACAAGAAACATAATCAAGTCCAATAGAATTGCAGAATTCAATTGAAGCTGGATCGCCACCATGTTCTCCACAAATACCACAATGTAAATCTTTACGTGTTGAATGACCTAATTCAACGGCCATTTTCATCAATTTTCCAACACCTTTTTGGTCTACATGGGCAAATGGATCGCTTTCAAAAACTTTACGATTATAATATTCTTCTAGGAATTTTCCAGCATCATCACGGCTAAATCCAAATGTCATTTGTGTTAAGTCGTTTGTTCCAAAACTGAAGAATTCAGCTTCTGTTGCAATTTCATCAGCAGTTAAAGCCGCACGAGGAACTTCAATCATGGTTCCAACTTTATATTCTAATTGATAATTTTGTTCTTCCATGACTTTTTGAGCAGTTTCTACGACTACTTTTTTAACATATTGTAATTCTTTTACTTCTCCAACTAATGGAATCATAATTTCTGGAGTTACTTTTAATCCTTCTTTATTGACAATAATTGCAGCTTCTATAACAGCTCTTGTTTGCATTTCAGCTATTTCTGGATAAGTAACAGCTAAACGGCAACCACGATGTCCAAGCATTGGGTTAAATTCATGTAAGCTTTCTACTTTTGCTTTTAATTTTTCAAAAGTAATGCCCATTTCTTGAGCAAGTGATGCAATATCTTCGTCTGTATGAGGTAAGAATTCATGTAAAGGTGGATCTAAGTAACGAATGGTTACAGAGTATCCTTTCATTTCACGATAAATACCGACAAAGTCTTGTCTTTGCATTGGAAGAATTTTAGCCAATGCTTTTTTACGTTCTTCTACTGTATCAGAAACAATCATTTCGCGCATTGCCATAATTCTATCTGCTTCAAAGAACATATGTTCAGTACGGCAAAGACCAACACCTTCAGCACCAAAGTTATAAGCCACTCTTGCATCACGAGGATTATCAGCGTTGGTTCTAACTTTTAATCTTCTATATTTATCTGCCCAATTCATTAAAGTAGCAAAATCACCAGTTACACTAGCATCAACGGTTGGAATTGCTTCACCATATACATATCCAGTACTTCCATCAATAGAAATCCAGTCTAATTCGTTATATCTTTTTCCTTTTACTGTAAAGTATTTTTCTTCTTCATTAACTAAAACTTCTCCTGCTCCTGAAACACAACAAGTTCCCATACCACGAGCAACAACAGCTGCATGTGAAGTCATTCCTCCACGAGCGGTTAAAATACCTTGAGAAGCAATCATTCCTTCAATATCTTCAGGAGATGTTTCTAAACGTACTAAAACGACTTTTTCACCTTGAGCATGTAACTCTTTTGCCCTTTCAGCAGTAAAGACAACTTTACCACAAGCCGCTCCTGGTGAAGCATTTAATCCTTTTGTAATCGGAGTCGCTTGTTTTAATGCTTTTTGATCAAATCCTGGATGCAACAAAGCATCTAAAGATTGTGGTTCTACTTTTAAAACGGCTTCTTCTTCTGTGATTAATCCTTCATTGACTAAATCAATCGCAATTTTTAAAGCAGCTTGTGCGGTTCTTTTACCATTTCTTGTTTGCAACATATATAATTTACCTTTTTCAATCGTAAATTCCATATCTTGCATATCTTTATAGTGTCTTTCTAATGTTTTTGCTACGCGAACAAATTCATCATATAATTCTTTGTTGTCTTCTTTTAAATGTGCAATTGGGAATGGTGTACGAATTCCTGCAACAACATCTTCTCCTTGTGCATTGAATAAGTATTCTCCAAACACTTCATTTTCTCCAGTGGCTGGATTTCTTGAAAAAGCAACACCAGTACCAGAATCTTCACCCATGTTACCAAAAACCATGGATTGAACATTGACAGCAGTTCCCCAATCATAAGGGATATTGTTTAAACGACGATAGACATTTGCTCTAGGGTTATCCCAAGATCTAAATACTGCTTTTACTGCTTCAAATAATTGTGTTTTTGGATCTTGAGGGAAATCTTCACCCTTAATTTCTTTATAACGAATTTTAAATTGTTCAACACAATATTTTAAATCTTCTGCATCTAATTCTGTGTCTAAAGCAACGCCTTTATCTTTCTTTCTTTGATCAAAGATTTTTTCAAAATTTTCTTTTGAAATTTCCATAACAACATCAGCAAACATTTGAATAAAACGACGATAAGAATCGTAAGCAAAGCGAGGATTATTTGTGAGTTTTGCCAATCCTTCAACAGAAACATCATTTAAACCTAAGTTTAAAATCGTATCCATCATACCAGGCATAGATGCTCTAGCCCCACTTCTTACAGATACAAGTAAAGGATTATTATTGTCTCCAAATTTTTTACCACAAATTTTTTCTAATTCATGTAAAGCCGTTTCAATTTGGTCAACAACTTCTTGAGATAAGATTTTGCCATCAGCATAGTATTTTGTACAAGCTTCAGTGGTTACCGTAAATCCTTGAGGAACAGGTAAATTCAAAGATGTCATTTCTGCTAAATTGGCACCTTTACCACCTAAAAGTTCACGCATATTGGCATTTCCTTCTTTAAATAAATAAACGTATTTAGCCATGTGTTCTCTCCTTTTTTTATTTTTCGTATTAGTTGATTAACTTTAAATTTAATCACCGCTATTTATTATATAGGATAAACCCCCTAAAATCAATCAAGCAAAGAAAAAAACAGAGTTTTTTCTCTGTTTTTGTGCTTTTTTATTTAAAATAACGATCAAGTAAAGCTTTTAATGCACGACCATGACGAGCTTCATCTTTTGTCATTTCGTGGACAGAATCATGAATTGCATCTAAATTTAATTGTTTTGCTTTTGTGGCAATGGCTTTTTTGCCATGGCAAGCTCCATTTTCTCCTGCTAACATTTTTTCAAGATTTTCTTTTGTGCTATTTGAAACTAGTTCGCCTAACATTTCAGCAAAACGAGCAGCATGTTCCGCTTCTTCTTTTGCAATTTGTTCTAAAACCAAAGCAACTTCTGGATAACCTTCACGGAAAGCTTGACGTGCCATTGCTAAATACATACCAACTTCGCTACATTCTCCTTGGAAATGATTTCTTAATCCTTCAAGAATTTCTGAATCAACACCTTTTGCAACACCTAAAACATGTTCATCAGCCCAAGTCATTTCTTCTTCAACATAAGGAACAATTTTATCTCCTTTTGCTCCACATACTGGACAAACATCTCCTTCAAAAATTTGTCCACAAACTAAACATTTCATTTTTGCCATTTTCTTTTTCTCCTTTATTTTATTTTTTTTAAGCATTGAGGACAAATACCCTTAAATATAATCGTGTGTGCCATGATTTGATAATTACTTTTTTGAGACGCCATTTCATTTAATTGGTTTTGATAAGGTAAATCAAAATCCATAAATTGATGACATTTACTACAACATAAATGATAATGGTTTGTTGTATCGCCGTCAAAACGATCTTTTTGATTTGCTAAAGAAATCCGAGCAATTTTTCCTTCATCAACCAATTTATACAAATTACGATAAACGGTTTTTAGACTAATGTTAGGAATTTCTTTAACAATTTCGCTATAGACCTCTTCGGCAGTTGGATGGCAACGATTTTTTGTAACAAAATCATAAATCGCCTGATATTGTTTTGTACATCTATATTCCATAGTATTTCTCCTCGACAACTTTCTTAATAACAATAGTTGTCAATAAGATTATATATCTATTTTTTTTGATTTGCAACTCTTTTTTATAAAAAAAGCAACTTTTTAAAAGTTGCTATTTGGTTACAAAATAAATAATTAAAATAACTATAACAGCAGGAATTCCAAAAATTCCCGTAGCCAAAGCATTAATCCAAGTTATTGGAATATCTACACTTGGAATAAAATTGACAAGATATAATATAATTGCTCCTAAAAGTGCATTAAGAACTATTTTTAAAATAATTTTTAGACTAACTTTAAACAAAGATAAAATAATAACAAGAATAGCTAAGGCACCTGCAATAACAGCTAATCCTGCTGTAGTGCTAAACAATGAAATCATATCTTCTACCTCCTTATATTTATTTTACTATGTTTTATATAAATTTACTAATAAAATTTAAGTAAAAGAGTTCAGAAAAGTTTTCCGAACTCTTATATAAAATTTTTAGTATGAATTAGATTTTATGATAATTAAAATATTGAGAATATTTTTCTAAGTATTGCAGCAATTTTTCCATTGTAACCAATCCTTTGCCAATTGCTACTTTCAAATATTTTGCATTTAATCCCTCATACATTTCATAAGATATTAAATGTTTTAATTCTTCATAAGAAAATAGCCCATATAATTGAAGATCTCTTTCATACGCTTCCGGATTATACTTTAAGTTTTCATCGTATTCAAAAATATTGTAGAAGCCTTCAATGTCATCACTTACACTTAACATTCCATTAGCAAATGCATTAATATTTTTATAAGAAGCAATGCTCCAAATATGAGTATAAGTATTAAAAATATCATATCCTTCTAATTGCACTTTTCCATCAATAGAATAGAAAGAATGTCCAATATAATTAAAAACATTATTTTTATTAATTTGAACATATTGAAGTAAATTCATATCAAAAAATCCATGTTCAATTAAAACATCTACATATTTGCCGTTGCTAAATTTCAATCTTAATACCTCATAATTTCCTACTTCCTTTTCAACAATTGCAAATACTCGTTGTATTTCTAATTTGCCTGTTTCATGATTGATAGTTTGAATTAGTTCTCCCGCCTCAATATTTTCAATTGCTTTATAAGTTCCATCGGCCATCAAAATTAAAGTTCCATCAGCAAAGCAACCCGTTTTAGAAGTTACAAATATAACTAAGTTTGTCGTCGCTTGAGCACTATATTTAAAACTTATTTCTTTCATATTTGTTAAATTAGATTCAGAACAATAATTTTCTGGTGTCGAACCACTAGATGGATAATTTTTAACAAAAGTTCCTTCTGCAATATATGCTTTATCCATTGAAGTTGATCCCATTCCCCAAGAAAAATCAACAGTAAAGGCCGCGTTTTTTATCAATTTCAAGGTTCCATTTGAAGTAATTTCTTCTACATAGTTTGATGCTGTTTCTGTTACTGTAAATTTTGCTCCTCCTGCTCCAGATGTTCCTTGTGTGGTTAATCCTAATAAAATTCCTTCATTAGGTATAATATTTAAAGTTATATCGTCAGTAACCAAATAATAGTTAGAAGAAGCAAATATATTTGTGTTATTTTCAAAAGAAGCCGAATAAGCCCGAATCACTTCAATTTTAACATATTTGTTTTGTTGAATTTCAAATTGATAATTTGTATCAAAGTAAACTCCATCTGGAGTTAATTCTATCGCATTTGTTCCATTTGCATCATCAGCTTGATAGACCTTATAGTTTCCAATATTATATTCATATAAATCTTGTATATTAATTTGTACAATTGAAGTTAATATATATTCTCCATTCCAACAACAATCCGAACTAGAATAAAAAGTCGTTCTTTCTTTGAATTGTGCTGATTTTATCTCATTATTAATTTTAAAATTACCTGATGAAGTTATTTTTACTTCGTAATTATTAGTTCCATCATATGATGAAACTGTTAAATTGGTTTGTGCAATATTTTTAAAGTTTAAACTAGCAACTCCCAAATTATCAGTTGTTTCTATAAAAGCACCAATTGCTGCTGATTCACTACATTCTAGTTTGCCATTAACAATAAATTTTGCATCATCATAGGTTCCTGAATAACCTGATCCTATTACATTATCAAATGAATCACTTTTATAAAAAATCAATGAAGAAGATAAATTTAATATCCCATTGTTTTGTATAAATAATGAACTTCCAGGTAAATATTTTATTTTGTTAGAAATATTTAATTTTGCTCCATCTAATACAAAATGTTGCATTTTATATGAAAATGGTAAAAAATAATCGGCCGTATTAATTGTTACTATCGAAACCTCCATTTCTAAAGACCCAATTGAAAGTTCACTATTAATATAAATATATGTTGGAACATTGCCAACCGTTGTATAACCATTTGTATTTGTTGGACAATATTCAAAACTCACAGTTCCTTCATCATCATTACTTTTTTTCCCAGTTAAAAACAAAGCGTTTTCACCAGATTCTTGTGTTCTAATAACTCCAGTAGTAATACTAAAATACGATGAACTTACCGACATTCTAACATTAGCATCCATTTTGGCCCCATATTCAAAACTAGTGAATGTTTGAATGTTTGGAAATTCAAAAATATTAAAAGGACAAATATTTGACTCTACAAGTGTGGTTAATTGATTTCCGCTTTTTAAATCATGAATAGCTAAAGGCGTTTTTAAATACCCCGTTTTAGTAAATTTTAAATATCTATAGGAATCGTTTTCATTATTTAATTTTTCATAATCTTTATTTTCTTCTTGATTAAAATTAATTGTTTTTAATTCTTTAATATACCCATAAGCATATATACTTCCGGAGCAAATAATCTTTGAATATTTATCCAAAGCAATTTCTCCATATCTTCCGCTTACTCCTTTTGAGCCAAACTCACCACCAATATAAAGTTCTGCCCCTTCATTAATAGTTAGAGTTGAATTAATAAGTTCAACATAACATTTTCTATTATTTTTTACTCCCGTTGCATTATTATCTGAAAAAGTTTTAGTCATATAACTACTATATTCGTCTTGTGAATCAGTAAAAAAAGTTTTACCATCATAAGGCAAATATAAATTAACTCCATCATTTAACGTTAAATTTTTATTTTGTACTTGAATTTCAGAATTGGTAATTATATAAACATGAATTTCAGTACCAGAAAGTGCTTCGGCATTTGCCGACTCTAATGCAGCCTCTAAAGTTACAAATCGAGCATAGGGTGTTTCGCTATTTCCTTTATAATTTTCAACAACATTTTTTGCTTTTTTATTGATTTTTATCTCTGCATTTTCTTGTGAAAAGTCAGTTGCGATATTCCATGTTGCAAAAATTGAAGAAAAAGAAAAAATAGAAAATAGAACTGTGAATATTATAATAAATATCTTTTTCTTCATTTTTATATTCCTACCTTTATACCTAATTGAAAAGAAGATATACTCTCATCTTCAAAAAGCGCCAATTCGGCTTTATAAGTTTCTAAATTAGAAATAACAAAAGTAAATCGTAAAGAAAAAAATATATCTTCTTTACCAAAATTTTCGTGAGATATAATAAAATTAGAATAACCAGAATTCGTTGCTTCATCAATAATAAATGAAGCCGTATTATCAAATGTATTTTTTTCATCAAGATCAAAAGAAATTAAATTTTGCATATAGGTTGAATTTAATAATTGAAATCCACTCTCACTTTGATTTAAAGTAACATTCAAAGATAAGTCTGTTCCTACCATCCCTGTTGCAATATAATTTTTAGAATTTACTTTTAAATAATAAGTTAAATAGGCAGTATTTGTAAATTGTCCCTCATAAATAAACCCCTCTTCGCCCAATTCAAAAGAAGTCACTCCAAAATGAGGAAATTTATTGTTAATTTCGATAACATCACTAATTACATCATCAACTTCTATTGCCAAAGTCGCTTCTGCCGTATTATTTTTATTAATTGTCCAACTAGAAAAGCCAACACTAAATAACGAAAGAGTGGTTAGTAAAAATAGTATCCCCCCCCCGGCTTTTCTATTTACTTTTTTGATTCTTTCTTTTTTCATGATTTGATTGTATCATTTCTTTGTTTTTTTGTCAATTTAACACGTTTTAGCAAAAAACGGCTTTTACGCCGTTTTGTTATTGAATATATTTACTATATCTTTCTAATAAATATTGAACGTCTTGAATGGTCATAAGTCCTTTACCTAAAGAAACTTTGACATAAGCAACATTAAACATTTCAAATGCTTCTTTTGACATATATGTTTCAAATTCTTCATAGGTAAATAAACCATATTTTTCTATATCTGCTTGCATTTTTTCTTGATTAATCATTTGATTTTCATCTAATTCAAAAATATTAAATAAACCTTTAATTCCTCCAGGCATAGATAATAGACCTTCGGTAATAATATTCAAATGATTTGCAGAAACTGGTGAATAACATTCTGTATATTTTGTTTCAATTTGTACTGATTCTAATGTGACTATTTCTTTTTCATAATATTCATTGAAAGCATAGAATCTATGTCCAATATATTCTTGATAATTATTTTCAGTTATATATACATATTGATTTAAATCTAAATCAAAAAATCCATGTTCATAAATAACTCCTACTTTTTGATTGTTAGAGAAATGAAGTTGCACTACATTAAAGAATTGTTTTTCTTCATAATCATTAAAGACAACAGGAGCTACATCTAATTTTCCTGTATAATGATTCAATACCATTACCATATCTCCAGCCACAATATCTTTTGCTTGTTTATAAGTATAATCACTCATTAATATTAATGTTTCAGGAAGTAGACAACTTCCGCCTTCTTCTGCTCCTACGGTTTCTGTAATATCTCCCGTACCAATAGTACCATTCCAATATGTTCCTTCAGATTGATAGGTTTGATTGGCTACAAACTTAGCATACTCTGTGGGTTGCGTACCATTATTTGATATCAACCCAATTCCATAACCAGTAATTTCGTGATATGTTCGAGTCATTCCTAAATCTTCCCCAGTAATTACTTCTTTAGTTTTTAATGTGGAAACAAAATTATTGCTTGTTATAATTTTTGCCCCTACCACACTAGTTTCAATAATTCCTGCAAAAGAACTATTTAAATTTACTGTCCCATTATTAATTAATTTTGCGTTCCCAGTTGATAATGGGTATTGTGAGTCTCCTCCTGTCGAAACCACTTCTCTATATTCACGATACATCATCATATCTGCATTAATATTTAAAGTAGCACCTGGATTAACAGTTAAGGTGGCACCAGAATAAAATTTTGTTTTATTTAATAAAGTTGTTGTCCCACTATTTATTATAATATCGTATTTAAAACATAAAGGGCAAAAAAAGTCGCTTGTATTAAAACTACTACCTCCCAAAGAGAGGGTTAAAGATGAAAAAGATACATTTCCATCTACTATAATTTTTGTTTCATTAATGTTGTCCAAAGAAACATTTGTTTTATAATCATTAGAAGTATATTCTGGGTTACTTGATTGATATTTAATGGAAATACTTGCTCCTTCTCCCATTAAAAACAAAGCATTATCACTAGAAACAACTTTAGTACGATCTGCCACATACATATTATTATTTGCATAAGCAGCAAGAGATCCATATAATGTAGAATTGTATTCAAAAATCATTTCTACTTGCGAATTAGCAAAGTCAAATATTTTCAAAGGAAAAACACCTTCAAAATTACAAGCAGAAGAATAAGATCCTCCTCTAAAATCATAAACAATAAAAGGCAATTCAATTATGCTTCCGCTATTTAAATAAATTTTACTTCCGTTATTGGAAGAACTTTCTTTAATATATCCATAGCAAACAATTTCTCCATTATTTTCAATAGTGGCATTGTTTTCTAAATTTAATTCGCAATACTCTGCAACTGTATGCCCTGTTGGCCTTTGATTTCCTTGCCCTTTTCCTAATTTTCCACCAACATAAATGGTTCCGTTATTTGTGAATTGAACATTAGAAAGAATAGTTACTTTATTTTTACGATATTGTTCTACACTGCTTTGATTATAGTCGGCAAAGTTAGTATTCGTAACTTCGTTTCTGGTAGGATCTTCATAAGTTTCTCCCGTATAAGGAAAATATAAAATATCTCCTGCCGCCAAAGTACAATTTTTTGAGATTGTTGGGTTTGTTCCTGGAATAACATAAATTTCAGTTGATACACCGTCATTTTCTGCAACTTCCAAGGCCTTTTCAATAGACATAAATTTTTGATTTGTGCTTTTAATATAAGCGATAGGTTCATTTGGATTTTTAATTACTGAATAATCTCTAGCAACCTGAATAACCCATTCTCCCATTCCAACCATGAAAAAAAGGCCACAAATCATACATACAAATAGAAAAATACTCTTTAATTTTTTGTTCATAAAGAGTTCACCCCAATTTGAAAATCTAATCCTATTCCATTATCTGGAATTTGATTATAAATTGCTGTTTCAAAAGTATCCGCATAGACTGAAAAATCAAAATGATACACTATAGTAAAATACAATAAAGAGATATTTGCCAAATTGTCATTTTGATATTGTATATTCACTTGTATTGAATTATTTTCTAATGTTCCTTGTGCCGTATTTGATGTGTCAGGGAACGAAGAATAACTAGGAGAGGCACTATAGTTGATTATTGGCGTTGTGCTCCCCAAATAATCTTCACTTAAAAGATTAAATTCGTCCGTACTTTTTAAATACAAATCTAAAGATAGCGAATTTTGTGTTAAATAAGGATAAATTCCATCTTTAACTATAATATAAAATGGAATTTTAACATCTCCTTGATAAACAATGGCATCGTCAACAACCAAGCCATATTTTGATATTTCAAACATTTCTATTGATTGAAATTTAAAAAAATCTTCAGCATTTAAAACTGTATCTGCTTCTATTGCTAATGCTGTTTCTGTCGTATTATTTTCATTGATATTCCAGCTAGCAAAACCCACGCTAAAAACGGAAAGAGCACTTAAAAAAAATAATACTCCTCCAATATTTTTATGCACTTTTTTCTTCTTTATATTTTTCATACGAAAAATATTACCACAATTTATTAATAAAGTCAATTTTACCCAAGTTGGTAATTTTTGTCTTTTAAGAAAGTCTAATTTAGATATCCCATTTTTTCTATAGAGTGATATAATTGTCGATGTTGGAGGAATTATGAAAATGAAAATGAAAAAATTACTATTGTTGCCGTTAATTCTTTTGTCGTTAACCGCTTGTGATCAAACGATGAATAATTCATCTTCATCTAATGGAGGAAGTTCATTAACAAGCGATACAAGTTCAAGTAGTTCATCTTCTAGCAGTTCATCGTCTAGTAGTAGTTCAAGTAGCAGTTCTAATTCTAGTAACTCCGATCCGAGTTCATCCACTCCGCCAATTATTGATGGTAAAATTGAAACTTATCAACACGTCTTCAATCAATCAGAGTTTTCAGGTAGTGGATATGACACAACTAGTGGAACGACCGAAAATATTAATGGTTTAACTTGGTCCTATGATGCTTTTTCTTTTTTAGGACAATCTAGTGATGGTGTCCAAATTGGAAGTAATAAGCAACCTCAAAAAGAACCATGGACTTTATCGACCTCTTTTGGAGAAGAAGTTTATTTAAATAGTTTTACAATTTCTTTAAAAGCCACTGGTGCATCCGGTGCAGATTATGTTATTAGTGGTGGAAATTATTCTTATACTGAAAATGTTAAAAACAGTGTTGTAACTGAATATACTCAATCTAATTTAGCCGAGCCAATGGAAAGTTTAACCCTATCTTTATCTTCTCAAGCAAAAGCGGTTTATTTTTATTCTATTAGTTTTAGTATTACTGTACCTTTTACTTCAAATTTAGATTTAACAACCGATGCTGGAGATGTCACTCCAAGCGTTCCTGGTCAAGGCTTAATTCCTGAAACCAATTATACAGCCATTACTAAAGAAGAATATTACAAAGACATTGATTTTGAAAGTGATGTTGAAACTTTGACAGCCGATCTTTCAACTCTAATTTCTGAAATGACAAGAATTTCTTATGGAGATGATACCTATATCATGCTTTACACCGATGAAAGTGTTAGCAATCCAGGATATTTATATGGATTATATGATGGTGATTTAATTACTGCTGATGCTAATGGTACTTGGAATAAAGAACATGTTTGGGCGTGCTCACAAATGAAATTAGATGGAAAAGATCCTCGTCCAAGTAGTGATACTAAAAACCATGCAACGGACTTGCACAATTTGCGTGTTACTTGTCAAAATAGTAATGGATTGCACGGTAATAAATTTTACGATAATACAAATACAGATTTGACATTCTTTCCAAATATTGCGGATGATGGAAATATTTCTCATAACTATCAAGGAGATCATCGTGGCGATGTTGCTAGAATCTTATTCTATATGGCCTTAAGATATGATTTCTTAGAATTAAACGATGATTTAGATACAAGCAATGACACTTCAATGGGAAAACTTTCAGTATTATTAAAATGGCATGAAGAAGATCCAGTCGATGAATTTGAAATTCAAAGAAACAATCGTATTTATGAATATCAAGGTAATAGAAATCCATTTATTGATTATGCAGATTTAGCAACAATACTTTATGCATAAATAAAACAAAAACTTAAAAAACAGGATTACTTTTTGAATTAATCCTGTTTTTTTATCATCATATTTAAAAAATGTCAAACACATAAAAATTCTATAAATACTTGATTACTAAAACCTATTTTAATTTCATACGTAATTGAAAATATATTTAAAATTTAAGATTTTGGAAAGTTAGTAAAAACAGCCAATCATGATAAAAAGTAAGTATATAACGATAATAAAAATGAATGATCTGCATTAAACGATTAAAAAAACGAATTCTTCTATGTACGACACTGATTGAAAGAGATAATTTTTTCGATATTTCTTTAAATGTGTATTTCCTTTGATCTATATAAATTGCAATAAATTCTTTATAATATTGTGTCCTAATTGTCATATCATGAATAATTAACCAAAAAAACGTCATTCTAATTTCTTCTTCTTTACATTCTTTTAAGTTTGCACAATGCTTACTTTTTAACATTTTATACACCTCTTCTTTCACGTTGTTTTTAAAAGAAAAATGTATTTCAAATGATAAATAGATTAAATTGAAATTGTTTTGTAAAAATTCTTTTTTATTACTTTTTTGAAATACATTTAATCGTATTCTAATTTCATTTTATAATTGCTTTAGAAAAAGAATCAAGTTTTTTTATTTTTCTTTTACCTATTTTTAATAAATTGATGCAATTTAAAAAAGTTAAAGATTTACTCTTTAACTCATTAAGAAATGCACTAACTTATCTAACAATTTGTAAATTGACATGTGATTTAAAATCTTATTTTATAAAAAAGGTGAATTTATACGAAGATAAAATCACCTAATTTTCTTGTAAAAGGAATCTGCCATTTTAACTTTTTGTAATATTTTTTTTATTTAATTCATCTTTTATAATATTTTTTGGCAGGGAAAGATAAAAAACCATAATCTTTAAAATATCCATTCATTTTAGTTACAAGGGGAAATATTATAAAATAATATCCTCCTTGTGTCCTTTTAAAGTTCGCTTAAAGCTTTAAACTTTCTTTAATTCCACCAGTTATTTGCTTTTTTGAATTCTATAAATTCTGTTTTATAATCAAACACATTCGAGGGAACAAGAAAGTTTATTTTTTCAATTGAATTGTTGTTAATTTCAACTAACCCAATAAAATAAATCCCATTCCCATCCATCCTAATAAATCCATATATTATAAAATTTTTATTATTAGAATCGTTTGTTAAAAAATCTACAAACAAACTATAACTTTTATTATTTAAATGAAATTGATTAACTATTTTATTTTTAATTTCTTTTTCATGAGGTATATCCGGTTTATCTTTTGTTATTTCTTTTTTTATACATTTATCTAAATTAATTTTTTGATTCCAATCATTTGCTATCTTTAATTGTTCAATTTTTTCCTCTTCAAAATCATCGGGATGTTGTGTATATAGAGTTTGTTGTTTAATAATATAATTCACGTCTTCATAGTAAAACACTTCTTTTTCATTTGAATGTTGGCAGATTACTAAAGCTGAAAACGATATATCTGCTCCCGCATAATAATTTTCATAATAAGTAAACATTATT
>HF997993.1:20102-21191 GCA_000433015.1 Firmicutes bacterium CAG:631
TTCATCAATGATTTCTATTTTAGAATCTGTATATTTATCTGTAAGAAATGAATGCCCATTATTCCATAGCACACTATTTATAGCTACTGTGTATAAATTGGGATAATCACCCGAATAGCCATCATAACAACCGACTAATACTATTAAAATAAATGTAACAAAAATAAAGTTAATTATTTTTTTCATTTCAATCCTCCTTGTATAGTTTTTAATTAGTATCTATCTACTTTTTTAATAAAAATCTAGATTAATAAAATAAATATTGGAATATGTTATAAATATTTATAATCGGGAGCAGTGATCTTATAAAGTAGTTTCGTGCTTGTTGTTTTTGCTTTTCCGAATAATCATTAGCTAAAGTTGATCCACCCAATATACTAGCAGATAACTCCCAAGGTGTTTCTCTTCCGTTTTTCCATATTGATGGTATACCAATTTGGATAAGAAAATTTGCAGGACCCATAAACATTAATTGCGTATTGTGACCTCTTTCATGATTTAATACATCTATTCCTTGATCTTTATCAAAAAATATTGCACCTAAGGACATAGATCCTCCCATACCACTAATATGAAATACTGGAACCCCTTTATAAAAAGAAATATTATTAGAGTCCATTACTTTACTTTCATCGGCATTAAATGGATTCCATTTTATCCTACACATATCCGCCCACGCACCTTTTCCATCATTAAAAACTAAATCTCCAAGAGCCCACAAACTCATTCCCACATAACTAATTGCTGAAACTACCGTCTGGGTAATAAATCCGCCAATTGGGGAAAATAGCACTGCTGCCAATATGAGCCAAGGGAAATGCCCACTAGGATCCACATAATTAATCGGATTATTCATACAATAACAGTATAAATTCAAACCACCAATTGTATTTGAATCTAAATATTCTATACTATCTGGTGAGATCCATCGACAAAGGTCAGGACTATAATATCTAGCATTGCAATAGTAAAGACCACTATCCGTATCATAGAGATATCCTCGATATCGATAAGGATTGATATTTCCAATAAAGTCTGCACTGGTGTTTTCAATTCCACTTGCATCTAAAACTTGATGATTTCCCCAAG
>HF997994.1 GCA_000433015.1 Firmicutes bacterium CAG:631
GAAAGGCTTTTTGTCTACAGTCTGAAAGCCAATCTTAATTGGCTTTTTTTATTTATTTAAAACAGGTTCAGTGGTGAGTTCAATTTTTAATTTATTATAGTAATTTTGATCGATAAACGACAATATAGATGAAGAATGAGCTTGTGTTCCTTTTAATTTTTCTAGTTGATGTAAAACTAAATCTGCAATGGGATTTGTTGTTGCTGATACGGCTAAGATTAATAATACTTCATTTACATGTAAACGAGGATTATTGTAATTCAATTGTGTTAATTTTAATTTGATAATTGGGTCTAAAACAGAGGGGGATAACAATAATAAGTCATCTTGAATTCCAGCTAGATGTTTTAATGCGTTGATTAAAGCAGCAGAAGGAGCACGCATTAAAGTAGAACTTTTTCCAGTGATAATTGTTCCATCATGTAATTGAATAGAAGTGATGGCAACTTTTTCCTTTTCATATCGATCGCGCGTTGCTTGTACACAGGCTCGATCAGCAACGGAGGCATTTATTTGTTTCATGATAGATAACGTTTTTTCTACAGCAGAATCTGGAAATTTTCCCATTTTGTTTTTAACAATACTGTCTAAATAGCGTCGAATAATTTCTTGCTTACAGGCTTCCTTAGTGACTTCTTCATCAATGATACAAAAGCCGGCCATATTCACTCCCATATCGGTAGGAGATTGATAAGGACTTTTTCCATAAATGCGTTCAAAAATCGTTTTTAAAACAGGAAAAACTTCAATATCACGATTATAATTGACAGCAATTTTGTTATAAGCATTTAAATGATAAGGATCTAACATATTGATATCATTTAAATCTGCGGTTGCTGCTTCATATGCTAAATTTACAGGATGTTGCAAAGGAATATTCCATATGGGGAATGTTTCATATTTTGCATAACCAGCTTGAATGCCTCTTTCATGTTCTAAATAAAGTTGAGAAAGACAAGTAGCCATCTTACCACTTCCAGGACCAGGTGCTGTAACAATAACTAATGGTTTTGTTGTTTCAATATAATCATTTTTTCCAAAACCTTGATCACTTAAAACATAGTCGGTGTCAAAAGGATATCCTTCAATAAAATAGGATTTATACACTTTATGTCCCATGTTTTTTAATTTGATAATGAAAGAATCGGCATTGCTTTGATGATCGTATTGCGTGATAACAACACTTCCTTGCTTAAATCCCACTTTTGCAAATAATTCAATAAGACGAAGAACTTCATCTTCATAAGTAATGGAAGTATCATTTCGTATTTTGTTGGATTGAATATCATTGGCATTACTAACAATGACAAATTCAATTTGTTCTTTTAATTCTTTGAGCATCTTTATTTTTGTGTCAGGTAAAAAACCAGGTAAGACTCTAGAGGCATGATAATCATCAAATAGTTTTCCACCAAATTCTAAATAAAGTTTATTCCCAAATTGTTTGATTCTTTTTAAAATTTGTTCTGCTTGAATTTTTACATATTTTTCATTGTCAAATGCTAGTTTCATTTTCATTCACCTTCTGTCTTCATCTACTTAACATATAATCATTATAAAATAAAAAAAAAACAATATAAGGATTTTATTAAAAAAAATAATATGCTACAATGATATGGAACCGAATTTAAAGGAGGACCATTTTATGAAAAAAAGATGGATGTATATTGGCCTTTGCTTAATGGCTTTGACAGCATGTCAAAAAGATGCGTCATCATCAGGAGGAGAAAAAGTGAATAAAGAATTAATTGAAGCCTATTGGGCAGATGCTTATAAAGATGAAAAAAATGGGTTTAATACAATTGCTGATATTACAAATGCATTTACTTATATCGATGGTGTTAGTGTTGATAAAGCAGATGACAATGCAATTTTTAAAGATGTAAAACACTTGTTTTTAAACAAAAATGCCATTCGTGCTGTGAATTTGCCTGAAGGGTATGCTTTTACTTTCCCAGCTCAAAAAATGAGTATTGATGCTTCTTTAAGCAAATTAAGAACTAAATACTTTACAGATCAATCGATTTTAACGATAACTACAGAAAATCAAAATCCATATGGAAATACACCAAGAGGGTGGGAAATTTATTTGACAGAATGGATTAATCGATTTATTAATGATCCTGGATTTTTACAAGCTAATAATTTAGCCTATATCCAACAACCTTTTGTGATTGAAAATTATAGACAAATTTATGAATTACATTCCTATGATATCGAAATTTTAGACCATGAAAACATCGAATATCCTTATTATCATATTCGCGTGTTACGACCCATGGATGATTATATTAATTTTCATTTATTTGTTATGAAATCAAAAATTAAAAACACGAATGAAATTGATATGGTTATGGATTCTTTTACAATCATTTCTAAAATGGGTGTTTCCAAAAATATACAACAAGAATATACGTTAAAAATTCCATCTTATTGGACAGAAGAAACTAAAAATTACTATCAAAAATTAAAAAACCAAAACACAGTGGATTGGGGCGTGTTTTCAGTTAGTATGCCAAGCGACAATGATGGCAATTATAATAGTGAAGGAGAACGCCTATTAGCTGAAAAAGAACGTTTAGAAACGGCTTTTGATTACCAATATGATATTTTGCCAACCTATACACATATGGGATGGTATAATTATGAAAAACCATTATATAGACCTAATTTTAAAATGGCAAAATATATTGCTGGAGGAAATGGGTTTAATAATAAACCAGTTTTACAATATACTTATCAATTTACTTATTCTAATAATACAGAATTAAACGGATATACACCAATGTTTGATGTTTTAAGAGGAAAATTTGATGACTTCTTTGCAAGTTTGGCAAGAGATGTAAAAAGTTATGAACAACCCGTTTTATTCCGTTTAAATAATGAAATGAATACCGACTGGACGAGTTATTGTGGAATGGTGACTTTACTTGATCCAGATATCTTTATTATGACATGGCAAAAATTGTATAAAATTTTTGAAAAAGAAGGCGTGAATAACGCTATTTGGATTTTTAATCCTATTGCACGTTCGACACCATATAGTAATTGGGGTGACATGTTAAACTTTATGCCTGGTGAAGATTATGTTCAAATGCTAGGACTAACAAGTTATGAAATGGGCAATGATGCTGAAAATTATCGTTCGTTCTATGATCATTATACTGAACTTTATCAAAGAAATACACCATATTTTGATCAATATCCTGCAATTATCTCTGAATTTGCAGCAGGATCTGGTGGGGAAGTCATGATGAATTATGATACGAATCAATATGAAGCAACAGAACCAATGCGTAATAAAGATTTACAAGCAAAGTGGGTTCAAGAAATGTTTACTTATTTTAATGCAGAAGATAAATCTCAATATCCTTTTGTAAAAAATATTAAAGCAGCGATTTGGTTTAGTACGAATGATGTTGTTGTTTTAAACGATGAAACAAAAATTACGAATTATTTGAAATTAGATGATGCATTAATTGGAACTTTAGCGGCTTTTAAGGAAGGCTTAAAAAATAACCATTAATGATTGATCAATATCGTTTTTCAAGGGCAAAAGATGAAGTTATTTTTCATTATCAAATAAAGGACAATATTGGACAATTAAAAGAAAAATTTATTCATGCCATTTTAAAAAGATATATTGAATTTGATGAAAAATATCATGAAATTGCTATTGAAAATTATGTTGCAGATATTTGTATTGAAAAGCAAATTTATGAAATTCAAACGCAATATTTTTATAAATTAAAAGATAAATTGAATTGTTTTTTGCAACATTATCGTGTTCAAATTATTTATCCAATGATTTGTAATAAAAATATAATTTATTTGGATGAAAAAAGAAAAAATAAAAGAATTTTAAATCAACCATCTATTTTTTGGATGTTTCAAGAATTATATGGCATCAAACCTTATTTGAAGCATCCTCATTTTTCTTTAAGAATTGTTCAAATGAATGTCGAAGAATATCGTCAATCTTCTAAGCAATATGCTTCAGTAAGAGTGGATGCAATACCAACAGAACTTATCGCTGAATATCTTTTTGTTTCAAAACGCGATTATGTTCAACTATTGCCCAAAACTTTGCCCTTTGAATTTACAACGTATGATTTAGCAAAAGAAGCTAAAATCCCTTTGTCTCTTTCTCAAATGACTTTAAATGTTTTAAACGAATTAGAAGTGGTAAAAAGAGTGAGTCAAAAGAATCGTACTTATATTTATCAAATCAATGTATAAAATCAATTTGTTTCTTTCTCGTGTTTATATTGACGCGGGGGGGGAATGTTACAATAAAAAAGCACGGAGGGATAAAAAATGGAAATAGTGCTTGAAGCTAAGAATTTAAAGAAAACTTTTTATTTATCAAAAAAACAACAAAAAATTGAAAAAACAAATTTGACTAAAAAGGTAGCAGTAAATCATTTATCTTTTTCACTTTATAAAGGAGAAATTTTTGGATTGTTAGGACCAAATGGTGCTGGGAAAACGACAACATTAAGAATTATTTCTACTTTAATCAAAAGTGATGAAGGGGATGTTTTAGTTGAAGGGTTTAGTGTAAAAAATCAACCAAACGAGGTGCGTAATCGAATCGGATTTTTGACAAGCGAGTTAAAATTAGAAGATTTTTTTACGCCTAATTATTTGTTTGATTTTTTTAGTTCTTTACATCACGTTCCTGAAGATATTGCACAACAAAGAAAAAAAGAATTATTTGAAAAATTTGGAATTGATAAATTTGCTGAAGTAAAAGTAGCTAATTTATCGACAGGGATGAAACAAAAAGTATCTTTGGCCATCTCGATTGTTCATGACCCTAGTATTATCATTTTTGATGAGCCGACAAATGGGTTGGATGTTTTAACCGCAAAAGTGGTGACCGACTTTTTATTAGATTTAAAAAAAGAAGGGAAAACCATTTTAGTATCTACTCATATTTTTAGTTTAGTCGAAAAAATTTGTGATCGTGTAGGAATCATTATTAATGGCAAAATGATTGCCTGCGACACTTTACAAAATATTACATCAGGAAGGCCTTTAGAAGATGTCTTTTTTGATATCTATAAAAATGAAGTGGGTGAAGAAGAATGAAAAATATTTTAACCATCATCAAAAAAGAATTTGCACGATTCTTTAAAGATAGACGATTAATTTTAACAACATTAATTTTACCAGGGTTATTGATTTATCTAGTTTATTCTATTATGGGTAGTGGTTTATTAGAACAAGTTCAAACGGATAAAAATTATGTGACTCAAGTTTATACCATCAATGCTCCTGATTCTTTTGAAAACTATATTCAACCAGCATTAGATGCTGCCGGTTTTAAAACAAAATATACCAATATTCAAACCACTGAAAAGGATCAGATATTAAAAGATATTGAAGCACAAGAAGTCGATTTGCTCATCGAATTTGAAGAAGGTTTTGATGAAAAAGTAGCAGCAATGGGAAATCAAACGGGACAAACAGCTCCTTATATTTATATGTATTATAATTCAGTTAAAAACGAATCACAAATGGCTTATGCCATGTTTGAAGAAGCTTTTACGCAATATGAATCCACGATGACAAACCGATTTGATATTAATCCTTCATCGGATATTCAATTTGATTTAGCTTCCAATGAAGATATAACGGGAACGATTTTTGGCATGTTGCTTCCATTTTTAATTTTGATGTTTTTGTTTAGTGGATGCATGTCTGTTGCTCCTGAATCTATTGCTGGTGAAAAAGAAAGAGGAACCATTGCAACTTTATTAGTTACACCAATCAAAAGAAGTGAACTAGCTATTGGAAAAATTACCAGTTTAAGCGTTATTGCAGTGTTGTGTGCAATTAGTAGTTTTATTGGAACCATTGCTTCTTTACCCAAAATGATTGGGATGGAAGGTGGGCAAATGACCATTAGTTATCAATTTGGTCATTATATCGCTTTATTGTTGATTATCATATCTACAGTTTTAGTGATGATAGGACTTATTAGTATCATTTCAGCTTTTGCTAAAAGTGTAAAAGAAGCAACAACATTAGTCACTCCTTTAATGATTTTAGTGATGGTTGTTGGTATTATAGCTATGTTTTCTGAAGCCACTCAAGTTGGTTCATTCTGGATGTATCTCATTCCTATTTATAATAGTCTAAAGGTTATGGGTAATGTTTTTAGTTTCCATTTGCCGTTGGTACCCATTTTGTTGACAATTTTAAGTAATATCGTTTTCTCTGTTATTTTTGTTTATTTATTAACGAAAATGTTTAATAGTGAACGAGTTATGTTTTCAAGATAAATGAAAGCGGAACCCCCGCTTTTTTATTTTACAAAAATTTTTTAAAATAGTTGACAATACGGATATAAAAGCATATATTATATATGAACAATTGTTCATATGTTTGGAGGTAAAAAGATGAAAAAGCATATTTGTGAAATTGATCAAGAAAAAAAAGAAGAATTATTGAAAGAATTTCCTGAAATTGATACATTTCACCAAATGGCACTACTTTATAAAACATTTGGCGATGCAACGCGATTACGGATTATGTATTTACTTTTACAAAAAGAAATGGCTGTATGTGATATTGCTGCTTGTTTAAATATGACTCATTCTGCAATTTCTCATCAATTATCAGTTTTAAAAAATTTAAATTTAGTAAAATATCGTAAATTTGGGAAAACCGTCATCTATAGTTTAGCAGATTATCATGTATCTATTTTAATCGCTACAGCATATGAACATATTACGGAATAAGGGAGGAAATGCATATGCCTTGTCATTGTCATGATCATGAATGTGAATGTTTAGAAGAACACGAACATGAACATTTACATTCATCTAAAAAAGAATTATTCGTTTTGCTTATTAAATTAGGTGTTAGTGTTTTATTTTTACTGTTAGGAATGTTTTTAAAGTTTGATTATTCTTGGATAAACATTATTTTTTATGCGATTAGTTATTTAACAATTGGATATGATGTTTTGCTAGAGGCTATAAAAAATATTTTCAAAGGTGAATTTTTTGATGAAAATTTTTTAATGACCTTGGCTACTGTTTTAGCATTTATTATTCAAGATTATACAGAAGCGGTTGCCGTTATGATTTTTTATCAAGTTGGTGAATATTTTCAACATATGGCCGTTGAAAAATCAAAAAAATCCATCCAATCTTTATTTGAATTAAATATTGAAAAAGCCGTTTTATATCAAAATGGACAAGAAAAAGAAGTGAATTTAGAAGATATTCAAGTCAATGATATTTTATTGGTAAAACCTGGAGAAAAAATTCCAGTAGATGGTACCGTTTATGATGGTCATTCAAGTTTAAATACTTCTTCTTTAACAGGAGAAAGTTTGCCTGTAGATGTCACCAAAAATGATATAGTTTTAAGTGGTAGTGTGAATTTAAATGGGGTATTGCAAATTCAAGCGACAAAACGTTATGAAGAATCAACAACTTATAAAATGAAAAAAATGATTGAATCAGCAAGTAAAAATAAAGCACAAAGTGAAAAATTTATTACGAAATTTTCAAAAATTTATACTCCCATTGTCATTTTATTAGCATTATGTATTGCTTTAATACCTCCTTTATTTTTAGGATTTAGTACCCATTTTAATGAATATTTATATCGTGCTCTAACTTTTATGATTATATCGTGCCCCTGTGCATTAGTTATTTCGATTCCTTTATCTTTTTTTGCAGGAATTGGAAAAAGTGCAAAAGAAGGAATTTTATCAAAAAGTTCCCAATCTATCGAAGCACTTGCTAAAACGACAAAAATTGCTTTTGATAAAACAGGAACGATTACTAAAGGTGCATTTAAGGTTATACACGAAGAAAGCAATAATCCTGCATTATTCCGTAAAATTATTGTTTGTGTAGAAAAAAAATTAAATCACCCAATTGCTCAATCTATTGTTGCTTATTATGAAAATCAACCGATAGAAAAGATAAATATTGAAGATGTTAAAGATATTCCAGGAGTGGGAATCGTAGCAAGTTATCAAAATCAACCTATTATTATTGGAAATGCAAAACATTTAGAAGAACATCATATTGATTATCCTCAGGTCAAAGAGCCAGGAACAACGATTTATGTTGCTTATCAATCAAAATATTTAGGTCATTTAATCCTACAAGATGAAATTAAAGAAACATCCAAAGAAGCCATTCAAGAATTATCTCAATTAGGAATTCAAGAAACTTATCTTATCAGTGGAGATAGACAAGAAGTCGCTTCAGATGTGGCTAATCAAGTGGGTATCCGTCATGTTTTTGCAAAAATGCTTCCTGAAGATAAAGTTCATGTGATTCAATCTTTAAAAAGTAAGAATGAAGTTGTTGCTTATGTAGGAGATGGCATTAATGATGCGGCTGTTTTATTAGAAAGTGATGTAGGATTAGCTATGGGTGGCCTTGGAAGCGACTTAGCCATTGAAGCTGCTGATCTTGTCATTATGGATGATAATTTGAAAAAGATTCCTAAAGGAATTCTAATTGCTAAAAAAACTTTAAGAATTGTTAAACAAAATATTATTTTGGCATTGTCTATTAAATTGCTCGTTTTAATTGTTGGGGCCTTGGGTTATGCACCTATGTGGGCAGCAATTTTAGCTGATGTGGGCGTTGCGTTATTAGCAATTTTAAATGCTTTGCGTGTTTTATCTAGGAGAATTTAAAAAAATATGTTATGATACAAGCAATAGAAATATTGCTTGTTTTTTTTAGCAAAGTGGAAAGAAGGCAAAAAAATGTTAAAAGATTTAAGTTTGGAAGAATATTTAGAAATTGTAGATAGTGATGCACCAACTCCTGGTGGAGGAAGTGTTGGTGCCTTGGTTGGCGCTTTGGGTGCGGCTTTAAGCCGAATGCTTGCTCATTTATCTTTAAATAAAAAAAAGTTTATAGAAGCCACACAAGAACAAAAAGAAATGTTTGTTACGGCTGCCAATGATATTAAACATTATAAAGAAATGCTAATTGATGGGATTGATGGGGACGCTTTATCTTATCAATGTGTCGTTACAGCATATAAAATTAAAGATGAATTTGAAATTCAAAGAGCATTAAAAACTTCAGCCTTTATTGCTTTGGATATTCAAAAAAATGCATTGAGTGCACTTTCTCGTTTAATTGAATTAGTTCCTTTAGGAAACAAAAATGTTTTAAGTGATTTAGTTGCTGGGGCAATTTTATTGCAATCTTGTATAGAAATTAGTTTTTTAAATGTTCAGGCCAATGCAAAACTTTTAATTGATGAAGTCGATCGTCATGAATTTATAATTGAAGGTCAAAGATGTATTGATGAAGGAAAGGTTTTTAAAGAAGCCATTTTGAATGCTATTAATGGTTAAAAAGAGATGAATTGTTCGTCTCTTTTTTTTGTTTTCAAAATATGATTTTATTGAATCATTAAATGAATATTAAAAAAATGTTGACACTAGAAAAAGAAATCTGTATAATTTGTGCGTTGGTTTATTTTTAGTAAACTTTAAGTTTATTTTAACAAAACAAGGAGGGGTTAGATGAGTATAGGAGAAAAGATTCGACATTTAAGAACGATTTGTCAACTAACGCAAGAAGAATTAGCGGATCGCTGTGATTTAACTAAAGGTTTTATTAGTCAGTTAGAAAATGATTTGAATAGTCCTTCCATTAGTACACTTACTGATATTCTTCATGCTTTAGGAACCAATTTAAAGGAATTTTTTGCGGATGATGAGGATGAAAAAATTGTTTTTAAAGAAGAAGATTATTTCACGACGGATAATCAAACCCATTCGATTACTTGGCTTGTTCCTAATGCACAAAAAAATGAGATGGAGCCGATTTTGTTAGTTTTAGAACCTAAAAGTGAATTAACAGTGGATATGCCTCATGAGGGACAAGAATTTGGATATGTTTTAGAAGGTTCGATTATAGTTGTTTTAGCAAAAAAACAATTTGAAGTTAAAAAAGGGGAAACCTTTTATTATGAAACAAATAAACCACATTATTTAAAAAACACGCAAAACAAAAAAGCAAAAGTCATTTGGGTATCTAGCCCACCAAATTTTTAAAGGAGTAAAAAGTCAATGGCAAAAGAAAAAATTATTGAACTAATCAATGTGTCAAAACAATATGATGATACGACTGTTGTTGAAAATTTTAATTTATATATCAATAAAGGGGAATTTGTTACTTTTTTAGGCCCATCAGGCTGTGGAAAAACCACAACTTTGAGAATGATTGCTGGTTTTGAATTGCCCACGTCAGGAAAGATATTATTAAATAACCAAGATATCACACAAATTCCACCTCATAAACGTCCAGTCAATACCGTTTTTCAACGTTATGCTTTATTTCCCCATTTGGATGTTTATGATAATATCGCTTTTGGTTTAAAATTAAAGCGTGTTCCTAATGAAAAAAAGCCAGGGAAAATGCGTAAATTAACATCTGCTGAAATTGATAAAAAAGTAACTGCAGCTTTAAAAATCGTCGATTTGGAAGAATTTGAAGATCGTGATATTGCAACTTTATCTGGGGGGCAACAACAACGTGTTGCCATTGCAAGAGCCATTGTCAATGAACCAGAAATCTTATTATTAGATGAACCGCTTGGTGCATTAGATTTAAAAATGAGAAAAGACATGCAATTAGAATTAAAAGAAATGCATAAAAAATTAGGAATTACTTTTATTTATGTTACGCATGACCAAGAAGAAGCATTGACCATGTCTGATACGATTGTCGTTATGAATGATGGTGTGATTCAACAAATTGGTAAACCACTAGACATTTATAACGAACCTGCAAATGCTTTTGTTGCTGATTTTATCGGAGAAAGCAATATTTATTCAGGAACGATTCTTTCTTCTTCTACTGTTCGTTTTTTAAATCACAATTTTAAATGTGTTGATAAATTTGAAAAAAATGAAAAAGTAGATGTTGTTGTTCGTCCAGAAGATGTTCGCTTGGTAGAAGAAAGTGAAGGAATGGTTAGTGGAACTTTAATAAGTAAGATATTTAAAGGCGTGCATTATGAATACATTATGATGATTGGTAAAAACGAAGTTGTCATTCAAGATACACGTGATTTTGAAATCAATCAAAAAATGGGCATCATTATTGAACCTGATTTAATTCATATTATGCATAAAGATTTTACAAGTAATGTTTACGATGGTTATATTACCAAAAACAATACAGTTGTATTTGCCGAAGGAGAATTTGAGTGCGATGTGACGCAATTATTTCCTAATTCTCATTTAAATGAAGAAGGTTATTTAATCGATGAAAATGGGATATCTCATGACTTAACAGATTGTGATGTTAAGGTAGAAGTTGGATTATCCGATATTGAAATTATTGATAATGAAGAAGACGGTGTCGTTAGTGGAGAAATTATTTCAATTTTATATAAAGGAGACCACTATCAAGTTATTATTCGGACAAAAGAAGAAGATGATTTTGTCGTTGATACCGAATATACATGGAATGAATTTGACCGTGTTAGCGTTAAAATTCCTCCTGAAAAGATTAAATTGACTCTGAAGCATGAGGTGAATAATCATGAAAAAGATTAGATTTAGTCGGAAACAATTAGTGATTCCCTATGCTTTATTTTTGATTTTATTTGTTATTTTACCTTTACTATTAATTGTTTATTATGCTTTTACAATTGACAATCATTTCAGTTTTGTCAATTTTGGAAAATTTTTCACAGATGCTACAAAAATCAATACTTTATTAATCAGTTTGGTTATTGGCGCTTTAAATACGATTATTTGTTTACTTATTGGTTATCCTATTGCTTATCTTTTAGCCAATAAAAAATACAATTCAAATAAGGTTATTGTGATGCTATTTATCATGCCCATGTGGATTAACTTTGTTTTAAGAACAGCAGCAACAAGAGACTTATTGACTGCAATTGGTATAAAAGGTGGTAATATGCCTTATTTAGCTGTGATGATTGGCATGGTTTACAATTATCTTCCATTTGTTATTTTACCGCTTTATTCTACAATGTTAAAAATGGATAAAAGCGTCATTGAAGCTTCTTCTGATTTAGGGGCAAAACCTTATCAAACTTTTATTAAAACGATTATTCCAATGTCTATGCCTGGAATTATCAGTGCTGCGACAATGGTATTTATGCCAACGATGTCTTCTTTTGTCATTAGTGATATTTTAGGAGAAAGAAAAATTCAACTATTAGGAAACTTAATTGATTTGAATTTCAACCATAGTTTGTGGAATAACGGCAGTACCATTGCCTTAATTATGTTAGTAATTATTGGAATTAGTATGCTCTTTACACGAAATGTGAAAAAAGAAGGACATACAAGAGGTGGCTTATGGTAAAAAAAGTTGCGGCAAAAATTTATATTTGGCTTGTTTTATTTATAATGTATGCGCCTATTTTGTTATTAGTTGTTTATAGTTTTCAAAATACGCAATATATTAATTTAAATCACTTTTCTAGATTAAGTGGATCTTTATATGGGCAATTATTTGCAAATGATGAAATTATGACGGCTTTGTGGAATACAATTTTAATTGCTGTTTCAAGTGCTATTGTTTCAACTATTTTAGGAACGCTTGGGGCGATAGGAATTTTTTATAGTCGCAAAAAAATTAAAAAGACTTTGAGCGCTGTCAATCAAATTCCTATTTTAAATGCTGAAATTGTTACAGCCTTATCTTTAACGATTTTATTTACTGCTTTAAAAAATCTACTTGGTTTAGAATTTGGTTTCTTTACTCTTTTAGTTGGACATGTGGTCTTAACGGTTCCGTTTGTGGTTTTAAGTGTCATTCCAAAATTACAACAAATGGATGGTAATATTTATGAAGCCGCATTAGATTTAGGAGCAACTCCGAATTATGCTTTATGGAAAGTTGTTTTGCCCGAAATTATTCCCGGGATTGTATCTGGATTTTTATTATCCATAACGTTATCTTTAGATGATTATATCATTACTGCTTTTACCAAAAGTGATAGTTTTACAACATTAAGTACTTATGTCTATGGCGTTACGGCAAAAGGACCTCTTCCTGCTGAATTAAGAGCCTTAACAACATTGATTTTTGTTGTCATTTTAATCGGTTTATTAATTTATAATTTCGTCATGTCAAAAAGAATGAATGCCAAAGCAAAAAGGAGAGTGAGAATATGAAAAAATACTTTTCTTTATCCTTCTTGTTTCTTTTGATGGGTGCTATGGTAACCAGTTGTAAGGGAACTAGCGCTAATCAAAAAGAATCGAATGTCCTAAGAATTTATAATTGGCAAGATTATATTTTTGAAGGAGACGATGAAAATGATTCAGTCATTGATCAATTTATAGATTACTATTACGAAACATATGGTGAAAGAATTGAAGTAGAGTATTATACATTTGAAACAAATGAAAATATGTTAAATGTTTTAAAAACAGGGAAATCTAGTTATGATTTAATTTGCCCTTCTGATTATACGATTCAAAAAATGATTAAAGAAGGCATGGTTGAACCATTAGATATGAGCTTATTAGATAATTATACGCAATATGCTTCTCCTTATATTAAGGATTTATTTGAAAATAGCAAAACGGTTAATGAAAATCAAGAAGAAGTAAGTTGGTCCGATTATTCTATTCCT
>HF997995.1 GCA_000433015.1 Firmicutes bacterium CAG:631
TTCTCCCCTTTGTCAATCCTTTTTTTCGTTTTTTTTCTACTTTTTATTTTATTTTCTTTCAACAAATTTTTTCCATAAGTTAATATATGAAAAACGAGTGTAATTGATGATAATTTTTTTATATTTAAATGAATAAAATGGAAATGGTGATAGAAACATGTCTACAATTTTATTTTTAAGTCCCCGGATTGATGATAAAAAAAGTTATGTCAATCTTTCTTATTATCAACTTTTTAAAAATCAGAATGTCATTCCTATTATTCTTCCTTATATAATGGACAAGAAAAAATTACTGCAAATTTTAAAAATGGGGAATGGATTAATTCTTTGTGGAGGAATTGATATTAATCCTAAATATTTTCAAAAAAAATACCAAAAATCAGTCTATATTGATGCTTTAGATCAATATGATTTTTTATTACTAGAACTTGCAATTCAATTAAAGATGCCTGTATTTGGCATTTGTCGGGGTTTACAGGTCATTAATGTTTACTTTCATGGAAGTTTAACGGAACATATCGAAAATCACATGCAAACTAACCATAAAATCTTTTTTTCTAATAAAGATGAAAATATTTTTAATCATTTTCATGATGCGGAAATGGTCAATTCTTTTCATCATCAATCGATTTTAGATTTAGGCCATCATTTAATTTGTTGCGCAAAAAGTCAAGATGGAGTTATTGAAGCCATTTATTCTAAAAAATATCCTATTTATGCTATTCAATGGCATTGCGAATTATTAACGAACAAAAAAAGACAATACCAAATGATTTTGTCTTTTTTTAAGCAATGTAAACAATATCGTTTTAAAAAAAATAATTCATAAATCACCTTTTTGTTTCATAAGGTGATAATGGTGATA
The DNA here is from genome assembly GCA_000433015.1 of Firmicutes bacterium CAG:631. GTDB lineage: Bacteria > Bacillota_I > Bacilli_A > RFN20 > CAG-631 > Caccosoma > Caccosoma faecigallinarum. The sequence continues at coordinate 866 of HF997995.1, forward strand.
TCATGAAAAAAAATTGGATTCTTTTAATCCCCGTTTTAATTTTAGTCGTTGTCGGAACATTGTTGATTAAATTTTCACCCTATCCCTATGATTCAATGAATTTACCCCGTTTTGCTCCTCCAGGATTTGTTTTTGGCATTGCATGGACCATTTTTTATGCTATATTCTATTATTCAGCCACAAAAACCATTTCGATACCATTGAAAAAAAATAAATTATTTCAATTATATGTTTTAGTTTTGAGTTTTCAATTGGTTTGGATTTTATTTTTCTTTACACTTGGTTATCAATTATTGGCTTTATTTATTTTAATTGTAATTTATTTGTTAAGTGTTGCTTTTGTTTTTGAAATGGCAAAAATAAGCAAAAAGCAAGCGTTATGGAATCTCCCTTATCTTTTATGGTTACTTTTTGCTACTTTATTAAATCTTTCTGTTCTTGTTTTAAATTAATAAATAAATCATATAGATAATAAAAGATAACGCACCAACAACATATAAAATTAATAAGAATAAAGAAAACAAACCATATTTTATTCCTTGATTCGTTATTCGATTACTTTTTTCTTTTAAATATTGAACAGTAAAAATAAATTGAAAAAATTCAAAAATAGTTAATGCAATGAAAAGCAATAAAAGAATGGCTCCTAAAGGAGATAATAACCAATAAGATAATGGACTAAATTTTTGGTCTTTTAATATAATAGGTGTCAGTAATAGTCTTATGAATAAAGCCAAAGGAATTGTAAGAATAAAAATCCACAAAGTACGATGCCAAATTTTTTTAATATCTTTATTTCGTAATTCATGAAAGATAGACTTTCTTTTTTCTTTAAATTCCTTTTCTGCTAATACAACATCTTCTTGTTTTGTAGCATCTAACGTTTGGTCCACTACATTATAAATTTGTTCATCATATTTGGGGTATTCTAGTTCCATCTTCATCACCTATATTTATTATGTGATGTTTGTAATATTCAATTCATTTTGCCAAATAAAATACAAAAAGTCCAAATGATTCATAAATTTGGGCCTTTTTTATTTCAGATTTATAAGTTCTTTAATCTTATTTAATTCTAGTTCAGTTGTATTCGATTTTTTCAGAATATAAGCATTTGCTTTATTTATAAAAATAAACAAATAATCATCATATTCTTTAACTTTATAAATATCTTTATAATACAGTTTATGCGTTCCAATCACATCTTCATTTTTAATCGTGGAAATATGAATCGCATTTTTTTCAAAAACATATTCATTTATCCATTGATAACTCGCTGTTTTAGCAATATTTTTATGAATTGTTATTAATAAAACTAAACCAATTGCAAATGGAATAGAAAAAAACAACAAAAAGTCTAAATTTAGATTTTCAAAGTTAATAGATAATATAATATAAGTCAATAAACCAACAATTCCAATAATCATAGAAATAAGAGAACCGACTCGAATTTTTTTTGTTAATATTTTTTGTGAAGCCTCATCAATTTTAGTTCTTACAGTTATCATTTTTTTGCTCCAATCTTTTCGTATTCTATATTAATATGCTTCAAATAAAATGTCAAATTACCCATTTGATATGAATGAAAAAAATTTCTTTTTTAATAAACAAGCCCAAATCGATTTTAAAAACATAAAAAAAACCCTAAGTTTAGGGCTTTAATTTTAAATGGTCGGGATGACAGGATTCGAACCTGCGACCCTCTGGTCCCAAACCAGATGCACTACCAAGCTGTGCTACATCCCGATTGTCAGCTAATAACCGCTTATATATATTACTTTTTTTAAACGAAATTGTCAATAATATTCTTCATTTTTTACAATACTAATATATGATTTTTTATAGTTATTGTTTCACCTTTGGCCTTTCTTTTCAAACAAAATAAAAAGTGATATACTTTGAATAAGAAATGGAAGGGAATACTCAATGATCAATTGGACAAATTATGCATCTCCATTAGGAAACATTACTTTAGCAAGTAAAGATAATGCATTAATCGGATTATGGTTAGAAGGCCAAAAATATACTTTTTCTAATTATCAAGATACAATCATAGAAAATCCAAATGATTCTGTTTTGGTTCAAGCAAAAAAGTGGTTAGATTTATATTTTAAAGGCCATCAACCAAACGTTAATCAACTAAAATTAGCTCCAATAGGCTCTCCATTTAGACAAAAAGTATGGCAACTATTATTGCAAATTCCTTATGGTACTGTTGTTACCTATAATGAGTTAGCAAAAAATATAGCAAAACAATTGGGCATAACTAAAATGTCTCCTCAGGCAATTGGAAATGCTGTGGGTCATAATCCTATTTCTATTATCATTCCTTGCCATCGTGTTGTTGGAAGCAAGGGAAGTTTAACCGGTTATGCAGGAGGCATTGATAAAAAATTACAACTTTTAAAACATGAGCAAGTAGATATGCGTCATTTATTTGTTCCCAAAAAAGGAACTGCTTTATAAAGGAGAGAAGAAGATGAAAAGATGTCAATGGGTTAAACTTAAAAATCCCATTTATGTTAATTATCATGATCAAGAATGGGGAAAATTAAATCTTAACGAAGCTTATTTATTTGAAATGTTATTATTAGAATGTTTTCAAGCTGGGTTATCTTGGGAATGTGTTTTAAATAAAAGAGAACACTTTAGAGTGGCTTATGACTCTTTTAACATTGATAAAATCATTCATTACGATTCAACAAAAATAAATGAACTTTACAATAATCAAAATATCATTCGCAATCGATTAAAAATTCAAGCCAGCATTGAAAATGCTAAAATTTATAAAGAAATTCAAAAAGAATTTGGTTCCTTTCAAAATTATCTCCAACACTTTAGTTTTGGACATATTGTTTATGAGTTAGGTAAAACAACAAATGAACTTTCAGACAAAATTTCTAAAGATTTAAAAAAAAGAGGCATGAAATTTGTGGGTAGTACCACGATTTATTCTTATTTACAAGCCATCGGCATTATCAATTCTCATGAACCTTGTTGCTTTTTATATAAAAAATGATTATTTTTCAAAGGAAAATGAGAAATTCATTATTAGTATTTCATTTTATGTGCAGTAATAATAGTATAACTAAATGCATTAATTGTTATTTTGATGTTTTCTATTTCACAATACCAATTCTTTCCTTTTTTATAAATATGACAATTTTTATCTTTAATTTTCCTTTTACAATAATGGATGATGTCTTCTGTTTCTAATTGTAAATTTCTTTTAATTCTTAAAATCCCTAGCGATGTTGAATGGATTCTATCCATATTTGCTAATAAAATTTCTTTATCTATCTTCGTTTTTCTCCTAAAAAAATCCAAACTCTTTCCGATAAAGCCGGTTAAGTTTGGATTATCAATCATTTGGCGCGCCAAACAGGAGTCGAACCCACAACCTTTAGATCCGTAGTCTAACGCTCTATCCAGTTGAGCTATTGGCGCATAAATAAGAAAAATTGGAGGTTCCTGCCGGATTTGAACCGGCGCTCACTGAGTTGCAGTCAATTGCCTTACCACTTGGCTAAGGAACCACAGCATTAGGATTATATCACTACATTTAAATATATTCAAGAGTTTTAAAAAAAATTATTGATTTTAAAATCATCTCTTTTCTATAATACTTCAATCAAAAGAAAAAAAAGTATTGTTTATTCTTACTTCTTTTTGTTATGATAGTATTAAAGAAAACAAAGGAAGGAACACACTATGAAAACCAATAAAATTTATTTAAATCTTTTAATTGAAAAAGGCCTTTTGCCAGAAATTTCAAATCCAAATCAATTACAAATTTTAAAAACGGCTTATCCAAATCAAGATTATCCGGAAAACATTTATGAAAAAAATGGAAAATTTTATGACATTAAGGATTTTATGGATTTAAATCAAGCCGATATAATAACGATTTTAAGTTTACAAAACGTGAATGCTCCTCAAACAGAGCCCGCCGTGAATTCTTCTAAAAATAATGATATAGATAGAATAACAAATTCTTTGAATGACATTAATGCATCATTAAAATCAATTTTTATACTTTTCTTATTTCAATTTATTTTAACGCTCATTGCCGCAATACTTTGTATTGTAGTTATGGCAAACTTTTCCTATGAATTATTCATTTTTTAACTTGTGGTATCCATTTCATTCATTTCTTGATTTCCTAAAATTGACTTTAAAGTGGCTAAAGTCTCATCCTTATCATCTAAATATCTTGCATATCTTAATTTTACCAAATCTCCTTCATGGATATGTTTTTCACCATCTTTAATCGCTGCTTGTTTTGTATTATAGATTAAGGATAAAACTTGACAATCAGCGGGCCAAAAAATATCACGAATAGTTTTACCAATCGCAAAGGAATTAGATTGAACAACCATTGTCATTTCTTTAAAAACTTTAACTCTATTTTTGTTATCCACTTTTAATCTTTGTTCCAAAGAAATATCATTTAAAGAACGATTATTGAACATTTCAATAATCATAAAGGATAAAAATACGCCTAAAATGACAAATAAAATATTATTCACACTTCCAAATAATTCCATTGAAAAAATAATGGCTGTCATTGGAACTCTTTGAATGGATGCTAAATAGGAAATCATACTAATCATTACAATAATAAAGTAATATTCACTAGAAATTCCTAATTTTATAAAAATTTCTGCAAGGATTGCCCCAAGCAAAGTGCCTTGACATAATGTTGGAATAAACATTCCTCCAGTTACTCCTGTATTATTTAAAAATAAAGCTAGCAATGTTTTGACGAATAATAATAAAAGCAAAGATGTGAAAATCACTTTTCTTTGAATAGCTAAATTGATTAGCTGCATTCCTCCGCCAATAGAATAAGGAATAATAATGCCAATTATTCCTGAAATCAAAAAAGCAATGATAAATTTCACGTATAATGGGCATTTATAAAATTTTTCACTCCAATAGTGATTCATTAATTTAAAAACTTTCGTTACCCCACATGCAAAAAAGCCCACAATAATTCCAATAATGAGCACGATCCAAATATCCTTTAATGGCAAAGTTATATTAGAAGTATGTTATATTAGAAGTATCAAGCAAAATATTGGAAGGACTTATTCCTGTAATGAAGGACCATAATTTAGAAGTAAAATAAGAAAAAAATACAGATGATAAAGTAACCATAATAATCATTGGAGACAATCTTTTATGTGCCTCTTCTAATGCAAAAAAAACTCCTGACACAGGTGCGCCAGTGGCTACTGCAAATCCTGAAGCCGCGCCCCCTGTCATTACATAGCGATGCCAAGCTTTTTGTTTTTTTCCTGTAATTTTTGATACTCCTTCACCAATGCAGGTTCCGATTTGAACACTTTGTCCCTCTTCTCCTAAAGATAAACCTGAAAAATATGAAATAAAAGCCGAAATGATTGTACCAATTAAGTTGGGAAACCATTTAAATGTGATTTGCCCTCTTAAAATACCAACTGCAGTGGGAATTCCGCCACCTTTAGCACATTTACAAAGTCGAACAATATGATAAGAAATGATTGCAAACACGCTTAATAATAATAAAACCAAAGGAACATATATGAGATTTTCTTTTACAAAAAAATAGATATCCATCGATTGATTCGATAATAAATGCGCAATATATTTAAAAAAGAAAACCACTGTCCCACTAATAATTCCAACAATTCCACTTAAAACAAAACAAGGAAATAATATATTTAAAAGAAAATTACTAAATTTTGTTTTATTCATTATTTCACTTCCTATTTTTAAATCTTAAACTATTGTATCTTTTTATTAATCAAAATGCAAATAAATAAATATTAAACAAATCTATAAAGTTAATAATCACCAACAAAAAAAGTGATGCACTTATATCACTTTTTAATAGTTATTCAAATATTTAAAACAAAATCTGGAATTTGTATATTTTGTAATCATTAAATTAATTGTGTCTATAATAAATTATAGTTTGAATTATAAATGTTAG
>HF997996.1:0-15577 GCA_000433015.1 Firmicutes bacterium CAG:631
GTGCTCTTCCAACTCCTAAAATAATACCAGAAAAGATACCTGATTTAGCCGAGGTTAATACCAATTTAAAGTTTGTTTGGGTTTGACTTGCCCCTAAAGCCAAAGATCCTTTGATTAAATCATCTTTTACCGATTGAATCGCTGTAATACTAAGCATTGTAATTGTTGGAATAATCATCATTGCTAACACGAGAACGCTTGCAAGGGTAGATACCCCTCCTGCACTTTGATAATGAAATAAGGAAGCCGTATCTTTTACTAATAATGTAATCACGCCTGCACCAAATAATCCATAAATTATAGAAGGAATAGAAGCTAAAATTTCAATAATGGTATTTAAAAATTTCCCAATTTTTTTAGGAGCAATTTTACTAATAAATAAGGCTGTTAAAACAGAAATGGGAACAGCAATCAGTAAACTTAAAAAAGTGACATAAATCGTATTGATGACAATGAATCCAATAGAATACAAATTTGGATATTGATACCATGTCGTGCCACCTAAAAAGCGAAAAAAGTTTACAGAATAAAATTGTCCATCAATTTCATAACGATGAACAAAAGGGGTAATTCCTTTAATTAAAATAAAAGAAACAATAAAAATAATGACGGATGCGCAAAGGATTGTAATAGCCAAAAAGACTATTTTGACAATTTGGTCAATAATAGTCTTTTTCTTAATAGAAGATGCATCGACTTTTTTCATTTTATGCAATAAGTTCGCTCCATTTAGTATAAACACCTGTATAGGCATTGACCAAATCTTGCGCCGTTACGTTTCTTAAAGGATTAGAAGAATGAACCACTGCTACGATGGCATCCACACAAATTTTACCAAAAGTATTTGCTGCACAAACTTCAGTATCACTAAATTCCCTTGATAAAAACCCAATATCTAGTTTAGCAGAATCATCTTTATTTTCTCCTTGTGTATATTTAAATGCATCACTAGACCCGGTATGATTATGTTCATATTTAAAGTTTCCACATTTAGAAGCAAATTCAACAGATAATGCTTTAGCAATATTTTCAACTGATGTTGACCCGCCAAATTTAATCGTAATTGAAGAATTATCTTGGTTAGCAATTGGATAATCTTCTTTGATATCTTCCCAACTTGGATCCGTTGCATTAATTTCAACAATTCCAGAATTGGCAATAATTGTTGCTTTTGCTTCAATTGTTGTTAAATAAGCTAAATAAGCTTCAACAATTTGTCTTTTGTTATCATCATCAAATTCACTTCTTGTCACATAATTAAAATTTCTTGTCAATTGATAACTTTCATTTAAAACATTTTCTTCAGTAGGTGCAACGTTTTCGTATTGTAAACCAATTAAGCCAGAATCTTCTAATGAAGATAATGAAATATAACCAATTCCATATTCATCATTTTTCACTTTTAAAATCATATCTCCATTACTTTCAACAGTCGTCACTGTTGCAAGTGGAGCGTTATCTTCTTTTGCTTCCTCTAAACCAATTTTTGTAAAAAAACCATCTCTTGTTCCACTATCCGTGTTTCTTGTATATAAAGTAATATTTTTTTCTTGATCAAATCCTTCATCTTTTGCACAAGATGCTAAACTGGTTAAAGCTGCCATAGCAAAACAAGTGATAATTACTTTTGTTTTTTTCATGATTAAAATTCTCCTTTTGTTTTACAATTGTATTTTAGAGCATTTTATCCATTAAGTCCCTCATAATGCCGTAAAAAACTTGTAAAAAAATTGTAAATTTTTGTCTTAAAAATAAAAAAAGTAGTTCAATACTACTCTCTTATAAAGGCTTTTTTTTGATTAAACTATATCTTCTAGGATATTGTAAAGGAGTCTTTTTTTGTTTTAAAAAATAAAAATTCGTAATGAAAGGTAATTTTTGTGTTTCATTAAGTTTTAAATTCAAAATTTGAATGGCATTTTTGGCTTCTTCTAATTCTTCTTGTCCTTTTTGCCCTTTCATGGCAATAAATATTCCATTTACTTTTAAAATTGGAATACATAATTCTAATAAAATATTTAATCGTGCTACCGCTCTTGCCATAACGATATCAAAAGTTTCACGAAATGAAGCATCCATTTCTTCAACCCTTGCTGTAATAATCGTTACTTTTTTTAAATCTAATTGTTGGACGACTTCATTTAAAAAATTCATTCTTTTTGTTAAAGAATCAATAATGGTTAATTCCATTTCAGGAAAAACAATTTTTAAAGGAATAGCTGGAAATCCTGCTCCAGAGCCAACATCACAAACTTTTAAACCATTAAAATTTTTATTAAAAGCAATCGTTAATGAATCATAAAAATGGCGTTCATAAACTTGTTCTTCTTCAATAACACTTGTTAAATCCATAACTTGATTATATTGAAAAAGAAGACGATAATATTGATCAAATTGTTGCTTTTGATGATTACTTAAAAAAATTTGTTGTTGCTCTAGTTGTTGATAAAATTCTAATTTTGTCATCAACTTTCACCTCTTTTTCCCTTTAAATAGACCATTAAAACCGCTAAATCGCTAGGATTAACACCAGAAATTCGACTGGCTTGCCCAATTGTTCGAGGTTGTACTTGTTTTAATTTTTGTCTGGCCTCAATAGCAAGATGTTCAACTTGATCATAATCCACATTTTCAGGAATGATGAAATTTTCCATTTTTTCTAATTCTTGAGCTTCTCTTTGTTGTTTTTTCAAATATCCTTCATATTTAATTTGAATTTCTACTTGTTCAATAACTCCTGGAATATAAAAAGAAATATCTTTATTCATTAAAGGCATCAATTCTTTGAGTTGCACTTCAGGTCGTTTTAAAAAATCTGCTACGGTTAATCCAAGCAAATGTTCGGTACTCATGTTTTTATCTTGAGCGTATTCCAATATACCATCAATTTCTTTTAATTTTCGTTGCATCATTTCATTTTTTAAAGTTTCAATTTGTTCTAATTTTAATAAAAATTGTTCATATTGTTCTTTAGAAATTAATCCCACTTGATAGCCATAAGGACGCAAACGAATATCGGCATTGTCATGTCTTAAAAGCAAACGATATTCGGAACGAGATGTGAGTAATCGATAAGGCTCATCGGTTCCTTTTGTAACTAAATCATCAATCATTAATCCAATATAAGATTCATTTCTTTTTAAAATTAATGGCTCTTTATTTTGAATTTTTAAACAAGCATTAATGCCTGCAATGAGTCCTTGTCCTGCTGCCTCTTCATATCCAGAGGTTCCATTAATTTGACCTGCAGTAAATAAATTTTCAATGATTTTTGTTTCTAATGATGGTTTTAATTGTAAAGGCGAAATAGCATCATATTCTATCGCATAAGCATATTTTAAAAATACTGCCTTTTTCATCCCAGGCAAAGAACGTACCATTTTTTCTTGAACATCATGAGGCATGGAAGTAGAAAATCCTTGTAAATAGATAGAATTATTGGATGCCGATTCGGGTTCTAAAAACAATTGATGTCTTTCTTTATCAGCAAAGCGTACTAATTTATCTTCAATAGAAGGGCAATATCGAGGCCCTCTTCCTTTGATGTTTCCACTATACATTGCCGAATCTTTTAAGTGATCTAAAATAATTTTATGTGTTTCTTTTTGGGTATGAATCAAATAACAAGGAAGTTGTTTTTCTACAGGAATAAAGTTTCTTGTTTGATAACTAAACGCATATTCTCCTAAACTTCCTAGTTGAATTTCACATTGACTAAAGTCAATACTTTCTTTAGCAATCCGAGGCGGTGTTCCCGTTTTTAAACGTAAAATTTGAAATCCTAATTCTTTTAATTGTTGGGACAACCCTGTTGCCGATCGTTGATGATCGGGGCCTTCTTGTTTCATATCATGTCCGACTAAAACACAGGCCTGCAAATAAGTGCCTGTAGTTAAAATTGTCGTTTTACTCGTTATTTGATGATGATTTTCATCTACTATACCCTCACAACGACCATCGGCGATGATTAAACTTTTGACCATCGTTTCAAGAATGGTTAAATTTTCTTGTTTTTTTAAAACTTCTTGCATATATTGGGGATATTTTAATTTGTCAATTTGGGCTCTTAAACATTGAACTCCTGGCCCTTTTGCAGTATTTAACATTTTCATCTGCAAATAAGTATGATCGGTTGTAATGCCCATTTGTCCACCTAAAGCGTCAATTTCACGAACAACAACACCTTTTGCTGGACCACCAATAGAAGGGTTACAAGGTGTTTGCGCAATGTTTTTTTGATCTAGGGTAATTAATGCCGTACGAAAAGAAAGTCGAGCTGCAGCTAAAGCCGCCTCCACTCCTGCATGTCCACCACCTACGACAATGACATCATAATCATACTTCATCTTTTTTACACCTTATTTCTAAATACAATTTAAAATTTTTTCAACAACTTGTTGTAAAGAAAGTTCTTCTTTATTTTGCGTTTTTCTTTGTTTGAATTCTACTATTCCTTCACTAGCTTTTTTACCGACAATAATTTGTAAAGGAATACCAATTAAATCCCAATCTTTAAATTTAAATCCCGCTTTACTATTTCGATCATCTAAAATAACTTCAACATGATGTTGCTTTAAAAGAGCATAGCATTCATCGGCTAATTGTTGTTGTGCTTCTTCAGCATAATTAATCGGAATAATAACTACTTGATAAGGAGCTAAATGAATTGGCCAAATAATACCATGTTCATCATGATATTGTTCAACAATTGCGGCTAATGTTCGTGTTACACCAATACCATAACAACCCATTACCATTGGAATACTTTTTCCTTCTTCATTTAAAAAAGTACAACCCATACTTTCGGAATATTTCGTTCTTAATTTAAAAATTTGACCCACTTCAATGCCTCTTTGACTTTTTAATGGTTGCCCACAAATAGGACAAGCATCACCATCTTGACATTTTCTAAAACAACCGACTTCTCCTTTAAAATCACGATTAAAATTGACATTGATGAGGTGATAATCAGCTTGATTTGCCCCAACAATGATGTTTTTCATCAAAGCAACTTCTTGATCAACTAATATCTTTATATTTAAATCAACAGGTCCAACAAATCCTTCTACACTGCCAAGCGTTTGAATTTCTTGGTTTGTAGCCAATTGTAGTTCATGTTCTGCAATATTTAAAGCATTGCAAACTTGAATCGGATTCACTTCTTTATCGCCACGAACTAAAACTGCAACGAATTCTTCAGGCGTTTTATAAATCATCGTTTTGACAACATCTTTGGAGGAAACATGTAGATATTGACTGACTTCTTCAATCGTTTTTTTGTTTTTTGTTTCTACTTCTTGTATAGGTTGTTCTGGTTCATTTTCTTTATAATGATCGACTTTACTTTCTGCCTTTTCTTCATCCGCTGCATAATGGCAAGCATCACAATAAAAGATATTACTTTCTCCCACTTCACTTAAGGCCATAAATTGATGCGATTCACTACCTCCAATAGAACCTGTATCAGCCAAAACGACCTTATAATGGATTTGTAATCGATCAAAAATTCGTTGATACGTTTCATACATTTGCCGATAAGATATTTCTAAACCTGCATCATCTTTATCAAAACTATAGGCATCTTTCATAATAAATTCTCTGCCACGCATCAATCCAAAACGAGGCCGTAATTCATCACGATATTTTGTTTGAATTTGATAAATATTTAAAGGCAGCATTTTATAAGATTTGACTTCATTTTTAATCAAATCTGTAAAAATTTCTTCATGTGTGGGTCCTAAACAAAATTCACGATCATGCCGATCTTTAAAACGAATTAATTCAGGTCCGTATTTTTCCCAACGTTTAGATAATTCCCATAATTCTTTAGGTTGAATGGCACTTGATAAAATTTCTTGAGCACCACTGGCATCCATTTCTTCACGGATAATATTTTCAATCTTATGTAAAACTTTCAACCCTAGAGGTAAAAAGTTATAAACACCTGCAACCAACTTTCGAATCATTCCAGCACGAATTAATAAGATATGACTATCGATAATGGCTTCATTAGGAGCTTCTTTTAACGTTCCTAATAACATTTTACTTGCTTTCATTTTCTTTCCTCCTAATTAGGTTGATAAATCGTTGCTTGCATTTTTTCAACTTCAACATTTTTATCTAAACGAACAAATGCTGGCGTTGGTTTTTCAACAATTTGTACTTCTTGTAAAATTCCAAATTCTTTGGCTTTTTCATATGTTCTTAATTCTTGTGGAACTTGTAATAAATCTAAAATCATATTGGCTTTTTCAATTAAAATCGGCTTAAAAAAGACACAGACCTGATAAATAACATTGGCCAAATGAACCATCACAGAATGAAGTTCATCTTGTTTAGACTCATCTTTTGCAAGTGTCCATGGTTTTGTATCTTCAATATATTTATTGGCTTTAGAAACATAATTCATTAAATGTTCAATCGCAACATTGATTTCAAAACGGTCCATATGATAGATAAATTTTTCAATGGCTTCTTTCCCTGTTTGCTCTAACTCTTGATCAAAAGCGGTAATTGCTCCTTTATAAGATGGCACTTTACCTGCACAATATTTATTAATCATCGATAAACTACGATGAGATAAATTTCCTAAATCATTCGCTAAATCCGTATTATACCGTTCAACAAATTGTTCAGGCGTGAATAATCCATCACTAAACATTGGAATTTCTCTTAAAAGATAATAGCGTAAAGCATCAATGCCATAAGCATTTTTTAAAGGCAACGGATAAACGACATTCCCTTTTGATTTTGACATTTTGCCATCCTTCATAATTAACCAACCATGACTATAAAAATGATCAGGCAAAGGTAATTGTAAAGCCATGAGTAAAATAGGCCAATAAATGATATGGAAACGCGTAATCTCTTTTCCAAGTACATGCACTTTTTCATCGCCATGCATCCAATATTTTTGAAACAAATGGTCATCATTACTCAAATATCCTAAAGCACTAATATAATTTAATAAAGCATCAATCCAAACATAAACGACATGTTTCGGATTTTCTTTCACTTGAATTCCCCAATCAAAAGAAGTTCTCGAAACACACAAATCTTCTAATCCAGGTTTGATAAAATTATTAATCATTTCTGTTTTTCTTGATTCAGGAATGACTAAATCGGGATGTGTTTCATAATATTTCAATAATTGGTCCGTATATTTTGACATTTTAAAAAAGTAAGCTTCTTCTTTTTGAAGTTGCACTTCTCTACCACAATCGGGACATTTTCCATCTTTTAATTGTGTTTGTGTAAAAAAGGCTTCACATTCACGACAATACCATCCTTCATAATGTCCTAAATAAATATCTCCACGATCTAAAAAATAAGAAAAAACCTTTTGTACCACTTCAATGTGTCGTATTTGTGTTGTTCGAATAAAATCATCATTTTCAATGGATAAATCTTTCCAAAGAGCTTGAACACCAGCAACAATTTCATCGACAAAAGTTTGTGGTGTAACACCCTTTTCTTTGGCCTTGTGTTCAATTTTTTGACCATGTTCATCCGTTCCTGTTAAATAATAGACGTCATAGCCTTGTTCTTTTTTATATCGAGCCATTGTATCACAAATAATCGTAGAATAGGTGTTTCCTAAAGTCATATTGCCACTAGGATAATAAATTGGTGTTGTAATGTAAAAAGTTTTCTTTTTATTCATGATCTTTTCCTCCTGTATGATAAAGTTGATAGAGTTCATTTTTTGAAACATCATATTGTTTTGCAATCTCTTTAATGGCTTGATTTTTGGTACATCCATGTTTTATTTTTTCATCAATTCTTAAAAATAAATCTGATGTAATAGGTTTACTTTGTTTTTCTTTTCCTTCAACAACTAAAACCATTTCTCCTTTTAAGGTTTCTACAATGGATAAAACTTCTTGAATCGTTCCCCATATATATTCTTCAAATTTTTTAGTTAACTCCCTGCATAGACAAATTTGTCGATTGCCTAAAATCGATAACAGATCCTCTAATGTTTCTTTTGCTTTATGCGGACTAAGATAAAAAATAAGGACATCTTCTATGTTTTCTAATTTTGAAAGTTCTTTTTTTCTCTTAGCACTTTTGGCATCTAAAAAGCCATAAAAATAAAAATGTTGAAAAGGAAACCCACTGGCTACGACACTTTGAATTAGTGCACAAGGTCCGTTTAATACAATAATGGGAAAATGTTTTTCTTTTACTTGTTGAATGATTTTTTGTCCAGGATCAGAAATTCCTGGATAACCTGCATCACTTAAAAGAGCGACATTTTGCCCTTTTTCTAAAAACGTTATGATATGTTGTGCTGCTTCTAATTCTTTATTTTCATAAGCACTATAGAGAGGTATTTTAATTTTTAAATGCTGAAATAATTTTAAGCTGACGCGTGTATCTTCACAAAAGGCAACATCCACTTTTTTTAAAGTATCAACAATTCGATATGTTAACTCTTCTAAATTTCCAATTGGTGTTGCAATCACATATAAACATGATTGTAAAGAAAGAAAACTTTGTTGCCGATTCATGTTATTTTTCTACATCCTTTAAAAATTCATCAATAGTTAAAGATAAACTTTCTTCTTTATTCTCTAATTTTATTGTCTTAGATAAAACATTCATCGCTGTAACTTTATATTCTTGTTGTTTAAAGCGAACTCTTTGTCCTAATTTTGGTAACCCTTCTTTTAGTTCTTTATAATAATCATCTTCGTATTTTAAACAACAAACCAACTTGCCACATTGTCCAGATAATTTTTGAATATTTAAGGCAAGCAATTGGTTTTTAGCCATATTGATGCTAATGCCTTCAAAATCAGATAAAAAAGTACTACAACAAAGAGGTAAACCGCAAGTTCCTACACCTCCAACTGATTTAGAACGATCACGCGCTCCAATTTGTCTTAATTCAATACGACAATGTAATTTTTGAGCGAGCACTTTTAATAATTCACGAAAATCAACACGATCATCAGAAACATAAGTAAAAATCACTTTTGTCGTATCTAAAACATATTCGCTACTAATTAAATGCATAGGCAACTGCAATTGACTAATGCTTTCTAAACAAATTTCTTGTGCTTTAACAGCCAATTTTTCATTTTCTTTTTGTTTGTCTAAATCTTCTTGCGTTGCTTTTCGAATCACTGGTTTAATTTCTGTCTTTAATTGTAAATTTTCAATAGGTAGCACTTCTGTTTTTACATACCCAAGTTCAATTCCTCTAGCCGTTTCTACAACGACAATATCTTTTACTTTTAAAGTGGTATCATTGGTACCAAAATAATATACTTGTAAAGCTTTTTTAAAACTAACTCCAACAACATATTGATATTCTAGCATTTCATTTTTTGTATTCTCAGTAGGCATTGATTCTTCATGTGTTGTTTCATCATTCATTTTCATCACCATCCGTTAATTGAATTAAGAGTTTATCTAAAACCAACATTTTATTTGCATTGCTTAATAATTCTTGTTTAGCAATCATAATGGTCATAATTTTTTGTTGCATATTGGCATCATTTTGCTGCATTTTTAAAATGATATCGCTTAAAAAACGAGGTTGTTGTTGTTGATGTTTTGTCAACATCGTTTCAAAAAAACAAGCCTCTAAACAATCAAGATAAAATTCAATTTGATTATTTTTTTCTAATAAAGGGAATCCCTCTTTTTGCATATAATAAATAAAAAAATTAGGATTATCGTTCCAATAAGACAGACTTTGTTTTAAAAGATCTAAAACTTGTTGATATATTTGTGATTGCACTAATTCTAAATTAGCCATAAGATCATTGCTGACTAAAGCAAGCAAATGGGCATCCTCTTCTTTTATATTCTCTTGCATCATTTTTGTCACTAATTCTTGATGTCCAAATTGTTTTAAATGAATAATTTGGCATCGTGAAGTAATTGTTGGCAAAATGGAAGACAAAGAATGCGTTGTAAAAATGGCTATAATATTAGAGCTTGGTTCTTCAATAAATTTTAATAATTTATTCAAAGAAGCAATTGGTGCTTTTTCGATGAGATGAATGATGTAAATTTTTACATTTTGTTTTTCAACAGCAGATTTATTAAATTCTTTTTGTAAATTTAAAACTTGATCGTTTTTTAAATTTTCCCCTTCTAAAAAAATATAATCAATGTAATTTTTATCTTTAATTTTTGTGCAATCAAGGCATTCTTCACAAGCAAGATGGTCTTCGTCTTTATGTTGACAAACAAAACTTTGTGCCATCAATTCAGCAACAGGTAAAATATAGGATCCTTTCGGACCATTAATAAGATAAGCATGCGTCGTTTTGTGTTGGCTAAAAGCATTTTTTAAGACTTGATAAACAATGGGTTGTGTATTTTGAAGGTAATCTTTTATTTTTTGCATATTTTTTTCTCTTTACATTTTTCTAAAACAATTTTTAATACATCTTCAAAAACTTGTTGTTTGGTTTGATTCGCGTTCACAATTGAAAAGCGAGAAGCATATTTTTGTTTTAAGATATCATATCCTTCATGTACTTTTTGGTGAAATGCCAGCGTTTCTAAATCAAGGCGATTCACTTCTTTTAAACGAGTGGCTTGAATTCTTTTTAAACCTTCTTGTGGATCTAAATCTAATAAAATCGTTAAGTCAGGCATTCGATGATGTATTGCAAATAAATTAATTGCATAAACTTCATCAATTCCTATTCCTCTTGCATATCCTTGGTAGGCTAAAGAACTATCAATAAACCGATCACAAATAATGATTTTTCCCTCTTTTAAAGCAGGTTCAATTTTTTCAACTAAATGTTGTCTGCGACTAGCAGCATAAAGAAGTGCTTCACATCGTGCATCTAAAGTGGTATGGTCCACATCAAGAATAATGTCCCGTATTTTTTCGGCTATAGCTACCCCACCAGGTTCTCTCGTATATAAAACGGGATAGCCTTGTTGTTGCAAATAAGAGGTAATTTCTTTAGCAACCGTTGTCTTTCCACTTCCCTCTGGACCTTCAATTGTTATAAATAAACCCATACACAACACCTCAATTTATTATTATACACTATCTTTTTTATAAAAGATAGAGGGTTAAAAATCCCAAAATTTAGAAAATAAGTAAAACTAAAACCATTTCATGTTCTTGATTTAAATTCTAATGTTTTATAGATTTTTTTATATTATGGAAAGACTAGGTTTTTTTTATAATATTTGTTAAAATACTATATAAAGAAGGTGAATGAAATGGCTCAATCTATACTAGATCAATTTTTTGAAGAATTTCATTTTAAAACATCCAATAAAATATCTTATGGTATTTTTAAAAATCGACTCGTTTCCCTGACAAATGTGGATGGAATTATCAAAATTTCAATCATTATGTCTAAAAATATTAATCCTGAATTAATCGACGAAATCAGTCGAAAAGTTTTTCCACTTGCTGAAAAATATGCCTCCATTATAAAAATAGAATATGGTACATTTTCTTTAGAGGCCTATTTAAATCCAACGAAAACTACGGATAATGATATCATTTCTTGCATTATTGATTTGACTCATATTTTAGATGATTATAACGTTCCTTCTTGTGATACTTGCCCAGTGTGTAATCGAACTTTATCAAGTGATGCTCCCTTTTATGTTTTTGAAGATTATGTTTTACAAACACATGAGGAATGTTTCGCTCCAATTCAAAATATGCTTGATTCGGTCGTTAAAACAAAATATGGAGACCCCAAAAAACAAAGTTATTGGACAGGAAGTTTAGGTGTATGTTTAGCTGGTATTCTTGGGGTTGTTCTTTATTTGTTTTTTAATTCATTAAGTTATTTTGCTTGTATAGCTACTTTAATAATGGTCTTCATGGCTAATTTCTTCTATAGAAAATTTAACGGAAAAATGGATAGAAAAAGAGTTTTTATTATTGCATCCATTTTAGAAATATTTGTTTTAATCGGAGAATATTTCTTTTTGGCCTATAGTGTTTACCAACAATTTAATGTTTCTTTTGGATTTGCATTAACTCATCCATTTTATGACGCTTCAGCTCTATCAATAATTGTCCGAATTTGTTTAAATTCTTTATTTGTATATGGCTCCTTCCACTTTTCTTTAAAACAACAAAATGAAATTCCGACAATTAAAAAAGTTTAATCGTAAAAAAAAGATTCTGTAAAGTAAAATTTGGTTCAATACAGAATCTTTTTTTGTATTTTTTTTGTAAGATTTTATTCTATTTTTTTAATTAAAATGCACGTCTGTTAAAAGTTTTTGTACAGCCAAAACATATATTTCTAACCAAATATCCATTAACTCTAACTTTAATCGTTCATTCGCACTATGAATATTTTCTTCTGGTGAAAAAGGTAAACTGGCTCCAAACCCAACACAGTTGTGAAAATGTCGTGCATAAGTTCCTCCTGCAATACATTTTGGTTTAGATGTATAATCTTTTGTCACTTGCTGATAAGTTTTAACCATCGTTTGAATCATTAAAGAATCTTCTTGAATTAAAAATCCTTTTGAATCATAAGGCAATTGAATTGTAACATTTTCATCTTGTAATGTTTTTTTCATGGCTTGTATTACTTCTTGAGAAGTGATATTAAAAGGTAGTCGACAATTGATTCCTACAAAATATGTTCCTTGATGATATTTTACTATGCCTACATTGACCGCAATATCTCCATATTGATCTGTAGCATAACATCCCAAACGTTTTCCATCATATTCTAATCCGATATATTTTGCATACCATTGAACAAAGGAATTGTCTAATTCGGTTTGGCTTAATGCATAAATTCCATAACTAGCGGCATTGACTCCTAACATCGGTAATGATCCATGCGCAGCCTTTCCAATAACAACAATTTGTAGGACTTGCTCTTCACTTTGATCGTTATAATGCCATTCAATATGTAAGTTTTGAAATGCAATTGTTAAATCATCTAATAGTTTTTGTTTACAACGTTGGCATCCATATTGAATATTAAAAGTTGCTTTACTAATGACAGCATTAAAAGCTTCACCAGCATCAATTGATTGTAAAGTTAAATTCCCTTTATTTTGTGCCTTGCCTTCAATGGTGATATTATTAATCGTCTTTTCTCCAAAAATAACTGGGAAATCAGCATCTGGAGTAAAACCATACGTAATTTGTCCTTCTTTTTTTAGATAGTGTTCCACACATAGCGAACCCGTTTCTTCATTACAACCAAAGATGAGACGAACCCGTTTTTTAAAAACAAATTGCGCATCCATCAGTGCTTTAATTGTATAAATCGATACAACAGCCGGTCCTTTATCATCCCAAACTCCTCGTCCCGTCATCACTTGATCCACAATCGTTGCTTGATAAGGAGGATATTCCCATCCTTCTCCTTCAGGAACAACATCAAGATGAGAGATAATAGCAAAGATTTCTTCTCCTTCGCCAACTTCAGCATAACCACAATATCCATCTAAATTCTTCACTTTCATTCCTAAACGAGCACATAGTGATAAAACATATTCTAAACATTCTTTATTGCCTTTTCCAAATGGACCGTTTTCAACCGGAGTATCTAATATCGTTTTATAAGAAACAAGTTTTTGAAGTTCTTGAACCATTTCATCATGATATTTTTTTAAATTCAATTCCATTTTTTTCACCTACTTTACTTCTTTTACTCCATCACCAATGGTTACTTCATAAAAACTAGGTTCATAGCCAATTGTTTGAGTATATACTTCTTTTACTTTTTCTTTAGCCAATTCAATATTTGCTTTTTCAATTAATGCTATCGCGCATCCGCCAAATCCAGCACCAGTCATTCTTGCTCCGATGCATCCTTTTTGATTTAAAAAAGAATGAACAAGCGTATCTAATTCTTTTCCTGTTACTTCATAATCATTTTCTAAGGATAAATGCGAAGCCGTTAATAACTCTCCTAGTTTTTCAATATTTCCTTCTTTTAAACATTGCGCAGCTTGGATGGTTCTTAAATTTTCTGTTATTACGTGTTTGAATCTTTTTTTCAAATTTTCTTGAGGTAATAAAGCAAGATATTTTTCAATATCTTTTTTTATGTCGCATAGGTGATTTAATGAATACCCATTTTCAAACAAAATTTGTAAAATTTCTTCACATTCTTGTTTTCTTTCATTGTATTTTGAATCGGTCAATTGTCTACTTTTATTCGTATTTGCAATGACCAATCCATATTCTTTTAAATTGAATGGAATATATTGAAAGTCGAGATGATCACAATCTAATAAAATAGCATAATCTTTTTTTCCATTACAAATAATAAACTGATCCATAATTCCACAATTAACGCCCATAAATTCATTTTCTACTCTTTTACACATTAAAGCCAAATCGACTCTAGAAATAGAATTGTTTTGTAAACTTTCTAAAGCAAAACTTAATCCTGTGCAAAAAGAAGCACTAGAAGAAAGCCCACTACTATGCGGAATATTGCCACCGATTACGACATCAAATCCAAAATTTATGTGGAAAATTTGAATGATTCCTTTGATGTAATCCGTCCATTTTTTATTCTTTTTATGATCTTTTAAATCAAACTCAATCATTCCTTGACTTTCAAATTGAATGGAATAAGCTCTTACTTTTGTTGTTTGGTTTTTGCAAATAGCAAAATAAGTTCCTAAATGAATAGCACAAGGCAAAACATAACCCCCATTATAATCAATATGTTCTCCAATGATGTTTACCCTTCCTGGAGAAAAAAAATAACGAACTTGTGATTGCTCTCCAAATAGACGAATAAATTCTTCTTTTACCTTGTTTAACATCTACTTCACTCCTTTAAATTTATGAAACTCGAAAAATAATCATTGCTGAATAACAATAAATTTGTTCGCTCGAAGCAGCTAAAAAAGCATGAATTTGATATTTAATATCTATGAGATCCTCTTCATCAATTCCTTTAATGAAATCATTAATTCTTTTTTGTAAATCTTTTTCATGTTCTTCATCAAAAATTTCTACTTTTACCATTGTTATCACCAAAATTGGTATAGCATAATCGTTTTAAAAATTTTGTCATTTTTTATCCAAATCTACTCTTTTAGTAATTCGCTTCTTTTTTATTTCTTTTAATTTTGTCGAATCAATCATCGGTTCTTCTTGAATCACTCCTCTTTTTTCAAGGACACGAACCAAAGGCATTACCAAAATAACATGAATTGGAATCGTAAAAAATGATTTGGCAATTTTTAAAACAAATAAAATAGAAAATGGCGTTCCATATAATATGACAGTCCAAAAAGAATTTAAGAAAAAATAACAAACAATTTCAATTAATAAATAAGAAAACCATATTTTAGAAACAGAATAAAATGATTTTTTCTTTTTTGTTTTGATTTCTCGATAGCCAACCCAAACAATGGTTGCAAATGAAATTAATAATAATACAACCGCTACAACGATTAAAGGCCAAGAAAGATTAAATTGCGTTTTTGAAGAAGTAGGAATGGACTGTTCAATTAAAATATATACGATGGCTCCGATATGTAATAATCCTTCAATGAATAAATTTAACAAAAAGAAAAAAACATCTTTGATTTTAAATTTTTTACTAAAATAAAAAACCAAACCAGGCAAAAGTCCAGC
>HF997996.1:15585-30689 GCA_000433015.1 Firmicutes bacterium CAG:631
AAAGTCCAGCCATAGTATAAGTAAGTGTATACCCAGGGAAAAAAGCTCCGATTGGAAAAAGTAAAGCTCCAACAATATCACTAACAACACCGACTGCCATTCCATAAATAGGACCGATGACAATACTGGCTATAATTAAAACGATGGTTGAAATTGTGATTCGAATGAATGTTGGAGAACCAAATGCAGCAATATTAATTGCAATAAAACGATTAATCACAACATATAAAACCACAAACATAGCACTTAAACTTATATTTTTGATAATTCGATCCACTTTGTAATTTGAATGCATTTTAGTACCCCTTTTTTGTTTGACTTTATTATAAAACAAATTGACTAGAGTTTAAAGCAAAAAGTATTATTCATCCATAGATGCATGATACATTTGTGCATAAACACCTTTTTTAGCTAATAAACTTTCATGCGTTCCAGCTTCTAATATTCCATTTTTACCTAAAACAATTATACGATTACAATTTTTAATCGTTGATAATCGATGAGCAATAATGATTGCCGTTTTACCTTTTGATAAATCTTTAAATGCTTCTTGAATCATTTTTTCAGTCACATTGTCTAAAGAAGAAGTTGCTTCATCTAAAATAATAATTGCAGGTTGTTTTAAAAATAATCGTGCAATAGAAATCCGTTGCTTTTGTCCTCCAGATAATCGAACGCCTCTTTCTCCTGTCAATGTATCATATTGATCAGGTAAGCTCATGATAAAATCATGAATATTTGCTTTTTTTGCGGCTTCAATCACTTCTTCATCACTCGCATCGGGACGTCCATACAAAATATTTTCTTTCATTGTCCCCCAAAAAATAAAAACATCTTGTTGAACATGACCAATAGCATTTCTTAAATCATATAATTCATAATCACGAATATCGTGATCATCAATATTTATCTCTCCACTCATCACATCATAGAACCGCGGAATTAGTTTTGAAATCGTTGTTTTTCCAACCCCTGTTTCTCCTACTAAAGCAATTTTTTCCCCGGGTTGAATCGTTAAAGAAAAATGATGTAAAATATCTTCTTGATCTTCACCATAATGAAAAGATACATCTTTAAATTCAATTTTTCCCTTAAAAATATGATTTTTGATACTATCTTTTTTTGATACAATAGTCGGTTGAAGCATCATAATGCTATAAAATCGTTCAAACCCAGACCAACCTTGTTGTAGCATTTCCATGGTGCTACTTAATTTTGTAATTGGAGAAATTAAAAAATTAATATATAAAAAGAACGCAACTAAATCTTGCAAATAAAAATGAGTTTGTTCACTATGAATCACCATGATAGACCCAACAATCAATAAAACTAGATTTGTAATATTAGTTAATAAATTGACCGTTGAACCAAACAATCCTAGTTCTTTAAAAGATTTTTTTCGAGAATTTTGATATTGCATATTAATAGAATCGAAATTTTTAATTTCGTATTCTTCATTATTATAAGCTTTTGTTAAAGAAATACCACTTAAACTACTACCAATGCGAGAAGCCAATTCTCCTTGCTCTTTTCGTACCAAACGAAAACTGGCCATTAATTTTTTCCTTCTTAATATTGTAAAAAAGATTAAAACAATAATGGAAACAAAAACAATTGCCGTTAAAATGGGATTAATAAACATTAAAATAATAAAACTGCCAACAATCATAATGATAGAAACGAATAAATCTTCTGGAACATGGTGAGACATTTCTGATAAGTCATGCAAATGTGTCGTTAGATTGGTCAATAATTCTCCTGATTTTTTAGTTTCAAAATATTGATAATCCAAAGTTTCAAATTTTTTAAACAAATCTTTGCGCATATCCGTTTCTATTTTTATTCCTAAGTAATGTCCATAATAACCAATAATAAAAGATAAGCCAAAACGTAATAAATAAAAAACAAGTAGAATGGCTCCAATCCATAAAATAACTTTCGTTGAAGTAATTTCCCCTTGTAAAACTTTTCTCGTTACCAAAGGAAAAATCAAATCGATTCCTGCCATTAAAAAAACACAAAAAATATCTAAGGCAAATAATTTTTTATGATCTTTATAATAAGAGCAAAAATATTTAAACATCTTTCCCACCCCATCGCAAAAAGAATCTAGTTATTGACTAGAATCTTTTTCATTTTTTAACAAATCACGAATTTCAGTTAATAGATCAAGTTCTGTAACCACTGGTGCGGCTGGAGGAACAGGTTCTTTTTCTTCTTCTTTTTTTCTTCTAGCTTCAGCTCTTTTACGAACCGAATTAATCACTTTTACAATGATAAATAAAATAATTGCAATGAGTAAAAAATCAATGACTGCTTGCAAAAATTTGCCATAATAAATGGAACTAGAATACAAATCTTGCCCAAATTCATCTTTAGCAATCGTAATGCCATCTGCTTCATAAACTGGTTCACCAGCTTGAATTCTTAATGCTTTAAAATCGGCTTGTCCGCCTAGGATAACGCCAATTAAAGGCATTAAAATGGAATTCGTTAACGCGGTCACAATACTGGTAAATGCACTACCGATAATAACCCCAACGGCCATATCGACTACATTCCCTCTTGTAATAAATTGCTTAAATTCTTGGATGACACCTTTTTGTTTCTTTTTATCTTTTTTCATCGTTTACACCTCACACCTTGAATATTATAATCTATTTTTTTTAAAATAAATAGCGTTAATCCGCGATTTTTGTCAACTGTCCATCTAAAATAGAATATAAATAAGTAAATACGGGCTTTTTCAATAAATAAAAAACATAGTTTGCATAAATTTTTAATTGTTGTTGATAAGCCTCATCATCAATATTTTTTAATTTATAGTCAATTATATCAACATGATCTGCATATTCTAAAATTAAATCAATAACACCTGAATAGGACTTTTGCTCTTGAAGAAAGATAAATGGCAATTCTTTATAAATCTTGGCTTGTTGAATGTTTTTTAATAAATCTTGATTTAAAAACTTTTGTACTAATGGGTGAACAGTTGCTTTTTCTTGTTTAAAATCAGTGAGTTCAAAAATTTCATGAATTTTTGTTCCTAAATCCATTTTTTCTTTTTCTTGTTTTGAAAGAAGATGTTGAACAACCTTAGATGCTTTTTCTTTTTCTTCTAAAGGTGATTTTTGAATATCAATGTGATGATGATTCATACTAGATGTTTGCTCTTTATTGACTTTTTCAACCTCTTTGGCATTTAAATAACGATAATGAATGTCTAGTGTGTTTAAATCCATTTCTTTTTGATATTCAAAATCACTTGCAATGTAATCTATAAGATCTTTAAATGTTTTACATTCTATTAAATTTTTAGCATGATTCGTTGTTTTTTTATTGATAATAATCATATTTTCACGACATCTTGTTAAAGCCACATAAAATAATCTAATTTTTTCAGACAAAGCTTGTAAATCATAATCTTGTTTTGCTAATACTTTTTTAATCGTATCGCCCACTCCATTTTGATAAAAAGGTGTAATAATGCCATATTTTTCACTATAAGTTATTTTATTTGTTTTTTCCTCTTCATTTTGTTTTGAAAAATTTAAAATAAAATAACAAATTGGGAATTCTAATCCTTTTGATTTATGAATTGTCATAATTTTAACTTGATTTTTTAATGGTGCTGCTGAAGGAATTTCAATTTTTTTATTTTCTTGCATTAAGTTTTCGAAATAACTTCCCATTTCAAAAATAGGTATATTTAAATCGGTTAAATTTTGAGCAATAGATAGCATTTGTTGTAAACGATGACTATTTGCCTCTATATCACCAATTAAAATTAAACGTTCATATATTGAAAAAGTATCAATGATTTTTAAAACCATTTCTTTGTTCGATAAAAAAGTTGCATCTTCTGTTAATTGTTTTAATTTTAAATATAAATCGGAATGAAAATAAGTTTGATTTTTAATTTCAAAATAAAGTGTATCATCACTTTGATCCCATAAAAAACTACGTCCCAACCCATAATAGGCTTTTAAAAATGTTGTATCTAATTGGTTAACTTTAATTTTTTGTAAAGCAACAAAAATATTGTATAGAGCATGGAATAAATCTCCCTCTAAAAGATTTTCATTTTTATAGATTACTGCAGGAATTTGATAATATTGTAATAGTTTTTGTATTTTTTCGCTAGATTTTGATTTTTCTAATAAAATAGCAAAATCTTGATAAGTACAAGGTCTAAATTCTTTTAAATCGGCATCATATACTGGCATTTTTTCTTTTATTTTATTTAAAATATCTTGCACGACATAAAAAAGTTCAATATCTTCATCTTTATATTGTTTTTGTTCATTGGTATAAGTGATATATTCAATGGGATGATCTTTTTGACATTCATTATACCGTAAAAATCCATATTTCATGGCGTGTCCTTGGCTATATTTTGCACCACCAATCAAACCTGTCATTAAATGATTAAAAATTGTATTAATCAATTGGATTACACTTTCGCTGGAACGAAAATTACTCGTTAAATCAATTTTAGTCCCTCCAATATGATTTTGATAATCTGCATATTTTTGAATAAAAATATCTGGATTTGCATTTCTAAAGCGATAAATGGACTGTTTGACATCACCTACAACATAAATATTATTTTGGGCAATTTGTTGAATAAAAAGTTCTTGCAAATCATTGGTATCTTGATATTCATCAATCAGAATTTCCACAAATTGATTTTTTAATGTTTCCCGCACAAAAAGGAAATTTTGAACCAAAGAAAGCGCCATTTTTGCAATATCGACAAATTCAAAAGCCTGATATTGTTTTTTATAAGCCATTAATAAAGAATCTAATTGAAGTAAAATTTGAACAATGACTTTTTCATAATCTTTTGCATCTTCTAATGCCAATATCAATTCATGATTAGAAGGATAAAAACAAAGTTCTTTCAACTTTTTAATTTGTTGATCCATTCGACGTTTTTGTTCTTTTAAATGTTCATCATCGGTTTGCATCCGAATGGTAGAAATGGTCGCTAAATTAGCATAAATGTCATCATATTCTTTACTTGCAAACAATTGAAAATAGGCATTCAATTTATCCTCTTCTTTTTCTGATAAAGCAGGATAAATAGAATCTAATGATAATTTGATTTGACCAATGATGTCTTTAAGAGAACCAAGAAATTCTTTTTGATATTGATAAAAAGATTCTTTAGATGCATATGTTTGCATATAGTTTTGTAAATATTGTTGTTTATCTGCTTTTTGATCTAATTTTTTATGAATATTTAAAATACAATTTAAAATTTCTTTATCATCTTTAACCGTAAAATGATTCATCATTTTTAGAAAACTTTCATCTTGCTTTTCATAAAGATTTTCAAAAATAATATTTAAAAATTGCATGGCTTGCATATCAATCATGGAAGAGTCAACAATATGAATATCTTGTGTTAAGTTTAATAAATAATGATATTTCTTTACTATAGATAAGGCGAAACTATCAAAAGTAGTAATGTAGGCTTGTTCTATTTCATGGACTCTATTTTTTAAATCGGGATCTTCTTTCATCTTTTGAAGCACACGATTTTTCATTTCAGCGGCTGCTGCATTAGTAAAAGTCAAGACTAGTAATTGTTGAGCATGAATGCCTTTTTTTAATTTTTGAACAATTCTCGTAGTTAAAACAGCTGTTTTCCCACTTCCAGCTCCTGCACTAACCATGATATTTTGATTTTCTAAGGAAATGGCTAAGGCTTGTTCGTTTGTCCATTGAACTTTACTCATCGTGTTCACCTTCTTTTTCTTTAATCCATAAATATAGATAATCATTTGCTTTTACACGACAAATGTGTTGATACTCACAATATTTACAGCTTTCATTTTTATGATTAATAATTTTAGGTTGAATTTTAAAATCTCCCGATAAAATTGCAAAAGACGCTTCTTTGATTTTTTCTTCCACTAATTTTGAAATATCTTCCATTTCTTTTAATGTTAATACTTTGCTAGTTTGATAAAAAGACCCATCTTTTTTCGTTTTTAAACCTTTAATCCATTGTGATGAATTATATGTATCGTCTAGTAATGCAACTTTATCTTTTAAAGCGATAGTATATCCTTGAAGTTTAAGATTTGTCCGTTGATTTTCATTACTATCTTGAGGATATTTATTCAATTCAGGAATGATTTTTTGTAAGTAAAAACCAACCACTAAATCTTGTGATCGCTTTCTATTATGATTTATTAAGTATAAATAAACAGGAAGCTGCATGGATAAACCAAATTGCAAATGTTTTAAAGAAAGTGTTGGATTTCCTGTTTTATAATCAATTAAAGCAAAATAAGTAGCTTGATTATCTTCATAAATCATCATTTTATCGATAAATCCTTTAATAGGTAAAATCATAGGATTATCATAGGAAACCAACAATTTTTGCTCACATAATGTTTTTTTGAAATGTGTATGGTTTTCCATTTCATGATTAAAAGAAATTAAAAATTGTAACTCTTTTTTTAATTTTGTAAGATAAAATTTTTCTTTTGACGATAAAATTCTTTGATTATCAAAATAATGATCATAATTTTTTTCCCAATCAAAACCAATTTCTTTTTCATTCGCCAAGATAAAATGAAATAACGTTCCTATTTCTTGATTAAAAGTGGATTGATTATCTTTAAACAAACAAATTTGTGAAAGATAATATTGATAAGGACATTGAAAAAAAGTATTCATTGTTGAATAACTCAAAGTGATTTTTTCTTTTTGAATCGCATCAATGAAGGTTTGATGATTTTGAATACGAAATTGATTTTGATATTGACAATAATCAATTAGGTAGTTTTCCTCTAAAACTTTTATCATTGCATTTTGAGTATTTTTATCATAGGCATCTGCTAGTTTAATTTGATCATAACTTGCACTATAAGAATCATAAATACTTAAAGTCGGTCTTTTGACGATAAAATGCCATAAATCAATCAATATAGCTGGATAACAAACTTTGTTGTTTTCTTTTAAATGGTAAGACATAAAAAGATTTTTTGTTTCAGCAAAAAAACGTTTCAAATCTTCTAATTCTATTTGATTTTTTTCCTCGCTTGTAGTCAAATGTAATTCTTTTTTTTCAACATCACTAAAAAAATCTTCATCTTTAAATGATTGAGGAATTATTCCTTGATTTAGTCCCAACACAAAAACATAGCAATCATTCGATACTTTTTGATGATAACTGATTTTTTCTATCATTCCTGCTTGAAAAAGATTAATCGTATGCGTTTTAAAATAATATTCTAATACTAAAATAAAATCTTCATGCTTTAAATGAATCCATTGATTGCAAATTGTCATCAATTGTTGGATTTTATCTTCATCAATCGTGTTTTCTAATTGTTTTTGATAACAATCCATGGCCTCTTTTACTGAAGAATGAAGTTTTAATATTTCTAAAAATTGTTTATAAAAAGGAATCTCAATATATTTACTTGGTTTTGAAACAACCGGCAAACGAAAGAATTTAAATATTTTTTCAATTTGATAAGCTAAATTATCCTGTGCATAACACAATTTAATTTTAGATGGATTTATTCCTTTTTCAATTAATTGAGCGATAGAAACAGCAACATATTCCACTTCTTCTTCAATAGAATCAAAGCAAAAAACTTCTTTTTCTTTTAAAGAAACTTTTGGGTCTTCTACTTTTAAACATTTTAATTGATACACCTGACAAAGTGTTTCAATTTCTTTAAAATATTTTTGATTTTGATAAACTACTACCGTTTTCCCTTTTAAAAATTGGAGATGACTTTTACCTGTAGCTAAAAGATCTGCATTTTTCTTTTTTAAATTTTGCAACTCTTGCAAACGAAAAGATACATATTCTTTATTTTCTTGGATATAACTTAAATGATTCAAATAAATCCAAGCATTCTCCATGCTTAACTGATTTTTTTGAGCAAATTGCAAAATCAATTCTTCGGACAATGAGTAAGTTAAAAATTGTTTCAATTCTTCAAAAGTAAATATCTTAAATTGTGGCAAAAAAGCATGTTTAAAAAAGGATAAAACCAATTCTTCTTTTTGTTCTTTATCTACAATCACTAAATGTTGTTCATTGAATTTTTGCCAATCTTGAATGCGCATAAATTCTACCTATAATAAATATGCTTGATCTAATATATCTATCCGAGCACTTAAATGATCTTTTAAATAAGTATAGTGTTGTTCTAAAGAGGTTAATGAAGAATAATTTTCATGATAATGTGTTTCAATCCATAAATCAGGATTATTTAAATAAGATAAAGGCCAACGTTGTAAATTTGCTTCTTGTGCTTCTTGTAGCGATTCTGTTAAATCATCAATGGAATTATAAACATTCAATATCAAATCATGCACTTGCGTATATCGTTGTTGAACCCGTGTTAAAAATGCTGGATCATTAAATAAAGAATTATACCAATAATCTCTTTCTCTAACCCATAAATCCGTTGACAAATAACGATTGTAATCAGGGCCACCAATCACTCCTAAACTAATATCAAAATCCCAAACAGGCCCCATGTGTAATTTTCCATTTGCATATTTTACATAATATTGGCTAGTTGAACCAACATCTACATTTTTAAATAATTCTTGAACAATGTAATAATCAATAAAAGAATCAACATCAATATATTCTTCATAATTGTCTAAATTCATAATTGCTTGATCTGTTTCCATCATATAGTTTTTAATATATTGATTTTGCTCTGCAGTTGCTCCTTCCGGATATTTATATTCATAAATAAAGTTTTTAGAATAATCGGTAATAAAATAGTCGACATCTTCAGTTAAATTTTCTTCTGCATCATCTGCTCTTTCATTAAGTTCAAAGAAATAACTAGGATATCCTTGACTATCCACATCATCTTCAATATCAACTCTTCCCTCTCCACTTTGCATGTGTTCACTTAAAAGATATAATCCCAAAAAATCATCATTAAAACGTACTTCTACAAAAATGGAAGAAGGTTGAAAATCTAAATTGTCTAATTGATTTGCAAAAGTATAAGCTAAATAGTTACGAAGATTTGATTTATCATAATAGTTAGCAAGTAGAACCCAACTCTTTGCTTTAGGAAGACCAAATAGAGATTGCTTTTCTTCAAATTTAATGCGGAATGGTTTTTTCAATGCTGCCATCGTTGAATTTCCACGTAAACGAATGCCCATTTCGGCATTTAATATATCAATCAAATATTCTTCGTTTTCGTAGTTAATCACTGAAATTGTACCATCTACGTAATCTTCTTTATTTTCAGGAAAGGCTTCATTTTCGGTATGAATATCAATAATCGGTAGTTGATGATAATTTTGATGATGAGAAGTACAATAATAAGTATATTGATAGTCTAAAACGTCAATAGATACTTGGATAGCGTGAACTCCATCCACAATGTTATCATTATCTTTTAAAGATAAGACAAAGTTTGATAAATTTAATGTTTCTTGTCCATCGATGATTTCCCATTCAAGAGGATAATGATAAGTAGGAAGCGTTTGAGGCAAAGATATTGAAGAAGTAATTACCAATGGAATATAGGCCTCTTCTTCAAACAATTGATCTAGTTCTTCTTTTTCTATATCCTCAGAAGGATTTGTCGTTGACGTACTTGATGAATTTGAAGAACTTGAAGAACTTGAAGAATTGGATGTTGTTGAACTTGAAGGCATCGTATTCGAATGAGACGAATTTATATTTGTATTTTGACATCCACTCAACAAAGAAATCGTTAATAATAATATAAGTAAACTACCTTTTTTCATTTTCTCTTCCTCCTAAAAATCTTCTTCTGTTAAAATTTTAATGTGGTAATCTTTTAAAAGTTGAGCAAAAATGCCGCTTCCTTCAATGATTTTTTTAGAAAAAGTGCCATCATATCTTTTTTTAAAGCCACAACTTGGGCTCTTTTCTTTTAAAATTGCATAATCAATTTTTTGTTCTAAAGCAATTTTTAAAGCACTTTTTGCTCCTTGAACAAAATAAGAAGTAACATCCTGGTTTCTTTCGTTGATGACTTTGATTTGATTCTCTAAAGTAATAATTTCACTTTTTAGTCTAGGCGTTGATAAACCACCCATTACTTCTGGGCAAACTAGAATAACTTCTTTATCTTTTAAAAACGATATGATTTTTTCATTTTTATTGTTTTTGCCGTCATATTTACAATTTTTACCCAATAGACAAGCACTGACTAAAACTTTTTCTTTTCCCATGAAAAAATCACCAATCAAAGTATAACATATTTTTTTGTTTTTTTTAATGGTAAGTTACTGTAAAAAAAACATCGTCCTTGTTTCCTTTTGATTAAAAAAAGTAAGTTTGTCTATTTCTTACTTTTTATAATCCATTTTCCTGCTTTGGTTGAACCCACATGTTCTATCACTTTTGCTTTTTTTAATTTATTTAAGTGATACTTAATGCCATCAGGTGTTAATTTGAGTGCTTTAGCCATTTCATTTCTTGTGATACTAGGATGTATTTTAATCAAATTCAAAATTTTCACTTGGGTAGTTTCTTGGGTGGTTTCTTGGGTAGTAGCATTTTCTTTTTGTTCCTCAAAACCTTTTTTATCAAAGGGAATCACTACGGTTATTGAGCTTTCAGAAAATCTATAAGCTTTTTCTCCATATTCTCTAACAATAATCGGAACCCCGTGTCCCGATTGTTCCACAATACCACATTGTAAAAAAATACTCATTAACTCTTGATTTACCGGCTTTGTTTTACCAGATAAAAATTCTTCCTTTGTTAACCCTTTTGGAATTCCTCCATAAGAAATAACCTCTACTCGATTGTCAAACCAATATACTGCTGGTGGAACTCCATCTACCCATTTATTATGCACACATGCATTAATCCACGCTTCTTTAAAAGCCTCAAAACTAAACATCTTTTTTTCTCTTCTAGGACTAACACTTAAATCTACATAAGTTTCATTTAAAGATTCACAATAATTCAAAACTTGTTCTAACGCATAAATTAAACAAGTATTCCCATATTCATTTCTTTTAAGAAAATAAGATTTATCATTTCCTTTAAAGACTGCAACTTTAATAGATATCTTATTTTCATCGGCAAGCAATTCTCCTAAAAGATTAAATTTACCTTCCGATGTAACTAAACTAAAATTATTTAAAAAGTTGAATTCATTGTAATGAATTCCTTTGGCAGTAAGATAGTTTTTAAATTTAACAAAAGTAAAGTCATTTCTTAAAACCGAAATGTCATTCATTTGTTTTTCGGGTAAAAGAATATAGGATGAATAAAGATTTTCAATTTGTTCCTCTGTCATGCTTTTACAACTAGAACCAATTCTCATATAACATCCTTTTGTACTACGCCCATATTTTCTTATATAATAAAGCGCATTCCCTTTTTTTACCTCTATTTGAATTATTTCTTTTTCATTGATTTCTTTTGAGACCACTTTAATATAACTTTGTGGATTTGGTAAAATTTGATCCGTAATAATATCACTAATTTTTCTCAACGTTTCATCAAGATTTTGTACACCAATTATTTTTCCCTCATTGGTAATACCAATATAAATCGTTCCTAAATGCGTATTTAAAAACGAAACAATTTCTTTGGTAAGACTATCATTAAAGACAGATTTATATTCAACAAATTCCCTTTCGTTTTTATACACGATATCTACCATCTTTCAATTATTATAATACTACAAAAATGTGGTCGTTTCTAGTAAAATGAATCAAATAAGAAAAGTTGAACAAAAATTGAAATTCATTTCAAATCACAATAAAATTTTTATGAAATTGTCCCTTTATCTATATGTTTTTTTCAATGATAAATGATTTAAGAAGGGTTGTATTAAATAAGACATATCTTTTGACCCCGTAAATAGGAAAACAACATCGTGGTATTCTTTTTCAAAAATATCCTTTTGAATAAAATGAATGTTTGGATATTTTAAAAATTGAGTTAGTAACGCTTCTTCTTTAGAATGCGGTAAAGTACCTATAAATGGAATGATATAGACTTCATCAATGGTTTGAAAAATATCCACATACTGTTGATAAAAATATTGGATTCGACTATACCGATCGGGATGAAAAACAACTTTCAATTTTTTATGCGGATATTTTTGTTTAATGGATAAAATCGTTTGTTGAATTTCAAATGGATGATGGCCATAATCATCCACAATTACGTTGTCTTGCACTTCACTAATATTGAATCTTCGATGAGCAGGTTTAAAAAAAGATAAACTTTGAATCATTGTTTTTAAATCTTGATGAAGAATTAATCCCAAAGCAATACTAGATAAGGCATCATAAAATAAATGTTTGCCATAAATGGGTAAAATCATTCGTTCAGACCGTTGATTTTGATACTCAATGATAAAGGAAACTCCTTGTTCATTAAAAACAACTTCTTTTGCCATGACATCTGCCTGTGCTTCAATGGCATAAGTATAATATGGTTTATGAATAAAAGGTTTTAATGCGATTGTAATGGCATCATCTTGATTAAGAATGACAAAATCTTTACATTGATTTAAAAATGTTAAAAAACTTTGATTATATTGTTTTTGGCTTTTAAAATAATCCACATGATCAAAATCAATATTACTTAAAACAATGATATTGGGTGTATAATTTAAAAAATTATCTTCATATTCACAGGCTTCAAAAATAAAATAATCAGCAT
Organism: Firmicutes bacterium CAG:631; assembly: GCA_000433015.1. Classification (GTDB taxonomy): domain Bacteria; phylum Bacillota_I; class Bacilli_A; order RFN20; family CAG-631; genus Caccosoma; species Caccosoma faecigallinarum. The sequence continues at coordinate 28,256 of HF997996.1, forward strand.
CTTTTTCCCCTTTTCCTTCTCCGTCTCCAATGATATAGCTACAAATATGATTTGCACCTAACATCGTTTCAATTAGATGTGCTGTCGTTGTCTTCCCATGCGTTCCACAAATGGCAATGGATGGATATTGGTTGGCTAAATAGCGAATCATTTCTTGATAGGTAAAAATCGTTTTCTTTTCTTTTTTTAACTGTTCAACCAATGATTGCTTCCAAAAAGTATTCCCTAAGACAACATATGGATATTGATCATATTTTGAGTCTTCTAAAGAATCACAAATAATTCCTTTTTCTTTTAATTTTTCTTGTGTAAAAATGTATCGAGAAACATCACTCCCCCGAACATGATGCCCCAAATCAGCAAGTAAGCAAGCTAAAGCGGACATCCCTGTTCCTTTAATGCCAATAAGATAAATATTCATAAAAAAATCACCACTAAATTATATGTAAGTGGTGATATTAATATTAGAAATTAGCTTAATTATTTGGTTTAAATCTTTAATTTTTCTAATTCGAAAGCAGGAATAATCACAGTGTTTTTAACTTTATTTTAGTAAAGATTGTTTCCAATTAATCATAGGATGATTTTTGATTTTTTCATCAATTAAATCATTTTCAAAAAGTTGTACAGAAATATTAGGAAAACTCTTTATAAAAGCCATTTCATCATCATCATTGATAATACTCTCTATAATTGTATCTAGTAAAATACTAATATTATTTACTGCAGTATTAATATCGAACTTTTCGTTAAGTTTTAATGTTGCTGTTAAATATTGTGGAACTCTTTTTCCTATAAAAGCATTCATTCGTTTTTTACATTTTTCAAACAATGTCTTCATATCAATTTTATTTTCAGAAGATAATAACAAATAGAAAATGAAACATTTTTTAAATAAGATAAATCCGTCATTATTTATAGTTCTATTTTTAATCATATTATTAATATCATAAACATCCCTAATAGTTGTTCTATATATTAAAGCAGTCATTTTTGATGAAAACAAATCAAACTTATTTAATGTTAAAACTTCTATGTCATTTTTTGCTGGTAGAGTTATTCTTCTTTTTTCGCAATCAAACAAATGAACTCTATTCATATAATTTATTTCCACTTTTACCATATCTTTAGCATTAAACATACTTGAATAATTGAAAACAAAAGAATCTAAAGCGTGAGTTTTCTTTGTTTTATCATTGCGATATTGCATATTAGATTCTTGCATATAATTTAATAATTTCGTTTCAATTAAACCTCTATCTATTATCATTTGTTCTCTATCAATAGATCCAATGTAATCCAAATCAATATCAACACTTAATCTTAAGTAATTATAAAATGTCAAATTAATAGCTGTCCCACCTTTTAATGCAAGTTTTTCTTTTAAGTATTTATCTGTGTTGATAAAGTCTAAAACATCAATAAGTCTTAATACTTTTTCTAGTGTTTGTTTTTGAACGTTTAATTCTTGTGCTAACATAACAATTTCTTTTTTTGTATATGAAAACATTAAAATTCCTCCATATCTTTATAAACAAACAAACGCCATTTTGCATTAAATATTAATGAGTCTTTTGCATGTAAATTGTAATAACCAATTGTATTTCCACTTCTTTTCTTACATTCAAAGAAAAATTCATCGCTTATATTAAATACTTCTTTATATTTTTCTAAAACAAACCCAACTTTTTTATATAACAATTTGTTATTTAAAATTTCTAGATATTTCATTACTTTTGAAACATCAATTGCATTAATATTATTTATACATTCTAACAACTCATAATATTCAAAATTAGTACTATCTTTGATACAATCTACAATTGCTCTTTCAATACTACTAATCTTTATTCCAGCCAAATTATTCACTTGAATTGAAATATCACTTTTGTGATATTTGTATAAAATATTATCAAAAACAAAGGATCGTTTAAATGTGTTTGTTGTGACATCAATAGTATTGTAAACTTGATTATTCAACCCATAATATTCAAAAACACTATGATGCGAAATAAAATCGTTATCACCATAGCCACATGCAATTTCATATTTATTTGCAGCAGGTGTATCATTAACTAGATCATTAATGACAAAATAATCTTTTTTTATTCTTGTTATATACCCTTTATCTATATATGATTTTAAAATATAATTAGCATTATGAATGCTTCCACAAATATTTACTACTTCTTTCCTATTAAACAATTTTAAACCCGATAATTCTTTTAAATATTTCATAATTATAACCTCAATATTATTATATATCTTTTTATCAAATTAATCAATCGAATTGTTTAATTTTTTTGCTTATTATTTAGTTATTTTTGTATATTGTGTTTATTATTTTAAACTTTTTAACATATTTTTGTAAAATCCGTAGCCTTTAATATCATGAGATAAATGTTCATAAAAAATCACCACTAAATTATATGTA
>HF997997.1:0-12280 GCA_000433015.1 Firmicutes bacterium CAG:631
GTGTCTACTTTCTCTTGACTAGTGCAGTTTTATCGCATATTTTTAACGGTATACCATTTAAGTGCGTCTCGCTCGAGTTGCTTAACAAACTCTTCTTTCTCATCACAATACCCATCGATGTCATAAGGATATCTAAGAGCTAGTTTTTCTTTAAGTTCTCCGTATTCGTTTGCGATTTCTTCATGAGAAATCAAATAATCCCTAACCGCTAAATGCCTGACTAAATTATTTTTATCATCTTTATGGAAGATATGAATTTGATGAGTTCTTTCATCTCCACCTTTTCTCAAATATCTTCTTCCTTTGATTCCTAATTCCCCTAGATATTCATATCCGATATTTTCAAATTCTTTATGTTTTTTATCTACTTCTTCTAATGAATTAACGCTTATCATGATATCGATAATTGGTTTGGATTTAAGACCTGGTACTGCGGTTGACCCAATATGAAAGATTTCCACTAAATTTTCTTTTAGTAATGGGATTATTGATTTCTTTTCCTTTTCAAACATCAAAGGATAATTTGGATCATATTCTCTAACTACTATATGTTGAGCCATAAAATTACCTACCTATATTTCCCATAATATTCTTCTTCGCATCTAGTCTTGCTCTTATTGCTTCTCTCTTTGAATACGGACGATATTATTTGATTAAATCGGGAATTCCGTTGGTAAGTGCCTCGAGAATGTCGAATATCTTCTCTTCGCCTAAATCCCACCACTTGAGTTCTAGCAGTTTTTCGATTGTCTCATCATCGAATCTTTTCTTGACCACTCGGCATGGATTCCCTACCGCGATTGAATAAGGTTCTATGTCTTTTGCGACGACTGAATTCGCTCCGATTATCGCGCCATCCCCGATGTGGACACCGGGAAGTATCGTGACGTTTTCACCGATCCATACGTCATTCCCTATGATAGTATCACCTTTAAGAGGCAAATCATCTAGTTTGGGAGTCGCCTTTTCCCAACCATTACCCATGATATTAAATGGATAGGTTGTGATGCCATTCATCCTATGGTTCGCTCCGTTCATGATGAACTTGATGCCTTTGGCAATCGCGCAGAACTTTCCGATTATCAGCTTATCGCCGATAAAAGGATATAAATGAGTCACGTGCTTCTCGAAGTCCTCGCCGTTAGATTCAAAGTCATCATAATAAGTAAAATCCCCAATAATAATGTTTGGGTTCTTAACGATATTCTTTATGAAGCAAACGCTGGGAACATTAGGGTTTGGATGTATTTTGTTCTTGTCTGGTCCTATCATCGAATCATCTCCTTTATTAAAAATTCTACCATAAAACCTCGATATTTTCTTATTATTTCACAACACTTTCATAATCTCCTTAATAGAAAATATCAAAAATAAAGAGATAAGCATTGAATCATTGTTGCCTTATTCAAATGAAATGAGAAAAAAATTTTCCAATAAACTATGTGAGAGTTGAAGTAAGCGAAATAACGAACTTTTACGGACTTTAGCGATTAAACCCTATGTAGAGAGCCCTAAATTTTGCCCATTTGTAAAATATTTACGTTTACACTCTATGCTTAATTTATGATAAGTATGTGCTAAATTTTGCCGATTTTACACAAAAAAAGGCTTGATAAGCAATATTTACTGTATCAAATCTATGCTTCTAATATGGTGCACCTGAAGGGACTTGAACCCCCACGCACAAGGCGCCAGATCCTAAGTCTGGTGCGTCTACCAATTCCGCCACAGGTGCGTAAATAAAAAAATGGTGCCGACTATAGGAATTGAACCCACAACCTACTGATTACAAGTCAGTTGCTCTACCAATTGAGCTAAGTCGGCAAAAAATATGGTGACCTGTACGGGATTCGAACCCGTGAATGCATGCGTGAAAGGCATGTGAGTTAAGCCACTTCTCCAACAGGCCACTGGCGCCTTGTGAGGGACTTGAACCCACGACCTACCGGTTAACAGCCGGTTGCTCTACCGATTGAGCTAACAAGGCATGCGATACATAAACTATTAAGTAAGTTACATAGCGCTTGTATATGATAACATAAATATTTTAAGGTTTCAAGAGAAAACAGAAAAAAAATAAAAAGTTTAAAGAAAAGACATTTTTGTTGTATACTATTTTATGGTAAAAGGAGGGAAAAACATGCTAAAAGTAATCGGCATAACTTTGATTTGCGGGACCTTATTTACTTTACTTGGTACCTTATTAGCGATGGCCCTTCAAAAAGAAAACAAAAAATTAACAAGTAGTTTACTTGCGTTTTCTTCTGGAAGTATGTTAAGTATTGTTTTTATTGATTTATTGAATGAACTTTTAGAATTATCTGAAACCATTCAGGCTGGATTATATATTGGAATTGTTCTTGTTCTTGTTGTCTTTGTCTTAATTCTTGTCTTACACCAATCCATTGATCGTTGCTCTCATCATGGAGAGTGTCATGTCGATGAAGAACATCAAATTTGTCATGACCGTGTTCATGCACAACAATTTGTGGATTCTATTGAAGAAGGGAAGCATTTTATTCAAGCGGGCTTTATTTTATTGATTGCTATGTGTATTCATAACTTCCCTGAAGGAATTTCACTTGGTGTGACTTTTTCTTTAAAAGAAATTAGTGGGTATACTTTTGCTATTTTAATTGGCATCCATAATATTATTGTCGGATTATCGATTGCCATGCCTTTTATCCAAGCAAAAATGAAAAAAAGAAATATCTTTTTCATTTCTTTTTTAAGCAGTGTACCGATGTTAGTAGGCTCTATTCTTGGTTATTATTTTGGCAACTTAAGTGCAGTAGCTTTACTAATTGTTGTATCCATTTCCATTGCCGCAATTTTATATGTTGTCTTTAAAGAATTACTGCCACAAGCTTATAGTTTATCTAAATCACCTTATTTATCACTTATTTTAATTTTAGGAATTTTAGTAGGCGTTGTTTTACTAGCTTTATAAATTGCCGTTATCGGCAAAAACTTTGTTTTTTATTTAAAAAAACTAAATTGTAATTTTGCCGATAATGATTTATAATTATAATGGGCGATGAAAATGAAATATCAATCCGTCAAAGAAATGGCTACTCGTTGGAATGTTTCTGAACGAAGTGTTCGTAATTATTGTGCTCTAGGAAAAATTCCTGGTGCTTTTTTAACAGGAAAAACATGGAATATTCCAAATGATGCACAAAAACCAACACGTAAAAATCAAAAAAAGAATAGACCACAAACTCTTTTAGAAATTCTCCAATTAGAAAAAAAATGTAAATTATCTGGAGGAATTTATCATCAAATTCAAATTGATTTCACTTATCATTCCAATCACATGGAAGGAAATTGTTTAAGTCATGAACAAACGCGTTTTATTTTTGAAACCAATACGATTGATGTTGAAGGAAAAGTTGTAAAAGTAGATGATATTATTGAAACGATTAACCATTTTCGTTGCATTGATATGATTATTGATCAAGCAAATAAACCAATCACAGAAACTTTCATTAAAGAATTACATCAAATATTAAAACAAGGTACAAATGATGCTCGTTTCGATTGGTTTGCCATTGGAGAGTATAAAAAAGTACCAAATATTGTGGGAAATATGGAAACAACCCCACCCGAAGAAGTGCCAATTCAAATGAAAAAGTTGTTGGCAGAGTATCAAAATAAAAAAGAAAAGACACTTGATGATCTTTTAGATTTTCATGTTCGATTCGAACAAATCCATCCTTTTCAAGATGGAAATGGGCGTGTCGGAAGACTTCTTTTATTTAAAGAATGTTTAAAATATAAGATTGTCCCCTTTATTATTAACGACAAACGAAAATTATATTATTATCGGGGTTTAAAAAATTGGCATGATGAAAGAGGATATTTGCGTGATACTTGTTTAGATGCGCAAGATGAATTTAAAAAACATTTGGATTATTTTAAAATTAAATATTAAAAAAGAAGCGAATTTCTCGCTTCTTTTTAACTTTTATTCTTCACTTATTGCAAATTGATCTTTGCCAACCATACATAATGGACAAGTGTAGTCATCAGGTAAATCTTCAAATTTTGTGCCAGGAGCAATTCCGTTTTCAGGTTCACCTAATTCTTCATCATAAACATAACCACAAACTTGACAAACGTATTTCATCTTTTTTCCCTCCTTTATTCAATTTTTTCAAAATCTTCTGCACCATGTTTACAAAGAGGACAAATAAAATCAGCAGGTAATTCTTCTCCTTCATAAACATAGCCACAAATTTTACAAACCCATCCTTTTTTCTTTTCTGGCATTTTTAAGGAAGGTTTGATGTGATCAAAATAATATTGGTACGTACAAGATGGAAGATTGGATAATTGATGAGCTTCCGTTACTTGTGCAATAAATAGTGTATGGGTACCACAATCAATCATTTCAACAACATCACAAGATAAATAAGCATTGGTATTTGTTTTTAAATAAGCTAATCCATTACTACTATAAGCTACATCGGGATAATTTTCAAATTTATTGACTTCTTTTCCACTTTGGAAACCAAAGTGTTGGAAGACTTTAAATGGTGTTTCTGTCGTTAAAATCGATACATTAAATTTTTTCGTATGCACAATCATATCATGGGTATAATTGACCTTATTGACTGCAATAGCTACTTGTTTTGGATTATCGGTGACTTGCATGACAGTGTTGATAATACATCCATTATCTTTTTTGTTTTCTTTTGCGGTTAAAACAAATAAGCCATAAGATAATTTAAACATCGCATTGTTATCAATTTTTGTATTTTCAAAAACTTTGCTTTCAGGTCCTTTTAAACTATCACATAAAGCATTGACTAACGCATCTAAATCTTTTTCTTGTTCCTTTTTTAATGAAGAAAGGAAAGTTAAAGAAGGATTTAAAAGCGTAATATTTTTCATCTTTGTAATAAGATTGGTAAGCAAGGTCTTTGCTGTTGGTGCCCAAGAACCATTTTCAATAATGGCCACTGTCCGATTTTGAAGGTTATGGGCAACTAAATCTAAAACAAAGGTTTCCATTGGAGAAAAAATGCCAGCATTGTAAGTCGAACAAGCAAGGACAAGATGACTACAGCGGAAGGCTTCAGCAACTAAATAAGAAGGATGTGTCATTGAAACATCATACATTGCAATTTTTTGAATTCCTTTTTGTGCTAATTTAGAAGCTAAAATGGAAGCCGCATTTTCAGTATTACCATAAATTGAACCATATACAATTAAAATTCTTTTTTCTTCAGGTGTATATGTTGCCCATTTGAGATATTTATCAATAAACCAATTGAGATTTTTCCGCCAAATAGGTCCATGCAAAGGACAAATCATTTCAATTTCTAAACTTTCGCTTTTCTTTAACAAAGCTTGAACTTGATTGCCATATTTTCCAACAATATTGGTATAGTATCTTCTTGCATCTTCCAACCAATCTTTTTCAAAATCCACCTCATCTGCAAAAATATTACCACTTAATGCACCAAAAGTTCCAAATGCATCGGCAGAAAATAATGTTTTGGTTGTCGTATCATAAGAAACCATGACTTCAGGCCAATGGACCATTGGTGCCATGACAAAAGCCAATTGATGTTTTCCAAAAGAAAGTGTTTGACCTTCTTGAACTAAAACAACTTGATTACTTAAATCTAAGTCAAAGAATTGATGAATCATCTTTAAAATCTTTTCATTACAAATGACTTTTACTTGAGGATAGTGATGAATAATTTCAAGTAAAGTTGAACTATGATCCGGTTCCATATGATGAACAATGACATAGTCTAATGGTCTATTTTGTAAGACAAAACGAATATTTTCTAAAAATTGATGAGAATGTGTTTTTTCTACTGTATCCAATAAAACAGTTTTTTCATCCATTAAAAGATAAGAGTTATAAGAAACTCCTCTAGGAATAGGGTAAATATTTTCAAATAACGATAAACGACGATCACTGACGCCGATATAATATAAGTCCTTTTGTATTTGCATCACATTATGCATCTTAAAAACCTCCTTTAAGGAACCATTTTAATTGTACAAGAAAACATGTTTTCTTACAAGAGTTATTCCTTTTCAAAATAAAATCCGTTAAAATAAAATAGAAAACAATCTTGAAAGGAAATGATAAGATGGATTTAAAAGAAAAAAAGTTAACTTCCACTTCGATTTATAAAGGAAAGATTATTGATGTTTATAAAGATACGGTTTTACTTCCTAATGGGAAAACATCCACAAGAGAATTGATTCGTCATTGCAAAGCTAGTTGTATTCTTGCTTTTTTAGATAATGGGAAAGTTTTAATGGAAAGACAATATCGTTACCCCTATGATGAAGTCATTTATGAATTCCCAGCAGGAAAAGTGGATAAAGGAGAAGATCCAATAGATGCAGCAAAACGAGAATTAGAAGAAGAAACGGGATATTTAGCTAAACAAATCGAATGTATAGGATTAATGTATCCAAGTTGTGCGTACACCGATGAAATCATCTATTTATATGTAGCTCATGACCTGGTAAAAACGAAGCAACATCTAGATGAAAATGAAAATGTTGAAGTTTTAGAAATGAGTTTACAAGAAGTTTTTCAATTGATTCAAAAGAATCAATTGAAGGATGCAAAATCTCTTTGTGCGCTCCAATTTTATTTTACAAAGACGAATCAGATTAAAATTTAAGTTTTCAAATTGACTTTTGTAAGCAAGTATATTAAAATGATAAGGTATTTAATCGTGAGGGAGTAATTGGCGTAATCCTACGTGACAAAGTCAACATCCTGTTTGATTTTATATCAATCTGGCTTGTCTTAAATAATGAGACTCATGTATTGCAATTTGCTATACATGGTCTATGAATAAAAAATCATTGTTCAGGTATAGTAAATGTATATCTGAATTTTTTTTGTAAGGAGGAAGAAAATGAAAGAATATTTGCAAAATATAGAAGAAGTATTAAAAGACAATCAAACTTCTGAAAGTGGGTTAAGTACAGATGAAGCGCAAAAACGTTTAGAAACCCATGGCAAAAATAAATTAGCCGAAGGGAAAAAGACTCCATGGATTGTTCGCTTTTTATTAGAACTTACCGATCCGATGGTCATTATTTTAATTGTAGCAGCAGTGATTTCTTTAATTACTTCTATTTATGCTCATGAATCTTTTGCCGATGTCATTATCATTATGGCTGTTGTCATTATTAATGCCATTTTAGGGGTGGTGCAAGAAAGCAAGGCAGAAAAGGCCATTGAAGCTTTACAAGAAATGTCTAAGGCAACAACTAAAGTATTAAGAAATAATCAAATGGTTGTTTTAAATAGTGAAGAATTAGTTCCTGGAGATATTATCTTATTAGAAGCAGGAGATGCTGTTCCTGCTGATGCACGCATTATTGAATGTGCAAGTTTAAAAGTAGAAGAAGCCGCTTTAACAGGTGAATCGGTTCCAGTTACCAAACAAACTGAAAAATTAGAACAAAAAGATCAAAAAGATATCGTTTTAGGCGATCGCAAAAATATGCTTTATATGGGTAGTAATGTAGCTTATGGACGAGCTAAGGCGGTTGTTGTTGCTACAGGAATGAATACGGAAATGGGAAAAATTGCTTCGGCATTAACCCAAGCCAAAGAAGGAGCTACTCCATTACAAAAGAAATTAAATCAATTAAGTAAAATTTTAAGTGTTTTGGTTTTAGGAATTTGTGTCGTTATCTTTGCCATTGATTTAATTCGTGTAGATACGATTAATATTGATTCTATTTTAGCTACTTTTATGATTGCAGTGAGTTTAGCTGTTGCTGCTATTCCTGAAGGGTTAGCTGCTGTGGTCACGATTGTTTTAAGTATTGGTGTTACCAATATGTCAAAACGAAATGCCATTATTCGAAAATTAACAGCCGTTGAAACACTTGGATGTACTCAAATTATTTGTTCTGATAAAACAGGGACATTAACGCAAAATAAAATGACAGTAGTTGAACATGCAGGTGATGATGAAAAGTTATTGGCCCTAGCCATGACTTTGTGTACCGATGCTGAAATTGATGAAGAAAACCATACAGTTGGAGAACCAACTGAATGTGCACTAGTCAATTATGGTAATTCTTTAGGTTTATATAAACCAACTTTAAAGAAACAATATGTTCGAACTGGTGAAGCTCCTTTTGATTCTAATCGAAAAATGATGTCTACGGTTCATCAAACAAAAGACGGAAAATACATTCAATTTACAAAAGGGGCTCCTGATGAAGTTTTAAAGAAATGTAATAAAATTTGGATAAATGGAAAAGAACAACCTTTAACCGATGCTTTAAGAAAACAAATTTTAGAACAAAACCATCAAATGGCCAATCAAGCATTACGTGTCCTTTGTGCCGCTTTTAAAGAATATCAAAAAGAACCTCAATATACAATTGAAAATTTAGAATGTGATTTATGTTATGTGGGATTAACCGGTATGATTGACCCGATTCGTGAAGAAGTCAAAGATGCCATCGTGAAATGTAAAGAAGCTGGTATTCGTCCAATTATGATTACAGGTGATCATAAAGATACCGCTATTGCTATTGCAAAACAATTAGGTATTATCACCGATGAAAGTCAAGCCATTACGGGTGCAGATTTAAATGAAATGTCTGATGAAGACTTAGTTCAAAATATTGAAAAATATTCTGTTTATGCTCGTGTTCAACCTGAACATAAAGTCCGCATTGTCAATGCATGGAAAAAGGTTGGCAAAATTACTGCGATGACAGGGGACGGTGTTAATGATGCACCTTCAATTAAAAATGCGGATATTGGTGTAGGAATGGGAATTACTGGAACGGATGTTACCAAAAATGTTTCCGATATGGTATTAGCAGATGATAATTTTGCAACCATAGTTTCTGCTGTTGAAGAAGGACGTCGCGTTTATGATAACATTCGAAAATCGATTCAATTCTTACTTTCTTCAAACATGGCCGAAGTTTTAGCAATTTTCTTTTCAACGCTTGTTGGCTTTACCATTTTAAGACCTGCTCATTTATTATGGATTAATTTAATTACCGACTGTTTCCCAGCAATTGCACTAGGTATGGAAGAAAGTGAAAAAGGCATTATGAAACGAGAACCTCGTGGTGTTAAAGAAGGAATTTTCTCGGATCATATGTGGGTCGATATTCTTATTCAAGGTTTAATTATTGCTACTTTAACGACCCTTGCTTATTTACTTGGTTGTTATTTAGGTGAAACAAGACAATTTGCCTTTGTTAGCAGTGAAGATGGTATTACCATGGCCTTTTTAACATTATCGTTAGTTGAAATTTTTCACTCTTTCAACTTACGTTCAAGAAGAAAATCAATTTTCCAAATTAAAAAACAAAATAAATATTTATGGCTTTCTGCCATTGGCGCTTTAATTTTAACAACATTAGTTATTTATGTTCCATTCTTATCCAATGCTTTTGGCTTTGAACATATTAATTTTGTTGAATACATTTCTGCTGTTGGTTTAGCTTTCTTAATTATTCCAATTGTTGAAGTTATTAAATTGATTCAAAGAAAATGTGCAAAGAAACGTTAATTTCATCATACTGTAAATAAAGGATGTGACAAAATGAGTGTTTGGGAGCTAATATCGATTGCCGTTGGCTTATCTATGGATGCTTTTGCAGTTTCTATTTGTAAAGGTGTCTCAATTCCCAAAATGTCTTGGAAAAAAGCGTTTCTTGTTGGATTGTTCTTTGGTGTTTTCCAAGCTGTCATGCCTTTAATTGGTTATTTTATTGGCAGTCAATTTGCTCATTTAATACAAGATGTAGATCATTGGATTGCCTTTGTTTTATTAGTCCTATTAGGAATAAAAATGCTAAAAGGAGATCATGAGGAAGAAAAAGTAGATGAATCTTTTTCCTTTAAGACCTTAACCCTTTTAGCGATTGCAACAAGTATTGATGCACTAGCCGTTGGCATTACCTTTTCTTTCCTTCAAATTTCCATTTGGTTAGCTATTACCTTAATTGGCGTCATCACCTTTGTTTTTTGTGTCATTGGTGTAAAGATTGGAAACGCATTTGGAAGTCGTTTTAAAACAACAGCGGAAAGAATTGGTGGCATTATTTTAATTTTAATGGGTATAAAAATATTACTTGAACACCTTCAAGTATTTTAAAAAAGAAAAAATATAGGACACGCGTCCTATATTTTTTTATCCAAATTATATTGTTCAATTTGATGGGATATTTTTTGCATATGCAAATCCATTTCATAAATGCGATCTGCACATTGACGCAAATCATCTAAAATATATTGAGGAACAATATTTTCTTTTTTATAACGAACTTTATGTTCAATACTTGCCCAAAAATCCATGGCAATAGTTCTTAGCTGCACTTCAACTTTTATTTTTTTGGTTTCATTGGCAAAAAACACTGGAATTTCTAAAATTAAATGAAGACTACGATATCCATTAGGTTTTGGAGAAGCGATATAATCTTTTTTTTCAATTAAAGTGACATCGTCTTGTGAACATATTTTTTCGGCTAATTTATAAATGTCATCAGGAAAAGAACAAATTACTCGAATGCCTGCGACATCATGAAGTTCAGTTTCAATATTTTTTAGATTAATTTCAATGTTTCTTCTTTTTAATTTATCAATGATACTTTTTGGTTGCTTTAAACGACAGGTGATGGATTCAATGGATTTATGATCTCTATCCAAAGACATTTCTGTATTTAAAACTTGAAATTTAGTTTGAATTTCTAACATGGCACATTGATATTGCATCATTAATTTAAAAAAAGGTTGTGCTGATTCAATAAAAGTATCCGTTTGTGGACTAGAAAGAAAATCCGTTAAAGTTAATGATTTCATATAAACCTCCCCGAAACAATTTTATTCATTATAGCATGTTTATATCAAAATAAAAAGATGTTCTCTTGACAAGTAAAGAAACATTCGCTAAACTATAATAGTTAAAATTTTTTAACTAATTTGAGGTGATAGACTTGTGATTAAAGATAAATTTGGAATCATTTATAGAAATTACAAACTTTCTTTTTATAAAGAACTTTTTAAAGAATTAAATCAATTTGAAGATACCTCTTTAACAGCTTTTGATTTTTTTTGTTTAGAAACGATTTATTTATTAAAAAATCCGACCATGGGTGAATTTGCTGCTTTTTTAGAAGTTTCTAATCCTAATGTATCTTATAAGATTAAAAATTTGATACAAAAAGGATATTTAGTGAAAACCATGGATGAAAAAGATAAAAGAGTATTTCATTTATCAGTCACGGATAAATTTAAAAAGTTTTATGATCAAAATGATTATTCAGGAATGTTTGTTATTGATAAAATAGAAAAAGAATTCAATGAACAAGAATTAACAAAGTTTGAACATTTATTAGATTTAATTATCAAAAAAACACGGATAGGAAAGGAATAGATGCATATGAAAACTCGTGTCGTAGCGGATTCATCGTGTGGGATATCCATTGAAGAAGCTAAAAAAATAGATTTAGAAATTTTACCTTTAGTGATTAATTTTGGGAAAGAAAGTTATCGGGATGGAACCGAAATGAATAATGAACAATTTTTTAAAAAATTAGAAACTTCTGCTGATTTTCCAACCACTAGTCAGCCTCCTTTTGAAGAATTAGTGCAATTATGTAAACAAGCTAAAGCGAATCAAGAAAGACTGTACTTATTAGTTCTTTCTTCTAAAATTTCTGGAACGTATCAAAGTGCTTGTTTAGCGAAAGAAAAAGTAGGATACGATGAAGTTTATATTATTGATTCATTAGCAACGGTTCAAGTTTTTAAAATTCTTGTTTTAGAAACTTTAAAACTTAAAGATCAAATGGAACCAAAAGTTTTAATCGCTCATCTTCAATCTTTACGTCAAAGAACAAAATTGATTGCTGCTGTAGATACTTTAGAATATTTATGGCGCGGAGGACGAGTCAGTCGGTCTACTGCCTTTTTAGGAGGTTTATTAAATATTAAACCTTTAATTAAAATTGATGAAGAAGGAAATATTGTTGCTTATGCTAAAAAACATGGGTTAAACAAAGCTTTAAATGCTTTAGTAGAAGAGTTTTTAAATGATTCTTATGATGAAAATTATCCTGTTTATTTTGGATATTGTAAAAATGATTCCGGATGTAATCAATTAATGGAAAAAGTATTTGAAAAATGTCCCATTTCACGATATCATAAAGAAGATATTAGTCCAGTCATTGGTGTCCATGTTGGAACCAATGCGAGTATCATCACCTATGTAAAAAAAGAGGAGAAATAAAAATGTATCGTGCCATTTTT
>HF997997.1:12331-21791 GCA_000433015.1 Firmicutes bacterium CAG:631
GGATCAACATCAATTTTTAAAGTATTATTTTGAAACGATGTTTCACTTTTGTAAAAAACATGCATTAAATGGTTCTTTGGTTTCAGAAGGAATTGAAAAAGGAACAATTGCTATGATTCAAAATAATGGAATTCAAAGCAATGAAACTGTTTTTTGGGAAAACTTTTGTAAGCATACCCATTATGAAAAGGACTATATTGAACCAATTTTAGAACAATATTATTTAACCGATTTTCAAAAGGTCAAAGAAAGTTGTTTTGTAAAAAAAGAAGCTAAGGTAATCATTCAAACATTAAAAGAAAAGGGCTACCCTTTATATTTGACAACCAATGCTATTTTCCCAAAAGTTGCCGTTTTGGAACGATTAAAATGGGCACAATTAAATCCTTTAGACTTTGAATATATTACGACTTATGAAAATAGTCATTATTGCAAACCCAATCCTAAATATTATCAAGAAGTCATTCAACACTTTCATTTCAATCCCAAAGAGATTTTAATGATTGGCAATGATGCTTTAGAAGATGGCATTATTCAAAGTTTACATGCTGATTGTTATTTATTAAAAGATTCTTTATTGAATGAAAGCCATTTAAACAATCAAATTTTTAAATGTACAGACATTCAAGAGTTGGTATTATTTATTCAAAATTTACCCAGTTTAAAAGAAATAAAAGAAAGTTAAGTTTTATTTCTTTTTTTCTTTTTTAGCATGAAAACGTTTTCATAAAAAAAGGCGTTGCATACACTGTAAAGATATGTTACACTAATATCGGTAAAAAAATACTGATAGTGAGGTGATACCCATGGCTAATCAAGACAATCCTGTCTTAAGGCCAATCTCTAAAAACCAGTTACAAAGACTTCCTGTCTATCTTACTTTTTTAAAAGAAATTAAAGATCAAGGAGAAGAATTTATATCCGCTCAAAAAATAGCTAAAACTTTAAATTTGAGCGAAGAACAAGTTCGAAAAGATTTGGCATTGATTAGCAGTATTGAAGGAATACCAAGACTAGGACGAAAAATTGAAGTTTTAATTCAAGACTTGGAAAAATTTTTAGGATATGATGATACAACCTCAGCGGTTTTAGTAGGGGTTGGACATTTAGGCAGAGCACTTTTGGCTTATCGTGGATTTCAACATTATGGGCTCAATATTTTGACCGCTTTTGATGTTGACCCTGCGATAATCAATACAGAATTTGCAGGGAAAAAGATTTTTGATATGCAAAAGATGGAAACCCTTCTTCCTCGCTTAAATGTTCATATCGGTATTATTACTGTTCCAGAAGAATATGCTCAAAGCGTTTGTGATCGGCTCGTTCAAAGTGGTGTTAAAGCCATATGGAATTTTGCGCCCGTTCATCTTACAGTAGAAAAAGACATTATTGTTCAAAATGTGAATATGGCTTCATCTTTAGCCATTTTATCTCATCAGTTAAAAGAAAAAGAATTACAAAAGATACGGAGGAAATAAAAATGGAAGAAAATCAACAAAAATTAGCAGCAGAAAAAGAAGTGAATCAATTAGTTGAAAAAGGACAAAAGGCATTACAAGAATTTTTAAAATTAAATCAAGATCAAGTGGATTATATTGTTGCAAAATGTTCTGTTGCAGCAATTGATAAACATGGAGAATTAGCTGTTGCTGCTATTAATGAAACAAAAAGAGGCGTTTTTGAAGATAAAGCAACAAAGAATTTATATGCTTGTGAATATGTTGTCAATAATATGAGACATTTAAAAACCGTTGGTGTAATCAATGAAAACCCAGTAACTGGAATTACAGAAATCGCTGATCCATTAGGAGTGGTATGTGGCATTACTCCAACGACAAACCCAACATCTACAGTCATTTTTAAATCTTTAATTTGTTTAAAAACAAGAAATCCTATTATTTTTGCTTTTCACCCTTCTGCTCAACAATGTTCAAAATTAGCGGCACAAGTGGTTTATGAAGCAGCTGTAGCTGCTGGAGCACCAAAAGATTGTATTCAATGGATTGAACATCCATCAATGGATGCAACAACCGCTTTAATGAAACATCCAGGTGTTGCAACTATTTTAGCAACAGGTGGAAATGCGATGGTGAAAGCTGCTTATTCTTGTGGTAAACCAGCTATGGGTGTTGGTGCTGGAAATGTTCCTGCCTATGTTGAAAAGACAGCGAATATTAAACAAGCAGTAAATGACATTGTTATGTCTAAAGCATTTGATAACGGTATGATTTGTGCTTCTGAACAAGCTGCAATTATCGATAAAGAAATTTATGATGAAACCATTCAAGAATTTAAAAAATATGGGGTTTATTTTGTCAATAAAGAAGAAAAAGCAAAACTAGAAAAATATATGTTTGGCTATCAAGCACAACAAGAAGGTTGTGAAAATGCAAAATTAAATGCAGATGTTGTTGGTAGACCTGCTACTTGGATTGCAAGTCAAGCTGGATTTGAAGTTCCAGCCAATACCGTTATTTTAGGGGTTGAATGTCCAAGTGTCGGAGTCAAAGAACCATTAACAAGAGAAAAATTATCTCCAGTTCTTGCTTTCTTAAAAGCTAAAAATACCGATGATGGCATGCAAAAAGCAGAACAAATGGTTGAATTTAATGGTTTGGGACACTCTGCTGCCATTCATACTGCTTCTCAACAATTAGCCGATGAATTTGGTGAAAGAGTAAAAGCCATGCGGATTATTTGGAATAGTCCTGCAACCTTTGGTGGAATTGGTAATATCTATAATTCCTTCTTGCCATCTTTAACTCTTGGTTGTGGATCTTATGGTAAAAACTCCATTGGTGGAAATGTCAGTGCAGTAAACTTATTAAATATCAAGAAAGTAGGAAAGAGAAGAAACAATATGCAATGGTTTAAAGTCCCTTCAAAAATTTATTTTGAAAGAAATTCAATTGAATATTTAAGAACTTGTCGTGATGTGCACAAAGTCTTTATCGTTACAGACCGTTCTATGGTTGATTTAGGTTATGTCAATCGTGTAACAGATCAATTAAATTTACGTCGTAATCCAGTACAAATTCAACTCTTCTGTGATGTAGAACCAGATCCAGATATTGAAACCGTAAAACGTGGTGTTGAATTAATGGAAGCCTTCCGACCAGATACGATTATTGCTTTAGGTGGTGGCTCTGCTATGGATGCGGCTAAAGGAATGTGGTTATTTTATGAACATCCTGAAGTTGACTTTAACGATTTAAAACAAAAATTTATGGACATTCGTAAAAGAGCTTTCAAATATCCTGAATTAGGACGGAAGTCTAAATTAATTTGTATTCCAACAACTTCTGGTACAGGTTCTGAAGTAACCCCATTTGCGGTCATTTCTCATAAAGCTGAAAATAAAAAGTATCCTCTTGCTGACTATTCTTTAACACCAACGATTGCGATTATTGATGCAGAATTTACAACAAGTTTACCAGCAAGTGTTACAGCAGATACAGGTATGGATGTTTTAACGCATGCCATTGAAGCTTATGTTTCTGTTTTAGCCAATGATTACACAGATGGATTAGCATTACAAGCCATTAAATTAGTTTTTGAATATTTACCAAGAGCAGTTAAAAATGGTAAAAATGATTTAGAATCTAGAGAAAAAATGCATAATGCTTCAACCATTGCTGGAATGGCTTTTGCTAATGCCTTTTTAGGAATGAATCACTCTTTAGCACATAAAATTGGTGGTGTCTTCCATGTTCCTCATGGTAGAGCTAATGCCATTTTATTGCCACATGTGATTCGTTATAATGGTACAGTCCCTCAAAAATTATCAACTTGGCCTAAATATAATTACTATTGTGCCGATGAAAAATATCAACAAATTGCTAAATTATTAGGAATCCCTGCAGCAACTCCAGAAGAAGGCGTTAAGAATTTAGCGGATGCAGTCGATCGTTTAGCAAAAGAAATTGGTATTAAAATGAATTTTAAAGATGCAGGTATTGAAGAAAGTGATTTTGAAGCACATATTGATGAAATTGCAATGATGGCTTATGAAGATCAATGTTCTCCTGCAAACCCAAGAGTTCCTCTTGTTGAAGATATGAAAGAAATCTTAAGAAAATCTTATAAAGGAAATTAGGAGTGAAACAATGGATATCTATGTTTGTGTTGGCAGTTCTTGTCATATCAAAGGATCGTATCCGATTATTGAATTATTAAAGGAAAATATTGCCAAACATCATTTGGAAAATAAAGTCAATTTAAAAGCAAGTTTTTGCTTGGGAAAATGTACAAATGGTGTTAGTATTAAAGTAGATGATGAAATTATTTGTGGAGTAACACAAGAAAATTTCATGGATGTATTTAATCAATATATTTTACATCCCCAAAAGTAAGTAAAAAGGAAGTGAACTGACATGACCAATTGTTTGAATTTAAAAAAATCCAATTGTAAGAATTGTTATAAATGTATTCGTCATTGTCCTGTAAAATCCATTCGTTTTGAAGATAATCAAGCCCATATCATTAAGGATGAATGCGTCTTGTGTGGCCTTTGCTTTGTCAATTGCCCACAAAATGCTAAAGAAATTCGCAATGATGTTCCAGTGGCTAAAAAACTCATTGCAACAGGTAAACCGGTCATTGTCAGTTTAGCTCCTTCATTTGTAGCCAATTATGCAAATGCAACGATTGAAAGCATGAAAGAAACACTATTAAAATTAGGTTTTAGTGATGTTCAAGAAACGGCAATTGGGGCTACAATTGTTAAAAAAGAATATGAAAAGCTCATTTTAGAAAAAAAACAAGATATTATCATTTCGACTTGTTGCCATACGGTAAACACCTTAGTACAAAAATATTATCCCACTTTAGTTTCTTGTTTAGCGCCAGTTCCTTCTCCAATGCTTGCACATTGTGCTAAAATCAAAAAGGAAAATCCGGAAGCGTATACGGTTTTTATTGGTCCTTGTATTTCTAAAAAGGATGAAGCAGATACGTATAAAGGAATTGTTGATTGTGTTTTAACTTATGAAGAATTAACACAATGGCTAAAAGATGAAAACATGGATTATATCAAGCAAGATTATGTGTACCAAGATCACACAAAAGCGCGATTATTCCCTACTTCTGGTGGAATTTTACAAACCATGGATAAACCCGAAGGGGATTATCAATATTTAGTGATTGATGGAATGGATAATTGTATCGCTGCTTTAAAAGATATTGAAAAGGGTAATATTGCGCATTGTTTTATTGAAATGTCTGCTTGCTCTGGAAGTTGTATCAATGGACCTGTCATTGATAAACATCATCGTGCGCCAATTCGTGATTATATGGCCGTTCATCAATATGCCGGTAAAAAGGATTTTATTGTCCAACAACCCAGTGCAGAAGAATTATATCATCCTTTTAAATTTTTAGGAGTGCATCAACTTCAACCCACTGAACAAGCCATTCAGGAAGTTTTAGAAAAAATGGGGAAAACATCGAAAGATAAAGAATTAAATTGTGGTAGTTGTGGTTATGAAAGTTGTCGTGAAAAGGCTATTGCTATTTTAAGAGGGAAAGCCGTTCCTGAAATGTGTTTACCATTTTTAAAAGAAAAAGCAGAATCTTTTTCTGATAATGTCGTAAGCAATACCCCAAATGGTTTAATGGTTTTAAATGAAAAATTAGAGATTCAATTGGCTAATAAAGCAATGTGTCATATTTTAAATATTCAAAATCCAAAGGATATTATTGGAACAGAAGTTTCTACAGTTTTAGATCCTTATCCTTATGCCAATGTTTTAATAGAAAATCGCAATATCAAATCCAAAAAAGTTTATTTGGCGGAATATCAAAAGTATGTTGAAGAAAGCATTATTTATGATGCACAATATCACATTCTCATTTTGATTATGCGGGATATTACAAAAGAAGAAAATGAAAGAGTAAGTAAAGAACAACTCAGTAAACAAACGATTGATATTACCGATAAAGTTATCGAAAAACAAATGCGTGTAGTTCAAGAAATTGCTTCTTTACTTGGAGAAACAACGGCTGAAACGAAAGTGGCACTTACCAAATTAAAGGAGTCTTTAAAAGATGAGTAGACTTTGTACGGACATCGGTTATCATAGTCTTTATAAATATGGTGAAGAACTTTGTGGGGATCATATTGAAGTGGTTGAGCAACAAGAAAACACTTCTGTAATTGTATTAGCAGATGGACTTGGAAGTGGTGTTAAAGCTAATATTTTATCAACTTTAACTTCAAAAATCATTTCTACTATGATGGCAAATCAATTATCAATTGAAGAATGCGTCTCAACGATTGCATCTACTTTACCTGTCTGTCAAGTGCGCAAAGTAGCGTATTCGACTTTTACCATTATTCGAATTGTTAATTATGAATATGCTGAAATTTATCAATATGATAATCCTCATTTAATTTTTATTCGTGATGGTCAATCCATGGATTATTTAGAAAGTAGTCTAGAAATTGATGGGAAAACCATTTATAAATCTAAAATTGATTTAAAAGAAAACGATACTTTTGTCATGTTTAGTGATGGAGTGATTCATGCAGGAGTCGGTGAACATTTAAATTTTGGTTGGTTAAGAGAAAATGTCATCGATTTTATGAATGTTATCTATGACAATGCTTACTCGGCTAAGACTTTAGCTACGTTGTTAACGGATAAATGCAATTCATTATATGGCAATCATCCAGGAGATGATACGACCGTTTGTGTCGTTAAAATCCGGCAAAGACAGCCAATGAATTTGCTCATTGGTCCTGCTAAAAATCCAGAAGATGATGAAAAAATGTTATCCTTATTCTTTTCAAAAGAGGGGAAACATATTGTTTGTGGGGGTACAACTTCTACGATTGTATCTCGTTATTTAGATAAACCAGTGATGATGGATTCAGAATATATCGATAAAGATGTTCCTCCAACAGCTTCAATTGAAGGAGTTGATTTGGTAACCGAGGGCGTTTTAACGATTAACAAAGTCTTAGAATATGCAAAAAGTTATTTAAATAACAACGATAAATATTATGATTGGAGTTATAAAAGAGATGGAGCTTCAATGATTTCAAGATACTTGTTTGAAGAAGCAACCGATATTCATTTCTTTGTAGGAAGAGCAATGAATCCGGCTCATCAAAATCCAGAATTACCCATTAATTTTAATATTAAAATGCATTTAATAGATGAACTTGCAACTTGCTTACAAAAAATGGGAAAAAGAGTAAAAGTGAATTATTTTTAAATGAAGGAAGGTGTTATTCATGAGAAAATTTGATACTCGTGTACAACATTTAAAATATAAAGTTCTTCGTGAAGTCGCCAAGGCTTATTATGAAGACCGATTGATAGAATCTTACAATGAAATTCCAAAAATTATTGTAGAAGGGCCAAAGCCTACAATGCGCTGTTGTATTTATAAAGAAAGAGCCATTGTTTCTGAAAGAATCAAATTGGCTTGTGGTGGCGATAAAAGTAATCCCAATGTGATTGAAGTTATTGAAATTGCATGTGATGAATGTCCAATGGGTGGTCATGAAGTAACCACTTCTTGTCGTGGGTGTATTGCTCACCGTTGTGAATCGGCTTGTCGATTTGGAGCGATTTCTTTTGATAAAAATCAAAAGGCGGTCATTGATAAAGAAAAATGTGTCAATTGTGGAATGTGTGCTAAAGTTTGTCCTTATAGTGCAATTGTCAATAATAAAAGACCTTGTGAAAAATCTTGTAAGGTAAAAGCCATTACGATGAATGAAGAAACGAAGGCTGCGCAAATTGATAATAAAAAATGTATTGCATGTGGAGCTTGTGTTTATCAATGTCCATTTGGCGCAATTGTCGATAAATCCTATATTTTGGATGTCATTAAAATGCTAAAGGAAAGTCAACAAACGCAACAACATGTTTATGCTGTAGTCGCTCCTTCCATTTCAAGTCAGTTTTATTATGCTAAATTAGGACAAGTCATTTCTGGACTAAAAAAACTTGGTTTCTTTAGTGTTGTAGAAGCTGCATTAGGCGCGGATATGGTTGCTTATGAAGAAGCCCAAGAATTGACAGAAAAAGGATTTTTGACGACTTCTTGTTGTCCATCTTTTGTTGATTTTATTAAAAAGAATTATCCAAAAGTAGCTGATAAAATTTCTCATAATTTATCTCCAATGGCTCGTATTTCAAAATATATTAAAGAGATTGATCCTGATTCTAAAGTCGTATTTATTGGGCCATGTACATCTAAAAAAATGGAAATTAAATTAGATACGGTGAAACCTTATGTTGATTCTGTTTTAACATTTGAAGAATTACAAGCCTTATTAGATAGTCGTAATATTGATATTACTACTTTAGAATTAGATGTATTAGATAACGCTTCTTATTATGGCCGCATTTTTGCTCGAAGTGGCGGAGTGGCTGATGCCGTTCGTCAAGCTTTAAAAGAACAAGGAAAAGAAGATTTTGAATATAATCCGATTTCTTGTGATGGCATTGATGCTTGTCGGTTGGCACTAGCTAAAGCCTCAAATGGGACTTTGCCTAATAATTTAATTGAAGGGATGGCCTGCGTTGGTGGATGTATTGGAGGACCTTGCTGTTTAACACATGAAGTCCGTGATAAAAACGAAGTGGATAAATATGGTAAAGAAGCACATGAAAAAACGATTAGTAGTGCTATTCGAATTTATCAACATACACCTATAAAAGACTGAAAAGTCTTTTTTTAATTAAAAATAAAAAAAAGCATAAATTGAAAAAACTTTACAAAAAATAAAAAAAGTATAAAATATAATAAACGAGGTGTAATTGGAAATGGAAAAAGAAAATATGCATCGAAAATTTCATAGATGGAATATCATTCTATTTTTATTTACGGCCATTTTATTAGAAATTTGCACTTTTCTCTATAATGGACTAGGTTTTTTACCTAAATATTTTTTAATTGATTTTTCTGGGATCTTATTTTTTGCTGTCATTTTAATGCTTATTCCTAATGGCATCGCGAATATTTGCGTTGCAAGTTTTATTTTATTTATTCAAGTTGTTTTATCCTTTGCTAATGCCAATTTACTTCTCATTACAGGAGAAGTATTTGCTTGGGATATGCTTAGTGTTTTAAATGAAGCGGCAAGAGCAGCTGGAAAAGGAATAGGCTTTTCAATAACATTTATCTTTATTGCAGTTCCTATTTTGTTGACTTATGTTTTATTGGCTATTAAACTATATCGTTATTGGACTAAAGGAGAACCTAAACCAACAAGAAATTTTTCATTATTTAAAAAGAATTTTCTTTTGACAACTATTGTTGCATTGGTTTGTGCTATTTTATTTACCGGACAAAAGGCTTATATTGAAAAAATATCAGCAAACGAGGATACCATGCTAAATGATAAATATTTATATGATACTTTTTATTCTCATCAAGAAGGATATAAAAAGTTTGGGACTTTTGGATATTATTTAGTGTCAGGAATCCGTGAAATCAATAATAA
>HF997997.1:21854-37783 GCA_000433015.1 Firmicutes bacterium CAG:631
ATTTAAGAAATGAATTAGATATTTATTTTGAAAAAAATTCTAATAAAGAAAATCATAATGAATTTACTGGCATTTCTCAAGGAAATAATTTAATTTATATTTTATGGGAAACAGGGGATTTTTCAGGAATTAATAAAGATTTAACACCTAATTTATATGAATTATTCTCTAATTCATTAGTTTTAAATGAATATTACGGAAAAGATCAAACCAATATTTCTGAAGGAAAGTTTTTATTTGGTTCTTATCCAAGTGATGGATTTTTAAATTACAATTATTTAGAAAATGTTTATCCATTTACTTTACCAAATATGTTTAGAAAAGCTTATGGAGAGGACACACAAGTTGTTTCTTATCATAATAATGAAGGAAGTTATTACAAACGAGATTCTTCTCATGAACACTTTGGCTTTGATGAACATGTTGATGCTTTAGATATGGATATTGAACAAAATGATAAAGAGCATGGAACTCCTGGAGGACTTTGGATTAATTTGGATAGTGAAATGTTCCGTCTTTGTGTTACGGAACAAGATCCTCAATCTTATCCTTTAATGGTTCCTGTTGATACCGACAAACCTTTCTTTAGTTATGTGGCTACTTTTTCAACACATGGGCCTTTTGAAGATCGATTAAATCCAGAACGAGTAACAGAAAATTATTATCAAAACTATTTGGCATTACAACAAAAATTAGATGCTTATTTAGAAACCAATCCTAATCCTGTAAATTATTTGGGTTATCCATTATTAGTTGATGAAAATACTTCTGAAAAAATAGTAGAAATCATTGAAAAATCGCAAGAAGACTCCATTGAAGTATTTAATAGTCATGCTAAAGAATATCTGCTTGCTGCGATGGATTTTGACCAAGGCTTGGGATATTTATTAGAAGCCTTAAAAGCAGAAAATAGGTTAGAAGATACAACCATTGTCGTTTTATCAGACCATTACGCTTATTATCATGATTATGCATTTAATTCTAAAGGGTTAGAAAGAGAAAGTAATTTAACAAATCCTGAAAGTTATCATATTCCTGGTTTTATTTATGATGAAAAATTAGTTAGTAAAATCAAATCTATGGATGAAATCACGCTTCAACAATACAATATCGGTTATACAATGTATGAATATGCTGGAGATCAAATTTTAAGTTCAAATAAATTTTTTAACAATACAGATATGGTGCCAACGTTATTAAATTTATTTGGTATTGAATATGATAGTGCTGTTTATTTAGGAGAAGATTTGTTTAATGAATCGATTTCTTTTGTTAATTCTCGAAAGGGTGGAATTTTCAATAATCAATTTTATACTGATGATGGCTATAATATTTTAAATTTGGATGAAGATTACATTGCTTATAAAGAGGGTAAAAAAGAATTCACAGAAGAAGAAATTGCTGCTTTTGAGCAATATGAAGAAGAAATTAAAGAATTCATTAAAGAAGTCAGTGACTTTATTGTGAAGACGAATTATTTGAATATGATTTATGATTCGAATTATTTTGCTTATCGATTACTCACTTAAAACTTGGCTAGTCCAAGTTTTTTTAAAAAAATCAATGATTTTTGTATAAAAAACAACTTGAATATATATATATATTCATGTATAATATGAATGCTGCTTAAAAGCAGTAATACACACACAGCCATCCACTTAGTGATATCAAAGAGCTGTGGCGGAAAAACTAGGAGGAAATAAAAATGGAAGAAGAAAAAGTCGTTGTTGAAGAAGTTCAAGCAGAAGAAACTGCTGAACAACCTGTAATGGTAGAAGCTGCACCAGAAGAAGGAGCACAAATCATTACGATTAAAAAATTGCTAGAAGCTGGATCTCAATTTGGTCATCAAACAAAAAGATGGAATCCAAAAATGGCTCCTTACATCTATGCACCAAGAAATGGAATTTACATTATTGATTTACAAAAAACAGTGGATTGTGTCATTAATGCATACAATGCTTTAAAAGACATCACTGAAAAAGGTGGCAAAGCCTTATTTGTTGGTACTAAAAAACAAATTAAAGATGTTATTATTGAAGAAGCTACCCGTTCAGGCTCCTTTTATGTAACACAAAGATGGCTTGGTGGAACCTTAACGAATTTTAAAACGATTCAAAAAAGAATTAAAAGATTAAAAGATATTGAAAAAATGGAAGAAGATGGTGTTTTTGAAAATCTTCCTAAAAAAGAAGTTTTGCAAATTAGAAAAGAACAAGAACGTTTGGAAAAATTCTTTGGTGGCATTAAAGAAATGCGTAAATTACCAAATGCAGTTTTTGTTATTGATCCACGCGTAGAACATAATGCAGTTGCAGAAGCAAGAAAATTAAATATTCCAGTATTTGCTATCGTCGATACGAACTCTGATCCAGATGTTGTTGATTATGTTATTCCTGCAAACGATGATGCAGTTCGTTCTGTAAAATTAATTACAACGGTGATGGCAGATGCTGTTTGTGAAGCAAAAGGTGGCGTTTTAGCTGTTGCTTATACGAAAGATGAAGGCGAAGAAATTTCAATGAATGAAGTCATTAAATCTTCAGACAAACAAGCCGAAGCTAGAAAATTAGCAAAGCAACAACAACAAAAAGAAAAAGAAGAAAAACGCGCACAAATGAATAGACAAAATAAAAAAGTTAATGAAAAGAAAGAAACAGAAGTTGAAAATGTTTCTACTACCAAAGAAGAACCAAAGGGGGAATAAATCATGGCAGTAAATACAAGTTTAATTAAAGAATTACGTGAAAGAACCGGAGCTGGCATGATGGATTGCAAAAAAGCTTTGGAACATAGTAATAATGATGTTGAAAAAGCAGTCGATTGGTTAAGAGAAAATGGTATTGCAAAGGCTGCAAAAAAATCTACTAGAATTGCTGCTGAAGGTACAACAGAAATTGCAATTAATGGTAATGCAGCTGCACTTGTAGAAGTTAATTCTGAAACAGACTTTGTTGCAATGAATGAAACTTTTAAAAGTTTAGTAAAAGAAATTGCAGAAGCTATTGTTAAAAATCAACCTAAAACTTTAGAAGAAGCTTTAGCTATTCCTTATGGTGAAGGAACTTTAAATGATAAAATTGTCAATGCAACTGCAACCATTGGTGAAAAGATTACTTTAAGAAGATTTGCAGTTGTAACAAAAAATGATGATGAAATTTTTGGAACTTATTTACATATGGGTGGTAAAAAAGGATCGATTGTTGTCGTTACAGGCAAGGATCAAGAAGTAGCAACAGATATGGCGATGCAAGTTGTAGCAACTTTACCAACTTATATCCATAAGACTGATGTTCCTGCTGAATATATTGAAAAAGAATTAAAAATTCGCTTAGAAGCAAGTAAAGCAAACGGCAGAGAATTAACGAATCCAAAAGCCATTGAAGGTTTAAAAGGGAAAATTGCTGATGAAGTTTCCTTATTAGAACAAGATTTCATTAAGGAAGATAAAATTAAAGTTGGTCAATATTTAAAACAACATCAAGCAACAGTTACAAAAATGGTTTACTATATTGTAGGAGAAGGCTTAGAAAAAAAAGAAGACAATTTTGTAGAAGAAGTAATGAGTCAAATCAAACAATAGTAAGAACACTTTTTAGTGTTCTTTTTTTTACAAAAAGGAGGCCCAAAAATGTTTAAAAGAGTCTTATTAAAATTAAGTGGTGAAGCGCTTGGAGATGCTAAAGGGAATGGCCCTATTGACATCAACAAATTAAATGCTTTGGCTAAAGAAATCAAAGAAATTTACGATCAAAAGGTACAATTGGCCATTGTTGTTGGCGCTGGAAATATTTGGCGCGGAAAAATGGGAGAACAAATGGGTATGGAACGTTCGGCTGCCGATTATATGGGCATGTTAGCAACCATTTTAAATGCTTTAGCCATTCAAAATGCTTTAGAATCCATAGGGGTAGAAACAAGAGTTCAAACCTCTTTAACGATTAGTCAAGTTGCAGAGCCCTATATTCGTCGCAAAGCCTTATCCCATCTTACCAAAAATCGTGTTTTAATTTTAGGAGGCGGAACGGGTAATCCTTATTTTTCTACAGATACTACAGCTGCATTAAGAGCAATAGAATTAGAAGTGGATGCCATTTTAATGGCCAAAAATGGTGTAGATGGTGTTTATTCTAGCGATCCTAAAACTGATCCCCATGCTCAAAAATATGATCAAATTTCGTATATGGAAATCATGTCCAAAAAACTAAAAGTCATGGACTTAACTGCAATTTCTTTGTGCATGGATAACAAAATGAAATTATTTGTCTTTAATATGAATCAAAATGGGAATATAATAAAAGCAGTAAAAGGCGATACAAGTATCGGCACTTTAATTCAATAAGGAGGAAAACATATGTCACAAGAAGTGAAAAATGAAGCCAAAGAAAGAATGGAGAAATCTATCGCATCTTTCAAAGAAGAATTAACTACAGTACGCACGGGACGTGCAAACACATCTTTAGTTAATAATGTAGAAATTGATTACTATGGAACGCCAACCCCTATTTATCAAGTGGCTCAAGTCTCAGTGGTTGATGCAAGACAAATTACCATTCGCCCCTATGATAAGAGTGAATTGAAAAAAATCGAAACTGCCATCATTAATGCTGATTTAAATTTGACCCCTTTAAATGATGGTACGATGATTCGAGTCAATGTTCCAGCATTAACCGAAGAAAGAAGAAAACAATATGTAAAAGATGTTTATGCATTAGCGGAAAATGCAAAAGTTGCGATTCGCAATATTCGTCGTGATGCCAATGCTTCTTTAAAGAAATTGGAAAAGGAAACACCAGAAGACTTATTACGTCATTACAATGAAGAAATTCAAAAGTTAACTGATGAATATGTCAAAAAAATCGACGAACTTGCAAAAGCAAAAGAAAAAGAACTTTTAACTGTTTAATAATTGCTTCAATTATGGTAAACTATTCATAGTTACCACAAGGTAACCCACTTATAGTGGGTTTTTGTCTATAAAGGAGGCTATTATGAGTCAAAGCAATTCCATTCCTATCCATTTAGCTTTAATTTTAGACGGTAATGGTCGATGGGCAAAAAAGAAAGGTCTTATTCGAAGTGTTGGGCACAAGGAAGGTGCTCAACGCCTCATTGAAAATATTCAATATGCCTTTTCAAAAGGCATCCAAGTGGTATCTATTTTTGCTTTTTCAACAGAAAATTGGAAACGTCCTAAAGATGAAGTGGATTATTTATTTTCTTTACCAAAATTATTTTTTGATGAACATATTTCTTATTTTATAGAAAATAAAATTAAAATTGTCATCAGTGGCGAGTATCAAAAATTACCTAAAGATACCGTTTTAGTTTTAAAAGATGCTTTAGAAAAAACAAAAAATTTTGATAAAAAAATATTCAATATTGCTTTAAATTATGGTGGAAAAGATGAAATTTTAATGGCTTGTCAAAAAATTGCTTTTGACTATAAAAATCATCATTTACAATTAGGTGAAATTACAAAAGATCGATTTGAAGATTATCTTTATCACAAGTTACCACCCATTGACTTATTAATCAGAACAAGCAATGAGCAACGGCTTTCCAATTTTATGTTATGGCAACTTGCTTATGCAGAACTTGTTTTTGTAAAAACATTATGGCCTGCATTCACACCTAAAAAATTAGAAAAAGCACTTCAAATTTATGCTAAAAGAAATCGAAGATTTGGAGGATTAAATACATGAAACAACGAACAATCACTGCAATTATTTTACTTGCTATTTGTATTCCCTTATTGCTATTAGGAAGTTATTATTTAGCCGTTGCTGTCGCTATCATTGGTTGTATGGCAGGGTATGAATTATTATCAGCACATAAAAAACAACAAGAAAATTCAGAAAAATATCCTTTACTAACAGTTATTTTTGTTTTTATTGGGATTATTAGTTTAGTTTTTTTAAACTATAGTGTTGTAGATGGAAAGGCGTCTTTTTATTTTGATTTTCAAGAAGGAATCATGACAAAAATTGGTTTTTCTCCAGAAATTTTACTTTTATTTTTGATATTCATGTTAGGCAGCAGTGTTTTTTCTCAAAGATTTAAAATTACTGATGCATTTTATATTTTTACAATGGTTGTTTTTTTAACTTTTGGTCTACAATCCTTTTTATATATTCGTAGTCTTCCTTTAAATCTAGAAATGGGATTGAAAGTACATTATCAGCCCTATTCTTATGAGGCATTGAATGGCATTTATTTATGTTTATATCTTTTAATTGTAACAATGATGACAGATACAGGAGCTTATATTGGTGGAATGTTATATCGCAAAACAAATAAACCAATTCATTATTTGGCGCCACGAATTTCTCCTAAAAAAACGGTTGAAGGAGCAATTTGTGGAACTGTTTGCGGAACATTAATTGGTTCATTGTTTTTCATTTTTGTCGTTTCTCCTTATGAATTAACTTTGCCATGGTATGTTGTGATTATTTTAACTTTTTTACTAACTATCACAGCACAAATTGGGGATTTAATTTTTAGTTGTGTGAAACGGCATTATCAAATTAAAGATTTTAGTCATTTATTACCAGGACATGGCGGTGTATTAGATCGCATTGATTCTTTAATCTTAAATAGCATTGTTTTAGGTTTATTTTTATTCGTATGTATTCAAACGTTTGGTCTTTTTGTGGGGTAAAAGTAAATGAAAAAAATTGCAATTTTGGGAGCTAGTGGATCCATTGGACAATCGTGTATAGAAGTTATTCGTAAACATCCATCTTCTTTTTCATTGGTGGCAATGAGTGTTTATACACAAATTGATTTGCTCCCTTCATTATTAAATGAATTTCAAGATTTACAAATCGTTGCAGTAAAGGATTTAATGTCTATTCCATCGTATATTTTAAAGTATCCGCACATAAAGTTTGTTGAAGGAGATAAGGGACTTGTTGAAGTTGCCACATCTGGTTGTGATTTAGTGGTTAATGCCCTAGTTGGTTTTGTAGGCTTAATCCCAACTATTCAAGCCATTTTAAATCATAAAGAAATTGCTTTGGCCAATAAAGAAACTTTAGTTGCCGGTGGAGAAGTAGTAATGCGCCTTGCAAAAGAAAATCAAGTTCATATTTATCCTATTGATAGTGAACATTCTGCGATATTTCAATGCATGGAAAAGAATGAAATACACAAAATTATTTTGACAGCAAGCGGCGGTCCTTTTTATCAAAAAAGTTTGGAAGAAGTAGAAAATGTATCTATCCACCAAGCTTTAAATCATCCGAATTGGAAAATGGGAGCCAAAATTACGATTGATAGTGCAACCATGTTTAATAAAGCTTTTGAGATGATTGAAGCACGCTGGCTGTTTGATTTATCTAGTGATCAAATTGAAGTGGTCATTCATCCACAAAGTATTATCCATTCAATGGTAGAATATCAAGATGGAGCGATTCTTGCTCAACTTGGGACACCAGATATGAAAATTCCCATTGCTTATGCTTTAAATTACCCACAACGTTTAAATCATGTATCCTCTTTTTTAAACTTAAAGCAAATGCAAAATTTAAATTTTTATCCTGTGGATGATCATCGTTTTGAGCCCATTCAATTAGCTTATCAAGCCTTAAAAGAAAAAGGGACGTATGCGACGGTGATGAATGCGGCTAATGAAGAAGCAGTACAGTTTTTTTTACAAGAAAAAATTTCTTTTGGAGCAATCACTCGGTTGGTCAAAGCGACATTAAAAGCGCATCATAATGATCAACAAGTGACTTTAGAAAAAATTATTGCTGCTGACCAATGGGCTAGAGATTATATAAGGAGGTTAGTGAATCAATGAACTTTGCATTTAATTGGATGAGTCTTGTTAACATATTCATTTTTTTAGTGATTCTTTGCTTAACCATTTCGATTCATGAATTGGGACATTTATTGTTTGCTAAAAAATTTAATGTCTATTGTTATGAATATTCGATTGGTTTTGGTAAAGCTATTTATACGAATAAAAAGGGAGAAACGCATTTTTGTATTCGAATGATACCTTTGGGTGGATTTGTTAAAATGGCTGGTGAAGAGGCTTTAGAAGATGGACAAGAATTATTAGATAATAATAATCAACCAATACCTAAAGAAAGAATTTTTAGTAATGCTAAAAAATTACCACGAATTCTAATTTTGGCTGCTGGCGGTATATTTAATATGATTTTGGCCTATATTTGCTTTTTTATCTTTTTAATGGGTTATGGAGTTGCTATTACGGACCAACCTTATATTCAAATTGTCGATAATGGAGCCATTGCTCAACAAAATGAAAATTTACCTACAACCATCTATATTCATGAAATGAATATTTGGATTACAGAAAATGGAACGATAGTAGATGGATCTCAAGTAGAAGGCACACCTCAAAACTTTAATGAAATTAGTTCATTATTAAATGAAGTACAACCTACCAATGCGATACAACAACGGCATATGGAATTGACTTATTCTTCCTCTGAATCAGATACAAATTATCAAAACGCAACGGTGATTAGTGAAGTGTTAACGAATAAAGATGATAAAGGACAAAATGTTTATTCTTTTGATAAAGTTGGTTTTCAAGTCTCTATGAAAAAATATGGTTTTTTTGAAGCGATTCCTCAAACTTTTGTCTTTATGGGAGAATATTTTGTACAAATGTGCAAGGCTTTTGGTGAATTGTTTGTTGGTAAATTTGAAAATCTATCCGGATTAGTTGGCATTTATGAAGTTGTAGATCAAGCATCTTCTTTAGGAGTGACCCCACTGATTTATATTATAGGAGCCATTTCATTTAGTTTAGGATTTTTTAATTTAATGCCTATTCCTGCATTAGATGGTGGACGAATTGTCTTTGTTTTAATTGAAGCGATTACGAGAAAAAAAGTCAATCCAAATGTAGAGGGATGGATTCATACCATTGGATTTTTACTATTATTTGGTTTAATGATTATTATAAACATTAAAGATATTATTGGATTATTTTAAAATAATGGAAGGGGGATTATTATGGAACTAATGGATTTAATCAAAAATATAGCAATGCCAAATTCAACCTATCCATATTTTGAAGGTGGAAAGATTATTCGGGTCACTTTGGATATTTCCAATAAAACACAACCCTTTTATAATGTTCAATTACATTTAAAAAAATATCTTCCTGCCGAAGTTTTTTCCTTGTTAAAAAAACAATTTTTACAAACTTTAAAAGTTGCTGTTCATCTTTCTTTAGAAATTGAAGAATATAATTTATCACCACAACTTCTACAAGATTATTTAACGCAATATATTGAGTTAGAAGAAAATGATCATCCTCAATTACAATTTATGAAACAACAACAGTTAGTGGTAAGAAATAAAAAAGTAAGCATTGTTTTTGATTCTATTTTAAAAGAAAATCTTTTAAATGAAAAAAAAGAAAGTATTAAATCTTATTTTCATGCTGCTGGATTTGATATTGAAGTTCAATTTGTTTATGTTGAAAAAGAGGATATGGACTTCAATTACGAAAAAGATATTCAAGTGGTGTTTCATAAATACGCTCAATTCAAGCAAGAACATCCTCAAGAAAAACAACCAACCATAAAATCAAACACGAAATCTACTAATCAAGGAAGTTATCATTCAAATTATCTACCAATCTATAGTTTTAAAAATAAAATTTTTGAAAAAGTGCAATTAGATAAAATTGATAGTGATATAGTTGATATTGACGTAGAATGTAAAGTTTTTGATGTGGTTGAAGATGGAATCAATAAAAAAAGATTTAAGCTATATGTTACGAATTATAAAACCTCTTATATTGCCAATATTCAAGTGAGCAAAAAATATGATGCTTCTTTTATTGAATCTTTAAATCAACAATGGGTTCAAATCAAAGGGACGTTGATTTATAATGCCTATGAAAAAGATAATGTCATTTCCGTTTTTGAAATTCAAACAATCGATAGTCAAGATGAAATTGTTGAAGATAACGCGGCAGAAAAAAGAGTAGAATTGCATGCACACACGAATATGTCTGCAATGGATGGGATTGGTGAAGTCGAAGATTTAATTCAACAAGCAGTCAAATTCAATCACTCTGCAATTGCGATTACCGATCATAATTCTTTACAATCCTTTCCTAATGCGCAAAAGGCACAAGCTGCATTAGCAAAAAAAGGAAAGAATATCAAAATTATTTATGGTTTAGAAACCAATATGGTTCCTAAAAATTTAAATATTGTCCAAAATCCTTCTTCTATTGATTTAAAAGATGCAACCTTTGTTGCTTTTGATATTGAAACGACAGGTTTATCTTGTCGTTTTGATCAAATCATTGAATTTGGAGCCGTTAAATTTAAAAACAATCAAGAAATTGAAACCATTGATCTTTTAATTAATCCAGGATTTCCATTAAAACCGTTAACTAAAAAATTAACACATATTGATGATGCGATGTTAAAAGATAAAAATACAATTGAGCAAGAATTGCCAAAAATTAAAGCATTCTTTGCTGATTGCATCATTATTGCGCATAATGCCACTTTTGATGTTGGTTTTTTAGAGCAAGCTTTTGGTCATAAAATTACAAATCCTATCATCGATACTTTACCCCTTTCAAGAGTTTTAGATAAAGACTCTAGTAAGCATTCATTAGGCGCTATTGCGCGTAGACAAAATATTGATTACGATGAAGAAAGTGCCCACCGTGCTGATTATGATGCTTATGTATTAAAAGAAGTTTTTGATGTCATGTTATCAAAATTAGTAAATGACCAACTAGCCACAACACATGCTGATTTACAATATTTATCTTCAAAAGAAGCAATCAAAAGAGCTAAACCTTATCACATTAATTTTTTAGTTAAAAATAAAATCGGTTTAAAAAATTTATTTAAATTAATTAGTATTGCGAATACGACCTATTTTACTGAATCTTCTTTAGTTCCCCGCAATGTCATTGAAGAATATAAAGAAGGACTACTTATTGGAAGTAGTTGTGCACGAGGTGAAATTTTTGAAATTGCCAGTACAAAATCGGAAGAAGAATTAAAAAAAGTCATGCGTTTTTATGATTACATTGAGATTCAACCTTTGGATCAGTATCAAATTTTAGTCGATACGGAAAAAATTGAATCCATGGATCGGGTTATAGAAATTTTAAAGGCCATCATTCAAGCGGCAAAGGAATTAAATATTCCTGTTGTCGCAACAGGTGATGCGCATTATGTAACCAAAAATCAAGCCATAGCGCGAGAGATTTTAATTGATACACCCGCTAATGGTGGAGGATTCCATCCACTACACGATTATCAAAAAAGAATTTTTCAATATCCGATTCAAGAATTGAAAACAACCCAACAAATGCTAGATAGCTTTCCTTATTTATCTTCAGAAGATGTTTATACCTATGTGGTAACAAACACGCAAAAAATTGCCGAACAAATTGAAGATGTAAAACCAATTCATGATAAATTATACCCTCCTTCATTAAAAAATTCAGATGAAGATTTGAGACGAATTTGTTATGAAAATGCCCATAAAATGTATGGCGACCCTTTGCCAGAAATTGTGCAAAATCGTTTAGAAAAAGAATTAAATTCCATTATTTCCAATGGGTATTCTGTCATTTACATTATTGCTTCTAAAACGGTTCAAAAATCAAATGAAGATGGCTTTTTAGTAGGCTCAAGAGGATCGGTTGGTTCCTCCTTTGTTGCTACATGTGCCGGCATTACTGAAGTTAATCCACTTCGCCCTCATTATCGTTGTCCACATTGTGGATATAGCGATTTTACGATTGACGAAACGAAAGTTAAAAGTGGCTATGATTTACCCGATATGCTTTGTCCTATCTGTCATCAGACAATGAAGGGAGATGGACATAATATTCCATTTGAAACCTTTTTAGGATTTGAAGGAGATAAGGTTCCTGATATTGATTTAAATTTTTCGGGAAAATATCAAGAAAGAGCGCATGCTTATATTCGTGATTTGTTTGGAAAAGATTATGTTTTTAGAGCGGGAACGATTTCAACGGCTGCATTTAAGACCGCTTACGGATTTACGAAAAAGTATTTTGAAAAGAAAAATAAAACGATTACAAATGCAGAAACAGTTCGCCTTGCCAAAATGATTGAAGGAACCAAACGGACAACGGGACAACATCCGGGAGGCTTAATTGTCATTCCATCGGATATGGAAGTTTATGATTTTACACCGATTCAATATCCTGCAGATGATGTCTCTTCGGATTGGTTAACAACTCATTTTGCTTTTGAATCGATTCATGATAATGTTTTAAAGTTAGATATGCTTGGTCATGTCGATCCTACAGCTTTAAGAATGCTGCAAAATTTAACAGGTATAGATCCTAAAACCATTCCTATGAATGATAAAAATGTATTGCAACAATTTAGAGGAATTAATGCGGCTGATTCAAAAGAGTTAGGGGCAGCAGGACTTCCTGAATTTGGTACAAGTTTGGGTAGACGATTGTTAGAAGAAACCTCACCGAAGAACTTTTCTGAACTGATTCAAATCTGTGGTTTATCACATGGGGAAAATGTTTGGTTTGGCAATGCTCGGGATTTAATTCGGAATAAAACTTGTGAACTAATGAATGTGATTGGCTGTCGTGATGATATTATGGTTACAATGCTAGAGTATGGCCTTGAACCTTTTGATGCATTTTCCATCATGGAAAACGTTAGAAAAGCAACAAAAAATTTAACAACTGAACAAGAAAAGAAAATGATTGATCATCATGTACCGAATTGGTATATTGATTCATGTAAAAAAATTAAATATATGTTTCCAAAGGCGCATGCGGTTGCCTATACAATGATGTCTATTCGGGTCGCTTGGTATAAATATTATAAACCATTAGAATATTATGCTACTTATTTTACAACACGGTGCGATACTTATGATATTGCAACCCTTATTTCTGGCGAAAAAGCGGTACGGCAAAAATATAATGAAATTCAAGAAAAAAGAGCACGAAAAGAAAAATTAACAACCAAAGAAGAAGCTCTAGATATTGTCTTTGAAATTGCATTAGAAATGTTTCATCGAAATATCTTTTTTGGAAATATTGATTTAGAAAAGTCAATGGATGAAGATTTTGTCGTCGATACCGATCATAATTTAATCATTCCACCATTTAAAACCATAGATGGACTTGGAATGCAAGCGGCAAAATCAATTGTAGAAGCAAGAAATCAACGCCCATTTGTATCGAAAGAAGATTTAATCAAAAGGACAAAATTAAATACAACGAATATTAAATTTTTAGAAAGTATTGGTGTGTTAAAAACGTTAAACGAAATGGATCAATTAACGTTATTTTAAAGGGGATGAATCAGATGAAAACAGTTGGTATTATTTTAGCAGCAGGTAAAGGAACAAGAATGAATTCCATTTACAATGAGACAGCTAAAGTTTGTTTTAAAATTTTTGATAAGACGATGATTGAATATGTGGTTGATTCATTAAAACAAGCCAATATCCAAGAATTAATTACCATTGTGGGATATAAAGCTGAAGAGGTTATTACGTTATTAAATGATAAAAGTCAATATGTTTATCAAAAAGAACAAAAGGGTACAGGACATGCAATCATGCAAGTTTTATCTCAATTACAAAGTAATCAAACGGCCATGATTGTTTGTGGAGATACTCCTTTATTGACTTCAAAAACATTAAATTCACTTTTAGAATTTCATCAAAATAATCAAAATGATGCGACCATTTTAGAAGCAGAAGTCGAACAACCATTTGGATATGGAAGACTCGTTAAAGAAAATGGAAGATTATTAAAAATTGTCGAGCAAAAGGATGCAACAGAAAAAGAGAAAAAAATTAAAACGATTAATACAGGAGTTTATGTGATTAATACCAATGATTTATTGCATTATATTCCTATGTTACAACCTAAAAATCAACAAAATGAATATTATCTCACCGACATTTTTCAATTAATGGTAAAAGATCAAAAGAAAGTGGCTTGTTATCCAACCTTAGATTGTTTAGAGTTTTTAGGAGTAAATGATCGGATTCAGCTTGCCAGTGCAACTAAGATTATTCAAAAACGAATTAATGATTATCATATGCTAAAAGGGGTAACGATTGTTGATCCTAATACGACTTATATTGGCAAGGATGTGTTAATAGGAAACGATACAATTATTTATCCAAACTCTTTTATTGATGGGCAAACTATTATTGGTGCAAATTGCAAAATTGGACCAAATGCAATTATTCATAACGCACTCATTCAAGATTGTGTTATAATAAAAAATGTAGTTGTTGAAAATGAACATGTAGACATTCAATCCAAAAAAGAATAACGAAAGGGCAGTATCAAATCTAAATTTGATCAATGGTGAAAAAACGATGCTAGATGGAATTAAATTAGTTTGTTTGAGCGCAAATAAGGAGTTAACCAAGCGAATTGCTGAAATTTTAGAAGTACCAATTATGGATTCAGAACTTACACACTTTGCAGATGGAGAAATTTTATTTGAAGGAAAACAATCTTTTCGTGGAGATAAAGTTTACATTATTCAATCGACTTGTGCTCCAGTCAGTGAACGATTAATGGAAATTTTAGTTTGTTGTGATGCTTTAAAGCGAGCAAGTGCTAAAGAAATCACGGCAATTATTCCTTATTTTGGTTATGCAAGACAAGATCGAAAAGCCAAAGCAAGACAACCCATTACGGCCCGTTTGGTCGCTGATTTATTGCAAGTGGCTGGTGTAGACCGAGTGGTTTCAACAGATTTACATGCACCTCAAATTCAAGGCTTTTTTAGTTGCCCAGTAGATGATGTATCGGCCATACCCATTTTTGTAAAATATTTTGAAGAACAAAAATTAAAAAATATTGTTGTAGTTTCACCAGATCATGGCGGAGTCGTTCGTGCAAGAAAATTGGCTGAAAATTTAGGTGCTCCGATAGCCATTATTGATAAAAGGAGACCAAAACCAAATGTTGCTCAAGTGGTTAGTGTTGTCGGAGATGTCAAAGATAAAAATGTCATTATTATTGATGACATTGTTGACACTGCTGGAACTTTATGCCAAGCCGCACAAGTTTTAAAAGAAATGGGAGCTTTAAAAGTTTATGCAGCGATATCCCATGGTGTTTTAAGTCTTGATGCAGTAGATAAAATCAATCATTCTTGTTTAGAAAAATTAATTATAACAGATAGCATTCCTTTAGATTCTTCTAAACAATCTGAAAAAATTGAAGTATTATCAATGGCACCATTATTTGCTAAAATTATTGAACATATTGAGCACGGAAAGTCTTTAAGCGAGGCACATCAACAATTTTTAAAGTCGTTAAAACAATAGTTTTTTTAATTTTATTTATTAATAATAAATATTTCTTGACTTTAATAGGCAAAAAAAGTATGATTATAGATGGCACTTTGCTTGCCTTAGTAGCCCCGGTACAGTTACTAAGATATGTAAGGGAGGAAACGTTATTATGCAACGTCAAACAACAATGGCTAAGCCACAAGATGTGACTCGTAAATGGTATGTCGTAGATGCAACGAATATTCCATTAGGTCGCTTAGCATCTAATGTCGCACAAGTTTTAACTGGTAAAAACAAACCAACATATACACCAAATATTGATACTGGTGATTATGTTATCATTTTAAACTGTGGAAAAGTTTCTTTAACAGGAAACAAATTAAAAACAAAGAATTACTATAACCATTCTCAATATTTAGGAGGACTTAGAACTCGTAGTGCAAAGACAATGGTCCAACAATATCCTGTTGAAATGGTTGAAAGAGCCGTTTGGGGTATGTTACCTAAAGGATCTTTAGGCCGTAAAATGTACAAAAAATTATTTGTTTACACTGGCAATGAACATCCTCATCAAGCTCAAAAACCAGAAGTTTTAGAAATTAAGTTATAGGAGGGAAATAAGACATGGCAGCGAA
>HF997997.1:37798-43844 GCA_000433015.1 Firmicutes bacterium CAG:631
ACATGGCAGCGAAAAAGAAAACACAAGCCGTACGTTACTTAGGTACTGGTAGAAGAAAATCTTCTGTTGCAAGAGTTACTTTAGTTCCAGGAACAGGAAACATTCTTGTCAATGGTCGTAAAGTAGAAGAATATTTACCTTCTGCAACGTTTGTAATGGACTTAAAACAACCATTAACCGCTACTTCTAATGAAACACGTTTTGATGTCATCGTTAATGTTAGTGGTGGAGGCTTTAGTGGTCAAACTGGAGCGATTCGTTTAGGAATTGCTAGAGCATTACTAGAAGCTTCAAATGAATATCGTCCAACATTAAAATCAATGGGATTATTAACTCGTGACGCTCGTGCAAAAGAACGGAAAAAATATGGTCTTAAAGGTGCACGTCGAGCTCCACAATTCTCTAAACGTTAATCCTTTTGTAAGAAGATTCAAAAAGTATCTAGACTTTTTAAAAAGTTTGGATACTTTTTTGTTTTAAAAAGAAAAAAAATTTTAAAATTAATGATGAGCGTACCAAAAAAGGGACATTGTTTATTCTATAATCTCTTTTGCAAAAAGGGGGAATTATTTTGGAAAATTTTGCAAATATCATTGGATATGAAAATGAAAAAAAACAATTAATGCAAATTTGTGATGTCATTAAAAATTTTGAAAGGTATGCTAAATTAGGGGTAAAGAAAATAAGAGGACTTCTTTTACATGGGCCAATGGGGGTAGGAAAAACATTGATGGCAACATCTTTGATGCAAGCCATTGGGCATCAATCCTATATTGTTCGAAAAGATAAG
Source organism: Firmicutes bacterium CAG:631 (assembly GCA_000433015.1). GTDB lineage: Bacteria > Bacillota_I > Bacilli_A > RFN20 > CAG-631 > Caccosoma > Caccosoma faecigallinarum. The sequence goes on from HF997997.1 coordinate 38,589, forward strand.
ATAAAAGAAGAATTTATTACCTATATTGAGGATATATTTGAAACGGCTAAAGAAAATACTCCTTCAATCATTCTTTTTGATGATATGGATAAATTTTTTTCAGAAGATAATCAACGTCGAAACCCAGAAGAATTAATTATGATTCAGTCTTATATGGATCAATTCAAAGATAAAGATATTTTTATTATCGCAACGGCAAACGTTCTACGAGATATACCGACCACATTATTACGAGCAGGTAGATTTGAAAAAATTATTAAGATAAATAGACCCAATCGTAAGGATGCGATTCAACTGATTGAGAATTATATACAAAACAAACCAATTGCAAAAGATATAACTCCACAATGGATTGGAAATATTATGGATGGTTCATCTTGTGCAGAATTAGAAGGAATATTAAATGAAGCAGGAATTTATGCAGTTTTTCATCATGAAGATCAAATTTCTCGTGATTCTTTTTTAAAGGCATTTTTAATGAAAAAATTTAATGTTAAAATTAATGATTTCAATTGGGAATCTTATTTGCATAAACAAAAAGTAGCTTATCATGAAGCGGGTCATATTGCGATTGCTTACATTTTTAATCCTAAAAATATTGTTTTTGTCTCTATTTTTCCTAACCAAAATGAAACGAGAGGGATAACAAAAATATTAGAAGATGAAGATTATAATTTTTCTTATCAAAAAATGTATGAAGATGCTCTTTATACGCTTGCTGGGAAAGCAGCAGTAGAAATGAAATTTAATGAGATTGATGTTGGTGCCACTTCGGATTTAGAGCAAACATCATTTCTTACACAACGATTTATAAAAAATTATGTCGTACATGGCTTTGATTATCTTGAAAGCGAATATATTGATTCAAGAGAAAATGTGGATAAAATTGTGAAAGAGGCCAATAAAATGATTGGGGAAATGTATGATGAAGTAAAATCTATTTTATTTCAACATTGGGATAAGGTTGAAAAAGTAGCAAACGAACTTTTAAAACGAAACATTCTTGTGTATGATGATATCGTCTCTTTATTACAATAAAAAATAAAAATTAGTAAATGAATTGCAATAAAAAACCATTATTGTTATCATATTAAATAAAGGAGTAAAGTTTTAATGGCATCATTTGAAAATAAAAAATTGGCATTATTACGTATTTTTCAAATTTTAGAAAAATATAGTGATGAAAATCATTGTTTGACACAAAAAGACATTTCAAACTATTTGTCTAATCAATATCAAATCCAAATTGAACGAAAAACAGTCGCTCGAAATATATCTTTGCTTCGAGAAGCAGGAATTGAAATTATAGAAAAACCACACAAGGGAATTTATCTCAGCACACGAAAATTTAAAGATAGTGAATTGTTATTCCTCATTGTTTTTGTTCTTCATTTTAAACAACTCGGCTATGAAAATGCTAAAAAAATTGTTGATCAACTCTGTGAAATGAGTAGCAAACATGCTTTAAATTCCTCAAAATATAATTATATTTTATGGGATTCTTTTGATAAGGAAAAATCGGGTTATTTGGAAATTTTAGAAAAAATTCAAAAAGCCATTCAAAATAAACAAAAAATTGAATTTGAGTATTCTTGCTTTAATAAAACAAATCAAGTAAAAATAAAAAGAATAGTTGAACCTCTTTCTTTAGTTTATAAAGCACCAAATTATTATTTAGTAGGTAAAAATGAACTAGGTGCTGACTATGATATTCATTTTATTTCAAATGTGAAAATTATAGATCAAATTCAAGAAGATATAAATCAGATATTTACTTCAAATCATTTATTAAAAGTACAAATGTATGTAAAAGAACGGATAATGAATGATATTATTAACACGTTTGGAAAAGAAGTTAAGGTTGAAAAAATATTAGGTAAAAAAGAAAAAAAAGGAAAATATGATGAATATTTCTCAAATTTTTTTATAAGTGTTACCGTAAAGACTTCTTTTGAAGAGGCAGAAGAATTTCTTTTAAAAAACTTGGGAAATGCCATTGTCATTTCCCCAGCAAAATTACAAAAAAGAATTCATAATCTTGTTAAAGAGGCCCATGACATTTATAATGAACTTGAAAAAAAGGAGAAAGAAATATGAAAAAAATTTTTACATATGACCAATTTGATGAAGAAAAAATGATAACTCCACAAGAATATTTAAAAACATTAGAAAGCAATATTATTGGTAATCATCTTGATATTGCACGATATAAAGATGATTTAGTTTTTATTTTAGCTCATAATGTTAATGAAGCATCAATAATTGAAAAATATACTTTTAATCCAAAAAAGAAAAGAGATATTCAAATGATTCTAAAAAAAGAAGAAGAACTTTTTTTAATGTTACAAGAGATTGCTAAAAAGCAAGGTAGTTCAATTAAAGATATCAAAGAAGCCCAAGATAAACTTGGAAATTCATTGGCTGAAGTTTGGAATCAATGGATACGTCCATTTAAATATGATAAGAAAAAAGAAACTTCAAAACACGTAAGCAACATTTGTACTTATCGATGCGTGGCTTTTGCAAAACGAATTGAAAAACTTTTAGAAATAAATGCGCCTGAAGTTTTTATTTTAAATGAAAGAAATTATCTTGCAGAAAGTTTATTTCTCAATGAATATGCAATAGATATAAAAGAAGAAAATATCAAATCATAAGCCTAATAATAAAAATCATAGGGGGAATGAAGATGAATCTTTCTAAAAGCAAATATAAGCAATATTGGCAATGTCCAAAGATGCTTTGGATGGATACTTATCAAAAAGAATGGGAAAAACAAGATGCAAATGCAGAGCAAAGATTAAAAGAAGGAAGAGAAGTTGGCGCTTTGGCTAGAGGGATTTTTGGAGAATACGTTGAAACAATCAGTTATACAACAGATGGTCGCTTAGATCTTGATTCTTTATTAAAAAATACTCAAAAATATTTAGCACAAGGAAAAGAAAATATTTGTGAGGCGGCCTTTGTTTATCAACATTGCTATTGTGCCGTTGATATTTTACATCGAACGGAACAAGGATATGATATTTATGAAGTTAAAGCTTCGACAAGTCTTGAAGAAGAATACATCGTCGAATGTGCGTATCAAAAATGGGTTGTTGAAAATGCAGGAATACATGTAGGAAAGGTATTTGTTGTCTACATTAACAATCAATATGTGCGTAATGGAGAGGTGGATCTTCATCAATTATTGAAAATTCAAGAGGTGACAGATTTTTTATCTCCTTATCTTGTTTCAATGGATGAGAAAGTTAAAAAAGCAATACAATATATTTCCAAAAAAGAGGAACCACAAATGGATATTGGTGCGCAATGTTTTAAACCTGATCTTTGCACCTATTGGGATTATTGTTCTAAAGGTCTTCCAAAACCTAATATCTTTGATTTATATCGTATGCAAAAAAGAAAAGCAGTCAATTTTTATGAAAAAGGAATTGTGACTTTTTCTGATATATTAGAGAAGAAAATTGCCTTAAATTCAATTCAACAAAAACAAGTACATGCTGAAGTTTTTCATCTTCCCACCCATGTCAATAAAAACGGGATAAAAACATTTTTAAATCAACTAAGTTATCCTTTATATTTTTTAGATTTTGAATCTTTCCAGACCTATATCCCTTTGTATGATGGGATAAAACCTTATCAACAAGTACCATTTCAATATTCTTTACATTATATTGAAAAAGAAAATGGAGTTTTACAACACAAGGAATTTTTGGCTGATGAAAATGAAGATCCTAGACGGACATTGGCTGAACAACTAATCAAAGATATACCACCTCATGCTTGTGTGCTAGCTTATAATAAGTCCTTTGAATGTATGATTATTAAACAACTAGCCGAAACTTTTTTCGATTTAAAAAAGCAACTTTTAAATATTCGGCGAAAAATCTATGATTTATTAGATGTTTTTCGTGATGGATTTGTCTATGATCAAGCAATGAATGGAAGTCTTTCTATTAAAAGTGTTTTACCAGCGATGTTTCCCAATCATCCGGAATTAAACTATCATAATCTTGATGATGTTCACAATGGTACAGAAGCAACAGCCACTTTTTTGTCTTTAAAAAGTTTAGAAAAATCAAAACGAGATGAACTACGCCGAAGTCTTCTTGCTTATTGTCATTTAGATACTTTAGCCATGGTTCGTCTTTGGCAACGATTACAAGAATTAGTGCAATCTACATAAAAATGAAAAAGATAGAGAAAATTTGGAAGGAAGAGCTGAAGTATATTCATTTAAGATATATCTTAAAAGATAAACCTATAAATCTTATATATGTATATGATGATATTAAAAATGCTCATTTTCTAACAGAAGACATTATAGAAGAAGATATTGATAAAGAAGAGGAAAGATTTAATAATGAAATAGAAATGTTGAATATGACTAATCAAGAACTCTTGGATTTATCTTCTCAAGAAATACGTAGCATAACAAATCTTGAATTAATTGATAGAATAGCAAAATTAGATAAAAAGAAACTATCTGGAAGTCAGTTAAAAAAGTTGAAAGAAATCTATAGTCAAAAAATAATTATTAATAGAGAAGATGTAGAAAAATTAATTGAAGAATTAAAAGAATGTAAAAGATTGTTTATTACACCTAGAGTAGAAAATGACACTTTTCTAGATAAATATGATTTATATGTTGATGAATGTCTTGAAATTATCCATAGTTTGAATATTTCAGATTATTATGCAACTACTAAAAATTATAATATAAATTTTTTAGGGAATGATTTGATTGTATTTGAAAAAGATAATGTAGCTTTGAGTAATGGTAAAAATTTAGGGGATATTATTATTTATATAAAATTAGATTTAACAAGTACGCAAATTAAAGGTACGATTGTGGCTATATCTTTTCATCAAAAAAAAGCAAGTAACCTTCCATATAAAGATGATACAAACATCAGTTTACAAATATTGAAAGGAAATATTTCTTTTGACAATTTCATAAAAGACGCGGGAGTAATTTTAGTAGATAATGCTTTTGCTTTTGATATCAATGAATGGGAAGAAGAAATTCAAAAAGAAATAGACAAAGAACTAGGGGAATCTAGTGATGTTAGTTTAAAAATTCCTCAATTTATTAAATATAAGCTTACAAGTGATAAAATAAAACAAGTTGTCGATAAAATTATTGTTAGTGATTTTAATATTGTTAATTATTGGGAAACGAATCAATTTAAAAAGAAAAACAATTTAATAGATGAGGACTTAAAAAACATATTAAGAACACTTACAGTTAAA
>HF997997.1:43858-54822 GCA_000433015.1 Firmicutes bacterium CAG:631
ACACTTACAGTTAAAGATTATGAAACTAATTCTAAAGGCACAGAAGGAAAGTATAATGAAGCGATTATATTTATGAAAAACACAAATATTAAAAATATCAAAAACATTGAATTATATATTAAACTTGATTATGATACTATAGAAGATAGTCCTGTTATTGTTATTTCATTCCATAGTAAAAGTAATTTAAATACAAAAAAAGAATCATTTGATAAACCATTGAACGGAGAAACAAAATTTGAAAATTTAGAAGAAATAGATATGAAGAGGTATCTTTAAAAGAAACTAAAAAGAAAAGCAAAATGAAAGAATGAAAATCGACACTGATTTTGATAATGAATTTGGATTTCAATTTGAAATGGGAAGATAAATATTTTGACTTACTAGATAATTTAAAAGGAGAAGGGGTGATAGAATGGGTAATAAGAAAAAACTAAAAGAAGAAACTCCGTTGAGTGATAATAATCAAATTGAAGATGATAAAATATATGATGCGATTAAAGATGTAGATGTAAATGATTTGATAGATATTCCAAATGGAGATTTATCTATTCTCCTTAAGGATTAAACATATGTATAGTATAAAAACAACAAAACAATTTAAACAGATTTTAAAAAACTTAATTAGAAGACCAAAAAGATGTTCAAGAGATTGTTAATCAACTAAAAAGAGGGCAAACAACTGCTAAAAAATCGAGACCATCCTTTAAAAGGAAACTGACAGAGTTTAATAGACTATCACGTAAGCTAGATTTAATACTGATATATAGCAAAGAAGAACAACTAAAGTTGATTAAATTAATTAGAATTGGCAATTACAATATTTTACAACTAAGTGCATTACAAAAAAAATATTGCAAATGTTTCTAATAATGAATTAAAGACTCGGAGGATTAATATATGAAAAAAGAAGATAAAACTCCACATAAATTAATAGAAGAAGAGGCTTCTTTATATGATGATGATTGGACTGAGGAGGATGAAGAAGATATGGAGGATAATGAAAGTACTCCTATAACCCAGGAGCAGAAAAATTTTGCTGCGGAAATCACTGCATTTCTTCAATCCTTAATTGATGAAGAAAATATCGATACAACTGACTTAGATGAAGATTTTACATCTAAATGATTATTCTAAATATGAAAAGAATATTTCCAATTATTTAAAAAATGTAGGGGTAGTAAAAAATATTTTTGTATGTGAAAGCCCCTTTATTATACAAGATGTAAATAATCAATTTGCTAGGTTAATTTTATCGACGAATTAAAAAATGAAAGAATGAAAATCGACACTGATTTTGATAATGAATTTGGATTTCAATTTGAAATGGGAGTTCGATTAAAAGAACAATTAAAACAAGATAAGTATAAAGTCTTTTTTGAAAAAAATGTAAGAACAGTAGTTGAAGATGCAGAAGAATTTATTAAAAAAGAAATGGATTTGTTTATTACTGACACAGAAAAGAAAAATAGATATGCAATTGAATTAAAATTTCCTAGAAACGGACAATATCCAGAAACAATGTTTTCCTTCGTCAAAGATATTAAATTTTTAGAACAACTTTGTAAAAAAGGAAATTTTGATAAATGTTGGGCAGTTGTTCTAGTTGATGATGATAAATTTTATAAAGAAACAGGTAGAGAAAAAGAAGATAGCATTTATAGTTATTTTAGATCCCAAAAAGTGTTAGTAGGAACAATAGTCAAGCCAACAGGAGATAATAAATCCAAATTCATTGAACTAACAAATCAGTATACGATTCAATGGAAACAAATAAAAAATAATTTATATTATTACATCATAGAAGTTGAAAACAAATAAAATAAATTTATACTAAAATACAAAAAGTATTTGTTTAGAATTGACAAATACTTTTTTATCATATATTGAACTAGGTGATTAAGATGATGAAAAAAAGCAAATTTTTTCTTTTTTTAACTTTGATTTTTAGTTGCTTCAGTATTTTTAATATAACGATAATTATAAAAAATAAAAGAAAAGACCAAATGATTTCTGCTGTTTCAGGATATACCATTTTTATTGACCCAGGGCATGGCGGGAAAGATAATGGGGCTAGTTTTAATGATGTTTTAGAAGACGAAATTAATTTAAGTATTGCAACGAAAGTTTATGAAATGTTAATTGATTTGGGTGCTAGAACCTTAATTAGCCGAGTAGATGATTATGATTTGAGTGATGCTTATGCAAAAAATCATAAAATACAAGATTTAAAAAAAAGAATTGCCTATATGAAAGAAAACCAAGCCGATTTATTTGTCAGTATTCATCTCAATTCTTTTTCTAATTCTGATGTTAGCGGTGCCCAAGTTTTTTATAAAAAAAATGTTCCATCAAGTGAAGAATTTGCTTTGGTGATGCAACAAACATTCAATTCCATTAATAAAAAAGAAAAAAAACCAAAAGTTGGCGATTACTATCTTTTAAATAATAGTGGCGATTTAAACGGAGTGATGGTCGAATGTGGGTTTTTAAGCAATACCGAAGAAAGAAATCAATTAATAACAGACGCATACCAAGAAAAGATTGCAAGTTTAATCAAAGACGGAATTCTTGCTTATTTAGAGGCAAAAAACCGTATTTAATAATATAAAAAGTCCATACTAAAATTGAGGTGATTCTTATCAAAAAAGTATGGATTAAAATTTATAAATTTTTAGCTAAAACGGGTTTTGTTTTTTTGCAATTGAGTGGAATGATCATCGTCGCTTTCTTTTTAGTGTCTTTAAAATTAGTCAAAGAAGAGGTAAAAAATCCCTATTGTCGCATAGAAAATCAAAATGTGAAATTAGAATTGAATTATGATTCGATTGATTATTATACTTATGAAATTCATTGTAATACTTTAAATACAGAAATTTATTTAATGGATTCTATCGGCAAAAATCAAGCAATTTCTTTGTTAATTGAAATTAAGCAACAATTAGAAAATGAACAAATTCAAATTCTTACTCATTTTACTATTTATGGAGCACAATTAGAAAATGTCATTTATGCCAATTTAAATTTGGGGTATGAAGGAATTAGTTACATTGGAGGATAAAAAGATTGCAAAATTGTATATTATAAGTTTATAATATACAATAAGGAGAAATACAATGACAAAAATTTGCACAGAAAAAGAAATTGATACCATTTGTAAAGATTTAAAGCAAGGAAAAGTGGTTGGTTTTCCTACAGAAACGGTTTATGGTTTAGCTATCCTTGCTGATAGCAAAAAAGCTTTTGATGAATTAGTTCAATTAAAAAAAAGACCAATTAATAAACCGATGACAGTCATGGTTGCTAAAAAAGAAAAAATTCATGATTATGCTTTGGTTAATCAAAAACAACAAAAAATTATTGATACTTTTATGCCAGGACCATTGACTATAATTTTAAAAGCGAAAGAGCATTTACCACAAACGATGACATTGGGACAAAAAAGTATTGGCTTTAGAATTCCAAACCATGAACTATCTTTAGAAATTTTAAGATGCATCAACAAGCCTTTGTTGGTAACTAGTGCAAATATTTCTTCTTCACCAGCATTTATTCAAGCAAAAGATGTTTATCATGCTTTTAAAGGTCAACTATCTTCATTGATTAATGCAGATAGTTTAGGAAAAAATGCTTCAACGGTCATTGATTTAACTCAAGATAGGCCTCTTTTATTAAGAAAAGGAGAGATATCTTTTGAAGATATCTTCAAAGTTTGGGAGAGTGAATAAAAAATGAAATTAGCAATTGGTTCCGATCATGGTGGATTTTTATTAAAAAAAGAAATTATGAATCAATTAAGCGGTTATCAATGGGTAGATTGTGGAACCTATGATGAAAGTTCGTGTGACTATCCTGATTTTGCTTTTAAAGTTGGAGAAAAAGTAGCTAGTCATGAATGTGATTTTGGCATTGTGATTTGTAAAAGTGGCATTGGTGTAAGTATTTGCGCCAATAAAGTCAAAGGAATTCGCTGTGCTTTAGTGGATAATGAAAAAGATGCCGTTTTATCAAAACAGCATAATAATTCCAATGTTTTAGCTTTTGGCGCTCAACAAGTAAGTATTTTAACAGCTATTGATTGTATCCAATCTTGGTTAAATGCTTCTTTTTTAAAGGGTAGACATGAAACAAGAGTGAATAAAATCACTCAATATGAGCAACAACACTGATATGGAAACGAAACAAAAAAGAATTCACCAAAGAATTATTTATACTAGTTTAATTGTTACTTTGATAATTGGTCTTCTTTTATTGAGTTTTAGTTTTATTTTTGACATTCCTTATTATTTATCCATCACTTTTGTAATAAGTGGATTGATAAGTGTAGGTAATTATTTGCTATTAATTTATAAGACACAACAAAGTGTAGAACCTTTATTAAAAAAAGTAATCAAAGTCACTTCTTTAATTAATATAGGGATTTTTGCTTTAGCCTTACTGGGTTTATTTTTCCTATTTTATCAAGATAAGTGGGTTATCTTTGCCTATTTGTTTGGCTATTTAATTTTAAAATTTGTCATTTTTTTTCAATATGGATTACAAATAAAGGAGTAAAAAAATATGTTCAAAAAGATATGGGAATACATCGTGTATGATATGCCGGCTGAACTAATTGTTTCTCTTTTTGTCATGCTTCTTATTGCGATTATTGCCATCATTTTAGGACATAAAATAAAAAAAGCCGATCCAACAAAACCGCCCAAAGGGGCCGCTTTTGTAGCGGATTTATTAGTGGATAAAAGTTTAAATAATATTCGCTCCATTTTAGGTGAGGCATATGAAAAATTTGCACCTTATTACATTTTTTTAATTTTGTATATTCCTTTAGCATTTATCAGTGGTTTATTTGGATTGCCTTCACCCATTATGTATTTTTCAATCCCTTTAACATTAGCAATTGTTTCATTTTTAGGCATTCAGCTTTCTTCGATTTATTATAATCGACTGGGATATTTAAAAAGTTTTACTGACCCATTGCCACCATGGATTCCGATTATGGTTCCTATTAATATTTTAGGAAAGATTTCACCTTTGCTTTCTTTATCCATTCGGATGTTTGGCAATGCGGTAGCTGGATATATGCTTATGACTTTAGTTTATTGGGCAACTGGTTCTTTATCAAGTGTGATGACGCAATTTGTTGGTTTAAATTATCATGGATTGAATTTTATGGGTGTTATTGTTAGTCCATTTTTACATGCTTATTTAGATATTTTTTCTGCTTTTATTCAAACTTTAATTTTTGTAACACTAACTATGTTATTGATATCGGTTGAAATTCCGGCTCCTGTAGCAAAAAAACAAAAAGAAGTAAAAACACAAAAAATTAAAAGGAGGGTTATAAAATGTTCGAATTCTTAATGACCATTGTACCAATGTTAGCAGACATGAGTGTTGGGAAAGGACTTGCTGCAATTGGTGCAGGAATCGCCGTATTTACAGGGTTTGGATCCGGCATTGGAGAAGGTAATATTGCCGCTCATGCAATGGATGCCATTGGCAGAAATCCAGAAGCAGCTTCTGTCATTAGAAGCAATATGATTCTTGGAATTGCCTTGGCTGAAACCACGGGGATTTATGGATTTGCAATCGCATTTTTAATTATTTTTGTCATGTAAAGGTGTAATTTTTATGAAAGGTATTTATTTATCAGGACTTGATGATTTAAAAACGATTGGTGATAAATTATTTCCTGATTTACCGACAATGATTATTCAATTAATCGCTACATTCATTTTAGTTTTGATTTTAGCCAAATTTTTAGTCAAACCTGCTAAAAATTTTATTGCAAAAAGAAAAGAATATATTGAGTCTAATTTAAAGGATGCAGAAATGAAACAAAAATTGGCAAATGAAAAACTACTTGAAGCACAACAATCGATTAAAACGGCTAAAATTTCAAAAAAAGAAATGATTGAAGAAGCTAAAAAAGAGGCTTTAAATGAAAAAGATCGGATTTTAAAAGAAACGGCTTTAGAAATTAAAGATCAAAAAGCAATGGCGGTCAAACAAATCGCTTCTGAGCGAAAACAAATGCAAGAAGATTTATCCCATGAAGTGATTGATATAGCGATGGTTGCTGCTTCAAAAATTGTAAATCGTGAAATCAACGAAAGCGATAACGAAAAAATGATTGAAGAGTTTTTAAAGGAAGATTTTAAACCATGAAACAAATTTTTCAACGCTATGCGCTAGCGCTTTTTTGGCTTGCTCAAGAAGAAAATCAAATTTCAGAATTTATGAATGAATGTCAGCAAATACTTAAAATTTTTGCAAAAAACCCTGATTTTATGCAACTTGTCAAAAATGATGCGCTAAAAAAAGAAGAGAAAAAAGAAATTTTGGCTTCTGTTTTTAAAAATGAAATTCCTTCTAAAATACTTTATTTTATGAATGTTATTGTAGATTATCATCGTGAAAAATACATTCAAGAAATCATAGAAGAATTTATTCAGATTTGTTTGAAACACTTAAATATAAAAAAAGGAACGATCTATTCAACGATTCCTTTATCGGATGTTCAAATTCAAAAAATGGAAGAAAAAATTTCTACTCTTTTAAAGTCTAAGGTGATATTACAAAACCAAATTAATAAAGAATTAATTGGTGGATTTAAGATTGAAGTCGAAGATTGGGTTTTAGATTATTCCATTCAAGAGAAAATGAAAAAAATGAAAGAAAAATTGCTAAAAAATAGAAAGGAGTGAAAGAATGAAAAGAAACTTAAATGAAATTAGTGCTTTAATTAAAGAACAAATTAAGCAATATGAACATAAAGTAGAATTATTAGATACAGGGAAAGTCCTTTCTATTGGTGATGGCGTTGCCATGGTTTATGGATTAAAAAATGCCATGCTCAGTGAATTAGTGCTATTTAAAAATGATGTATATGGAATGATTTTGAATTTAGAAGAAGATTGTGTTGGTGTTGTTTTATTAGGAGACGATTCGCAAATTAAAGAAGATGATCTTGTCACGCGTACACATAAAATAATTGAAATTCCGGTAGGAGATCATTTTTTAGGACGAGTTGTCAATTCTATTGGGCAACCAATTGATGGGTTAGGGCCGATAGAATCTAATAAAACAAGACCAATAGAAAGAATTGCCCATGGGGTTATTACTCGTCAATCGGTTTCTGTTCCTTTACAAACAGGAATTATGGCGATTGATGCGATGATTCCAATTGGTAGAGGACAAAGAGAATTGATCATTGGTGATCGTCAAACAGGGAAAACAGCAATAGCCATCGATACCATTTTGAATCAAAAAGGAAAAAATGTGAAATGTGTTTATGTTGCTATTGGGCAAAAAGCATCAACTGTTGCGCAAATTGTTGAAAAATTGCGCATCAATGACGCTTTGTCTTATACAACCATTGTTTCATCTACAGCCAGTGAAATGGCTTCCTTGCAATATATTGCTCCATATGCCGGCGTGACGCTTGCAGAAGAATGGATGGAAAGAGGAGAAGACGTTTTAATTGTTTATGATGACTTATCCAAGCATGCTGTTGCCTATCGTACATTGTCTTTATTACTAAGAAGACCACCTGGAAGAGAGGCTTATCCTGGAGATGTATTTTATCTTCACTCTCGTCTTTTAGAAAGAGCAGCTCGATTAAATCAAGATTATGGTGGAGGCTCGATTACAGCTTTACCTATCATTGAAACATTGGCTGGAGATATTTCAGCTTATATTCCTACCAATGTCATTTCTATTACAGATGGACAAATCTTTTTACAAACGGAATTGTTTAACGAGGGACAACGACCTGCAATTGATACAGGATTATCGGTATCTAGAGTGGGTTCCAATGCGCAAATTAAGGCTATAAAACAAGTTTCAGGAACTTTAAAAATTGAATTAGCAAATTATAGAGAGTTACAAGCTTTTGCTCAATTTGGTAGTGATTTAGATAAAAACACCAAAGAAATTTTAGAACATGGTAAAAAGGTAATGGAACTTTTAAAGCAACCGCAATATGCTCCAATGGATGTCTATGATCAAATTATGGTCTTATTTAGTGCAAAACATCGCTTTATCAAAAAAGTTCCATTAGTTCGAATAAAAGAATATCAAGCAGAATTATTGAAATGGTTACATCAGCACCATGAAAATCTTTTTGAAGATTTAAAAAAGATGAATGCATTGGATGAAACTTTAGAAAATACTTTAAAAAATGTGATGATGCAATTTACTGATGAATTTATAAACATTTAACAAAAAGGAGGTGTTGAAATGAATTTACAACAAACCAAGAATCGAATCCAATCGATTCGTTCTACTCAAAAAATAACTAAGGCGATGGAATTGGTATCGATTTCAAAGGTGAAAAAAGCCAAAGAAATTCATTTTCAATTTACTCCATTTTATCAAGAAATGATAACAATTATGAATTATATTAGTAATCATTTAGAAGATGAAAAAAATGCGCTTTTTTCATACAATGAAGAATCTAATAAAAATTTAACTATTATCGTTAGTTCATCTTTAGGACTATGTGGTGGATATAATCATAATTTATATCATTTTGTTGAAACACAACTCAATCAAAAAGAAGATGAATTGATAATCATAGGTATCAAAGGAATCTATTATTTTAAAAATCAAGGATATAAAATTGTTCGATCCATTGAAGATTTTCCTCCCTTTCATCTTAAAGAAAAAATGTCGACACAATTGGCTAATTTTGTTTTAAAAAAATTTCAACAAAAAAAATATCGAAAAATACAAATGATTTATACAAAATATGTAAATTCTTTGACTTTTAATCCTACTTTGGTCCAATTATTGCCAATTATCAAAACGAAAACTGATAATAAAATGCATAAGGCTTTATTAATGGAACCATCTGCAAAAGAAGTATGCCAATCTTTTATCCCATTTTATTTATCTTGCATCATTAAGAATTTTTTGTTTGAAAGTGTACTTTCTGAACAAGCAAGTAGAAGGGTTGCCATGGAAAATGCAACGAAGAACGCAAGTGAACTAGAAGAACAACTAATGATTGAATATCATAAAACAAGACAAGCAATGATTACGCAAGAAATTAGTGAAATTACGGGAAGTTCAAGTTAAAGGAGGAAATCAATGATGAAAACTCTAGAAGGTAAAGTGTGTCAAGTCATGGGACCGGTTGTCGATATTCGATTTCATGATGGACTACCTGCTTTGTATACGGCAATTGAAATTGAACTCAATCATCAAAAATTAGTGGTTGAAGTCGCTCAACATATTGGAGATGATATTGTACGTTGTATTTCAATGGGAGCAACGGATGGACTAGTGCGAGGTACAAAAGCAATGGCTACGAATCAATCCATTTTAGTCCCCGTTGGCAAAGAAACATTGGGTAGATTATTTAATGTTTTAGGAGAACCGATTGATAATAAGGGACCTGTTTTAACTTCTATGAAACTTCCTATTCATCGTAAGGCTCCTAGTTATGATCAACAAAATACGAAGACGGAAATATTAGAAACAGGAATTAAAGTCATCGATTTACTATGTCCTTATGCAAAAGGCGGAAAAATTGGTTTATTTGGAGGTGCTGGTGTTGGGAAAACGGTACTGATTCAAGAATTAATTTCTAATATTGCAACAGAACATGGTGGTATTTCTGTTTTTGCTGGTGTTGGTGAAAGAACAAGAGAAGGAAATGATTTGTATCATGAAATGACAGAATCAGGAGTTATTTCTAAAACATGTTTGGTATTTGGTCAAATGAATGAACCACCAGGAGCAAGAATGCGTGTTGCCTTATCAGGACTTACGATGGCGGAATATTTTCGTGATGTAGAAGGACAAGATGTGTTATTATTTATTGATAATATTTTTCGTTTTACACAAGCCGGGAGTGAAGTCTCGGCATTACTTGGACGAATGCCCTCTGCAGTAGGTTATCAACCCACTTTGGCCACAGAAATGGGACAACTTCAAGAAAGAATCACATCAACCAAAAAAGGATCGATTACTTCAGTCCAAGCGGTATATGTTCCAGCTGATGATTTAACTGATCCTGCTCCTGCAACGACTTTTACACATTTGGATGCCAAGACCGTTTTGGACCGCAATATTGCTTCTTTAGGAATTTATCCTGCAGTCAATCCTTTAGAATCTTCTAGTCGTTTATTAGACCCACAA
Organism: Firmicutes bacterium CAG:631; assembly: GCA_000433015.1. Lineage (GTDB taxonomy): Bacteria > Bacillota_I > Bacilli_A > RFN20 > CAG-631 > Caccosoma > Caccosoma faecigallinarum. The sequence continues at coordinate 54,005 of HF997997.1, forward strand.
GTCGTTGGACAAAAACATTATCAAGTGGCTTTACAAGTACAACAAATTTTACAAAGATACAAAGAACTACAAGATATTATTGCGATTTTAGGTATGGATGAACTCAGTGAAGAAGATAAAATTGTGGTTAATCGAGCAAGAAGAATTCGTAATTTTCTTTCTCAACCTCTTCATGTTGCTGAATCTTTTCAAGATGTAAAAGGAATTTATGTTCCTTTAAAGGATACAATTGAGAGTTTTGAGGCTATTTTAAAAGGAGAATATGATAGTTTACCAGAACAAGCTTTTATGTATGTTGGAACCATCGATGATGTTTTAAAAAAAGCAGCATCTTTAGGAGTTACTTATGAAACTAAAAATCATTAATTTAGAAGGAATTTATTTATCTTTAGATGTTGATTCAATTGTTATTAAAACGATAGCAGGGGAATTAACGATTCTAAATAAACACCTTCCTTTAATAACCATTTGTGAAATTTCTATTTTAAAGATAAAAAAAGATGGTGTTTATCAAAATTATGCTTTGGCAGGTGGAACATTATTTGTCGATGAAAATGAAGTTAAAATTATGACTTCTGCAATTGAATCTGAACAAGAAATTGATTATAATAGAGCAATAAAGGCAAAACAACGAGCTTTAGATCGTTTAAATGATCCTAAAAGTGATATAAAAAGAGCAGAAATAGCCTTAAAAAGAGCAATGAATCGATTGTCTTTAAAAGTAAAGGAGTAGATGAAAATGATTTTTTCAGTTACTACAGCAGTTTTAGAATTATGCTGTTATTTATTAGGTATTATTGTTGGCGGTTATTTTTTTA
>HF997998.1:0-21018 GCA_000433015.1 Firmicutes bacterium CAG:631
GCACAAGGGCCTCAAGGTCTTCAAGGTGAAACTGGTGCTACTGGACCAACCGGACCGACTGGACCTACAGGACCGACTGGGCCTACTGGTGCCGCAGGAGTTTAAGGTATCCAAGGTGAACAAGGTCTTCAAGGAATTCCTGGTATCCAAGGTGAAATAGGTTTAACAGGTCTTACGGGACCAATGGGACCTACTGACGCTACAGGACCAACTGGACCGACGGGACCAAAATGTCATTAATGAAAAAACCGCTTTGAAGCGGTTTTTTCATGCCATTTTTTCAAAAATTTCTTTGTTTTTTTGAATTCTTTCATTATCCGGAGAAAGTTGTAAAGCCTTTTTTACATATTCTAATGCTTTTTCTTTTTGATGAATAAAATAGTAGGCTAAAGATAACAAATCATAAGGTGTTGCATTCCATGCAAAGGCCTCATTAATATAAGTTAAAGAATGATCTTGAATTTTTAAAGCTTCTTCAATCCAATAAATCACCCCATAATATTCTTTTTGTTCGTATAGTAAATAAGCCAATTCAATATATGCTTCTCTCAAATAAGGAGCTTCACAAATTGCTTTCAAATAAGATATTTTTGCCTCATTAAAATTATTTTTTGCTAATTGACATCTTCCGATAAAGCGATAAGAGGCCGCTCTTTCATCTTTCCAAGTTGCTGATTTTAAAGTCAAATGCCGATTTAAAGTGTTAATAGCCTCGTCATATTTTTTATGAAACATATATTCTCTTCCTAAATAATGCATGTTACGATCATCTTCAGGATCTTCTTGTACCGATAATTCTAATAAAGGAAGATAACTACTCCGTGATTTTAGATTATCCGCGTAATGAAAAAGTTTTAATTCTGGAAGTTGTATTGTTTTGCAAGGTTCTTTTTTTAAATATTGCAAAACTTCATGAACAGGATGCACCCATTTAAAATCATGACGAGAATGAATTTTACTGATAAAAAATACAGTTCCTTCACTTCCATCTGAATTAAAATTCCAAGTATAACGATAAGATAAAAGTTTCGTATCTGCTGTCCAATTCTTTTCAATAATTTTGCGCCAATTTTTAATAAAACGTTCATCAATATCACAGCAAACACAAATATCACAATCTTCATCCACCATATTTAATGAATCATTTCTTGCTTCATCAAATCGAAAAGGTTGATACTTTTTGGTTTGAAAAACGACATTTTCTTTAGCTTGTTTTAATATTTCTATACTACTATCTGTAGACCCTGTATCTAAAACAAAAATTTTATCGGCTTCTTGCACATTTTCTAACCAGCCTTTTAAATTTTTTTCTTCATTTTTACAGATTGCATAAACACAAATTTTATATTTTTTCATACTGTCTTCACCTAATCTATTATAAGAATTTTTCAAACCCAAATATGACTAAGTCTCATTTTTAATTTTTACACCTAGATATATTATATCTAGGTGATTTTTTGCTAATCAAATTAAATTGAATTTAAACAAAAAACAATGTTATAATGAAGCAGATAGAAAATAGGTGATGAAATGGCTGTTTTTCCCTCTTCTTTAAAATTTAATGGAACATATCGACCCTATCAAAAAAGAATACTTGAAAAAGTGCCTCTTTTACTTTCTCAAAAAAAATTACATCTTGTGGCCGCGCCAGGAAGTGGAAAGACAACTCTAGGGATTGAATTAATTTTACAAGTCAATGAACCTTGTATAATCTTAACTCCTAGTATAACGATTCGAGAACAATGGATTCAGCGCTTTATTCAAGATTTCGTTCATGATGAATCTTATGAATCCTATATTTCTAGAGATTTAAAAATTCCTGCACCAATTATTTGTATTACCTATCAATCTTTATACAGCGCATATCAAAAAAAAGTAGATCAAGAAGATGAAATCCATGTTGAAGATTACTCTTTATTTAATCTAGATGAAAAGATAAAAGAATATCAAATTAAAACCATTTGTTTAGATGAATGCCATCATTTAAAAAATGAATGGTGGCGTGTTTTAGAAAGCGTCATCAAAAAAATAGATGATCCTTTTATCATTTCTTTAACCGCTACACCGCCTTATGATGCAACGCCTACAGAATGGAAACGTTACATTCATCTTTGTGGACCTATTGATGAAGAAATTTTTATCCCAGAATTGGTAAAGGACCATAATCTTTGTTTTCATCAAGACTATATTTACTGTAATTTGCCTACTTTAGATGAACAAGAGCAAATTCAAAAATTTTATCAAAATGCAGCTAAAACTTTTGAAAAATATCAGCATCATGCTACTTTAATTGAATTACTCTTAAAGTTAAACATTCATCAAAAATATGCCAATTTTAGAAAAAAATATTATCAAAACGCGTCTTTTTATCGATGTGTTATCTTATTTTTATATCATAATCAACAAAAAATTAACTTTTTTATTCGATTTAGTTGTGATATCGAACCTTTTCAAATGCAACATTTAGAAATTTTATTGCAAACCATCTTATTTGATGAAACATTTCCTTTTAAAGAAGATGATTTTTTGATTCGTTTAAAAAAAGAATTAATAGCATTAAGACTGATTCATCATCATCAAGTCCATTTAACACAAGATGATCGGCATGAAAAATTGCTTATTGAAAGTAAAAATAAGCTTCATTCTATTGTAGAAATTACCCAATTTGAATATACGCATTTAAAACAAGATTTAAGAATGCTTATTTTAGCTGACTATATCAAAAAAGAAACAAAATCTTCCATTAACAATTTAAAAAAAGAAATGACTTCAATTGGAATTCTCCCTATTTTTGAAACATTAAGACGACAAGAAATAAATGATTTGAATCTTTGTTTATTATCAGGAAGTCTTATTTTAATTCCTCTATCTTGTGTTGAGCCCTTAAAAGAAGAATGTGTTTCTAACGAGTTATTTACTTATAAAAAAGTAAATCAAACCTCTTATTGTGAACTTCATGTTTTACCGATTCATAAAAAAATCATCATACAAGCTTTAACTCGTTTATTTGAAAAAGGATATTTCCAAGTCGTAATTGGTACTAAGGCATTATTGGGAGAAGGATGGGATGCACCTTGTGTCAATACTCTCCTTCTTGCAAGCTTTCAAGGTTCTTATGTTTCTTCCAATCAAACACGTGGAAGAGCAATTCGCATCAATGAACATTATCCTCAAAAAATATCTAACATTTGGCATTTATTAACCATTAACCCTTATAATCTTGAAAATAATCCCGATTTAGATTTATTAAAAAAAAGATTTGAATCTTTTATCGGAATTGGAAAGGATCAATGTCTTATTGAAAACGGGATTGCACGTATTTTAACACCCATTCCACAAAATGAAAAACAAATTCAAGAAAGTAATCAAAATATGCTAAATTTGGCTGCAAATCGAAATCATGTAGCAAAACAATGGCAAAACAGTCTTAATCAAGCTGAAGAAATCAATCAAATCAAAAATGAATTAATCTTTGATAAACAATTTTTTAAACATTCCTATTCTTTTTATAACACAATCATTCAAATGATATTAACACTCTTTTTATTTTTTAATATCTATGAAATGTTTGATTTATTCCACTTCAATCGTTTTATCCCTTTACTTTTATATATGATTTCATTAATTGTATTAGGTTCTTATTTTGTATTTTTGATTTTACGTATTCTACGCCTTAAAAGCAAAAAAAGCAAAATGTATTACATTGCTGAAGCATTATGCTTTTCATTAAAAGATATTGGTATTTTAACATCTCCTTCAATTGAAATTAAAATTGAAGAAAATAAAAATTCTTTGATTTGTTATTTAAAAAATGCTTCTACCTATGAACAAAATATCTTTGCAGAATCGTTTTTACAACTCTATGCCTATCCAGACAGTCCAAGATATCTATTATGTCGACCAAAAGGGATTTTTCAAAAAGAGTTTTATGTTGTTCCAGACTTATTTAAAAAGAATCGAAAAGTAGCACTTGTTTTTGCAAAAAGAATGAATCAAAACTTTGGTTATCATAAACTCTACTTTACAAAATCGAATGCAGCACAAAGTATTGTATTACATACACGTATTTTATATCTTTTAAATTATAAAAATTTAAAAATATCGACAAAAAGAAGCATTTATACGAAAAAATAATCCCTCAAGGATTATTTTTTATGCGTAATTTTTAAAATGCCATCACCAATGGGAAGATAAGTCACTTCAAAATCTTTTAAATGGAAAAGATAGTCCATTAATTCTTGATTATTCTTTGTATATTTTTCTACTTTTTCTTTTTTTGCCGTTAAAGCAAAGTCGCGCAAATCCATATTGTCAATAATTAAGGTTCCATTCAAAGATAATAAAGGACTATATTTGATAAAGAATGCCTTGTTTTTTAATTTTGCAGCATCAATAAAAATAATATCATACTTTTGAGAAAAGGACATGGACAAAGCATCCCCATAGTATAAGTGAATCCGATCTAAAAATTCAAATTCTTGCACATTTTTTTTACTTTCTTGGTATCGTTCCAAACGATATTCTATGGTCGTAATATCCAAATTTGTTTGTTGACATAAACAAATGCAAGTATAGGCTATTCCCGTTCCTATTTCTAACATCGTTGTATAATGGTTTTCTAATACAAGTTGCGTTAAATAATCCACAAATGATTTTCTTGCAATCGGAATATGGTTTTCCTTTGCATAAATTTCTAAATCCGCGATAGTTTTAGCCATTTTTATCCAATGAAATTAATAAATTGTGATAAAGATTATATATTTTATCGCCAAGTTCAGGAATATTATTTTTTGAAGAATCGATAACAAAAGTTACTCCTTCTAAATTTTTATCATAAAAAGCAATGCGATCATTAATAATTCTTTTTTTAGCTTCAAGTAATGGATCTTTACGAGCAATCATTCGTTGTAAACGAATATCCTCATCACAATCTAAATAAATGGAAATAATACGTGGATTATTTAAAGATAAAAAAGATTTTAAACCATTAGGATCCAAGATAATACATTTATCATCTAAAATATCTTTTTTTGCAGTACCATAATAATTATGATTATAATAGGTCGTTTCTACAAAAAAATCTTGTTCTTTTAACAATGCAAATTCTTCTAAAGAAATGAAATGATAATCGACATCTTTTAACTCATTTTCCCGTGGATTTCTAGTTGTATAGGTAATGATTTTATCAATGTGATACATTTTTTTTAAATACTTTGCTACTTCTGTTTTGCCTGAAGCACTAGGACCAATTAAAATGAGCATACTTTCACTTCCTTGTATATATCATATCATAAAACTAATTAAAATGAAAAAAACATTTATTTATCAAATTTTATTATTTTAAAGTATTTAAAATAATACTTCTTATTTTTCTATCATTATGCTATAATGATTTCAATGACGAACATGGAGGATGATTTGATGCATAAAGTTATTATATTAACAGATAGCACTTGTGATTTATCAAAAGATTTAATTGAACAAAATGATATTCATGTTGTTCCCTTATATGTTGTTTTTGGTACAACCTACTATAAAGATGGAATTGATTTAACAACGGAACAACTCTATGAAAAAGTAGATGAATTAGATGAACTTCCTAAAACATCTGCTTTATCGCCTGCTGATTTTGTTAAAATTTTTACTCCTTATATTGAACAAGGCTATGATGTGGTTTATACAGGAATTGGTTCTAAAATTTCAAGCACCTTCAATAATGCCCATATTGCACGACTCCAATTTGAAGAAAACCGCATTTTTTTAGTGGATTCACTAAGTTTATCCACAGGTATTGGTCTTTTGGTTTTAAAAATGTGCCAATTCCGTGATCAAGGGATGACAGCTGCTCAAATTAAAGAAGCAGCGGATCAAGTGGTTCCAAAAATCCATGCGCAATTTGCCGTTCCGAATCTTACTTTTTTACACAAAGGTGGACGTTGTAGTGGAACCAAACGTTTCTTTGGTAGTATGTTAAGAATTCGTCCTGTTATTCGTCTAAAAGATGGCATTCTAGATTTAGATGATAAAGCCTTTGGAAAATTTTCTAAAGCTTTAGATATCATGATTCAAGACATTGTAGATCATGAAAACGAACTAGACCCCGATCATGTAATGATTACCCATTCTTTGGGCTTTGAAGAAGCAAAATATATTAAAGAACATTTACCCGATTCTTTAAAAAAGAAAATTCATCATTTACATGAAACTGTTGCTGGTTGTGTTATTAGCAGCCATTGTGGAAAAAGAACAATTGGCATTTTATATATTACGAAATAGAACCGAAAATTTCGGTTTTTTTATCTATTTTTGAATTTATGTTATAATGTAAATGAGGTGATGATATGCGACAAATTGGTATTATTGGCGGAGGCGCATCGGGATTATTTTGCGCTGCTTATCTTGCATACTACACCTCTTTTTCGATTACCATTTATGAAAAAAATAATCGTGTTGGGAAAAAATTATTACTAACTGGTAATGGAAAATGTAATTTATCCAATATGAATATGCAAAAAAATTTTTATAATCATCCACAAGCTATGGATATTATCGCTCTATTTGATGTTAAAAAAACATGTTCTTTTTTTCAACAATTAGGACTTTTAACTAAAGTAGATGCAGAAGGTAGAATTTATCCTTATAGTGAAACATCGACTTCTGTTTTAGAAACATTACGACAATTTTTACTTTCTAAACAAGTAAAAATGATTTGCGACCATCCCATTTTAGACATTGAAAAAAAAGGCAATCAATTTTATTTAAAAAGTAATAATCATTCCATTGAAAAAGTTGATATTGTCATTTTAGCAAGTGGCGGTCTAGCTTATTATCAAAAATCCAACACTTATGCTTTATTAAAAGCATTAGGCCATACCTATCACCCTCTTTATCCTTCTTTAACGGGTTTCAAGGTGAAAGAAAAATTAGACTCTATTGCCAATTTGCGCTGTAAAGCTCAAGTTTCTTTATGGAACAATCAGCAATGTATTGTTAAAGATTATGGTGAAGTTTTTTTTAAAAAAGATGGGTTATCAGGAATTGTAATCTTTCAAATGAGCAGTTATTACCATCGTGTTCCATCTTTTACCAATATGCAAATTCAATTAGATTTAATGCCTGATTATGATAAACAAACTTTGTTTCAAATTTTAAATCAAAAAAAAGCATTTCAAGAAAATGTTTTACAAGGAATTTTACCTAAAATGCTTGCAGAATATGTTTATAAACAAGCTTTAACCAAAGATATTTCATCGATTATTCAAACTTTAAAGCATTTAACTTTTCATATTGAAGGAACTGATTCTTTTGATCACGCTCAAATGACTGCTGGAGGTGTTCCTTTAGATGAAATTGATCTTTCCTCTATGGAATCCAAAAAAATTCCTTCCCTTTACCTCATTGGTGAATTAGTCGATATTGATGGAATATGTGGTGGATATAATTTACAATGGGCTTGGTCAAGTGGAGCCGTTTGTGCGATGCATTTAAGAAAGGAAGAAGCAAATGAAAAAACAAACGAAAAAACAAAAAAAGAATGAAATCATTTATTACAATAAAAATAAATTAAGTTTTAAAGTAAACGATCAATATCAAATTTTTGAAAAAGAAGAACTTTTACCTTTTTATCAAAAAATTCAACAAGAAATTCAAAAAAAAGATGCTATTCGTCGCTTATGTACCAAATTAATTTTTGCTATTTTATGTATTGGAGCAATAATTTATGGCATTTTTGGTCGTCCTAATGGAGATTTTTGGTTTTTCTTATTTTTAATTGTTTTTGTCGTTTCATGGGCACTTCTTTATCTTTTATTTGGTTTTATTTTTTATCCAAGTATTCAAATTGATTGGCATTTTAAAGATCTTAAAAGTCCTTTAAATGATAAATGTGTGACTTATTATTCTTCACATTATCGACCCTATGTTGAAAAATATGAAAAATTTTTAGGCAAAGTGGATTTTACTTATACTCCCAATGCTTCTAAGAAAAAAAGAAAAATGGTCGGATTTGCACTCGTCATGCCCAAAAAAAGAGGCTTTATTTTTAATGGGAAAATTAGTTGCAATATTCCTTATTTTGCTTTCTATTTTAATCATGGTAAAAAAATCTTTTTCATGCCAGGATTTGTTGTCTATCTTTTTGGTAAAAAAACAAAGTTGATTCCTTATGATCATTTTCATGTGCAAATTGAAGAAAATGATAGTTTAAATTATGCTTATAAAAAAATTGCTTTATTGGATCAACAAGAATGTTTAGAAACTTTGTATGTTAGTAATAATTTTAATCAAAATTTCTTCAATTTTAAATTTTAAAGGAGATTTATATGAAAGATTTAAAAGAAATTCGCTTATTTTGTCTCGATATGGATGGAACGATTTATCTTGAACAAACCCTATTACCGCAAGTAAAAGAAACCCTCGCTCATCTAAAAAAGCAAGCACAAATTTTATTTTTAACTAATAATTCTTCAAAAAGTGCTAAGGATTATGTTGAAAAGTTAAAAAAACTAGGAATTGATATTTCACTTGATGAAATCTATACTTCAGGACAAGCAACCTGTGAATATCTTTACCAACATTATCCTCATCAATCCGTATACTTAGTTGGAACAGATGCTTTAAAAGAAGAATTTGAAAAGCATCACATTCCGTTAGAAGATAAAAATCCTGATTTAGTCGTATTAGGATATGATACCACTTTAACTTATCAAAAATTGGTTTTATGTACCACCTTTCTCAATCAAGGAAAACCTTATATTGCAACTCATCCAGATATTAATTGTCCTGCCACTCCTTATTATGTACCTGATATTGGTTCAATGATGGCTTTAATAGAAAAAAGTACGAATCGAACACCAGACTTTATTTGTGGCAAACCCTATACCATTATGGGTAAAACAATTATGGAGAAATTTCATTTAAAACCGCATCAAATTGCAATGGTAGGCGATCGCCTTTCTACAGATATTGCTTTTGCAAAAAATAATGGTTTTACTGCTATTTTAGTTTTAAGCGGCGAAACCACTTTAAACCAATATCAAAATCAAGATATCAAAGCCGATTTTGTGTTTGCTTCTATTGCAGACTTATTAACCTATCTACCATAAAAGATATAAATTTGTGTTTTAGGAGTAGTGTTTACTCCTTTTTATTTTTAAAAAAAACGATTCTACCCTTAAAACAAGAGCAAAATCGTTGTAAATTTAATAAATTTTTGTAAATACGATTCTATTTTAAAATCGTTCTTGTAGCAATAATATCCACATCAAGACCACATATATGTGATACAATTACATCATTGACATAAACGGGAACTTTCACTTCTGTTTTTCTTAAGGCTTGAACAATCTCAAACATTTTATCTTTAGGAACTTCATGACTGGTTTTTACGGGTAAACGTGACCATTGTTCACTTAACACTTTAACTGTAGTTGTAACCATTCTTGTCGGAGAATTTAATTCATTTAAAGCATATTGGATTCCTCTTGGACATCCATTTCCTGTTACTTTTTGATTTTCATCAATCGTTAAATGACAGCCCCGTGGGCATTCAATACAAATCAGTGTTTTCATTGTTTTTCCTCCAAAACTTGAATAGCAATTTCTTGACAGTTTTTAGGTATAGATTGAAAAGAAAGCATGAGTTTTTCCATTTCGGAAGGAACACATTGTCTCTTTTTTATCGTTTGAATCACTTGGTTTTGAGCCACAAGTTGAATACTTACTTGAGAAAAAGGTCGTGCAACACGAAATTTTAATTCCATTTTATCTTGTAATGGAAAAGCAATTTTTTGAGGAACAACATAGGAAATACCATTTTTTGCAACAATAGAAATCGTTTTTTTACTTTGTCTTTTTTGTTTTAAATAGGAAATGGCTCCATTTGCGGCTAAGCATGCCTCTTGACTGACATAATCCACTAAATCATGAACATGTAAAGCATTTCCACAACTAAATATACCAGGAACACTGGATTGATAATTTTGATCCACAATTGCTCCTTTGGTTCTACTATGCATCTGCACCTTTAAAGGTGTCAATAAAGTATTATAAGGAATAAGCCCAACCGATAAAATTAAAGTGTCGCAATCAAATACTTTTTCAGTATTTTCGATTGGGTTTAAATTTTCATCTACTTTTGTTAAAACAATTTTTTCAACACGATCTTTTCCAATAACTTTTTTAACAGTATGTGATAAATATAAAGGAATATTAAAATCTTGCAAGCATTGAACAAGATTTCTTGTTAATCCATTCGAATAAGGCATAATTTCTGCTACACCAAGCACTTTTGCTCCCTCTAAAACACATCGACGAGCCATAATTAAACCAATATCGCCACTTCCCAATATGAATACTTTTTTTCCAACCATATATCCTTCTATATTCATATATTTTTGCGCAAGACCAGCTGTTAAAATGCCTGATGGTCTTGCCCCTTCTAATTCAATCGCACCTGGGGTTCTTTCAATACAACCGGTAGCCATAATAATCGCTTTGGCTTTGATTTTTACACATCCTTCTTTTTGATTCGTATAATAAATGTGCTTATCTTTTGTAATTTGATACACCATTGAATGCAGTTGGTAAGGAATCTTTTTTTCAAGAATCGCATCAATATACCTTTGGGCATATTCAGGTCCTGTTAGTTGTTCTTTAAATTGATGTAAACCAAATCCAGAATGAATACATTGTTGTAAAATGCCACCTAAATAATCTTCTTTTTCTAAAATCAAAAGATTGGTTATCCCTTGTTCATAGGCTTGCAAAGCTGCTGCTAGTCCTGCACTTCCTCCACCGATAATCACTAAATCAACGGTTTTCATTTTCTTTCCCTCCTAATGGATCATCTAAAATCCAAGATTTTAAAGAATCATAAGGAATTTGATTAGGTTGACAATGTTTTTTTTCTGCTAAAAGTTTTAAAGCTTGTGGTTGACACATGCCGCCTTGGCATTTTCCAAATCCAACGCGTAATCGTTTTTTCAATCCTTTAATACTATGGGGTGGACAACTTCTTGAAAGGCAATCTAAAATTTCTCCTTTCGTTATCTTTTCACATTTACAAACAATTTCGCCATAATTTGGATTCTTTTTAATCCATTGATTTCTTTTTGCAAAACTTAATTCTTGAATTTTAAGATATTTTTTTATTGTTGGACGATAAGTCTTTTTAAGATGTAAAGGAATTTTTTTGGATAAAATACTTTCAATGACCATTTTAGAAATCGCTGGTGCAGCGGTAAGACCTGGGGATTCAATCCCTACAACTTGAATAAAATTAGAAACCGTCGTTTCTTCAATGATAAAATCATGATTTTTAGGAGTAGGACGCACTCCAGCAAAGGTTCGAATGGTTTGTGAAAAAGGAATATCAGCTACCATTTTAGAGGCTGTCTTTTTAATTTCTAGAAGCGTTGGTTTATCGGTATCTTTATCTTCTTTTAAACATACAGAAGCAGAAGGGCCAATTAAATAATTTTGACTCGTTGTTGGTGAAATTAAAACGCCTTTCCCTTGATCACTTGGCACTAAAAACAAGGTGTGTCGAATCCAATCGGATTGAAAATGGTCTAAAACCAAATATTCCCCTTTTCGAGGAATAATAGAAACAGAATCAATGCCAAGAAGGTGATTGATTTCATCGGCATGGACTCCTGCACAATTAATTAATATTTTAACTTGGTATTTTTGATTTAAAACAAATCTATCTTCTTTTTTTTCAATTTCTTGAATCGGAGTATTTAAAAATAATTGAACGTGATGATCGATTGCATTTTCCATTAAATGAACACAAAGATTAAAAGGATCAATAATTCCAGCACTTGGTGCGTATAATCCTCCCAATACTTGTTTTGATAAATTCGGTTCTAATTTTAGCACTTCTTCTTGTGATAATAATTGTGTTTCAACATGATTTTCTTTTGCGCGTTGATGTAACATTTGTAGCGTTTCGATATCAGATGGTTGAACCGCTAAAGTAAGAGATCCAATGCGTTGAAAAGGAACATCTAAATCCTTACAAATTTGATCATACATTTGATTGCCTAAAACATTATATTTTGCTTTATTTGTATGAGGCAAAGGGTCATATCCTGAATGAATAATGGCACTATTTGCTCCAGAAGCTTCATTTCCTACATCATTATTTTTTTCAAAAACAGCTACTTTTAGCCGATATTTCGCTAAATCACGAGCCAAAAAACAACCAATGACTCCAGCACCAATAATGCCGATATCATAAATCATAGACTCACCTTCCTAAAATTACATTTTGACTGATTCTATGCTTATTTTAACATAGACATGGTTCCTTTTGTAGTAATAATATTGTAAAATTTGTGAAAAAATAGTATATTTAATATAAGGAGTGATAAAATGAGTCTTCTTAATTGTTTAAAAGATTTTGTACCTAGTGAATCGAATCTTTATAGCGAAGATGAAATGCGTGATATTAATATTCGTGTTTTAGAGGAACGTGGCGTAACTGTTGATGACATTGCCCAACTTGCTTATGGAACCCAAAGTAAATATCTAGATGATTTAACGATTGAAGAAATGAAAAATTCAGTGTTAGATGTTTTAGGAAAAAGAGATCAATTTCATGCTATTATTTTAACGGCGAATATTGATGCTGCTGTTGAACAAAATTTATTTTCAGAACCCTTAAATTCCATTTTAAAAAGTGACTTGGGTCTTTTTGGAATTGATGAAGCGATTGCTTTATCCATTGCTGGCAATTATGGAACGATTGGTCAAACCAATTTTGGTTACCTTGATGTTTCAAAACCTGGAAAAATCAATATTTTGCAAAGAAATAAAAAAAGATGTAATTGTTTTTTAGATGATGTTGTCGGCGCTTTAGCTGCATTAGCTGCGATTCGAGTTGCTCAAAAACATGCTATTAAACAAGCTATGGGTACAATGGATTTAGATTTATAAAAAAATTAAGATAATAGTTAAAAAAAGGAGTAATTTTTTATTTTTACTCCTTTTTTATTTTGATAAATACAAACAACCAAATTTGATTATCATAATTTTTAATTATCTTTTAAAAACTTGTGCTTGTTTTAAAAATTCATGGGAATAAGTTTGAATTCCTGCTTGCTCCTTTAAAAATTGAACATATAAATCAAAAACTAGCCTTGATGTTGTTTCACTCATCATCATCATTTTATCTTCTTTTAAAAAAGTATAAATTTCTTTTAATTGATTTTGAGAAAAAGAACGATGAATCATTGGCTTAAAACAATTGGAACAAATAAACCCGCCACTTTCAAAATCAAATGAAATTAAATGATCTTTTCGATGACAATAAACACAACCATCTAAAGAAGGTTGATATCCTAATCCTTGGCAAACATGTTTTAAAAAGTAATTTCCAACACTGTAAGGATCATTTTTTTGTTCCAAGGCATCAAAACAAGTGATGGTTAAATGATAAAGAGGCATTTGATTCACAATTTTTTGAATCACTTCATAAATAAAAAAGAACATTCCTGAGGCAAATAAATCACTATAAGGAGCATAGTAAGGCTTAATCGTATAAACATTTTTTAAAATTTTAGGTCCATCTTCACTTTTTTCTGTATAGATAAATTCATTAATCATAAAAAATTGCGTAGAAATGGCATTTTTACTGCTCACTTTAGCGCTTCCTTTGGCTAAGATAAAAACTTCTTTTTCTTGGTCTGTTAAAATATGTAATAAAAAGTCATTATCTTTATAGGGTGTTCGATTAAAAATAAATCCCGTCACTTTTTTATCCATTATTCCACCTCATATCCTAACATTTTTAAAATTCTCGTATTATTCCGCCAATTTTTATAAGCTTTAACATAAATTTCTAAACGAATACTTTTTTGAAATTGTTCTTTTAAATCCTTTTGAGTCCATTGGATAATTTTTTTAAGCATTTGTCCATTTTCACCAATAATAATCCCTTTTTGAGATTCACGATTAACTAAAACGATAGCCTGTATTGCCATTCTTTTTTCAGTTTCTTTGATATTTTCACAATAAACACCAATCGAATAAGGAACTTCTTCTTGTGTTAAAAATAAAATCTTTTCTCGAATGGTTTCAGCAATCCTAAAAGATTGAGAATGATCACTAACCATATCTACTGGAAAATATTGTGGACCTTCAGGTAAATATTGTTTGATAACTTCTAAAAGATGGTCTAAATTGTCCTTTTTTAAAGCACTAATGGGAATAATTTCTTGAAAACATTGTAACGAACCATAATAAGTTAATTGATCTAATAAATCTTTTTTACTAATTTGGTCAATTTTATTTAAAACCAAAAAAAGTGGACTTTGTTGATTTTTTATCTTTTCTAAAACATACTTATCGCTCTTTGTAGAAGGATTGGAGGCATCTACAAGCATGATAATAATCTCTGCATCCGAAGAAACATTAGCAGCATTCGTATTCATAATTTCTCCTAATAAATCTTCACTTTTATGAATTCCTGGCGTATCCGTAAAAATAATTTGACAATCTTGATCATGATAAATTCCTCGGATGACATCGCGTGTCGTCTGAGGCTTATAACTAACAATCGAAACTTTTTTACCAATTAATTGGTTCACTAAAGTCGATTTGCCAACATTGGGTCGCCCTACAATGCTAACAAAACCAGATTTAAACATGTAAATCCTCTTTTCCAAAAGAATAAGGTAATAATTCTTTGATTGTGGTTTGGAAAATTTGTAAAGATTCATCTTTACCATAAACAATATAAATTGGTGTTTGTGGTAAAAGTAAATCTGCCATCACTTGTCGACAAGCCCCGCATGGACTAACCATTTTTTCTTCTTTTGTGGCAATACACATGGCTAAAATATCTTCTTGCCGATATCCTAAACTATAGGTTGCAAATAAAGCCGAACGTTCCGCACAATTGGTAAGCCCATAAGAGGCATTTTCAATATTGGTCCCAACAATAATTTGCCCATTTTTTAATTGAATAGCGGCTCCTACTTTAAATTTAGAATAGGGAGAGTAAGAATTTTCAATGACTTCCCTTGCTTTTTTGACTAAAAGTTCTAATGATGCTTTCATATTGATCCTCCTTTAGCGAATAATTTGAAAATGGTTCATAATTTTATTTTGCATCGCAATCATTTCTTGCTCTTGCTTTTCATTGAGATGATCCATTTTTAATAAATGTAATAATCCATGTGTAAATAGAAAACAAATTTCACGGCGAACGGAATGTTGATACGCTTTTGCTTGTTGTTTTGCTCGATGATAGCAAATAAATAAATCTCCTAAAACAAGATATCCATCCCATTCTTTGAATCCTTCATCAAATTCAAAACTAATGACATCCGTTACACGATCTAAATGTCGATAAGTTCGATTGATTTCTTGAATGGTATTTTTACTGACAATATTGACAGAAAGTTCTACATCTTTTTTGATTTTAAATAAAGATAATGTATATTGCGCAATAGCCTCAAAATCTTTTAAATAATCTTTAGCCGGATAATGCGTTTGATTTTGAAAATGAATGACAACCATATTAGTATAATTCCTTTGTATATTCTTTGAATGTTTCTTTTTCTTGATCATTTAAATAAGGACTAATTTTTTCATAAACCATTTGATGATAATCATTGAGCCATTGCTTTTCTTGACTAGTTAACAAGGATGCATCAATGCCATCAATATCAAAAGGAACATAGGTAATCGGTTCAAATTTTAAGAATTCTCCATATTCATTTTGATGAGAAAAAACAGTAAGCATTTCATTTTCATGTCGAATGCCATATTGATTTTCTAGATAAATTCCCGGCTCATTTGTCGTAATCATTCCTTCTTTTAATTCAGCAGAAATAAAGTTAGGATTCATATTATAACGAAAACTATTAGGACCTTCATGAACATTGAGCATATATCCGACACCATGGCCGGTTCCACATTTATAATCTAGACCAACATCCCAAAGCGGTTTACGAGCTAAAATATCTAAACTAATTCCTCGACATCCTCTTAAAAAGCAAACACTTGCTAAAGCAATGTGAGATTTTAAAGCTAAGGTGAAATGATATTTGGCTTCTTTTGAAAGTGAACCTAAAACTAAAGTTCGAGTAATGTCTGTTGTTCCACCAAGATATTGTCCCCCAGAATCAATCAATAAGAGTCCTTCATTGCGTATCGTTTTATTACTTTGTAATGTTGCACTATAATGCATCATTGCTGCATTTTCTTGATAAGCACAGATGGTTGAAAAACTAGGTTCTAAATAATCTTTTTGTTCTTTTCTAAAAGATTCTAATAAATCTTGGGCTTGTAATTCCGAAGAAGTTTGATTTTTCATTTGTTTTTTAAAAGCAATCATGAATTTACAAAATGCAACCCCATCTTGTAAATGAATCCGTTTTGTATTTTCAATTTCAACTGGATTTTTAATGGCTTTCATTAAAGTTGTTGGATTTTCAGATTTAAAAATCTTAACCGATTTATCAATGCATACATATAAAGCATAATTAATTTTATTTGGATCTAATAAAATAGAACCCGTTAGTGTTTTTAAAACAGAATAAATCTTTTCATAAGGAAGCAAAGTGACACCTTGGGCTTCTAAACTTTGTTTGATTTCTAAAGATACTTTTTGCTCATCTATAAACAAACAAGCTTTGCTATGACTAATTAAGGCATAGGATAAAAAGACAGGATTATAAGGGATATCCTTTCCTCTTAAATTGAATAAATAAGCAATATCATCTAAAGAAGATAACAAATGATATTGGATATCCTTCATACAAGTTCTTACTTTTTCTAATTTGCTTGCAATACTTTCTCCTGTTAAATTTTCCATTAATTCAACAATTGGTTGTAAAGGTAAACTGGGCCGGTCTTTCCAAATCAAAGAAACTAAATCTTCATCTAATTTTAAAGAAATTCCTTTAATTTCTTGTTTTAAATTTTTAACAAATTGATAGGTGGCTACTTTGGCATCAAAAGCGAGTTGTTCATTTTCTTGCATGTCTTGTTTTAAAAAGTCAATCAGAGTTGGCGTTTTTACTTCTCCCATTTTCATCAATTGAACGCCACTATCTTTTAATTGTTGTTCCGCCTGAATAAAATATCTTCCATCTGTCCATAAATAACTTCCATGAATCGTTACTAATAACGTTCCTGCTGAACCTGTAAAACCACTTAAAAAAGCACGGGCTTTAAAATAATCTACAATATATTCACTACTATGATAATCACTAGAAAAAACCAAATAACCGTATAAATTTTTTTCTTTTAAAATAGATACTAATTGTTGAATTCTTTCTTTATACATTGCTACATCACCTAAGATAATTATAAACCATCGTAAAAAAATAAGATATGATTTTTTAATTTTCTTTGTCGATATTTTGAAACAATTCTTCCAATCGCATTTTTAATAACTGATAATTGGCATATTGATTCGTTTGCATTAAAATTTGAAAAAGAGGTTGAATAATCATACTCATTATCTGCAGTCCAACCATTAATTGACCTACGCTAAAAGAAGGTAAAAGACGAAAAGCATAAATGATTAAAAAGAGAGTCATCAATCCATTTTGAACAAAAAACAAGACATGATTTTTAATTATTTCATTTTTTTCAATTTGATAAGCTTTTTTTTGAAAATCAATAAATGTTTGCAGTCGTTGCTTAAAATGAAAACCATCCCTCTTTTTTGATTGTAAATCTAAACGAATTTGATCAAAAAATTGAACTTCTAATTGTCTTTTTTCTTCTTTTAAATGACGTTGTTTTTTTAAACTTTTAACACAAAAAAGAAAAACAGGAATCAAAATGAAGATTATCAATAAAAAATAAGGTTGATAAGTCATTAACAAAATAAAAGAAAAAAGAATAAGTGATAAATTTCCAACGAGTTCAAATAAAAAAGAAAGCATCAAATATTTCATTTGATAAGCATCTTGTAAGCGATAAAGTACTTCCTCTGTATTTCTTTGGTTTAAAAAATCAGGTCGTAAATGATAAAAGGATTGAAAAACTTTTAAAGGAAAGAGTTGATCTAATTTTTGATACAATTTTAAAAAAATTTTAGATTTCAATAACATGATTCCTTGCAAAATCAACTGAATAGCAAGATAAAAATAAATATAATTCGTATTTTGATCGACAATTTTTTGAAGATACAAGGTCAGTTGCATCAAAAACACAGACTCTAAAATACAAAATAAAGGAGCAATATAAAAAGATAAAGTTCTTTTCATTTTTTGTTTTTTTACTTTTTTTTGCTTGATTGGATGTTCAACTAAAATGACAATATTTGTTGCCTTTTTTTTCATTTCCTCTAAACTCATTTTCACATCATATAAAATAGAAGAATCAATGATACAAAATTTTTGCTTCTTTTTTTGTTTTACAACGACAAAATGAAAGGATTGATCCTTTTGAAAAAGTAAAATGAAGGGTTTAATCTTTTTTAGTTTTCGCAATTGCTCTAAATCCATTTGGGCAACAATAACTGTCTGAAAAAAATATTTCAAAGATTGTTTGATTTCTTCTAAACTATTTCCTTGTTTAGAATAAAATAAGATTTGCGATACTTTTTGATAAGAAAGATGATAGCATCGCAAAAGATTTTTAACCGCACAAATTCCACATTCTTGTGCATAGGTTTGATAAACGCGAGGCTGAGCCATGGAATCACCATTTTAATATAGCATTTTTGCAAATAAAAACTTTGTTTTTTTAATTTTTTTTTGTATAATAAAACAAAGTGAGGTGAAAGTATGGCTAGTCCGTATTTTAAAAAGTTTGCCATTGATCACCAGTTGACGGCAGATTACGGCTACATTTTTGGTTGGTATCAGAATTTTTATATTTCTATTAAAGAAGGTCTTTCTTATAAGATTCTTACAATTATCACTAAATTGGGTGAAAAAAAGGATCTTTTGAAGGAAGTACTTCAAGTATTTGAAAATGATTTAGAAAAATTTTGTTTGACAGATAATCGATTTGAAAATACTTATTTACAATTTACTTTTAATTTAAACCATGATAAATCTTCTTTAGTTATTGATTTTTTAGATCGCTTTATTCAATCTTATCATGATCATAATTTAAAAGTAGAAACAATTTGTCCTATTTGTAATCGATCAATTGATGTACAAAAAGAAAAAATAGATAGCATCAATTATTCTGGAATTATCACACCCGTTCATGAAAATTGTTACAATCATGGAAAAGAAAAAATTGAAAAGAAAGTACAAGAAAACATTGAAAAAGTCAATAAGGACCGTTCTACTTCTAAAGGCGTTCTTGGGGCTATTTTATTTGGGCTTATTTTAATCATTTTAATGATTGCTTTTTATTCTTTAAAAGAACTTTTATTAAGTGAGTATACACAAATCGGAGAAGAGGGTCTTCGTCCAGAAGGATCTGCAAACCTATTCCATTATCTTCCAAGTCTTTTAGGATTAGCGGCACCTTTTTTAGTGGATGCTGGTTACAATTTATTTAAGGGTACAAAAGGAAATACAAGATATGGTGTCGTTATTATTGTAACTTATGTTGCAACAATTATTGGTATTTGGTTTGGATTTACTTTATCTATATCCTTTTTAATCTCGGACTTTTCTTATTTTGAACTTGTTCCTTTGATTTTGCAAATGATTGGTGCATATCCTAGTTTTAGAACCTCTTTTGTTTTATTTGCTGTTTTGACCTTGGTCTTTACGACAATAGGCATTTTATTCAAATTTGCCAATTCAAAAGAAGCGAGAGAATCAGAAATTTCTACTTTTGATAAATTAAATTAAATCGTACTTCAAAAGCTACTAACAAAGTCAAATTTTAGAATCGACTTCGCTATGCAGCCTTTTATATTGGTTAATTTTATGCATAAAAAGAGTGATTTTTTGACTTTTAAGTTCAAAAATCACTCTTTTTGTACTTTTTCTACTTTTAAATTAATTTTACGAGTATTTTTATCTACACGCTGAAAGTGCTGATTGCACTTTTTTGCTTAAATCTTATTCCATTTTGCATATAAATAAGTTCCAGGATATTCATCCCTAAATTCATAAAATGATGAAGGATATATTTCTTCTTTCGTTATGTCAACATCAAAGTTCCATTCATTGATACATTCCTCTTCTTTATACCATCCTCCAAATGTATATCCTTCTCTTTGTGGTTCTGGTGGTATGAATTCGATTAAACTTTGATTATAACTATCTACCCAATAATACCCTTCATTTTCTGCTCCTTCATAATTATACATATAGGAGATATTCGCTAATATTCCTCGTTCATAAATATTATTTTTTTGTTTCAAATATAGATTATAACTACGAATAACCTCTTTTCTTGATGGAGAAATAATATTTAAAGATGCTTCACTTTTCCAATAAACTGCATGACAATTAGGAAATTGTCCATAATTATAATCATCCCGCCATTCTCGATCTGCATTATCATAATTAATATATAACTTTTTAAGATTAGAACTAACAAATGTATCCGGGCCTACAAAAATATTTCCAACAAAAAATGGTTTTGTATATTTATACCCAAATCCCCTTATTTTTATTCCATCCAATTCTTCTGGTAAGATTAAATGGGTTTGTTCTAATCCTAATTCGGTAAATCCTATTAAATATCCAACTTTACTTCCGTCATCTTTGGTTTCTACTGCATATTTAAAATAGGTACTTTCATATTCTGGAAGTTTTCCTTCACTGCAGGATGTTAATGTTCCTAATGACCATAGGCTGATTAGCATTATCATTTTCTTTTTCATTTTTTCACTCTTTCTTGATCTAATTATATAAGAAAAAACTTTTTGTAAATAAATAAGGATATACACGAATACTATTTTCATTACCTTCTGTATTATAACCAGATTGGCCTGATAAACCTAATTTCCCTTTTGCTCCATTGTTACCTGATTTTCCATCGTCGCCATCTGAGCCTGTGTCTCCAGCATCTCCACCTTTTCCACCTATTCCAGCATTCCCGCCATATCCTGAAGCCCCACCTTTTCCACCAATACCA
>HF997998.1:21082-62926 GCA_000433015.1 Firmicutes bacterium CAG:631
ACCACCTTGACCACCATTTCCTCCTTGACCGCCATCACCTGGATCACCAACTCCCTTAATCTAAATTTAAAACCATTTTCTCATTCACAAAAAAATAAAAAAACAAAATTAAATCCATAAAAATGACTTATTAACAAATCAATAAAAGATTGAAAAATAAAACGACGTAACTCCCCCCTTTGATATTCTTTTTTTTCAAATAATTAAAATAATATAATACTAAATCTAATTCTATTGTATGATAACCCCTTCATTACTGTCAAGTTGAAAGAAAAAAAGGCGACTTTAAAATAAAGCCGCCAGAGGCTGTTGACAAAGTCGATTTTAAAAATCAATTTTGTTATACAGCTTTTTATTTTGTTTGTTTTTATATATAAAAAGAGTGATTTTTTTGATTTTTATCATCTAAAATCACTCAAATTGAACTTTTTTAAAAAAATGAAATTTATTACTATAATAGAAACTGTATTTTGTCTACACTCTGAGGCGACTTTAAAATAAAGCCGCCATTATCATTTCTATTTTAAATTATTCTTTTTCTTTTTTATTTTCTTTTTCTTCTGGTTTGACTGGTTTAGGCAATAAATCTTTTGCCGAAACATTGACCCGTCCTTTTTCATCAATTTCTGTGACAATAACGCGAATCTTTTGTCCTAATTTTAAAACATCTTTAGGATGATTGACTCTTTCATGAGCAATTTTAGAAACATGCAATAAAGCATCTGTTCCTTCAAATAATTCAACAAAAGCGCCATAACTTTCAATACGAACAACTTTTGCATTATAAATTTCGCCCACTTTTGCTTCTTTGGTTAAAGCTTCAATCATGGCTACCGCTTTTTGAATTGCTGCTCGATCTTGATGATAGATAACAATGGTTCCATCTTGAGCAATATCGATTTTGACATTATCACATTTTTCAATGATTTCATTGATTACTTTTCCACCGGTTCCAATGACATCACGAATTTTATCCACAGCAATCTTCATTTGGGCAATTTTTGGAGCATATTTAGAAACATCATCACGAACAGCAGGAATGGCTTGTAACATATTTTCTAAAATTTGCATTCTACCCACTTTTGCTTGTGCCAAAGCTTTTGATAAAATTTCTTTATTAATTCCTTTAATTTTAATATCCATTTGTAGTGCACAAATACCTGCTTCTGTACCTGCAACTTTAAAATCCATATCTCCTAAATGGTCTTCCATTCCTTGGATATCTGTTAAAATAGTATAAGGAGCATTGTCTTCAATATTACCATTGGTAATTAAACCCATAGCAATACCAGCAACCGATGCTTTAATAGGTACACCCGCAGCCATTAAAGACATCGTTGAAGCACAAATGGAAGCTTGTGAAGAGGAACCATTTGATTCTAAAACTTCGGATACGACACGTATCGTATAAGGAAATTCTTTTTCACTTGGAATCACTTGAGCTAATGCTCTTTCACCAAGTGCTCCATGACCAATTTCTCTACGGCCAGGAGACCCCATTCTTCCCACTTCACCAACACTAAATGGTGGAAAATTATAATGATGCATAAAACGTTTTAATTCTTCATCAGGATTCAAATTATCTAAAATTTGTTGATCTCCCATTGCACCTAATGTTGTCACAGAAAGAACTTGTGTTTCTCCACGTGTAAATAAAGCACTACCGTGAACGCGAGGTAATAAATCGACTTGTGAATTTAATGGACGAATTTCAGTAATTTTTCTTCCATCTGGACGAATTTTATCCTCGGTAATTAAACGACGAACTTCATCTTTTACCACGTCATGCATGATCATTTTTACTTTTTTAATCATGTCTTTTTTATCTTGTTCTGTGGCATATTCTTTTTTATCATATAAATCAACGATTTCTTCTTCTATCGCATCAATCGTTCCATATCTTTCTAGTTTTTCTTTAATTCGACAAGCTTGAACTAAACGATCTTTACATAGATTTTCAACTTCTTGAATTAAAGAAGGTTCAATTGTAAATAATTCAATTTCTCGTTTTGGTTTGCCTACTTCGGCAACAATTTTTTCTTGAAAAGCAATTAATTCTTTAATTTTTTCATGCCCAAACATGATAGCGTCTAACATGACTTCTTCACTAACTTCTTTTGCACCCGCTTCAACCATGTTAATGGCATCTTTTGTTCCAGCGACTGATAAATCAATTAATGATTTTTCTTCTTGTTCTCTTGTTGGATTAATAATATACTTTCCATCAATATAACCAACCTTTACGCCAGCAACTGGACCATCAAAGGGAATATCACTAATGCAAAGAGCTAAAGAAGAACCAAATAATGCTGCCATTTCAGGAGGAATATCTGGATTAACCGATAAAACATAATTGACAACTTGGACTTCATTTCGAAATCCTTCAGAAAACAAAGGACGAATAGGTCGGTCAATTAAGCGCGCACATAAAGTAGCATGTTCACTTGGTCTACCTTCTCTTCTTAAAAAACTACCTGGAATTTTCCCAACAGAATATAATTTTTCTTCAAAAGTAACTGTTAATGGAAAAAAATCAGTATCTTTGGCTTCTTTTGAAGCGCAAGCAGTGGACAAAGTTACTGTATCTTCATAACGAACAAGGACAGCCCCATCTGCTTGTTTGGCAAGTTCTCCAACTTCCACTTTTAGAGTTCTTCCTTCAAACTCTAAACTAAATTCTTTTTTCATTCTTTCACCTCTATATAACATATCTATTTTAGCATAATATTTTATATTTTAATAGAAAAACATGAAGAATTAAAAAAGAAGTTTGGATAATAAAATAAAAGACGCGATTGATTCGCGTCCCTTTATTCTTTCAATTATTTCTTTTCCACTTTTGCAATCGCTTTTTTAGAAGTTTCTACTAATTTTGCAAAAGAAGCAAAATCTTGAATAGCGATTTCAGATAGCATCTTACGATTAATTTCAATTTTTGAAAGTTTTAATCCATACATCAATTGACTATAGGAAGTCCCACATTGTTTAGCAGCAGCACTAATCCGTACAATCCATAATTTACGAAAATCTCTTTTAACTTGTCTTCTATCTCTATAAGCATAACTTAATGATTTCATGACTTGTTGATTTGCTGTTCTAAATAATGTATGTTTAGAACCATAATAACCTTTTGCTAATTTTAAGACTTTTTTACGTCTATTTCTTGTAGCTGGTCCGCCTTTAACTCTCATTTTTTTATCCTCCTACCCTTAACCTTGAAGCAATTGTCTGATTCGTTTGAAATCGCTACGAGAGACTAATCTTGCTTTACGAAGGTGTCTTTTTTGTTTATGTGTTTTTCTTGGTGCTAAATGGGACATATAAGCACATTTTCTTTTTAATTTTCCAGTGCCTGTCACTTTTACTCTTTTTGCTAAGGCTCTTTTCGTTTTCATTTTAGGCATAATTTTTTCCTCCTCTTATGCTATTTTTTCGGTGCTAAAACGGCAATTAAAAATTTACCATCCAAAACAGGTTGTTTTTCGATAACACAAAATTCTTCACAAGCCGCAATGAATCGTTGAATCACATCTTCTCCCACTTCAGGATGGGATAATTGTCTGCCACGAAAACGAACGGATACTTTTACCTTATCCCCGCCCTTTAAAAATTTAATGGCATGACGAACTTTCGTTTCAATATCATGTTTATCAATAACTGGAGATAAACGAATTTCTTTGACTTCAACAATCACTTGTTTTTTGCGAATTTCTTTGGCCTTTTTTTCTTGTTCATAACGATATTTGCCAAAATTAACTAATTTGCAAACAGGTGGCGTTGCATTAGGAGCTACACAAAGTAAATCGAGTTCTTCTTGTTTTGCTATATTTAAGGCCTCTGCTCGTGTTTTTACTCCAAGTGGATCGCCATTTGCGGCAATGACTAAAACTTGTGGGAAACGAATACTTTCGTTGACTAAATAATCACTATTTTTGTTTGGTAATTTAGAATTGTAATTTGCGTTATTAATATTAAGCACCTCTATCTTTCAAATGAAAAAGGACGCAAGATGCGCCCTTAAAAATTTCTTTTTTTGCTGTGACTCGAAACCCATAACTATTCGCTATCAGGTGAGAAGCGGGCGCCTCTTCTTTCCACAACTTTTTGTTGCTTTATAAATATAGCATAGTCAAAAAAAAACGTCAAGAAAAATTCATTATTTTTTGAAACGTTCTTTCATTTTTGCTTTATAAACTTCTACTCCTGGTTGATTAAAAGGATTGACTTTTAAAAGCAAAGCGGAACATGCACAAGCTTTCATAAAGAAATAAAACAATTCTCCTAAATGATAAGCATCCATTTTTTCTACTTCTAACACAATGTTTTCGCGATTTCCCAAAGTATGTGCTTCTATGGTTGAATCAATAGCAATATCATTGACATAAGATAATGGTTTTTGTACCAAATCATCTAAATGATCTAAATTATTAGGCAAAAAGGGAATCAATACATCTTGTTGATAGGAAAGTAACCGGATGGTCGTTTCAAAAAAGATTGGATTCCCTTGTTGACAAAATTGTCCCATAGAATGTAAATCTGTTGTGAAACAAAGACTATGCGGTAAAATTCCTTTTTGGTCTTTCCCTTCACTTTCTCCAAATAATTGCTTTAACCATTCATTTAGCGCTTTCAAATGCGGTTCATAAGTAATAAAAAATTCTACATTTAATCCTTTTTGATAGCAAAGATAACGACTAACGGCATATTGATAAGCTTGATTTTCATTTAAAGAAGCCATCCCATATTCTTTTGTAGCCATTTTTGCTCCTTCTATAAAAGATTGAATGTCGATACCTGCACAAGCCATAGCAAATAATCCAACGGGTGTAAGAACAGAAAATCTACCACCAATATCACTAGGAATAACCATTGTTGGATATTGATTTTGAAGAGCAATTTGTTTTAAAGCTCCTTGGGTAGCATCGGTTGTTACAAAAATATATTCATTTGCTTTTTCCTTATAGACTTCTTCTACAAGCGGTTTTATTAAACGAAAAGATAGAGCTGGTTCAACCGTCGTTCCAGATTTTGAAATGACATTGACAGCTAACTTTTTTCCTTTTAAATATTGCAAGACTTGAGCAGCATAAGTTGGCGATAAAGTGTTTCCTAAATAAATGATTTCTAATCCATTTTGAGGATATAATCCATTTAAAGCATCAATTGCTGCTTTGGCACCAAGATAACTTCCCCCAATGCCGATAACGACTAAAACATCACAATTTTGACGTACTTTTTGCGCCATTTTGTTGATTTCATCAATCATTGCAGGATGGATTTCGTTAGGATAGTTTAACCATCCTAAAAAATCATTACCTTCACACGTTTTTTGATGCAATTGTTGATGAATTTTACTTACTTCTTGTTCAAATTCAAAGACATGTTCTTTGCATGTACTATGAGTGAGATTTACTTTAATCATTTTTTTACTTCTTCCTTTTCTAATTCTGTGGCAATCCATTCATTAAGTTTTTCCGCCAAAGGAGTAAAATCTTTTAATCCATAATGTTGACTTTTGTTCCATTTTGGATCTAGTGTAATTTTTTGATAACGATTGCGTTCTAAGCAAGCTTTCATACTCAATTTTAAATGCTTTGATTCTTTGTCAAAACTTAAAATTTTTGCTGTTAAAAGATCGTTATTTTTAGCCACTTGGCGGACATCTTTCACAAATCCATATGAAATTTCTGAAATGTGAATGAGTCCTGTAACCCCATCATCATTTAATGTTTTTACAAATAATCCATAGGGTTGTGAGCCCACAACAACAACTTGAATAATATCTCCGACTTGATAATCCATGGGTCTCACCTCTTTGCCATTGCATATTATATAAAATTTTTTATGATTTTACAATTTATAATGTAAAATATTCCCATAATTGTGCTATAATACGTACGCAAGTGAAAGAAGGTTTAAAGATGACCATTGAAGAAACGAAAAAAAAGATTATTGCTGTCTTAGAAAAAATACGTCCCTTTTTAATTCGAGATGGTGGAGACATTGAATTTGTAGACTTTAAAGACGGCATTGTTTATGTAAAAATGCTAGGGGCTTGTGAAGGATGCGCATTAATTGATGAAACTTTACAAGATGGTGTAGCCAATATTTTAATGGAAGAAGTGGAAGGGGTTATCGGAGTAATGAATATTCCTGATGCTTCTAGTTTAAATCCAACCAACGAATAGGTCGTATATTCATAGATTGAATCATTGTTTTATAAAGAATTTTAACTTTTTGAATATGCTTTTCTTGTGCTTGAATGGCATTGTAAATCGTATCTGTATAGTCATAGTTTTTATCTAAATAAATATCTTCTAAGACATCAAATACAGAAACAGGAAATAAAACACGTGCCAAAAGATATTGATAATCTTTGATTTGATATTGGTATTGCTTTGTCAAATCCAATAATTGATTCAAATCAATAATATCATTTCGATAAAGTTCAGCAAGATCGCGACTACTATGATCAAAAATTAGATTAAATGGATTAAAAATTTCCCATTTGTCTAATTTTTTTATTCTTCGATGGGTTAAAGTAGCAATAAAAGGATCTTTAAAATCAATGCGTAAATCCGTCAAATATTGCAATGCATTTTCAGCCATGCCAATCGCATACATGACATACTCATACAAATCTTTATGAGAAGGATTGTCAAAATTTAATATCACTAAACATTGGTTTTCTAAATAGTCAATTCGTTGTTCCCACAAACTGATGATTTCATTTAAATTCAAGCGACTTTGGTTAAAATTATAATAAATTTGATGCATTTTTAGTAAAGCATCTAAATGAATAGGCGATAGTTTGTAAGTTAAAAGTAAAATACTTGTGGACTCGTTTAAAGAAATATATTGGTTATAGCGATTTTTTACAAAATAAACGACATCATCTGCAAAATTTTGTCTTAAGTTGGTGACAAATTCATCTAATTTTGCAATATTTGCATCTGTCTCTGTTGTCGATATTAATGTAAAACGATATCCTTTATAATCAAAATGACTATCTACTATTTCAGAAACATTATATCCATAATAATCAAAAATAAAAGATTGCATTCATCTCACCTCATTGTAATGGAATGACAAAATTATCATCAATGGCGTTACTTCCTTGAAAATATGTTGGAACGACCCCTTGAATGACTTTAATGGCAATAGGAATCGGATATTCCATTTCACTAATTGTTGTTGCTAAAGGAATGACGACTTGCATTTTAATGGTCAATGTGGCAATAACTTCAATTAAAGCATTATTAATGCCATATTGCGTAACTTCACAGACAACTTGACTTGTAATTTCTCCAAGCAAAGTAAATCGAACAGGTAATCGAGGTCCCAAATTAGCTAATAAAGCGTTATTCAATGCCATTCCATAAGGAATTTCATATATGATTCCTTTGGATAATAAATTACTGTCCACTTCTAATCCTAATTTGTCATATTCAATTTTTTCGATATTTCCCTCTTCTACATATTTCAAGTGACTATAAACACTACTTGATACTTTTGAGGTGATTTTATTGATGGAATAAGTATTAAATTCAACACTGCTAGCAACGCCATTTTCTTGAAAAGTGACCTCAACGATTTCATCTTCTTTTAAATCTTTTAAAATCGTCGTTTGAATGGCTTTATTGACTAATGCCGTTGATAATTTATTGGTTTGCATTTTTGCATAATTTAAAAAAGTAGGATAGAGCCATTTGGCCGATAAGTGCAACATACAAGCAACACTAACACATAAACTAAGGGCAATAAAAGTGAGCTTTCTAACAATGTTAAAATTTGTTTTTTGATAATATTTTACTCCTTTATGTTTCATCAAAAAAGCCACCTCAACCCATTATATGATTTTGGTGGCTATTTCATGATAAGATTAACCGATACTTCCTTCCATATTCATTTTTAATAATTGATTTAATTCTACGGCATATTCCATTGGTAACTCCTTTGAAAAAGGCTCAATAAATCCCATGACAATCATTTGCATGGCTTGTTGTTTTGAAAGTCCCCGACTCATTAAATAAAAGAGCTGTTCATCAGAAATTTTAGAAACCGTTGCTTCATGTTCAATTATGGATTGATGATTATAACACCGATTTTTAGGCAAAGTGTCACTAGAAGAAAGTGGATCTAATATGAGTGTATCGCATTGAATAAAACTACGCGCATTTTTTGCATTTGGTGCATGATGAACCGTTCCTCGATAATTGACTTTACCTCCATCACGAGCAATCGATTTAGAGATAATTTGACTACTTGTATCTTCCGCTAAATGGATCATTCTAGCACCAGCATCTTGATATTGATGTTTACCCGCTACAGCAACAGAAATACACGTTCCTTTTGCTCCCTTTCCTTTTAAGATGCAAGCAGGATATTTCATATTGACACCCGAACCGATATTGCCATCAATCCATTCCATGGTACCATTTTCTTCAACAATGGCTCGTTTAGTCACTAAATTAATAATATTGCCTGACCAATTTTGAACGGTAGAATAACGACACTTTGCATTTTTTTTAACAATGATTTCTACAACGGCAGCATGCAAAGATTCACTCGTATAAATTGGTGCTGTACATCCTTCCACATAATGAACCGAAGCCCCTTCATCAACAATAATTAACGTTCTTTCAAATTGTCCCATATTTTTAGAATTAATTCTAAAATAAGATTGCAAAGGCTTTTCTAAAGTTACTCCTTTTGGAACATAAATAAAGGACCCGCCAGACCAAACCGCACCATTTAAAGCAGAAAATTTATTGTCTGCAAAAGGGACAACGGTGTTGAAATATTGTTTAAACAATTCAGGATATTGTTTTAAAGCGGTATCGGTATCCAAAAAAATGACTCCTTTTTCTTCTACCTCTTTTAACATATTATGATAAACCATTTCGGATTCATATTGCGTAGCAACACCAGCAAAAAACTTCGCTTCTTGTTCAGGAATGCCTAACTTATCAAAAGTATTTTTAATGGTTTGAGGCACTTCATCCCAACTTTTTGAACTTTGAGCACTGGGCTTAATATAATAAGTAAAATCATCAAAATGAATAAAATTTAAATCAGGTCCAAAAGAAGGTAAAGGCATTTGCACAAAAGTTTGATAAGATTTTAAGCGAAATTCTTTCATCCATTCTGGTTCTTTTTTGATATCAGAAATTTCTTTGACAATTTCTTCATTTAAACCTTTTTTCGTCTTATAAATACTTGTGTCTTCATCGGCAAAACCATATTGATAATTGTTTAAGCCTTGAATTTGATCCTTCATTTGTTTTCACCTCTTAGTTGTTGCAATAATTCTTTTAATCCTTGATACCCAATCATTGCACATTTAATCCGGTTGGCTTGTTTACTGACATCTTTAAAAACAACCGCTTCTTGCAATAAATCTTCGTCAAAAGAAGTTTCTTGTAACATCTTTTCATAGTTTTCAATAAGGGCATAAGCTTCATCAATACTTTTCCCTTTCACTAATTCACTTAAAATAGATAAACTTGCCGTTGAAATCGTGCATCCTACACCATCAAAACGAAAATCCATAATTTTTTGATCTTGAACAAGAATTTGGATATTAAAATCATCAATGCAAGATTCTGAATTCATATTGACTTGAAGATAACGAGGATCATCAACTAAAGATTTATTTCGAGGATTTTCATAGTGATCCATAATAATTTGTCTTTTTAAATAAGGATCATTTAAAGAAAGCGTCAAGGAAATCACCTCCATGTTTACAAGCTTCTACAAATACATCAATTTCTTCTTTTGTGTTATAAAAATAAAACGAGGCACGTACCGTTCCATTCACTTTTAAATAGTAAGGTAAAATCTTAGCACAGTGATGCCCACTACGTACAGCAATTCCTTTCGAATTAAAATAACTTCCTGCATCTTGACAAAAAACATTTTTTATATTAAAGGTTAAAATGCCACTGGTTGTATGTTCATTATAAATAATGACATTGTCTAAAGATTTTAGCTTTTCAATTGCATATTGTTTTAACGATTTTTCGTATTCTTCAATTTGCTTCATACCAATTTTTTGTAAATAAAGAATTGCCGCTTGTAATCCAATTGCTCCTTCAATGGGTGGAGTTCCTCCTTCAAATTTAAAAGGAGGTTTTTTAAATAATATATTGCCGCATTCATCAAATTTGGCATTCATTCCTCCCCCTAATAAAGTAGAGGAAGTTTCTTCTAATAAAGCATATTTTCCATATAAAACACCAATACCTGTTGGCCCACACATTTTATGTCCAGAAAAAGCAAAAAAATCACAATCTAAATCTTTAACATCAATCGGAATGTGTGGCGCACTTTGCGCTCCATCAACAACCACAATGATATTTCTTTGATGGGCTTCTTGAATGATTTCTTTGACTTCATTTTGACAACCTAAAACATTGCTTACATGAGCTAAAGCAACAATTTTTGTATGCTCTGTGAGCGTTTTTAAAAACGCTTCTTTGGTCACTTTTCCATCTTGATCCAAAGGAATATATTTAATGACTGCTTTGGTTTTTTTGGCAACTTCATACCAAGGTAAAATATTGGAAGCATGTTCAGCTTCATTGAGCAAAATTTCATCATTTTCGTTTAAATGTGTAAGTCCATAACCAAAAGCCACTAAATTTAAAGAGGCCGTCGTTCCGCTTGTAAAAACAATTTCTTTCGGAGTAGCATGAATAAATGCTGCAACCGTTTCTCGAGCAGATTCATAGGCACGATCAGCTTGAACACTTAAATCATAATCGCCACGATGAACATTACTCGTATAGTTTTGATAATACGCTTGAATCGCCTCTAAAACACATTGAGGCTTTAATGAAGTAGCCGCATTATCAAAATAAATTAACGGATGCCCTTGCATCATATGATGATCAAGCATTTTAAAATCTTTTCTAATTTTTAAAATATCCATACGCATATTACCCAATCCTTTTTTGTATGGCTAGTTGCATTTTCTCTTTTAATGATTCGTCGCTGATATATTGAAAAATGGGAGTAAAATAACTTTTAATCAATAAATTTTTTCCCTCTTGCATACTAAAACCGCGCGTTTGTAAATAATAAAGATGATCCAAATTGACACTCCCAACACTACAACTATGAGCAGCTTCTACATCATTTTCATCAATATGTAAATCTGGATAAATGACACCTTTACAATTCCCAGTTAAATGAATAATGCGGCCTTCTTGCTTTGCTTTACTTTGACTAGCTCCTTTGATAATATATGCATCGGTTGCCAAACTCAATTGTGCGCTATCATTACATACACCATAGATTTTGCAATCACTTTTTGTAGATGGTTTTTGATGAATAAAATTTGTCGTGTAAAATTTCGTGTTCTTTTTTTGTGCATAAATTGCACTATTCATCAAACAAGAACTATCAGGATGGAGAAGTTGAACTTTTTCATCCATTGAAATCGAAGCATCGCTGACATCAAGTTGAATATTATGATAATATCCTTCATTCAAAACTTCTCTTTCCAATTTTAAAGAAGCATCAACATCGATATAAAGTCCGATTCTTGTCAACTTAGAATCCGCATCAATATGAAAAGTTTCACAATTAGAAACCAGTTCTCCTTTATATTCTTCAACAAGCAAAATATTAGAATGAACAAGTTCAAAAGTTAAAGAAGAAGGCATTTCATCTTCAAAAGTAATTGTTACCATTGTATTTGAAAGATTTTGAATCGTAATTTTTTGTGTGAATGGATTATAGAGATGGGATGGATCATCAACAATAGCATTTTTATAAAAATGTAATTTAACGTTTTTCATTTAGTTTTTCCTTTACACCGCATAAACCAATGCTACTAGGGCGTTCATCTTTTGGTTTTGTTTCTAATCCATATTCTGCTTTAATCCAATCATAACCTTCTTTATCAATCCGTTGAATAATTGAAGCATCGCCGCTTTTAATCATTTTTCCATCTACGATAATATGCACATGAGTGGGTTCAATTAATTGATAAAAACGAGCATAGTGTGAAACTACCAAAGCACTTCCATGGCGTTGAATAACTTCTTTTATGGATTCAACTACGGCCTGTAAAGCATCCACATCTAATCCTGAATCAATTTCATCAAGCATCGCTAAAGATGGTTTTAATAATTTCATTTGGATGATTTCGTTTCTTTTTTTCTCTCCACCACTAAATCCATCATTCAAAGACCGATGAACCATATCTAAAGGTAAATCTACTGCTTTCGTTGCGTTTTCTAATTCTTTGATAAATTGATAAAGAGAAATCGGTTTTTCTAAGCGCGTATTCATTGCTGCTTTTAAAAAATCACTGTTAATCACTCCTGGAATTTCAGGCGGATATTGTAAAGCTAAAAACAACCCCGCTTTGGCACGTTCATCAACAGACATAGCTAAAACATCTTGTTGATTAAAGGTGATGCTTCCTTGTGTTACTTTATATCTTGGTTGACCCATAATGGTAGAAAGGAGTGTTGATTTTCCATTTCCATTAGGACCAAGCAAGGCATGAATTTCATTTTCATGAATGGTTAAATCAATTCCTTTTAAAATTTCTTTATTTTCTACTTCAACATGAAGATTTTTGATTTCTAATGTTGGCATTTTTTCACTCTCCATATCATAACATAATATTTTACACTTTTTTATTTGATAAATCAAATAAAGTATGGATTTTTTTCTTTTTTTAATACAAAAAACACATTTTTACATGTGTTTATTTGTTTTTATATTCTTTTTTAGAAAAAATACATAAATGATTTTGTAAATTTTTAACAAAAATTTGACCGGTCATTCCTTTTTCACCATCAATGCACCAATCAAAACTGGAATCTGTAGAAATGCTTAATTGATTGGTTACGATTTTTTGATGCTTATTTTTCAATAGCACATTAAATAATCCACTAGCAAAGCCGGGTTTCATCACCAACACATCAAACTTTCCATCATTAATATCACTTTTGCGATTGACGATAAATCCACCTACACTTACCGAATTTAAAACTAAGACTAAAGGAGTTTCCATTTCTAAAATTTGATGGTCAGCAGTTTCAATTTTTACATGAAAAAGATTCGTTTTTAAAACCTCTTTCATCACTTTATAATAATAAGCTAATTTTCCATATTTTTTCTTAATTTTTTGATCTGTATCATAGCTGACATGAGCAAAGGACCCTAAAGCTAAAACATAGACAAAATATTGTTGATTGACTTTTCCAATATCGAAAGGATGAACATGTCCTTTTTGAATAATTTTTAAAGCTTTTTTGATGTTTTTTGAAATGCCAAAATTTTTAGCAATATCATTAACCGTTCCACTAGGAATATATCCTAAAATGGGACGTTTTTTTTCGCCAGCAACGGCATTCACAATATTATTAAAAGTTCCATCACCACCAGAAAAAGCTAAAACATCATAACTGCCACAGGCTAATTTTGCTTTTAAAATGGTGTCCTCCATACTTTCTGTGGCAATAATGGTTACTTGTTGATATACTTCACAAAGTTTTTGTTTAATATAATCTAATTTTTTTAATAACTTCCCTTTCCCACTATTTGGATTATATAAAAATAAACAAGTCATTTCCTTTCGATTTTTCATTTTTTAATACGTCCCCTTTACTTTTTTGTATGATGCAACAAATACTGCATGACTCCTAATAAAATAGCCACTCCTATAAGAATAAGTCCTGAGGTAATTTGTTCATAAAAACATAAAATAATGCCAATCATGATACAAAAGGAAAGCAAAAAAACAAAAAAGTTACTTAATAATGTTTTCTTTAAAGAGCGAGGAGCAAGTTGCTCTATTCGATCGGATAAACGTAGATTTTCAATATAGCGATTATATTGGCGAATCATTTCTTTTTTTTGCTTTTCATTGGCATGAATTAATGCAACTTGAAAATATTGTTCAAAATCTTCATCTACTTTTTCTAGGGTATAATCCTGTGTCAAAACGCGAACCATCAAAAAATTTGCTTCTCCATGATTTGGATTTTGTTTTAAATAAGGAACAAGCAAAATTTTTGCAGATTCATAATCTTTTTGATCACATTGCTCACTAATTTTGAATAAGATATTTTCATCCTGATTCATAGCCATTAAACATCGATGACCTCATCATCGTCATCTTTTTTATTTTGTACCCTTTTTTGTTTTGTAAAAAACTTTTGTAATTCACTCATATTATGGTGAAGATAAATCATAGTTACAATTAAAATAATTCCTTGAATAATTAAACTTCCACCTGTGAGATATATAATGATATTTCCAGAAATTGTAGAATCAATAATAATTAATATTAAGCCAACCACCGTAAGAATTAATCCAATAGTAAAATCAAACCACCAAGTAGACATCTGTGCTTGACGATAAGCTAATCCCTTAATCAATTTTCCAACACCTTTAAAAATTAAAAACAACCCAATGACAATAGGATATATCGCAATGACTTCTTGATTAAAAACAATAAAAAAGAGACCAAAAACAATAGAAACAAATCCCGCTGTTGGACCATTAAAAATAAAGGATTTTAATCCAGAGGACAAATAATACCCGCAAACTCGTAAAGTTCCAGCTAAAATCAAAATCCCTCCAAATAAATAACAAACAAAAATTTTAACATGTTGTGGAAAAATACACAATAATACACCCAAAATAATATAAAAACATCCCGTGATGAATTTTTTTGTCGTTTCATTTTGTAAAAAACTCATGCGCAGCACCTCTTTTGTTTCCATTTTAAATATACCATTTTTTTTAAATTATGCAAAGAAACTTTTAAGAAAATCAAATTAGAAAAAAAGTGTTTTACAAATTGTACCAATACAATAAATACTGCTAGCCAAAACCCACGCTACAATCATTTGATAAAGAAGGGCCAAAAAAAATCTTTTTTTACTTCCTAATTCTTGTTTCATTGCACTAATTGCACTAAAGCAGGGTATAGAAAACAAATTAAATGTTACAAAGGCATAAGCGCTTAAAGCTGTAAAGTTTTTAAATATTCCAGTCGGAGAAAAGATAGCCTGCGCATTACTAAACGAAGTGACTCCTTGAATAATAGCCATAGAGGAAACGACTTGTTCTTTTGCAATGAATCCTTGCATACTAGAAATCGTAACTGCCCAATTCAATTCTCCAATAATGGGATAAAAAAACCAACTAAATATTTTACCAATAGAAGCCAAAATACTATCCTCTATAGTATAAAATGTTTGATTAATATAATCTAATTTCCAGGTAAAGGATAATAAAACCCAAACAACAATACTACAAGCAACAATTAAACTGCCCGTTTTTTTGATAAAATGAAAAACTCTAGTTCCCACATCTTTTAAAATCATTTTTGCATTGGGCCATTGATAGGAAGGAAGTTCTTGAACAAATAAAGTGACACCTCTTTTTGAAAAAAATATTTTTTTTAATAATAAGGCACTGCACAAAATGATAAAAATCGCTAATACATAAAAAGAAAAAGAAACAGCCCATGCATTTTTGGGAAAGAAAAAACTACAAAACAATGAAATGATTGGCAGTTTTGCCGAACAAGGAATAAAAGGAGTTAATAAGATTGTCATTTTTCGCTCCGCATCTTCTTTGATAATTCGACAACTCATAATACCCGGAACACTACAACCGGTTCCAATAATAAAAGGGACAAGCGATTTTCCACTTAATCCAAATTGTGTAAAAATTTTATCCAATAAGAAAGCTATTCTGCTCATATATCCTGAAGATTCTAAAAATGAAATACAAAAAAATAAAATGAGTAATTGTGGAATAAATTTTAAAACCGTCCCTACTCCTGTTAAAATACCATCACAAATCAAATCGATAATCCAAGGTTCAATATTATTTTTTATCATTCCATTTTGAATTTGAAAAGTACAAACTTGCAAAAAACGAACAAAAACACGGCTAATTGAGGAACCAATAAATCCCATCGATAAAAAATAAATCAAGGCCATTATCATTAAAAAAAGAGGGATCCCAAGCCACTGATGTAAGAAAATAGCATCTAATCGATCCGTAATGGTCTTTTTTGGTTTAGTTTTGAATGTCATTTTTATAATATTTTCAATGTA
Source organism: Firmicutes bacterium CAG:631 (assembly GCA_000433015.1). Classification (GTDB taxonomy): domain Bacteria; phylum Bacillota_I; class Bacilli_A; order RFN20; family CAG-631; genus Caccosoma; species Caccosoma faecigallinarum. The sequence continues at coordinate 37,180 of HF997998.1, forward strand.
TTGATAACGTAAAGTAATTAAAATTTGTTCAGCGTCCATATGATAGTGATTTTCTAATTCATTCATCATAAAAGTGGAAGTATTTTTTAGATGAAAGGGTGTCAAAAAAGTTCTATCATTTTCTAAAATTTTGATGGCCATCCATCTTTTAAAGGAAATGGTTGTTGGTAATTCTTGTTCAATACAGGTTATTTTTTGCTCAATATTTTTAGGAAAAATTTGCGTTTTTATAGATTTAAAACAATGACAATTAAGCCATTGAATTAAATTGGTAATTCCCATTTTTTGATTAGCTGAAATTGGGAAAATAGGAACATTTAATTTTTTTTGCAAAAGATCAAATTGAATTTCCATCTTTTGTTTTTTTAATTCATCCATCTTGTTACAAACAATACATAAAGGTAAATTTAAATCTAAAAGTTGGGTCGTTAAATAAAGACTTCTTTCTAATGTGGTAGCATCCATCACATTGACAATCACATCGGGTTTTTCATGAAGTAAATAAGATTGCGTAATCTGTTCTTCTATAGAATATGAATTTAACGAATAAATACCGGGTAAATCAACCAATTCGATATTTGTATTTTGTATCGTTCCACTTTTTCTTTCAATAGTCACCCCTGGCCAATTTCCCACTTTTTGATTTTTATGCGTTAATAAATTAAAAAGTGTTGTTTTACCACAATTTGGATTACCAACCAAAACCACTGTTTTCATATCATCACCAAAACGAAAATATTTTTCGCTTCCTCTTTTCGAATGCATAATGTATATCCACGTACATAAAGATTCATAGGATCTCCTAATGGGGCAACTTTTTTTACCAAAATAGAGGTTCCAACCGTAATTCCCATATCTAAAATTCTTCGCCGAGTAACGCTAGGTTTATCTTTTATAGCCGTGATGATTGCCTTTTGACCTGGTATTAATTCATTTAATTTTTTATTTTGTCCAAAAGGTCTTTTTTCCATAGTTTTTTCCCTTTCTATTTTTTTCAATTATATGAAAAAAAAACATCAATTAGTCATTGTATCAATAATAAATTGATGACCCATTCCATATATTGAATTGAGGGCGTGGTTTTCTTGGATCAATTTTATTTTAACAATCAACAACAAAACCAACAGCAAAATTTACAAGCAGAAATAGAATCGCTGAACACACAAATTTTATTTATGCTCATTTTAATTGGTTCTATTTCTTTGTCTATTTACATTATAGAAGGATATAAAGATTTATTAATGAATGGTCTAAATGCTAGACATACACAAGAAGAATTACAAGATTATGCCATTATTGCTTCAACCATTACGACCATTGTTACTTCTTATTTTTTATATGTCGCATTTAAAACTTACAAAAGTCAACCAACTGCTTCTAACGCCATTTTCTTATTAGTTGCTGTTTTAATTGTCATTGCAACTGTATTAAGAACAGTAACGTTAGCTGCTACACCATTTGAAAATGTCAATGATGCCTTTGTTTAAAAATAAAAAAACCTTTTTTGAAGTGAGGCCCTCCTGTTAGTTGGTCTAACTTTTGGGTCTCATCTCATTTCAAGGTTTTTATTTTTCTCTTTGAATAATGGTTCTTGCGATTTTTACACCATTAGCTCCCGCTTGGGCTAAACCGCGTGTAATTCCAGCACCATCGCCACCAACAAATAAATTTTTAATTTTTTTCGTTTCAAACTCATTGGTTACATCTACTCGATCGGAATAAAATTTCGCTTCGACTCCATAAAACAAGGTATGGTCATTTGCAATTCCTGGTGTTACATAATTTAATGCTTGAATCATTTCAATAATCGATTTCATTGTTTTGTAAGGTAAAATTAACCCTAAATCTCCAGGAACGGCTTCTTTTAATGTCGGTTTTACAAATCCTTCTTCAATTCTTTTTTTGGTTGATCTTCTACCAAGTAAAATATCGCCAAATTTTTGAACAATGACACTACCACCACTTAACTTATTTGCTAATTCACTAATTTCTTTAGCATATTCGTTTGGATTTTTAAAGGGATCATCAAATTCTAAAGAAACTAACAAAGCAAAATTGGTGTTATCACTGCCTAATTTTGAATTGTGATAAGAGTGTCCATTACAAACCATGACGCCATTATGATTTTCAATAACAACATAGCCACTCGGATTAGAACAAAAAGTTCGAACTTGTGTTCCTAAACTCGTAGAATAAATAAATTTTCCTTCATACAAGTATTTATTAATTTCATCCATGATAATATTATTGGTTTCTACACGAACACCAACATCGACACGATTATTATAACAACGAACTTTATGTTTCGTTAATGTTTTAGTTAACCATTCCGCTCCGGGTCTTCCCACTCCTAAAACAACATATTTAGAAGCAATTGTTGTATCATCTTGCAAAACAACACCCTTAACGACATCGTTTTCAATTAAAAGATCTTTTACTTCTGTGGCAAACAAAAAATCAATATGTTTTTTTAAAGTTTCATAAATATCTTTTAAAACATTTAAATTAATTTCTGTACCTAAGTGACGCACTTCACTGCGTAATAATTTTAAACCCACGGCAATTCCTTTTTTTTCAATTTCATAAACTTCTTTGGATTGTGGATTTGTCAATTCTTGAGGAGCACCATGTTTTAAATTGATACTATCTACATAACGAATTAAACCCAAAACTTCTTCATCTGGCAAATAATCGGTCATCCAACCGCCAAAATCACTCGTTATATTAAATTTACCATCAGAAAAAGCACCACAGCCGCCAAATCCACTGGTCATAGAACAACTTGGTTTACAACCACTATTGCCATAAATATCTTGGGGACATTGTTTAATTTTCTTTTGTAAAATGGGGCAAGTTCGATGGTCAATATCTAATCCTTTATCAATTAATAATATTGATTTTTTGGGATCTTTTACCATGAATTCATAAGCGGTAAAAATTCCTGTTGGCCCGCCACCGACAATAATCACATCATAATTTTCTTTCATTGTACTGCTCCTTTTATTTATCCAAATATTTTAAATTCATAATTCCAACGCAAGGTAAATTGCGATATTTTTCATTATAATCTAATCCATAACCAATGACAAAACAATCTTCAATCTCAAAGCCAATATATTTAGGATTGATGTTCACTTCTCTTCTTGAAGGCTTACTTAATAAAGTGACAATTTCAATCGATTTAGCCTGATGTCGTTGAAAGTGTTGCACTAATTTTTGCGCTGTTAATCCTGTATCCACGATATCTTCAACAATTAAGATATCTTTATCTTGAATATCAAAATTGACAAAGTTTTTTAAAGTAACATTCCCAGATGATTGAACACCAATATAACTAGTTGCTTTAATAAATTCAATGCTAAGATCACATTGAATATTTTTTAACAGTTCAGCAAAAAACATAAATCCACCCTTTAATGTACAAATTAAAATGGGATTTTTATTCGCATAATCTTTTGTGATTTGTGTACCTAATTCTTGGCATCTTTTTTGAATATCTGATTCCTGATATAAAATTTTTGTCAATAAATCTTTTTGCATTGAATTCACCTCTATTTAATTATTCTAAGCAATCTTTTTTTGTTATTTCTCGAATAACTTTACATGGATTGCCTGCGGCTAATACACCTTCTGGGATATCATGGGTAACAACACTTCCTGAACCAATGACACTATTTTTTTTGATAGTGACCCCAGGATTAATAATGACATTTCCAGCAATCCAAACATTTTCTTCAATTGTAATCGGCTTACAATATTCTAAATCAAATTTTCTTCCCGTAGCATCCGTACGCATATTTCTTTCTTTAGCTATTAATGAATGAAGAGGGGTATATAAAGATACATTTGGACCTATAAAAACATTATCTTTTATCACGACTTTAGCACAATCTAAAATCGTACAATTATAGTTAATAAAACAATCATTTCCAATATAGGTATTACAACCATAATCTAAAAGTAGTCCCGTTTCAATAAAACTATCTTTTCCCAAATGTCCTAAAATGGATTGTAAAATTTCTTTTCTTTTAGGTAATTCATCATCATTTAAATGATTAAATTCCATCATTTTATTCCGTGCCAATCGTCGCAATTGAACTAATTCAGCATCCGATGGATCATATAATTGATTGGCTAACATTTTTTCTTTTTCCGTCATTTTTATCTACCCTTTCTTTTTTAATTGAATATGGTTTTTAGCTTGAAAAACAGCTATTATATCTTGCATTTCATTTTTTAAATACTTTAAAGATAAAGTAAAATTTTCCCAAATCACAATAATTGGTTCATGATAAGCATAAACTCCATATCCACCATCTAAAATATCCTCTAAAGCATCCAAATTATGTCCCATTTTAAATAAAAGATTTTTTGTAAATTTTTTTTCGATTTCTTGATAAAAATCTTCTTTATTTTGCATCTTTTTCCCATCGATAACAATCGTTTTGGGCATTTCATAAATATTTAAGATGCCATGATATTGTTTGTTTTTATTCAAAGATAACTCTAAAACAAATTGATTATCAATCTTTGCATTGTAAGCCTGTTTAGTGGGATAAAAACCAAAACGACCATAATAATTGGGATCTCCAACTAAAAAAACAGCATCAATGCCTGTTTTTTTTGCTTGTTGTAAGGCATATTGTATCAATTGAGTCCCAATCGTTTGATGGCGATAGTCTATATGAACAGCCAAAGGAGCAAGTAAAAAAACTTTATCTTTTCCAATAAAAGTGATATTTAATTTAACATGTCCTATCACTTGATGATTTAAAACATAAATATATTCATATTGATTATCATTTTCTGGAATCGTTCTTAAATAATCTAAAAAATCTTGTTCTGTACCATCTGAAACTTTAGCGGTTTGAAAAGCTTTTTTTATAAAATCATAAATTACAGGATAATCTTGTTCGATCACTTGTCTTATCATGTTTTCACCCACTTTCGCCACTTTTTAATTATACATAAATTTTAAAATACAAAAAAGAGTGAAAATGAAAAATGCATAATAAAATTATGCATTCAAAGATTCTTTGAAATCAATTTAATTATTTTGTTTCAAAAAGTTTAATGTAACTAAAAATTGGACGACTATTTGTTAATCCATTTAATGGAGATGAAAATTTAATAGAATTTAAATCTTCCACTTCAAGTTCAAGAACAATCATTTCTGTTGAACCAGTATATAAAGTAGCTTCTCCATCATTTAAAGAAAGATTGAAGTCTTCTTCATCTCCACCATTTCTACTCCAAGAATAGAGTCCTAATTCAATTTTATCAATACTGGTAGAAGCAGCAAATGCTAAAGTAATGCTTCCGTTATTTTTTCCATTTAATTTTAAGCCAGGCACTTTATGACCTTGAGAAACTTGTGCTTTTTCAACTCCTGTATCTGATGCTGTAACAGAAGTTAAAGATAAAGAAGATCCACTTGTTTGATTCACAAATAAAGATGTAATATCTCCTTTTAAGTCAATGCCACGATCTGGCAAAGAATCATCATAAGATCCACTGATTCCTGATAAATCATAGTGTGCAACTTCTACTAGTGTTCCTGAACCACTAGAACCACCATTACTACCTGTATCATCTTGATTTTCATTACATGCAACTAAACCTAAAGATAAAACTAAAGCTGGAATTAAAAATAATTTTAATTTTTTCATAGAATACTCCTTTTCCCTTTCCAAAATAAGTATACTATATAAATTCTTTTTTTCCAATCCCTTAACGATTTTTTATTACTTTTTTGATTTTTTAAAAAAATAGTTGTAACTCCTTTTTGAAAGGAATATAATTTTATAATAAGTATTTGTGCATCATGCATTGGAGGGGATTGCGTTGATTCAAAAAAGATGGTTAGCATTATTGGCTTGTTTCCTTTGTGCTTCATGTCAAAATTCAACAAATCAAAGTTCAACAACATCTAGTTTCACTTCAACTGGTCCAATTTATCAAAATCAATGGCCAACAGATGTTCAAAATATTATTGAACAAGGCTGCAATGGTTTTAGTATTCCTTTTTTTGAAGCAACCTATTATGAGGCCTCTTTAGAAGATACTGGTTCAGGAACTTTTGCTGTCATTTATTGTTATGGTTTTGATGAAAAAAATGCAGTAGAAACCTATAGTACTACTTTACAAAATAATGGATATGAAATTGAAGACTTAACGGTGGATTATGGTTGCTATTATGCGCAAAAAAACATTTCAACAGTTTCTACTTCAGTCATTCAATATAATTTTGTTCGAGATCCTATCGATAATTATTTTATGATTGCTACAAGTGTTACAGGTACAACGCAATCTTCTAATCAATCCACAACATGGCCAAGTGAAGCCATTCAAGCCGTATTAAATACGAATCTCCCCTATTTTGAAGCAGATAAGTATGTTTATGCTCCTTATGTGACAGGAGACGGATCTTTAGGATTTATTATTAATTGCTATGGAGAAAATGTCGATGAAACGAGCCAAAATCAATATAAAGAAACTTTAGCAAAAGAGGGTTTTACAATTTCTGATTCGGGTTATACCTCTTTTGGAGTCAAAGAAGATTTGCATATCATGTTTTATTATTCTCAATATGATTTAGAAGAGGCTTATTTTGTCATTTATGCTTATTATAAAGAAACACCTTCATCCAAATGGCCAAGTAATGAACTATATGCATCTACTGGATTAATTCTTCCCATTTATCAACAAGAAGGAATTACAATTGAATATCAAAATGTAACACAAGAGAATATCACTTACTTTTGTATTTGGATATGGGGTGCAGATGACCAATCTTTAGAAACGTATCATCAACAATTATTAAAAGAGGGATGGTTGATTGTTGAAACGGGGTCTATTGATCATGGTTATGTCTATAAAGATGAAAGTGGTCAACATCGCATTCAAAGCATTTACTATCCAAAAGAAATGACTTATGAAACGCAAGATTGTTTATTTTTAATGATTCGTTAGGTATTAATAACTCCAAATTGGAGAGTTATTTAATATATAATTATAATTTTTGAAAGGGGAAAAATTATGAAAAAGTTGAAGTTATTTAGCGGATTGATTCTTGCTATGATTAGCGTTTTAATCGTTGGTTGTAGTAAAGATGGTAAAGGAAGTTCATCTTCCTTGGGGCAAATCTCTGACAGTTCACCTATCGGTGGTACTTCTAGTGGAGGTCAAACGCCCAATCGAAATGCACTTGAAGAAGCTTTAAATAGCGATTATTCAAATGCAACGATTTATGTTGAACAAGTTTATCCTTTATATGAAGGTGGCGAATTATTTGAAGAATACACCTATGAATTAAATTATGAAGGATATACGATTATTCAAAACTTGGATAATCCTGATTTAGATGATCTTTATTATCATGATTATGAAGGAGAAAGTCATCTTTATTTTGCGGATAATTATGGAAATGGAGATGCATGGTTATCCCATGGTTATAATGATGCTCCTTTGGCTTTAGAAAATGTTTACTTTTCTACAAAAGTCGCTTTAGAAGAACTCAATGCTGATGATGCCACTTATGCAGCAGGCTCTTATATTATTGAGGATCCTGAAGTGGTAGCAAATTTGAATATGACGGTCTTCTTATTTGCTTGGTACATTGATGTGGATTATGTATCCATTACTGTCTCTGATGGTAAATTATACCGTATTTTAGGAATGACAGATGAATCCGACGATATTTTTGTTCGTGTTACTTTTTCTGAAATCGGAACAACCACCTATACAGGAACTTTACCTGAAAAACCAAATGCAGATAATGTAAAAACCTATGCTGAATATACCGGTATTGATCCGACTCCTGATGTTCCAATGACCTCTTTAACTGTCGACTTTGTCGATGACCAAGAAGATGGCGTGATTGAAATTGAAGAAGAAATTGAAATCAAACGGACTTATCTTCCTGAAAATGCAACCAATACTTCTGTTCAATGGGTTTCAGCCAATCCTAATATTGCAACCATTGATTACTCCTTTACTTCAGGACAAGCCGTGATTACAGGTGTTGCAGAAGGAACAACTGAAGTTTATGCTATTTCTGAAAATCAAATCGAATCGAATCATTTAACGATTACGGTTAATCCATTAGCGCAATCCACCTTGGAAAATTGTTTGTATGAATTTACTTTTTCTAGTTTAAATGAAGACAATTCTGTAACCGTTGTGAATCAACTTGCAAATGGCAAAACCGCACAAGTTTCTGCAAACAAAGCAAGTGTCTATAGTGGTGCAAACGGAGATAATGTCTTTACAGCAGACGATACTCTATTAGTTTTAAATCCATCAAAACAAGGTGGAGATTTGGCTGGTGCCTATGTCTCTTATAATTTTGGATATCAACAAGTTTCCGGTATTTCTTTCTATTATGGTTTGCAATGGAATGCCGATAAAAATAATTTATCTTGGTTAACACAAGCAGAAATTCAAGTTTCAACAGATGGTGCAGTTTGGACAACTGCCGTCAATATCTTAGATGAAATCAAAACTAATGTTTCTAGTAATAATGTAAAATTATTAGAAGCTGAATTTGCACCAACAACTTATGTTCGCGTATTATTAAAAAGTAATATGGTTGGAAAAGACTTCCGCTTTAGTACAACCCAAATGAATTTCTATGCCAATGATCTTTGTGAAGAACTTCCAAATGAACCAGAAGAAGTTAAAGTTGAATCCATTACAATTTCAACTACCGCTACTGAAGTTGAAGTGGGCAATCAACTAACTTTTGAAGCGATTGTATCCCCTAATGATGCAACCAATAAAACGGTTATTTGGCAAAGTTCTCAACCTAGTAAAGCATCGATTAGCCAAAATGGTGTATTGACTGCTTTGGAAAGTGGAACCGTTGAAATCAGCGCTACTTCTTATGATGGTTCCGTTACTTCTAATGTCATTACAATTACTATTCAAGAGCAACCACTCGTTTTACCTTCTTCTTATCTTGGAACTTGGAAAGGAACAGACCTATATGGTGTTGAAGTGACTTTAACAATTGAAGAAGAAAGTGCAACTTTGGTTGTTGATACAGAAGAAATTTCTTTAACCCTATCTTCTTATGATTCAACAAATCAAGTTTATATTTTTGTAACAGAAGATAGTGAGGAAGTCGCTATCGCTATTCCTAGCGGCTATGCGGATGTTTTAAATGTAGAAGCTTATTTAACTTCTACCATTATCATGGCAAATCATGAAGATAGTGATAATCCTGCATTTACTAGAGTCATTGCTGTTACTTCTATCAATATTTCAGCAGGAAATCAATCTACCACATTAAATATTGATGATTCATTACAACTTAGTATTTCTATTTATCCTAATAATGCAAATGAAGGAACAAGTGTTACTTGGACTTCTTCTAATCCAGATGTAGCTACCGTTTCTTCTTCTGGTCAAGTCGTAGCAAAAGGCCCTGGAGAAACGACAATTACTGCTGAATCTGCAAATGGCGTAACTTCAAATGAAATTGTCATTACGGTCAATGAACCAATATCTGGTGGTGATATTACCGAAATTGAAGAAATTGTTGGCGTTTGGGAACCAGCAGGTGGAGATATTGACTATGATGCTTATGAAATTTTAACCTTTACGATTAATGCAGATGGAACGGCCGATTTAAATTGTGATGCTAGTTCCTCTTTAGCCGATCATATCCCATTTACTTATGTTAGTACAGATGGTACCGATTATGTCTTTGTTGATGAAGATGGATATGAATTAACCTTTACTTATGATGGCACAAATGGATATTTAGCATATGAAGGGGATTATTTATATCTTTATGGTTCAAGCGCATATGAAAAAATCGCTTAGAGGCGTTTTATGAAAAAATATCTTACTATTTTAACTTTGTTAGCTTTAAGCCTTGTTAGCTGCAATCAAACATCTCAATCTTCTATTTCTTCTAATAGTCAAGCAGAACAACCTTTTGTCTCTGCTTGGCCAGAAGAAGTGGCACAAAATATAGAAACGGTTTTAGGCTATGACATCCCATTTTATGATAGTGCTATTTCTTACTCTTCAAAAATTTCAACTGATGATTATGGTGATCCTTTATTAGAAATTTATTGTATTTTATATGATGAGGAAGAAAATACAGCAGAAGACATGTATTATAATTTATGTGAAGATGCAGGATACTATGTTGAAAAATCTACAGTTTCTAGTTTTGATCCAGACACATTAACTACCTTTTATTATGACGTTTATTTTGCTGACATAGAAATAGATAATCAAATCGGCATTGAACTTCAATTTTTAGTCAGTCAATACCAAGGAAAACCATGTTTAGGAATCTTTGGATTTACTTATGTGCTTGTAGATGAAACCATGTGGCCATCTGATTTAATCATTTCTTTACTAGGGTATGATGTTCCCTCTTTGTATCGTGAAGGATTGATTTACTCTGCTCAATTAGAAATTGACCCATCTACTCAAGATCCTTATATTTATATTCAAATTGAAAATGTAGAATTTTTAGATGAAGAAAATTATCGTATTTTGTTAGAGCAAAATCATTATGTGATATTTGAAGACGATTATGATGCGTATGGATATATGGCATATGATGAAGATTATACGCATTGTATTCAATTTAAATATACTCAAGAAAATCTCATAGAAATGATGATTTGGGCTTTATAAAAGTTAAAAGGGAAATCAAAAAGAAGGGATTTCCCTTTTTTGTTGCATTTTTTTACAAAAAAAAATAAAATAATGTTAGTTATACCAATAAAATGGTTTTATCAATTGTATATAAAGTGAGGGAAGAAAAATGGATATAGATCAAATGATTGAAGAATTTAGAAAACAAGACTATACTCATTTTGATGATTTTTATCAATTAACCTCGAAACAAATCTATTTTAGTGCAATTACCATTGTAAAGGATCATGCTTTAGCTGAAGATATTTTGCAAGAGACTTATTTATCCTTTTTAAATCATCTTTCACAGTATAAAAAAGGAGCCAATATTTATGCTTATTTATCTATTATTGCTAGAAATAAAAGCATTAATCTTTACAAACAACAAAAAAGAACCATTCAAAATGATGAAATGCTTGTTCAAACTTCTGATCAAGATCCCTATGGAAATAGTCGAATCCAGACCATTCTTCATTTATTAGATTCACAAATTGAACAAGAAATTGTTACTTATCATGCTATTTTTGAATATAAATTTCATGAAATTAGCAAAATTGTTCAAAAACCATTAGGAACGGTCTTATGGATCTATAACAAAGCGATAAAAAAATTAAAAGAAAGGATAGGTGAAAGCAAATGAAAACCAAGGACTTAAAAAAGTTACTTCAAAAAGAAGCCAATCAAATTTCCATTGGCAATTATCAGCAACAAATTTTAAGTCAAGTTCAAGTAGAAAATATGGTTGAAGAAAAAACACCAACAAAGAAAAAGAAATTAGGACTATGGTTTTCTTCTTTTGTTGCTGCAACAGCTTGCGTTTGTGTTGTTCTTTTTGCTGTTATAAATTCAACAAAACCCAATCATCCTACTCCACCTCCTTCAACACAAGTTAGTAAAGCAAAACAACTTCTCAGTTATGAAATGGTCGCTTTAGGAAATGTGGTTGATTCCTCTTATGAAAGTACTTTACAAATCAAAAGAAAACAAGAACCAACCAATGAACAAATTCAAATCGTTGAAGAAATTCATGAATATTTAATTACTGGTGAAATGATGCTCAATAAAGAAGATATTACCATTCAAAATCAGATCAATGAAGACAAAAACTACCAAGATTATGCCTATAAATTAGTTGTTTCTTATCAATCTTCAATGGATTATACACTTTACTATAATGAACAAACTCTATTTGAAGAAGATGAAGAAGAAGACATTGATGAAGTTTCTTCTCAATTAGAAGGCATTATGATTAAAAATGGAACGCCATTTGTAGTAAAGGGACAGAAAGAAGTTGAAAATGATGAATTTGAATGCGAACTGATCATTTATGAAGATGATACAAAACAAAATTACATTAAAATCAATCAAGAAACGGAAACCAATGAAAATGAATATACTTATGAATTTTTTAAAGATGGAAGATGTATCCGAGAATTATCTTTAGAATTAGAAATTGAAAATAATAAAAAAGAAATGAGCATTGAAATTCAAGAAGGAAATTTAGAAAAAGAATTTACTTTTGAATATAATTTAACTTTAAATGAAATTCGTTGTACCTATGAAAATGATACAGATGATATAGAAATCAAAGATATTATCATTTATATTCATGATGAATATTATTTATATGTATTTAGTAAACTAGATGTTGAAATTCAAATGCCTCGTTAAAACTCAAGTTGTACTTGAGTTTTTTTATTATTTTCACCTAAAAAAGAAAAAATAAAAAATTTTTTAATTTTACCAATAAAATGACTTTCTTAATTGTACATTAAGTGAAAATCGTTAATGAAACGATTGAAAAAACAAAAAAAGAAAGGAACTGAAAAAAATGAAAAAATTAGCTTTATTTACTTTATTAACTGGATTTGGATTAACAATGATGACAGGATGTGATCAAACTAAAAATAATAATCAAACATTGTCTTTTGAAAACATGTATAATTATTCAGCAATTAGTGGAATTAATTTATTGAATAATACAACTTCTGCTGCGATTGCTCCTAAAAGACAGGCTTTAACACAAGAAGAAAAAGATTTGATTTTAAAAAATCTTCAAGTTGTTGAAAATATGATGTCACAAGGTGTTGTTAAAAGTGAAGAGATCACTTCAGACCGTCCTGAATATGAAACCATGTATACCTTAACCGCTTCAAATTTAGATGGCACAAAAGATGTTTATACTTTCTATTATAATGAAAGATTAATTGAAGAAGAATTTGATGATGGCGAATTAGAACAAGAATTCCGTTTAGAAGGATTAGTTGTTTTAGATGGTATGGAATACCAAATGTTTGGACAAAAAGAAACCGAAAACAATGAAATGGAAATGTCTTTTAAAGTTTTAAAAGATGAACGTAACTATGTAGAAATTGAACAAGAAATGGAAAATGACGAACAAGAATTTGCTTATACTTTATATGAAAATGGTAGAAAAACTTATGAAACTGAACTAGAATATGAAATTGACGCCAGAAAAAATAAAATTGAATTTGAGTTTTCTGAAAAAAGTGATAAGGATAGAAAAACTTATTCTTATGAATATGTAACAAGAAAAGGAAAACAATACATTTATGTCAAGATTAAAGAAAATGGAACTACAACAGCAGCCGTTATTGAAGTCGTTGTAGATGAAAACAATCAAGTTTCTTATACTTTTGTAGAATAATTTTTTAAAAATCGTGAAATTCACGATTTTTTTGTTTCTTTCTTTTTAATTTTTGATATAATGAAAAAAAATCTTTAAAGGAGGTCATCACATGATAAAAAAACTCATGGCTTTGGTAAGTGTTCTTTTTTTGTTATCTGGATGCAATCAAAATCAAATTTCAAATTCTTCCTCTGATTCAGTACAAAAAAAAGATGAATTTGATTTAGCCTTAGAAAAATTAAAGCAAAATTATACGCTTCAAGGAACATTAACCATTCATTATGTTTCTTTAGGACAACAATTAGATTTTAATTTTGAATTAAAACAAACTAGCAATGCTTGGGTAAAATCGGGATATGATACCTATTATGAAAATTTTATTCAACTTGCTCTTTTTAAAGAAAATGAACTTGCTGTTTATAAATCATTAGACTATACCAATACCTTTGATGAACAAGACTATATTGAATGGCAATATGTTAATAATCCTTTTTTAAAGTTCAATAAAGATCAATTTGTTATTGAAAATGAAACCTGCATTTTAGATTTATCAACGCTTGAAAATCAAACACTCGACTTATATGCTTTGACAGGAAATGAACACCATTATGAATCCGTCACCTTGACTATTCAAGATTCTGAATTTCAATCTATTCATATTCAAACACAACCACAAGAAAACACTCTAGGGAATGCTTTATCTTTTGAATATCACCTTCGCTTTATCAATGTTGAAGAAACCATCATAGAAGAGATTTTGCCTGCCAGCAAAAAAGATTATCCTGAACTTAGCGAAAAGTTAAAATCTTTACAATCTAAAAACTTTACAATTACACAAGAACTTGTAGAAGGCAATTTGATGGGAAATGATGAAGATTGGTCTTTACAGCCTCGTTATCAAAAATTACAATATTATTATGATGACCGCATCATTTTATGCGAATATGAAAATCAAGGGATTTTTCAAGAAGGATATTATTTAGCAAATAATCAAGAAGTCATGTATCCTTTTGATGGTCCAAAAAATCAAATTTCTTTAAGAAGTAGTGAATCCAATACATTTGCGGATTTAAAACCTAAAATAGATCAAATAAGCAGTGATTTTTTTACAAAAGAAGAAAATTTATATCTTGTGGACAACCCTTCTTTTATACAAGTTTTAATTCCCGCTCTTTATTTAGATGTTTCCTTTGATGTTGCTTTTCTTAACCAAGCCGCTCAATTGGCTTTTATTTTAAAAGAAGATCGTATTCTTTTTTATGCTTTATTTTATAATGAAGGTGTCATTTGTACGTTGCGAAACACGATTTTTGCAATAGGCACAACCAATGCTAGAAATCAAGTCAATTTAGATTCCTTCTTTACAAAAGATGGTTTTTACATTTGTGATTTATTTATTGGAACTTGGCAAGGAGAATTACGAGATAATTATACTGGAGAATATTTACAAACCATTTATACTCTTACTTTTTCACCAACGGGTACCATTACGATTAATGATGAAGTTTATACTATCATTGATTTTCAAGAAAGTATGAATGAAGGTGGAGTTTATCAAATTCAAGGAACATTGTCTTGTAGTTTTTATTATCAACGCTTACCTCAAAAAGAAGAAGAACTCATTTTAACAACCGATGATTTAAAATATCAAATCAAATTTACACGGGTGGAAACTGTATAAAAAATCACAATCTTTTCCATGAAGATAAAGTAGAACATGCTATAATAAACAAGAGGTGATTTTATGAACGATAAACAAATTGAACAAGCCATTCAAAAAGAATATCAAAGACAACAAACGCACATTGAATTAATTGCATCAGAAAATTTTGTTTCTAAAGATATTTTAAAAGCAGCAGGTAGTATTTTAACCAATAAGTACGCCGAAGGGTACCCCCACAAAAGATATTATGGGGGTTGTGAATATATTGATGAAGTCGAATCTTTAGCTATTGAACGGGCTAAACAATTATTTCATGCTGAACATGCCAATGTCCAACCTCATTCAGGTTCTCAAGCGAATATGGGTGTTTATTTAGCTCTTTTAGAACCAAATGATGTTGTATTAGGAATGTCTTTAGATGCTGGAGGGCATTTAACGCATGGCCATCCTTTAAACTTTTCAGGTTTAAACTATCATTTTATTAGTTATGGTGTCAAAAAGGATACGGAAGAAATCGATTATGAGCAATTAGAAGAACTCGCTAAACTTCATCATCCAAAATTAATTGTTGCAGGGGCATCAGCTTATTCTAAAACAATTGACTTTGCAAGAATTAAAGCGATTTGTGATCAAGTGGGCGCTTATTTTATGGTGGATATGGCTCACATTGCAGGGCTAGTTGCAACGAATCTTCATCCCTCTCCTATTCCCTATGCCGATTTTGTCACTTCGACAACACATAAAACTTTAAGAGGTCCCAGAGGTGGATTAATTTTATGTAAAGAAAAATACAAAGCACTTTTAGATAAACGGGTATTCCCTGGTGTTCAAGGTGGTCCTTTAGAACATATCATTGCAGCCAAAGCGATTTGTTTTTATGAAGCCATGCAACCTTCTTTTCAAACCTATATGCAACAAGTTTTAAAAAACATGCAAACACTTATTCAAGTATTAAAAGAAGAAGGGTTTCGCATTGTTGCAAATGGCTCGGATAATCATTTATGCTTAGTGGATGTTAAGCAAACCTGCCATTTAACTGGAAAAGAAGCAGAAACATTACTAGATTCTGTTAACATTACAGTCAATAAAAATTCAATCCCCTTTGATACGGAAAAACCTTCTCAATGTTCAGGTATTCGTTTAGGTACTCCTGCAATGACAACGCGTGGTTTTAAAGAAAAAGAATTTCAACAAGTCGGTCATTGGATTGCTCAAGTTTTAAAAAATCCTCAAGATCAAATTTTACATCAAAAAATCAAAGAGGATGTCATTCAACTATTAAAACAATTTCCCTATGAAATTTAAAAGGAATGCATTTGTCGATAAACAAATGCATTTTTTGTTTCATCATAAATATAATCAATCGTCTTTAATTGTTTTAAAACTTCTTCCTTATTGAGGTTTAAATCTTCACATAGTACGTCTAAACTTGCGTATTGATCGCGCAATTTCGTATTGATAAAACTTAAAGTCAAATAAGGATCAGAAAAGCATTTCATTGGTTTACCTTCTTTAAATCTTCACTAATGTATCGATTGATACAAAGAAAAATCAAAAAAATGTAAGGCATTCCTAAATTGGTTTCTAATAAACTATTGACGATAATTGTAGAAATAGAATTGCCATTCATTGGTCGAATGCCATGAATGAGTAAAGCAAATTCCCAACTAAATTGAACTGAAATGCCAATTAAGTTCAGCCATAGCAATTGGATTTGCTTTTTCTTTGTTAATAAATTATAAATGAGCAAGCCCCCATAACCAATAACTAAAAGAATTGCCATATAAGAATGATATTGATTGGTTGTTCGAAATGTTTGAATATTATTTGGACCACCCAATGATGCAATTAAAGGAACCATGAGCCACCATCCAATTATTAGCATTAGCCAGTTTTTTAAATGTTTATCTTTTCTTAAACATAACCAAATAAAGGCAAAATTCGTAATACCATAAGACATCGACATCCAAAATAAAATCAATCCCGTGACTAAATCATTTTGAATCACATCATCAATCATGATTTGTCTTGAATGAGATAATAAATAAAAATAGCCAAAATCAACGATAAAATATAAAACGCCACCAAACAAAGCAAATAAAGTAGTAAAATATCTTTTTTTAACTACAAGCATGATAAGCAAAAACAAAATAAAAATCGAATCTAAAATGATATACAATAAATTAAAATTTCTTGTTGGTGTAATGTCAAATAACATAAAATCCCCTCTTTTTTCTATTCATACTATAACGAAAAAAAAGAAAAAGTACAACTTATTTTTAATCTTGTGTTATACTAATAAAGGTCTTAAAGAAGGGATATTATGACAACGATTCAAAAAAATGAAGTGAACCTGACAACAGGCAATCTTTTTAAAAAGATATTTCTTGTTTCTTTACCTTTTATGTTTTCTGGCGTTTTACAACTTTTATACAATGCCGCTGATTTAATTGTTTGTGGAAAATTTGGTTCAGAGCATTCTGTTGCAGCAATTTCAGCAACTAATTCATTAATTAATTTAATCGTGCAATTATTTTTAGGATTAAGTATTGGTTCTTGTGTTTGTATGGCAAGGGCTTATGGTTCAAAGGATGCAGATAAAGGATACCGAATCGTACATACTTCTATTTTATTATCTCTTGTTTTAGGCGTTTTTTTAAGTTTAATTGGTGTTTTTTTATCTTATCCATTACTTAAGATGATGAAAACTCCAAATGATGTAATTCATCTTTCTAGAAGTTATTTAGTCATTTATTTTTTAGGATTACCTTTTTCAATGCTATATAATTTTGGCTCTTCCTTATTACGAGCAACAGGAGATACAAAAAGACCTTTTTATTATCTAGCCGTTGCAGGAATTGTTAATGTTGTTTTAAATCTTTTTTTTGTCATTGTTTGTCATTTAGATGTCGCCGGTGTGGCGATTGCAACAATTATTGCGCAAGGAATTTCTTCAATCTTGGTAACGCGTTGTTTAATAAAAAATAAAGGTTTTTGTCATTTAAATTTATCGAAATTAAAAATTTATAAACAAGAAGCATTCGAGATTATTCGGGTTGGGTTGCCTGCTGGCGTTCAAAGTACCATTTTTTCTATTTCTAATGTCATGATTCAATCTAGTGTGAATTCTTTAGGTACCATCGTTATGGATGGAAATGGGGCATCCAGTAGTTTAGAAAATTTCATTTATACTTGTATGAATTCTGTTGCACAAACGAGTGTTACTTTTATTAGCGCCAATGTAGGCGCAAAAAATACAAAAAACATTCACCATTCCGTCATTTATACAGCGATTTTAGCAACATTAATTGGCATCTGTATGGGAAGTATTTTTGTTTTATGTGGTCCATTCCTTTTAGGAATCTATATGAATAACGCTCAAGCAATCGCCATTGGCTTGGATCGTTTTACTGTTATTTGTCTTTCTTATTTTTTATGTGGATTAATGGATGTTTTATCGTATAGTTTACGAGGTATTGGTTTTTCTATTTTGCCAACTATTGTTTCATTGTGTGGTGTGTGTGGCATTAGAATAATATGGGTTTTTACTTTTTTTCAACAACCTGCTTTGCACAATTTAAAAGGTTTAAGTCTTTCTTATCCGATTTCTTGGATGGTTACGATTATTATTTTACTCATTCTTTACTTAACTTTAAAAAATAAAGTCTTTCATCAAATCAATGAAAAAAAACTTTAATTTCAAACAATTAATTGTTTTTTAAAATTTTTCTATGTTATAATTTTATCAATGGAGAGTTTGAAATTATGAAAAAAATGTATCATTTCTTTATTCTTTTTTTGATTTTAGGATTAGCAGGTTGTCAACAAACAAAAAATCCTTCTACCTCTTCGTCAATTGTTATCAAAGATTATCTTTCTATTACTGAAATGATTAGTCAAGGGGAAGGAAATTATAGAATTCAAGGGAGAATTTTAAAAATTCAAAATTCGAATAATTCCTTTCGTATTTGGCTGCAAAATATTAACGAACGCAATCAAAAGGAAGCCATTCTTTTAACTAATTGCCAATTCAATGATACGTTAAAAAAAGGAGATTGGGTAATTGCCCAAGGAAGTTATGCATTAATCAATCATTTACCAACAATGAATGCTCCTGTGTTAACTAAAGTAGAGGCGGAAAAAGAAATCTCTTTAGAACCTACAATTTGTACCTTCCCATTTTGGCAAAATCTAAATCTTTATGATTTAAATCAATACATTTGTTTAAAAAATGTCCATCTCATGTCTATCAATGAAGAAAATAATTCGTTGATTGCGGAATGGGAAAGTATCTATATTCCTATTGTGATTGATTGCTTTCAAGATATGTTAACTTATGATTTAATTTCTTATTTAAAAGAAAATTTCCATCTAAATCAACAAATGAATTTCAATGGGATGATTGATATTGCACCAAATGGCGTTGATTACCGTTTAAAAATTGTGGAATACACGGACACTTCCATTGCTAATATTTCTAATGAAACGAAAAAAATTCATTTATATGGCATTAATGATTTTCATGGTGCCGTACTTGAAAATGGCAATGAAATGGGTATTGTTCAATTAGGAAGTTTTTTAAAAACAAAAAAAGCACATGGAAATACATTATTAATAAATTCTGGAGACTTTTTCCAAGGCTCTATCGAATCTAATTATAATTATGGTGCTTTATTAACCGATTGTATGAATGAAATTGAATTTGATTGTTTTACTTTAGGAAACCATGAATTTGACTGGGGAGTGTCCATGATTCAAA
This sequence comes from Firmicutes bacterium CAG:631, assembly GCA_000433015.1. Lineage (GTDB taxonomy): Bacteria > Bacillota_I > Bacilli_A > RFN20 > CAG-631 > Caccosoma > Caccosoma faecigallinarum. Next base: position 56,911 of record HF997998.1, read on the forward strand.
ACAATCAAAAAAGAAAAGGCGACAATGGTTATCAAACTCCGTTTTTAGCAGCAAATATCTACCAATATGATATAGACTCAAAAGAAATTGGCGATTATGCCCAACTTGGAGAAAAATATACCATTAAAACATTAGAAAATGGATTAAAAGTAGGAATTATTGGTGTGATTGGAAAAGATCAAATTACCTCTATTTCTTCACAACATGTAGATGACTATATCTTTTTAGATCCTGTACCGATTATTCAAGATTTATCGGATGAATTAAAAACAAAAAAAGATGTTGACGTTGTGATTGTGGATTGTCATACCGATCAAGATAGTATCACTGAAAATGCATCCGTTTTTAATCCAGCAAAAATCACAAGCATTAGTCCTGTTTCTAATCAACGTTATGTCGACGCTGTTTTTTGTGCACATACCCATCAAAATGAATCACAAATTTTAAATGGTGTCCCTTTTATTCAAACCAGTGGATATGGAAGATCCATTTCTAATATTGAACTAGAAGTTGATAAAAATGGAAATGTTTCCTGCACAACCTATACAAATCTTTATTCTTTAGATATAAAATACACAGATGAAGATTTACATCAAATTGTAGAAAAATATACGACAATTACCGATACTGTAGGTCAAGAAGTGTTAACACAAACTTCCGCCTCTTTAGATCGTTATGGAACACTAATACATGTCGTTACTGCTGCAATGGCCGATTATGCCAAAAACAATGACATAGAAATTGACTATGCCATTGCCAATTCAGGTAGAGCCGATATTGATGCTGGAGAAATGACTTATGCTGAACTTTATCGCTCTTTACCTTTTGATAATGAAATTTATATTATTGAAACAAGTGGTCGAACCATTAAAAATCAATTAAACTATTCATCAAATATGATGTATCGATTAGATTCTGAACCATTATATGATAATGAAACTTATACGATTGCTGTATTAGATTATCTAGCTTTACATCGAAACACGGACCGAGAATATAATTATTTCCCAGATGCTAAAATCATTGGCAAATATACACATGACGAGTATGAATTATTTAATTATCGAGATTTGACTGCTGAATTTTTACGAAATATAGAATTTTTAAATGTTGATCTGTATTCTTATGAGCAACCTCAACATAATAAAGATTTATTAAATCAATTCGTGACATTTTAAAAGGAGGAACACATTCCTCCTTTTATCTTTTATCCATTCTTCCTAAATAATTTCCTTCATTATCATAAACATCATAACTGCTATTGGAATTCGAATTTTTAATATTTTTATTCAATTCTTCTAATTGTTCTAAAGCTCTTTCTTGATTACTTTTTGCATTTTTAGCTTTGATATAAGCCATTGTTGTTTCATGAAGAGATTGAAGTGATCTTTGTAATTCTGCCTGTGCTCTTGCTGAATTCGCTGCTTGAGCTATTTTATCTTTTACAATTTTATTAAATTCTAGCAAAAGCATATGTAAATAACATTCATTAAAACGATTTTTTTCTACAGATGCATATACAATTTCGACCAATGGAGCATGTTTTGATTCTAAAGTTTGTTTTTCGATTTGCGCTTGATTTTCTTTTTTTAAAGCACTTTTTGCAGCAATATTAACGAAAATTCCAAATATACATCCTATAACAAATAAAGCAATTAAAAAAATAAAGAATAAAACTGCTGTATGTCCTTTAATGAATATAGCAGCAAAAAGAGCAGGAAAGATTCCAACGATTAGAAAAATAAAACCAAAGAAAAATATGCCAGGTTTTTTAGCGTTTTGATTGTCTTTTCTTTCCTCTTGGTTTTTCTTTTCTATTCCAAAATTAAAAATGTCTTGAATCGCATTATAATTTTTTTCATCAATTTGAGGAATTGTTTGTTCTATAAATGACAACATATTATCTCGATTTTCATTTGCATAATATTTTAATTTTGGAAATAATATTCCTAGATTTTCTTTTTCTGATTCATCATTAGGATTAAAAGGATCAATTACATTGATTGTCCATATTTTTTTGCCTTCAATTTCTGTAGGGATATCTTCAAATTTAGCGATAGAATTATCAATTTTAGTGACAATTAAACCTTTTGAAGTTTCAATATAGGCAACTCCTAAAGTTTTTAATTGATCCACAAAAATTAAATGATCATAATCAACGTTTTCTAAAACATAAGCGGCATCAATTTTTAAATGCCATTCATCAGGAATTTCTCCTTCAAAAAAAACATAAACCGAAGAAAGTTTTTGAAATTTTTCTAATTCTTTTGGAATGATTAAAATATAATTTGCAGATAATATATCTACTTCATGAAGATTTCTTGGTAATTTTACAATTGGTTTTTCATGAAATTTATAAACTTTATTTAATTGCGATTGTGGTTCAAATTCAAATTCTTGAATATCAAAATAACAAATTTCATCATTAAACAATCGTTGAGAAATTTCTTTTTTTCCAAATAATCCAAATTTTTTTAAAGATTTAGGAATAAACATTTTTTTAGTATATCCAAAAAAAGCATACTCTCCAATTTCTTCTAGTTGACTATTTTTGGGAATATTCAGTTCTTTTAAAAGACAACGTACAGTTTTGTCTGGAACAAAACCATAAAATCGATCTACTGCTCCATTTTTCAAACAAAAAGCGTGATCTTCAATTTTTGTCACAGTACTTGATAAATTAACAATCAATTCTTTATTCATTTTTTCTTGAAAAATATAAGACCCGATAGAAGTAACCCCTTCAGGAATATCAATCACTTCAGCATTTGAACTGCCAACATAGGCTACAATCTTTCCCTCTTTGATAATAAAATCACTATTTGCCATATTTTTCTCCCCTCTCAAATTGCCCATTTATTTTTCTTTTTGTTGCTTTTGTGTAATATGAATAGAGATAATTTCATTTAAATACATCAAATCTTCTCTTAAACGTTGTTGAACTACTTCATTTCCATAATTTTCACGTTGTCTTCCTAATTCTTGAATTTGTTCTTGTGTTTCTTTCATTTGTTCAACAGTATAGGAACGTTGATTCATAATTTCATATAATTTTTCTTGTAATTGTTCTTTTTGATTTGCACTAGCCGCACCAAAAGGAATATAAATGGTTTCATATTTATACAAAATTTCACTAAATTGTCCCATCATTACAATGTTAACATCATCATGTGGTAAAATATTTGGCAAACGATAAACTGATTGTTTTAACAAAGTTGCAACAGAAGGATTGTTTACAATATTATGTCCAGCAAAATACATCGTTCCATGAGCTCCACCCTCGTTTGCAGCTTCAACTTGATAAGCATTTTCTTTTAATGGAAGACTATTATAAGTTGGAGATATCCCCGTATAATTAAAGGTCATCGTTTTAGAAAGATTTTTTAAAGCAATGGTATCTTGTTTGACAATCGATGAATCATAATAATAAGCCATTAATTCAATGATATCAATATAACCATTTTCAATCCAATTGACCCAATTTTGCAATTTATTTTGTCTAGCATCATTAATATCAGAAACTACAGCAACAGACGTTTTAATATATGGGTATTTTTGACGGATTAGGGTCGTTGCTCTTTGAACTGTTTCATTGACTTGATTTTGTCTAAATGTAGACCATTGCGCATAATTCGAAGAAGTAGGTGTTTGTCCAAATTTTTGAATCGCTTCTTGACTATAACCACTAGATGTAGCAATATCGCTATTTCCATTCGGATAGCGAATATAATCAAATTGATAACCATCAAAATCATATTTTCCAAGAATATAATCAATTTTATCTACTACAAATTGTTTTACTTCTTCAATCGCTGGATCAAAAAATAATAATCCAAATTGATCCATATTTTTAGCATAATTTCCATTGTTATAATAATACATTTGCCAATTCGGATGGTCATTATAAATTGCAGATATCACTTTAAATACTTTATCCCATGCATGCACTTCCATACCTCTTTGATGAGCTAAATCAATAAAAGCACTCATGTAATCTTCATAACCCGTATAGGAATGATTGACGACAGAATGCAAAGGATATTGTCCATCTAAGTAAGCTAATCCATCATCTAAATCTAATTCTAAATAAATCGTATTAATGTTTGCTTGTTCCATTAAATCTAAAAAGGTATGAATTTGTGCTACTGAGCGTTCATTTGGACGATGCCAAACGCCACGAGACTCGACTACACGAGACGGAAATAATTTATTTTGTGTCGTAGGAGCAATTATATCAAAATATCCCGCATAATGATTAAAAGATCTCAAATCCGATTGTAGCCCCGTTTGTTGATACTGTTCATAGGCTTGATTAGCTTTTAAAGAACAATCACAAAGTGTATCTATATCCTCTTTTGCTGTATAGTCAATGGCGAATAATTGTTCTTGAGCTTGACTATATTGTTCATTATAATTTTGAAGCGTTTGATCCATTTCAAATTGTTTTTGCATATAATAATTACTTGTAACGTAAATGAGATGATCATCATAAGTTACTTTTTGACCAATTTTAAAACGGCTTGTTAAAGTTGCAATATTAGCTTCTCCATGCCCAGATATGACAAATCCTCCACTAGGAATAGGTGTTAAAGATTTCATATCTACAACATATCCTTCACTATTGACAGCTACTTCATATCCCCAACCATTACAATTACTACTTGTTCCTTGGTTATAAATTATAATTTCATTTTCATTACGAGAACGATTCATTCCATGATAAGCAAGACTAAATGTTGTATCTTCATCTGCAGGAACACTCACAAAAATTTCTTCTTCAGGACAAACTCCTGCTTGTGTATATTGATTTTGAATAGGTTCAAAAGAAATGGACATAAAATCTAAAGGAAGATCAGGTAATGTTGGTGTAAAAGAACTTGACCAATTTGAATCACTTTTGCTTTGTGAAGAAGTCGTTGTTTGTGTACAGCCAGAAATTAAAAACAAACAAATTAAACCATTTAAAATTTTATAATTCATTTTGTATTCTCCTTTTTGGTATGTGTTAAGATAATTCCACAATAAGGGCAACGAATCATCTCTTCATCAAAAGATAAAGGCGCACTGCAATGAGGACATTTTCCTACACGAACAGTTTCTTCTTTTGGTTGTTGTTGATTAGAAATAATATTGCCTTCTTCATCTAAAGTATACCCTTGTAAACAATTTAATTGAATTAACAATCGAATATCTGCACGAAGTGTTTTTTCATCTTTTGAAAGATGTAAAGATAATTTTTTTAAATTTGTAATTTTTTCTTGCTCAATGGCTATTAAAGTATTTTGCAATCCTACACGAGATCCAAAACGAACCCAAGCAAGTGGACATCCATAAAAACCTAATACAGTAAATACAATTCCAGCAATCAGTAAAAATGTTAATTTTTGAGTAGCACCAAAAATAATCATTGGAATACCTCCAATCAACATCAATGTCAATAAAAATGCTAATAAAAGCGCTTTTAATTTCATATGTTGCATTCTTTTTAAATTCATATTTCTTACCCTCTTTTTCTCTTTTATTATATAGGAGGAATGAATTTGTATCAATGACAATTTAAAAATATGTATATTTTTATCGATGAAAAAGGTTGTCAAATTTGCACAAAAAGTGATAAAATCAGTTTGCAAGTTTTGCCCCTGTAGCTCAGCTGGACAAGAGCACCGATCTCCTAAATCGGTTTGATCAAAAGTCAGTGCCGCAGGTTCGAATCCTGTCAGGGGCGCCATAAAAAAGTATAATATGTCCGAGACATTTTAGGAGTTGTTCTAAAATGGCCGGTTTTTTTTGTTTTTAGGATAAAATGCTACTTTTTTAAAATAAAGCCGTTGTAATAGCGGAAGGCGAAATCCGTAAAATTCGATAAAAAAACATCATTTTTTAGGCTCCCTTTGAAACGGCAGGTGTGCACTATTACACGGCAACCCCTTTTTTGCACACCCTTGCACACCCCTAAACACGGCAACTGCACACCCTATCATTTTTAATAATATTGTACTGCTATTATAAAAGTAGA
>HF997999.1:0-4148 GCA_000433015.1 Firmicutes bacterium CAG:631
AAAATTGAAAAGAATGATTAAATTGAAGCAAATGAGCCAATTCATGAACAACTATATAATCATAAACCACTATGGGCTTAAAAATTAAATTGCTACTATAAGTGATTAAGTGTTGATCTTTTCGATAACTTCCCCATCGAGATCGAACATCTTTAATTTGTATTTGAGGAAAAGAAAAAGGTAAATTCATTTGTTGAAAATATTTTTTGGTTAAATCATAAAATAATTGATATTGGAGGGGTAAAAATAATTTTTTAATCTCTTTTTTCATCATTGTAGCATCTTGTTTTTTTAAAAATAAATAATGGCCGCTTATTTTAGATGCCGTATGTGTAAAAAGGATTTGATATTTTTGTCCTAAAATCGTTAAAACATCAAATTCAGCAATTTGGTCCTTTTGCTTTGAAATTTGATATTGTCGATACATTCTTTGCAAATATTTTTTATGCTTGAATATCAACTCTTGAATTTGTTGAACAGAAGTATAATAGGGAGCCACAATACAAATTGTTCCCTCTTTTAAGCGCATCTTTAAAATTCTCGTTCTTTTATATTCAATGCGATAAGGAAGGATTAATCCATCTAAATTAACTGTATTTTCCATTTTTAAAAAAACTGACGAAAAGTCAGTTCTCCTTTATCAAACTTTTTTGGCATCCTTATTTAATAATGTAAAGTAAAAGCAATAAAGCAAAAAGGGCAATCATGACAAAACTAACCACTTTATATTTTTTAAATTCATCTTCTAATCGTTGAAATTTTGCATATAAAGTTGTCATTTCTAAATCTTCCGTATCTTCTTCTGCAACTTCGACGATATCGGTTGATGAACATTTCCAACAATCGTGTGCATTTTCTGATAAAATTTGTCCACAATGATTGCATTTACGAACAATTTTAACAGGAATTTCTTTTTCTTCTTGAGTTTGTTTTTCTTTATCTTCCATCTTTAAACTCCTCCTTTTTTAAAGATAAGACAAATGCTTTAAATTCTGCTTCATTTTCTTGTTTAAAAACACCACAATCTTCTAAAACATGGCTAAAGACTTCGCCAATACCATTTTGTATAATGTCATCTACATTTTCATTTGTAATCGTATATTTCATTTTTAAATCACTCGCCCAATCCATGTGTTGATTAATGGAGTCAATTTCTTCATCGGTTAATAACTCATTTAATAAATATTTTTTAACAATGTTCATTTCTTTTTGTAACCTTGAAGGTAAAATTGCAAGTCCCATCACTTCAATTAAACCAATATTTTCTTTTTTAATGTGAAAGTAATCAGGACGAGGATGGAAATATCCTAACGGACGATCTTTTGTTACAATATTATTTCTTAAGCAAAGATCTAATTCATAGACCTCTCCTTTTTTTCTAGCAATTACTGTAATTGCATTATGTTTTCCATTTTCGTCTTCTGCAAAAATAAATAAATCCGGATTACTATAAGATTGCCATTGGTTAAAAACATATTGAGTTTGATGAATGAGTTTATTTTTGTGTTTACTCTTTAATCGAATAACGGATACTGGCCAATGCAAAATAAAATATTGTACATCATCTTGTTCCATCATTAAAATTTCTTTTGCATTTTCCATAGGTAAAACGGCTTTCCCACCTTGAAAATGATGATGGTTTAAAATAGAACCGCCTACAATAGGTAATCCTGCATTTGAACCAATAAAATAACTGGGAAATAAAGTGACAAAGTCTAACAATTCTTTTACAGCCTCAATATCCACTAACATTGGTTTATGTTCATTACTAAAAACAATCGCATGTTCAGGATAATAACTATAAGGAGAATACTGTAGATAAAAACTTTCTTGATTAAGTGTTATTGGAATATATCTTAAATTTTGTCTTGCTGGAAAATTTAAACGTCCCTCATAATTTATATTTTCTTTGCAAAGCATGCATTTAGGATAACTACTATTTTTTTGAGTTAATAACTTTTTAATATCATTCGGATCTTTTTCTGGCTTTGATAAATTAATAGAAATATCTAAGTTCCCATAGGAAGATGGATATTGAAAATGAATATCTTTTTTGATTCTTGATAACCGAATGTAATTTGTATCACAACACAATTGGTAAAAGTATTGTAAAGCCAAAGTTGAATCTTTTTTATACAATTGATAAAACTTTTGGTTTATCATTGAAGGTAATGGTGTGATATATCCCATAATTTTAGTATCAAATAAATCTTTTTCAATGACTGAATTTTCAATTATTTTTTCATTGATTGCATAATTGAGCATTCCATCTAAAATTTCATCTAAAGATTCAATTAGAGGTTCAAAAAGTTCAGGCTCTTCAAATTCTTTTAATTGAAAACAAGAAAGTAAACCATTTAACACATAAAGATAATCATCTTCATGAATGAACTTTCTTTTTAAACCATATTCTAACAAAGATTTGATAAGAAGGTTAATCTGCATACTTAATTCCCCCTTATAAAATTATAGTCATTTTTTTAAAATTAGGCAATCTTTATTTACTCCTTCGATTGAATTTGTTTTCGAATGTTTTCTGCTTGCTGAGCATCTTGTAATTTTTGAATGATTGCTAAAGCAAAATCGCAAGTATAATACATGGATCTTGCCGTGATAACATTACCATCGCAAACGACATCTTTATCTTTATTGAGTATTCCTAAAAAGGCGTCTTGTTCGCATCCTTTAAAACAAATATAATTTTTATCTTTTAAATACCCCAATTCTCCAAGTAAAAGGGGAGCTGCACAAATCGCTGCAATTAATCTTTTTTGGTTCATAAAAAAATGAATCATTTCCTTTACACGTAAATCATTTTGTAAATGATGAAAAACGGCTTGACCACCTGGCAGAATTAAAAATTGATAATTTTGATAATCAATTTCACTGATTAAAAAATCTGTTTCCACTTTAATATGATGAGCACTCACAACATTTTTAGAATCCATCATACTAATTAAATCAATGCCAATTTGACTTCTTCTCAATAAATCAACCGTCACTAAAGCTTCACTTTCTTCAAAACCATCAGCAAGCAAAATCATTCCCTTTTTCATTGTTTTTCCTCCCTTTTCGTCTATTTGAATTTATTATAATCATTTTTTATTTTGAAAGCAATCTAAGCCCTTTTTATGTGGCGCAATAATCGGATATTCATTACTTTCAATTTTTTCTAAAAAATAATTTTTCAGTTTTTTACTCTCTTGTAAATAAAATACATCAAGTAATTTAATTTGAATTTGCATCATCATTATTTTGAATTGCATAACATCACCTCTCAATATTTAAGACAATTAAAAACTTCTTTTTTTATAGAAAATTTTTAAAATTTCGGTTATGATAATAATGGTGATTGAAATGAAAAACTTTTTAAGACGATTTTTTGAGATTTTTGTCGCTTTATGTCTTATTACTTTTTTAATATTAATTACTTATTATACAGAAACTTGCGATACTTATTTTTCTATTTGTCTAATTTTTGTTAGTTTATTTACTTTTATTATTGCGTTTATGAATAATTATTACAAACTAAAAAGCAAACCTATTAAATGGCTGTATTTGTCAGGAATGGGAAGTTGTTGTTTGTATTTAATATTGCATGCTTGTAAATTTTTTGCTGTCAACCAATTAGAAAGTTCTAGTTTCTATTCGATGTTAACCATGAGTATTTTAGCTTTAAGTATTGTTCTTTTTATTATATTACTTTATATGATTATCAGATTAATGTTTGACAAAAATTACACTTTCCAATCTTTTGATGTTCAAGTTTTTAAAAAAGCATTAAATCTATTAGGATGCATAGCAGGAATCATTGTGATGAGTTATCCTACACATTATTTAACTTACGATGCTGAAAATGGAGACATTATTAAAGTAGCTCCGCAATTTGAAAAAATTTGGATTGGATTAGTTGTTATTTTAGTGATTTATATGATTACATTTAGTGTTCTTGAATGGATTGAAACCAAAATGAAAAATAAAAATTAGAACTGCTTATAATTTTTTTGCAGTTCTCTTTTTTGTTCTCTTTGTTTAATGGTTTCTCTTTTATCATATAGTTTTTTACCTTTTGCTAAGGCAATTTCTACTTTTACTTTGCCTTTTTCATTAAAATAAAGTTTTGTGGGAATTAAGGTAAAACCTTCTTG
>HF997999.1:4200-7977 GCA_000433015.1 Firmicutes bacterium CAG:631
TTTTTTATGCAATAATAATTTTCTTGTGCGAAAAGGATCATGATTGAAAAGGTTCCCATGACTATATTCTGCAATATGCATATTTAAAATAAACACTTCTTGATTTTTAATGACGACATAACTATCTTTTAAATTGACCGCATGATTACGAATGGATTTAATTTCACTTCCTTGCAAAACAATTCCCGCTTCATATTTTGAAAGAATAAAGTAGTCGTAAGCCGCTTTTTTATTCGTAACAATCACATTTGTCATGCTTTTTTCCTCCTATTACGTACTGGTACATAAGCAAAGTTAATCTCACCATTTTTAATATTGACAGAAATTAAACGTACAATAACACGATGTCCTACCTTGAGATGTTGCATAATAGAACCATGAAAATCATCAATGGTTTCATAACGCATGAGCCCTTCACAAGTGTTTTCTAGTTGCACAAAAACACCAAAATCCATAACACCTGTAATTACACCTTCAAATGTTGCACCAATCCATTTGGACATGAATTCAGCCTTTTTAATATCCTCTACTTCTCTTTCTAAGGCAATGGCTCTTCTTTCACAAACAGAAGAATTTTCTGCTGCCATCACTAAAAAATCTAAATCCACATCATATTGATGGCAAAATTCATATTGCCGAAGATAACGGTGAACTAATAAATCAGGATATCGACGAATCGGTGAAGTAAAATGGGTGTAAACGGAACTTCCAAGTCCAAAATGCCCTACATTTTCTACACTATAAATAGCTTTATTTAAACTTCTTAAAATCAAATTAGAAACAATATCCTCTTTATCGGTTTTACGAACTGATTCCAAAATTTTTTGTAATTCTTTAACATGAAATTTCTTTCCCTTGATTGGCAATTGCACATTGATTTCTTTTAAAGATGCCGATAAACCCATTAGTTTTTCTAAAGTAGGAGCTGGATGAACCCGATAGATAAATGGTAATTGTTGATAATAAATATGACTAGCAACTGTTTCATTTGCAAGAATCATAAAATTTTCAATTAATTTTTCAGCTTCACCTTGTATTCTTTGTTCAATGCGTTCAACTTGATGCGTATTTTCATTTACGATTAATTTTGCCTCTTTAATATCTAAATCTAAATAGCCATTTTGAAGCATTTTTTTAGTTAAAATAGAAGATAAATTTCGCATTAAAAACAACATTTCTTTCATTTCTGAAGAATAGGGATATTGATATGGCTGATGAGCAAATAAAGCATTGACATCTTGATAATTTAAACGACCCTTAGAACAAATATAGGAAGGGAAAATATCATAATGAATTACATTTCCTTCTGCATCTATTTCCATCACACAGCTAATTGTTAAACGGATTTCATTTTCATTTAAAGAACAAATTCCATTGGATAATAAATGAGGTAACATGGGAATGACGCGATCCGCTAAATAAATGGATGTTCCTCTACGATAAGCTTCTTGGTCAATTAAATTCTTAGCACTAACATAATAACTAACATCTGCAATATGTACTCCTAATTCATAATTTCCATGATCATTGATTTTTAAAGAGATTGCATCATCTAAATCTTTGGCATCTAAACCATCAATGGTAACAATCAATTGGTTTGTCAAATCGACTCTTTGGTCTAAATCAAGTGGTTTATTTTGAATGATTTTTTGACAATAATCTAAAAGTTTATCACTAAATTCATACGGAACACCACTTTTAATCACTTCACTTAAAATATCAATCCCTGGATCATTTCGGTGACCCAATATTTTTTTAATTTCACAATGAATGATAAAATGATCATATTTTTTAATAGTCAGTAATGCAATTTGTCCATCTACAACTTTGATATTTCTATTAATTATCTTGATTTCATAAGGAAAAAATTTATCATCACAAATCCATTGTCGATTTTTGTATTCACAAATCAGTTCCCAACGATTATGGCGAATGATTTCTAATACTTTTCCCTTGTTTTGATGGGTCAATTGAATACGCACAATATCATTTTTATAAGCAAATTGAAGTTCTTCAATAGGAATTTCTACTTCGAAAGTTTTTTCATCCATGGAAGAAACTTTACAAATTGCATAGTATTTTCTGATTTGAATAATTTCACCAATATAAATCTTTAAATTTTTTGCCAAATGAATATACCCATTTTTAGTGATATAAATAATGCCTTTATCTTCTAAAGCATTTAAACTTTTCATTAAAAGTTTAAAATCGTCATCTTTTATTTGCAAGGCTTTTGCAATTTCAGATGGCGTCATTTTGGTATATTCTTTTTGATTCAATAATTGAAGTAATTTTTCTTCCATTTTTCATCTTCCTTAACAAAAAGAAAAGGGCAATACTTTGCCCTTCTTAAACTGACATATTTTCAGCAAGTTTTATCAAGACTGCTAAAGTCATAAAAGCAATTCCACTAATTAATGTAATCCGTGAAACCACTTTTTCGATTCCTCTTTCTTTAACATTTGAAAATAAATTCATGCCTCCACCCATAATGGCACCAGAAGCACCTGCTGATTTACCGCCTTGGAGAAGAGTAGATATGACCAAAACGACGGCACTAATCAAAAATAAAATATTAAAAAAGGTTACCATATTAACACTCCTTTGCTTTTATTTTATAAAGGACTGGCGATATTATAACATATTTATTTTAATAAATAAAGTTTTTTTTAAAGATTATGTTTCTTCACTTCGAAGTTCAAGAATAATATCTCGTAAAGTGGCAGCTTGTTCAAAGTCTAAATCTTTGGCAGCTTGTTTCATTTCTTTTTCTAAAGAACGAATGAGTTCTTCTTTTGATTTCTTTGCCATTTTCTTATCCTTTGAATGAATATAATCCTCTAATTTATCTTGATTCGATTGTAAACCAATTGGTTCTTTAATTTCTTTAATAATCGTTTTAGGAATAATATGATGTTCTTCATTATACTTTTCCTGAATCGCTCTTCTTCGATTCGTTTCTGAAATTGCTTTGTCCATCGAATCCGTTATATGATCGGCATACATAATGACTTCGCCATGTGCATTTCTTGCTGCACGACCAATAATTTGAATTAAAGAACGTTCTCCTCTTAAAAATCCTTCCTTATCCGCATCTAAAATGCCAATCAAAGAAACTTCAGGTAAATCTAGCCCTTCTCTTAATAGGTTAATTCCTACCAAGACATCATATTTTCCTTTTCTTAATTCATATAAGATTTGAGTCCGTTCTAATGTTTTAATTTCACTATGCATATAAACCACTTTTAATCCATAGTTTTTTAAATACTTTGTCAAATCTTCCGCCATTCGAATGGTTAAAGTTGTAATGAGTGTCCGTTCATTTCTTTCAATTCGCTCTTTAATTCTTGCAATCAAATCGTCAATTTGACCAAGAGTGGGTAAAACCGTTACTTTTGGATCTAACAAACCTGTTGGACGAATAATCTGTTGGACAACATGATGATTTACTTTTTCTAATTCATAATCGCCAGGTGTGGCAGAAACAAAAATGGCTTGATGAATTTTAGATTCGAATTCTTCAAAACGTAAGGGACGATTATCTAAGGCACTAGGTAAACGAAAACCATATTCAACTAACGTTTCTTTACGGGAGCGATCCCCTAAATACATTCCTCGTATTTGTGGTAAAGAGACATGGGATTCATCAACGACTAATAAAAAATCATCACCAAAATAATCAAATAAAGAATAAGGCTGTTCATTTTCTTTTCGACCATCAATATGTCTTGAATAATTTTCAATACCTGAACAAATACCAAATTCCATTAAATATTC
>HF997999.1:7987-11116 GCA_000433015.1 Firmicutes bacterium CAG:631
AAATTCCATTAAATATTCAATATCATGTAATGTTCTTTGTTTTAATCTTTCGGCTTCTAACAATTTTCCTTCTTTTTCAAATTGTTGTAAACGTTGTACTAATTCCTCTTTAATTGTTTCACAAGCATGATGAATTTTTCTTCGTTGACTAATATGTTCATATGCTGGAAAAAGTGAAAAAAAAGTTAATCTCTTTTTTGTTTTTTTGGTTAAAGGATCAATGATTGAAATTTGTTCTACTTCATCGCCAAAAAATTCAACTCGAACGAGTTCATCGGCAAAATTAATGGGAGCTAATTCTAAAACATCTCCTTTAAAAGAAAAAGTTCCACGAACAGGATCAACATCATTTCGGGTATATTGCGCTTCAACTAAGCTTTCAATCAATTTTTTTCGGTCATATCTTTCATTTAGACGAAAATCTAAAATTAAATCACGATAATCATTGGGATTCGATAAAGAATAAATTGCTGCAACGGATGCCACAACAATCGTATCTTTTCGAGATAAAACCGAACTGACAGCTGAAGAACGCATTAATTCAATCTCCATATTGGTTAAAGCTGTTTTATCAATATACGTATCTGTTTGTGGTAAATAAGCTTCGGGTTGATAAAAATCAAAGTTAGATACAAAATATTCTACACGATTATGAGGAAATAACTCTTTAAATTCCGCATATAATTGCCCCGCTAATGTCTTATTATGAACCAAAACTAAAGTTGGTTTTTGCACTTTTTCAATGACATTTCCAATAGTAAACGTCTTTCCTGTTCCCGTTGCACCAAGTAATACCTGAAATTTTTTATTTTCTTGGATTCCTTTTACCAAAGCATCAATGGCTTGTGGTTGATCTCCTGTGGGTACAAAAGTCGATACAAGTTCAAATTTTTCCATTACTCATCACCCACTTATAATTTCTAAAACTCGATTGAGATATTGAGAATCAAAATTATAAACTACATTTGCGTATTCTAATGCAAAATATAATAAAGTTTGATTATTAATAACGCCCGTTTCTTCAATTTGATGTTCTTTTTGAAAATCAAAAACAGCCTGTTGTGTCGCATTATCAAAATAACCATCTTCTCGCAAATTCGTTTCTAAATCAAGTACTTGATTCATTAATATTTGCATGGCTTTAATATTTTTGGTATCTACTTGATCGAATTGTAGTGTAATTCCAGCATCCAACCAAGTTGAAGTATATAAAAGATAATCTTCACTTTTTGAAATTGCGTCCAATGTTGTAGAAGGAGCAAATCCTTTGGTGTGAATCCATTGATTATCCGGTGTAAACCATTTTGCAAAAGTATATTGAAAGTCATAATCTGAAGTAATATTAATTGTTCTTTGAGCAATTCCTTTTCCATAAGTATTGGTTCCTATAATCGTCAAATTTGGAAGATGATAACCCAAACACCCAATTAAAATCTCTGATGCGGAGGCTGTGTTTTCATTCATTAATAAAAAAATATGATCATATGTATACGCATCTTTATCTTTAGTTTGATATTTTGTTTGGTCTTTATTTTTTGTTTCTATGGTTGCAACTAATTGTTTAGAAGGTAAAAATAAATCACAAATGGCAACAACTGAATCTAAGGCTCCGCCCCCATTATTAATTAGATCAATTATTAAATAATCTTTATCGGTATTTTCTTTTAAAATGGCATCCAATTCATCTACTGTATTTGAACCAATGATATCACTTACAAATCCATCTAATTTAACATATAAAAGATTATCATCCGTTTGTGTATAACAATAAGCAGTGGGATAATTAACCTTATCGTAGGTAACAGGCAATTTTAATTCTGTCCATTCATTTTGTTGAAAACGATAAACACATAAGGTAATAGATTCCCCAATTGTACCACTTAAATAAGAAGTATAATTATTATCGATTAAAGAGCCGTCTTCTAATTCCACACCATAAATAAGATCATAAGGTTTTAATCCTGCTTTTTCTGCAGGAGTATTAGGATAAACAGTCTTGACTAATTGAAAATTAGAATTAAAACAATTTTGTATTTTAATTCCTAGCTTACCTGATGTATCCACCACTGATGGTTGTCTTTTAATTAAATAGGTGTATGGATCTAGTTGCTTTTGCGTATCTAAATTAGCAACACTAGAAATAAATTGAGCAACAGGCGCATCTTCTTGATTAGGATAATAAATTTCAGAATACCATTCTTCTTCTAAAATATTTAAAACTTTTAAAACATGAGCATAATTTTGATCAGGAGTACCAATTTTTAAGCCTAATAAAAAGCCAACAAAAGATGTCAAAAGACAAAAAATGAGAATCGTAATGGTCTTTGATAATTGCTTTTGCTTTTTTAATTCTTGTTGTAAAGATTCATTTGTCATTTTTTTCACCACTTTTCAAACTTTCTGCTAACTTTTTTATGCGAATAAAAAGATGATTAATTCCAGATTTTGTAATTGATTTATTGGTAATCTGATTAAATTTATCAGCCAAATTTTTTAATGAATCTTCTGGATTTTCCTTTCGTAATTGGCAAAGCAAGGCTAGCTCTTCTCCTAAACTTTGCAATGAAACATATTTTTCAATTTGAGCGATATCAGCCAATTGTGATTTTGAAGCCACATTGGTACGCACAAAATTGGCAATATCACAATTATTTACACGATTATTATTGTTATAAAAATCTCTTTGTATGCGAATATCTTCAAACATTAAATAGGTATTCGTCGCTCCGATGTTACAAATAAAATCGGCAACTTTGATTGCTTTTTTTACATACACAACATATTGCGCTCGTCTTTTTATAATTTTTGCAGGGATATCAATCTTTGCTAGTAATTTTAAAATATCTTCTGCAAACGCTTCATCAGAAACACTAAGTTCTAAATGATAAGTAGAAGAAGTTGGACTATTTACACTACCACATCCCATAAAAAGACCAGCTAAATAAGCTCGAACACGATTTTCATTTTTTAAAATATCTTTTACATTCAAATCATTGAGTAGACCTAAATCTTCAATAATTTGTTGAACTTTTTCTAAAACAATGACTGAATAAATTGTTTTTTTATTTAATTTCATCATTTTAGAAATGGTTGTCTTTAACTTTACTTGATAATGTTGAGCCATATAAC
>HF997999.1:11181-16044 GCA_000433015.1 Firmicutes bacterium CAG:631
TTTCACTTTTAAAAATTAAAAGCATTTGTTGATTAGAAATCGTTATATTTCCTGCACACTTAAAAAGAGCTGAAATTTCATCTTTTTCATACTCGTTTGTTATTAAAGCTAATTCTTCTTTGACTTGAGATGAAAAAGACATTTTTCATCCTCCTTTAAATTTTTAAGTTTTCTACAATATGTTGCGCTGCAATAGCGCCATCATTACAAGCAGTCACAATTTGTCTTAATTCTTTTGCAATGACATCTCCAGCCGCATAAATACCCGGAATAGTCGTTTCCATATGTTCATTAACAAGGACATATCCTTGTTCATTTAAAATTCCTAGATCCTGAACAAAATCGGTTGCTGGTGTGCTACCAATGAAAGGAAATAATCCATCAATAGATAAATATAATTGATCTTTTGTATCTGGATTTTCAATGGTAATGCCTTCTATGGCTTCTTTTCCTGTAATTTTTTTTATGACGTATGGTGTTTTGCATAAAATATTAGGAATTTTAATCATTTTATCAATTAAATCTGGACTTGCTCGAAAAGAATCACGACGATGAATTAAAACCACTTCATTAGCAAAATTAGATAAATAAATGGCTTCTTTTAAAGCACTATCTCCACCACCTAAAACAGCAATGTTTTTTCCTTGATATAATTTTGCATCACAAACTGCACAATAAGAAATTCCTCTTCCATAATACTTATCTTCATTTTCTAAACCAATTTTTTTATAAACGGTTCCTGTTGCAATAATGACAGCCTTCGTTTTGTATTTTGAATCATCAGTATAAACAATTTTATCTTTTTTGCGATTTTGAATCTTTATAACTCTTCCGTATTTATAAACCGCATTTAATGAAAGAACTTGCTCATACATATTATAAGCTAACGTTGGTCCATCGACTTGAATGATTCCTGGCCAATTAGTGATTTCACTAGTTTTAACCACTTTTCCACCAGGAGTATCATTTTCTAAAATTAAAGTTTTTAAATTTCCACGTAAAGCATAAAGGGCAGCACTTAATCCTGCCGGTCCTGCTCCAATAATAATGACATCATAACTTTCCATTGCAATTTCCTTTCTTAAGAATTGGACATTTTTCTTTTTTCTAATAATTCTTTTCTTTTATCTTCAATTAATTTTTTACGTCTTTCTTGCTTTTCTTTTTCTAATTGTCTTCCATAGTCATTGACATATAAATTTTCAAAAGTAATATGCTTTGTTTTGGGATTGACTCTTGTAAAAATCATAACCGCAATTCCAAATAAAACAAATAAAACAGAAGTCACAATACTTAAAGGCATGCCTAAAAATTGCATAATATATTCTGATTCTCGCATCGGTTCTAAAATAGCACGAACCAATCCATACCAAATAAAATAGCAAGCAAATAAATCCCCTGGTTTTCTATTTTTCTTCCAATAATTACGCAAAACAATAGCGATTAAAATAAAGCCAATCAAATTCAAAAATGATTCATATAAAAATAAAGGTTGACTAACTTCACCATAGGGGCACGCCGTGGATACATTTTCTAAAATAAAGGAAGGAATGAACCATAGTTTACTTTGTTCTACACAAGCACCATACACTTCTTGATTCATGAAATTTCCCCATCGTCCTAAAATTTGTCCGATAAGAACACTGGGCACAATGGTATCAAAGTGATAAGATAAAGGAACATCTTTATATCTATTTTTAAAATAAAAGATACCAAAGATGACCCCTGCCATGACACCACCTTGAATGGCTAATCCACCAGAAGCAGGATTAATGATATATAAAAAATCTTTTCCAGCAAAATCCTCTAAATCTCCTAAAACATACCAAATTCTAGCGCCAATAATCGCAATTGGTACGACAAGTATAAAAAATGTATCATACATCCGTGGATTTTTTCCGTCTTTCTTTGCTTGATATCGAGCCCATAAAAAGGCTAAAATCGCTCCTGTTAAAATAAATATTGCATACCATCTGATTTCTAATCCCCATAGACGTATAGCTACTTCTCTTGATGGTCGAAATTCAATTGCATAATGCATAACCACACCTCATTCTATAACAATAATATTATCACATTTAATGTTTTAAATAAACATTAAAAAAAGAAAAAGTAAATTTCTCTTTACTTTTTCAAAACTTTTTTTAAATATTGCCCTGTATAACTTTTTTCACAACGAGCAATTTCTTCTGGCGTACCAGAAGCTATCACATATCCGCCTTTATCCCCACCTTCAGGACCTAAATCGATAATATAATCGGCTACTTTAATCATATCTAAATTATGTTCAATGACTAAGATACTATCGTGATTGTCAACGATGCGCATCAATACTTGTATTAATCGTTTTACATCATGTGTATGCAAGCCTGTGGTGGGTTCATCTAAAATAAAAATGGTCTTCCCTGTTGCTTTTTTTTGTAATTCATAAGCAAGTTTAATGCGTTGCGCTTCCCCTCCTGAAAGCGTTAAAGCATTTTGACCCAATTTAATATAATTCAATCCAACATCCATCAACACTTGAAGTCTATTTTTAATAGAAGGAATGTTAGCAAAAAAGTCATAGGCTGTCTCTACATCCATTTCTAAAACATCATAAATACTTTTCCCTTTGTATTTTATTTTTAAAGTTTCTTCATTATATCGTTTTCCTTGACAAATTTCACATGGAACATAGACATCAGGTAAAAAATGCATTGGAACACGAATGACACCATCCCCTTGGCATCGTTCACAGCGTCCTCCTTTGACATTAAAAGAAAAACGACTTTTTGTATATCCTTTTTCTTTAGCTTCAATCGTATTTGCAAAAGTTTCACGAATTAAATCAAAAACCCCTGTATAGGTGGCTGGATTACTTCTTGGTGTTCTACCAATTGGGTCTTGACTAACATTAATGATTTTATCGATATTTTCAATACCTTCTATCTTTTTGCATTGTCCAGATTTTAACTTCTTTTTATAGATTTTTGAATAAATATATTTATATAAAGTTTCATTTATCAATGTTGATTTTCCACTGCCAGAAACGCCAGTTACAACACAAAATGTTCCTAAAGGAATTTTCACATTAATATTTTTTAAATTATTTTCTGTTGCACCAATAACCGTTAAAAATTTCCCATTACCTTTTCTTCTTTGATGTGGAACATCAATTTTCCATTCTCCACTTAAGTATTTTCCAGTGATAGATTCAAAAGAATGGATAATATCTTGAACATTACCTTGTGCAACAATTTTTCCTCCATTAATCCCTGCGCCGGGACCAATATCTACAATATGATCCGCTGCTTCAATCGTTTCCTCATCATGTTCAACGACAATCAAAGTATTTCCTAAATCACGCATTTGCTTCATTGTATCGATTAATTTTTGATTATCTCGTTGATGTAAACCAATAGATGGTTCATCCAAAACATAAAGAACTCCTGTCAATTTTGAACCAATTTGTGTAGCCAAACGAATGCGTTGTGCCTCTCCACCAGATAATGTGGACGCCATACGATGTAAAGTTAAATATTCTAAACCGACATTCATTAAAAAGTTTAAGCGGTTATTAATTTCAGCAATTAACAAAGTAGCAATTTCTTGTTGTTGCGGTGTCAAAATCAAATTTTTAAAGAATTCAACAATGGAACTAATGGGCATTTTTGTCAATTCAGCAATATTTTTACCACCAACTAAAACACTTAAAACCATATCATTAAGTCTATCCCCATGACAGGTAGGGCATTGATTTTCATGCATAAAGGAATAATACCATTCACGCATCATTGAAGACGTTGTTTCCATGTACATTCGTTCAATATGTGTTTTTGGTCCTTCAATAAAACCATGACGCTTCATCACATTGCCATTTCGACTCACTAATTGATAAGATATCGGTTCTAAAGACCCACATAAAGCAATTTGTTTTTCATGTTTAGAAAGTTGTTTAAAGGGGATATCTCGATTAATGTGATAATAATCGCATAAATAAACATATTCTTGCCATTCAATATTTTCACTTCCTAAAATATTTTTATAGTAAGTGATAGCTCCTTGGTTAATTGATAATTCATCATTTGGAACAAGCAAATCTGTATCCACTTCTAATTTGATGCCTAATCCTTTACAATCAGGACATGCTCCTATTGGTGAATTAAAAGAAAAAAGTCGAGGTTCTAATTTAGGAATCGTAAAGCCACATTCTTTGCAGGCATAATTTTCGGATAAATGAAGCAATTCATCACCAATTAAAAGGTCGGCAACTCCTTTTGCTTCTTTTAAGGCAACTTCTAATCCTTCAATCAGGCGATCTTTATTTTCTTCATTTAAAATCATACGGTCAACTACAATATCCACATCATGACGTTTATTTTTATCAATATCATATTCTAAGGCTTCTTCAATTAAAGTTAATTTTCCATCTAAACGAACGCGAATAAAACCATTTTTTAATAATTTTTCTAAAACATCTTTTTGAGTTCCTTTTTGATGGGTTACAATCGGAGATAAAATAATTAATTTTGCACCTATAGGATAACTATAAATTGTCTTTATCATTTCAGAAATGGTTTGTCCCATAATAGGAATATGATGAGTAGGGCAATAAGGAGTTCCAATACGGGCATATAATAAACGCAAATAATCATAAATTTCAGTAACAGTACCCACTGTTGACCGAGGATTATGACTTGTTGTTTTTTGATCAATAGAAATGGATGGAGAAAGTCCTTCAATAGATTCGACATCCGGTTTTTTAACGCCACCTAAAAACTGACGTGCATAGGGAGATAAAGATTCTACATAACGTCGTTGTCCTTCTCCAAAAATCGTATCAAATGCTAATGTCGTTTTTCCACTACCAGAAAGACCCGTCAT
>HF997999.1:16051-20097 GCA_000433015.1 Firmicutes bacterium CAG:631
CCCGTCATGACAATCAATTGATTTCTTGGCAATTCTAAAGAAATATTTTTTAAATTATTTTCTTTTGCACCTTTAATTATAATTTTATCATTCATCTATATTACTCCTATCTTAAAAACGTATCCATTTTTCGTTGACCTTTAAACAATAAAATATTTAATAAATGAAACAAACTAAAAGCAATTACAGCCCACCATGTGACATTACTGACAACCACCACAAAAATGCTGCCAGCTAATATTAGTGTGGAACGAATTGCTAGTTTTAATAATGTTTTAAAACGACAATCTCTTTTTTTTAATAAACCAAAATAAAACATTAACCAGGGAACACAAAGAATGGCAATATTAACCAAAACAAAAATCCATTTCCAAATCATAGCGTCCCTCCTATTTATAAACAAAAAGATACTTCTAATGAAGTATCTTTATTATGCAATAATTTTAAAAATTATTCAATAATTTCTGAAACGTTTCCAGCACCAACTGTACGTCCACCTTCACGAATAGAGAAACGAGTTCCTTTTTCTACAGCGATTGGGTGAATTAAATCAACAGTCATTTCAACGTTATCACCTGGCATAACCATTTCAACGCCTTCTGGTAATTCGATAACGCCCGTTACGTCAGTTGTTCTGAAATAGAATTGAGGACGATAGTTTTTAAAGAATGGTTTATGACGTCCACCTTCATCTTTAGTTAAAACGTAAACACTTGCACGGAATTTGTGATGTGGATGAACACTTCCTGGTTTTGCTAAAACTTGACCACGAAGAACTTCATCACGGTTAATTCCACGAAGCAAAGCACCAATGTTATCACCAGCACGAGCTTCATCTAGTAATTTACGGAACATTTCAATACCTGTGACAACAGTTTTTGCTGTTTCACGAATACCAACGATTTCAACTGCTTCACCTAATTTTAATGTACCACGTTCAACACGACCAGTAACAACGGTTCCACGACCAGTAATAGTCATTGTGTCTTCAATTGGCATTAAGAATGGTTTATCAACATCACGTTGTGGTGTTGGAATAAAGGTATCAACAGCATCCATTAATTCAACAATTTTTGCTTCCCATTTTGGATCGCCTTGTAAAGCTAATAATGCAGATCCACGAATAACTGGAGCATCATCTCCTGGGAAATCGTATTCATTTAACATTTCACGAACTTCCATTTCAACTAAATCAAGTAATTCATCATCTTCTACCATATCGCATTTATTTAAAAAGACAACGATATAAGGAACTCCTACTTGACGAGATAATAAAATGTGTTCACGAGTTTGTGGCATTGGTCCATCTGTTGCAGCAACAACAAGAATTGCACCATCCATTTGAGCAGCTCCAGTAATCATGTTTTTAACATAGTCAGCGTGACCTGGGCAGTCAACGTGAGCATAGTGACGAGTAGCTGTTTCATATTCAACGTGAGCAGTATTAATCGTGATTCCACGTGCTTTTTCTTCTGGAGCCTTATCGATATCATCATATTTCATGATTTTAGCGCCTCCAGTTTTTGCTAAAACAGTTGTAATAGCAGCAGTAAGCGTTGTTTTTCCATGGTCAACGTGACCGATAGTACCAATGTTAACATGTGGCTTACTTCTATCAAATTTTTCTTTTGCCATTTTTTCAGTTTCCTCCTAAATTTTTCTTTCTCTCTAATATTTTAATAAAATTTATAATTAAAATCAATATTTTTATTTGCTCATATTGATTTTATTATTTAGATGTTTTAGTAAGTTGTTCAGCGACGAAACGAGGTGCTTCTTCATATCTTGAAAATTGCATCGAGAATGTTCCGCGACCTTGGGTAATTGAACGTAAAGTTGTTGCATAACCAAACATTTCTGCAAGTGGCATAGATGCTCGAATGATTTGGGCATTTCCTTTACTTTCCATTCCATCAATTTTTCCTCTTTTGGCGCTAATATTTCCCATAACATCACCCATGTAATCTTGTGGGACAGTTACTTCTACATCCATAATCGGTTCTAAAATAACTGGATTACATTTTTTAGCAGCTTCTTTTAAAGCTAAAGAAGCAGCGATTTTATAAGCAGCTTCACTAGAGTCAACATCATGGTAAGAACCATCAAACAATGTAGCTTTTACATCAATTGCAGGATAACCAGCAATGAGTCCTCCTTGTAAAGCATCAATTAAACCATCACGTGTTGGTTTGATATATTCTTTTGGAACTGTTCCACCAACGATGGCATCCACAAATTCAAATCCCTTTCCTGGATTCGGTTCAAACTTAATCCAAACATGTCCATATTGTCCTTTACCACCAGATTGACGAACAAATTTTCCTTCACAATCGGCACTAGAACGAATCGTTTCACGATAAGCAACTTGCGGAGCACCAATATTTGCTTCTACTTTAAATTCTCTTTTTAAACGATCAACGATAATATCTAAATGCAATTCTCCCATTCCACTAATAACAGTTTGACCGGTTTCGGCATTGGTATAAGCCTTGAATGTTGGATCTTCTTCTGCTAATTTAGATAAAGCAATTGAAAGTTTATCTTGGTCATTTTTAGATTTGGGTTCGATTGCTTGCGAAATAACAGGTTCTGGGAAAACCATGGATTCTAAGATGATTGGAAAATCTTCACTTGTTAATGTATCACCTGTTCCAACATCTTTTAAACCGACTGCAGCAGCAATATCCCCACTATATACTTGATTAATTTCTGTTCTTGAATTGGAATGCATTTGTAAGATACGACTAAATCTTTCTTTTTTGCCTTTAGTAGAATTCAAAACATAAGTTCCTGATGTAATCGTTCCGGAATAAACTCTAAAGAAAGTCAATTTTCCAACATAGGGATCCGTCATAATTTTAAAAGCTAATGCAGCAAATGGAGCATTATCATCAGCATGACACTCTACTTCTTCTCCATTTAAAGTTCCTTTTGTTGGTGGAACATCAAGAGGAGATGGTAAATAGTCTATGACTGCATCCATTAACAATTGAATTCCTTTATTTTTATAAGCAGCACCACATAAAACTGGGAAAAATTCACCGGTTAAAACGCCTTTTCTAATGGCTTGCTTAATTTCATCAACACTTAATTCTTCTCCCAATAAATATTTTTCACAAAATTCATCATCAAATTGAGAAACAGCTTCAAACAAAACTGTACGCAACTCTTCAACTTTATCGACTAAATTTTCGGGAATGGCTTCTTCGGTAATTTTTTGACCTTTGTCATCGTGATAATAATATGCTTTTTTGGTAATGATATCAATAATTCCATTAAACATATTTTCACGTCCAATTGGATATTGGATAGCGCAAGCGTTTGCTTCTAAACGTGTATGCATCGATTTTACACACATTTCAAAATCAGCGCCGATTGCATCAAGTTTGTTTGCAAAAACAATTCGAGGGACATTATATTTACTACCTTGACGCCAAACTGTTTCGGTTTGTGATTCTACACCATTTTTTCCATCTAGAACAGTAACTGCGCCATCTAACACTCTCAATGACCGTTCAACTTCAACAGTGAAATCTACGTGACCCGGAGTGTCGATAATATTGATTCGATAGTTTTTCCATTGTGCTGTTGTTGCAGCGCTAGTAATGGTAATTCCTCTTTCTCTTTCTTGTTCCATCCAGTCCATCGTAGCAGTACCATCATGGACTTCTCCTAATTTATGGGTTACCCCTGTAAAAAATAAAATTCTTTCTGTTGTTGTCGTTTTACCGGCATCGATGTGTGCCATAATGCCTATATTTCTTGTTTTTTCTAAACTAAATTTTCGCGCCATATTATCCCTCCAAATTTATCTTGATTACCAACGATAGTGAGCAAATGCTTTATTTGCTTCAGCCATTTTGTGCGTATCATCACGTTTTTTAACAGATGCACCTACACCATTTGCTGCGTCAATAATTTCATTTGCTAAACGTTCAACCATTGTTTTTTCATTACGATTTCTTGAATAGTTGACTAACCATCTTAATCCTAAAGTAATTTTTCTTTCAGTAGAAACTTCAACTGGAACTTGATAGTTTTGTCCA
>HF997999.1:20126-23624 GCA_000433015.1 Firmicutes bacterium CAG:631
TTTAATTCAACTACTGGAGTAATATTTGCTAATGCTTTTCCAAATACATCAACTGCATTTTCTCCAGTTTTCTTTTCTACTAGAGCAAAAGCATCATATAAAATTCCTCTAGCAGTTCCTTTTTTTCCATCTAACATTAAACGATTAATTAATTTTGTAACTAGCTTTGAGTTATACACTGGATCAGGTAAAACATCTCTTCTAGTAACATTTCCCTTACGTGGCATATTTGTTTCCTCCTAATCCTTATTATTTACCCGCTTTTGGTTTCTTTGCTCCATATAAAGAGCGTCCTTGTTTACGATCTTTAACACCAGCACAGTCCCGTGTTCCTCTAACAATGTGGTATCTTACCCCTGGCAAGTCTTTTACACGACCTCCACGAATTAAAACGACAGAGTGTTCTTGAAGATTATGTCCTTCGCCGCCAATATAAGCTGTGACTTCATAACCATTGCTTAAACGAACCCGCGCATATTTACGGTTGGCAGAGTTTGGTTTTTTAGGTGTCATAATGCTTACACGAGTGCATACACCTTTCTTTTGAGGAGAATTTACTTTTGTTTCTTTTTTAAGAAGTGAGTTTCTCCCTTTGCCAAGAGCTGGTGCTTTAGATTTAAATTCAAGTTGTTGTCTTCCTTGACGAACAAGTTGGTTAATGGTTGGCATGTTCATTTCTCCTTTCTTTTAACACACAATTCCAGGTGTTCCAAATGTCTAATTAAAATTAAGTTTCTCTATCAAAAAGAAACCAAATTTCACATGCGTAATAACTCTAGCACACTTCTATTTTTTTGTCAAACCTTTTTTTAAAAAAATAAAAGAGAAGAGATGAAAGAAGATTAATCTCATCTTTTCTCCTTTGGTTACGACACAAATTTTTCTTTGGCAAATTTTTTATGTACTTGTTTTACTTGTTCAGCGGTTGCATTTTTAACTTGATAATATCCATTATTTTGCATCATGTTAAAAACTTTTTGCTGATTTGCTTGTGTCGTATCTAATAAATTTAAAAATAAATTTTTCAGTTTTACATTTGCGCATTCACAAGCAAATGTATTTAATAAAGACGAAAGTTCTTTTTCATCATTTAATAAGTCTTCTAAAATTTCTTTATCTTGCATTGCTCACCTCTACATTAGATATTCTAATAATTGTTGAAATTCCAACACATTTTTCTTGTATAAATCATCACACATTTTTTTCACTTTTTTATCCGTACAAATGGATTGATAATATGCGGCTTTTTTGATTGTCACACTATAATGTGCTAAAACATCTTCAATTCCTGCCAATTCTTTTGTTGTAATTTCGCTATTCATTTTCCTTCCTTTCTTTTTAAGTAATTGCAATTACTTCTACCATCATTATGAACCACAATATTATTTTTAAACAAAAAAAAGACATTTTTTTAAAAAATGCCTTAAAGATTAATTTTAATGGGTCGTTTTGTTAAAACCAATTCCATATTTTCAATCAGTATCATTCGATCTTTGGCTTCAATACCTTCTTGTGTAATAACCTTTGCTCCAACAATAAAGTTTGTAATGTTTCGCTTAAAAGTAAACGTATAGGTCTGCAATGTATCGGTTAAGATTTCACTAAGTTGATTATTACAATATAAAACCGGAGTATTTTCATCGTAGGCTTTTGCTTGAATATTTATTTCTTTTAAAAAATAGCCATTTAATATTAAAAAATGAATGACACCATTATATTCTTCCG
This sequence comes from Firmicutes bacterium CAG:631, assembly GCA_000433015.1. Taxonomy (GTDB): domain Bacteria; phylum Bacillota_I; class Bacilli_A; order RFN20; family CAG-631; genus Caccosoma; species Caccosoma faecigallinarum. The sequence continues at coordinate 21,852 of HF997999.1, forward strand.
TAGATAAGATTAATCCATCAGGATTGATAGATACATTAGAAAACGTATCAGCTTGCAACGTATCTCCTAAAAAATCTTGTATATTAGTTTGCGTAATTTTTTGAGTTTCTTTTACTTTATTTTTAAAATTGATTGTCTTTGTTTCTTGATATTCATATTTAGAAACTAAATAAGGACTACCATTATTGGTGGATTGAACAGAGTCCGTGTTGTCTTGAAGATTACATCCTTGTAAAAGCAAAGGGAAGAAACACAAAGAAAGAATTATCTTCCATTTTTTCATTTTTATCTCCTCCACCTTTATTTTGTGGAAGATAGTAAAGTTTATTCGAATTTAAAATAGCAAGATATTGGCAAAAACAAAAGCATCTAAGCTTAAAATTAAAATCAGCATAAACATCAATACAACACCCCATAAAACATTATAAAAAAGGATATTCCCATTATTTTCCTTTTTTAAATGAGTTTCTTGAACAATCATAAATACAAAAGGAATAAAAAGTAAAATTTCAAGGATAAACCCAATAAAATTATAATGGGACAACAAAGAAAAACTAAATGCTAGTTGTAAAAAGAAAAGTATTTTTTTGATTTTAAAATAAGACTTTTTAAATAAAATAGAGCATAAATGGATAAATATAAGACTACAAGTTAAAATGATAAATAAAATCAGAAATATTTGATGAGGAAGAGATAATATTTCTCCTTTTAAGATAGCAATACCCGTATAGTCTTTAAAATGATAAATATAAATATTTTCTTGCTCTACGACTTCAACGATAGGAAAAAACAAAAAAAGAATAGAAAAAATTTCGATAATAATAGAAATCAAAGAATAGAGATTGGCTTTAATGGTTTTCATGATTTTGCACCTCTTTTTTGTTTTTACGCTTTTGTTTTATGGTATTAAGCCATTCATAAATTTTTTTATTAAAAATAAGTCCTAAAACAGAAAAGATGAATATCAATCCCATGACAATCATAGCAACAATATAATTTTCATCAAAAACAGCTGCTCCAACAAAAGTGGAAGACAAAATAGAAGGAATACGTGCAATAGAAGAAACTAAAATAAACTTTGATAATTTGATTTTTGTAAAAGGAATAAAATAAATAAAGATATCTTTAGGAATTCCTGGAATTAAAAATATAAAAAAGAGAATGAGCAAACTACGATCCGGATCATGCAAAAATTGTAATTTTGAAGATTGCTTTTGATTCACATTTAAATCAAAAAAAGGTTTCCCCAACCATTTTACCAAGCCATAAATAATAAATGTTGCTAAAATTAATCCAAGCAGGCAAATGAGCATACCAAAAAAAGCACCATACATCGCGCCAGCAACAAATTCTACGACCTCACCAGGAATAAAAGCAACGACAACTTGCAAAATTTGAGTTATAAGTAAAATTAAAACACCAAACACGCCAGCATCTTCGATTTTTTGCATGAAAACTTCTTTTCCTTCGTCATCAGCCAAAAGTTTAATATCATCTTTAAAATAAATGCATAAAAAAACAATTAAACCTATAATAAAGAGCAAAGCGATACTATTAATAATAATTAATACTTTTTTTGCTTTCGTTAGTTTTTTCTTTTCTTTTTCCATACTACCCTACCTTACACGTTATTATATACTTATTTTAAAAAGATAACAATTTTAATTCACTAATTTTATGATAAAATATTTTTGAGGTGACAAAAATGCAAACAATTAAAAAAGTTTTCATTGCTGGAGGAACGGGCTTTTTAGGCTACCATGCCGCTTTAAA
>HF998000.1 GCA_000433015.1 Firmicutes bacterium CAG:631
CAATGGTAAATTTCCAATTAATTGCAAAATACGATCATTAGAAATGGTAATTAAAGTATCAACATATTTTTTTAATTCCTCAATTCCTGATAAAGCATTACTCATTCGCACTTTGCCTTCAAAAGTAAAAGGACGAGTTACAATGCCGATAACTAAAGCACCACATTCTTTAGCTACTCTTGCTACAACAGGTGCTGCACCGGTTCCTGTTCCGCCTCCCATTCCCGCAGCAATGAAAACCATATCCGTATCTTTAACAATTTCACGAATTTCATCTTCACTTTCCAAAGCTGCTTGCAGTCCAACTGCTGGATTGGCTCCAGCTCCTAATCCTTTTGTTGTCGTTTTTCCTAAAACAACGCGATTTTCAGCTTTTGAACAATTTAATACTTGGGCATCCGTATTTAAAACATAAAATTCACAACCAATGACATTATCACTAACCATGCAATTGACTGCATTATTTCCAGCGCCACCAACACCGATAATTTTTATTTTAGCAACACTTTCATAAGTTTGAAATTGATCCATTTTTTACTCCTCCTCGTCATCAAAAATATCGACAAATTTCTTAGATGCTGATTGATTTGCAAATTCATTTGTTTGATTGATAAAATTTGGTTTTTGATTGTCATCTTCTTCACGATGTAAAATATAATCTTTATTGAGTGTGATAAAACGAATAATGGCTCCATAGCAAGGAAGAAATTCATTACTATTCATTCCTAAAACATTTAAATAGATTCCTTTGGCATGAAGATGACAAAGTTGATTAAAATAGGAGACAAAATGACGATAATTCAACCATTTGCCAGAAATTTTAATTTCAAAATGTGTGCCAAAATCTTGACCATATTGTTGAATTTTTTCTTGTATTGCTGGAATAATTTTTAAAAATTGTTCGTGAACACATTGAGATATCGTTTGTTCACTCATCATTTTTTGAGGTTGAATGTAAGTTGTGGTAGTTTGGTTCATATCGGTTACAAAATAAGAATCTAAAAGCATAAGTGCCTCTTTTTGATCAATAGAAAATTGATTTTGTAAAGCCATCAAAATTTTCTTTTCTCCAAAATCTAAACGACTACTTTTTAATAAGTGTTGACTTTCAAAATAAGCAAAAGTCAAAGCATCATAATCATAATGGATCAGTAAAAGCGGTTCTTCTTGTTTGGCTGCAACCATACTAAAACAAGTTAATGGCAACAAATAAGCATCTAATAAATCAATATGAAGACGTTGAAAAATATTTAATAATGGAGCCACCAAAGTTGTTGGCAAAGAATGAATATAAGATGTCAATTGTAAGGTATTGGATTGCAAATTTAATGGAATCGTATATAAGGTTTTTCCACTATCTAAAACATATTTAATGGGACATTCATCCACTGCTGTTTCTCCATCAGCCAATTGAACATTACGACAATCTAGACGAATTTTTTGAATTTCATTCATACCGATTAAATGCATCGGTGTTTGGATAGCCATATTGGCACCAGCCATATGGACTTTATGTTGAATGGATGGAAAAATTAAAATCAATTCATCCACTTTAATTTTAAATTTATTTTCTACTTTTTGAAATAATTCAGAAAGACATAAAAGAAATTCATCAGGTTGAATGATATTCCCATCTTGATATCCTTTGGTTTCTATGGATTGGTAAGCAACCACATAGACATTTCCCTTATTAAATTCTGCAACGACAAGTTTTGTATAATGCGTTCCAATTTCAAGTGCTGCATAAGAATTTAATTTCATCAATGTCCCTCCTTTTTATACTTTATTAAAGTATAACACGTTTTAATCAATCGTTAAAGAAAAAAAAGAACCAAATGGTTCTAAATGATTTCTAATTCTAATTCTAAAAGAATTTGATATTTTTTATAGACTTCCTTTTGAATAAGATCAATGAGTTGAAGAATATCTTTTTCTGTTGCAACTCCTACATTTTCGATAAAATTAGCATGTTGTAAAGAAATCATAGCATCGTTGATTCTTTTTCCTTTGAGCTGACAATTTTCAATGAGTTGATATGCTTTTTTCCCTTCTGGATTTTTAAATACACTTCCACAATTTTTTTTATTATTTGGTTGTGCCTGTGTTCGGTATTTGAGCCAATAAGTGATTTCTTCTCTTTTTTGATCTACATCAATTTTATAAAGTTGAAGTAAGGCGCCAACAATAATCCATTTTTTCTTTTTTTGAAAAATGCTTTGACGATATGCAAATTGACATTCACTTTGACTAAGCGTTTTAAATTGACCAAATGCATCAATATAATCGACTTTTAAAATAAAATCACCAATTGATTTTTGATGCGCACCAGCATTTTTATAAATAGCCCCTCCTAAAGTGGCAGGAATACCAATTAAAGGTTCCATTCCTCCTAATTGAAATTGTTGCGCATAGATAATTATTTGTGCTAAAGTAGCTCCAGCTTGCGCATAAACATTTCTGCCATCATATGAAATTGTACTCAATTGATCTTTTAAAAGAATAA
>HF998001.1:0-1502 GCA_000433015.1 Firmicutes bacterium CAG:631
TTGGTCTTTGGTTCGGAATAGTGTAGTGCTGGCGGTCTATCTCTTGTTTTCGGTTGCTTGCTTCCTTACCGTACATGAGCATTATATTTTGGCTTATCATCAAGCCAGTGTGAATCAGCATATTCCATTTTTAAATGATACGATTTACGATCATTTTTTATATGTCATGAAAAATGAAAATTTCTTTTACGATAAATATACTTTTATCGGCTCAAAAAAGCCATTAAATGATAACGAAATTTATATTTCTGAAGGTTTTTATTTAAGATATTTAAAGAATAAAAAGGCCAATGAATATCTTGAACAATTCATCACTTTATATACAAAAGAATACAAAATCAAAGGAATCTTAACCTCATTTTATAAAGAGGCCATCTTTTTTAACGCAGCAGGGTATCAAAATTTATTTGATGCTTCCTTTTTAGTCAACAATTTTAATCTTTATTTAGAAGATATGACGCAATTAAATACTTATCAAGAAGATTTGCAAAGTCAATTTCCACTTTATCATTTATCAAAATATGAAGATGCTTATATTAGCCAAAAAATCAATGAAATTGTATATAATATTCAAACCATTAAAAATGAACAACATCAACAACAAAAAGTTTATCAATATCTGATGATTTTCTTTTTTGTTTTAACTTTTATTCTCTTTTATTTTCAAATGAGAATGAGTAAAAAATATTATCTATTTTATCAAAAACAACAGATTCAAATGAATCAAATAAAAATAACTTATTTTATGGCTTCATTGTTTTTTATATTGATTGTCTATGTAGTTTGTAAAGATATCTTTGAAAATATATTAATCAGACAATTTTATCAGCAATTGTTAAAATTTATAGATGGTAGACCAGAATTCCGATTTCAAAATACCTATCATCTTTCTTGGTTGATTTTTTTAGGCGTTATTTTGATTCAAATTATACAATACATACCTTGGTGGAGAATTAAAAATGAAATACTTAGAAAACGTAACCGTAAAATTTCATAAAACGACGATTTTAAAACAAATTTCTTTAGATACAAATGCGTCAAAAATTGCAATCATTGGCCCAAATGGTGCAGGAAAATCAACAATTTTAAATCTTCTTGCTCATGAAATTTGTACACAGGAAGGCAAAGTTATTTCTTTGCATTCTTTTTCTTATTTTTTTCAAAGTTTTTCCTTGTTTTCTCATTTAACATTAAAAGAAAATCTTCAAGTTTTTATAGAAAAAGATTGGAATTCAAAGTTGGCCGACCAATTAGGTATTGACCATTTAAAAGATAAAAAAGCTAAATTTTGCTCTGATGGCGAAAAACAAAGAGCAATTATTTGTATGGCCATTTTAGATGATAAACCCATTTTACTTTTAGATGAACCGACAAAGCATTTAGATGAAAAGCATAAACAAATTGTTTTGTCCTTACTTCAAAAACTAGATAAAACAATTATCATGACAATCCATGAAGAAAATTTAAATTTGATTCCATGCTTTGAAATTTATCAAATTCAA
>HF998001.1:1555-16194 GCA_000433015.1 Firmicutes bacterium CAG:631
AGCAAGAGCCTGTCGTTTATGACAAAGTAAAGAAAAAAAATAATTTATGCTTATTTAAAAATTTCTTTTTCTTTTCAAAATATTATCTTGTACTTTTAATGTTTATCTTATATGGATTGATTGCATCAACTTTAAACCATTTTTCTAACGGGTTAGTAGATGAATCTATTTTAACCTATGATTGTGATTTAAATGGCGTGACTGGTGAAATTTACTTTCAAGGAATTGCTGTTCCTTCAACTACACAACATTTGGAGAGCATTCAAGAAAATTTGCAAGTTTTTGTCGAAGTCAATTATACCCATTTATTTTCTAATCCAAATGAAGGCTTTTTTATCAATCAAGAAAAAATAACAACCCTTTATCCCATGCATGAACATCTTTCTTTAAAAGAAGGCACTCCTTTCGATATTCATCAAGAAAAAATACAAATTTATGTTAATGAATGTTTTGCTAATCAGCATCATCTTTCTCTTCCTACATCAGGATATTTGCAATATATCTATCAAAATCAATACATTCAATTAGAAACTGAAGTGATTGCTATTGTTCAAGATACCAATTTGTTTGAAAAAATGTATATTTCCAATCAACAATTGCAAACGATTTTTTCTTCTACTTGGATTGATTCTGAAAATCAAAAAACTTTACTTTCTTATTTTTATGAACAACCGCAATATCAAATTGATTATTTCTTATATTTTCAAAACTACCAGGATTATTTAAATTATGAAAATCAAAAAATTGAATTTTCACCTGATTTTTCTTTACAAATTCAATCTTTTTTATATGACCAATATCAATTTAAAATCAATCAAGATCAAAGACAATCTCTTTATTTTACCATTGCACAATATTTTATTATCATTGTTTTAATTTTATTTTTAAGTTATTATTTTTATGATTTCTTCCATCATTTTTATCAATCCTTATTTTCTATTAAAAAAATTCAAAATAAAAGATATTGGATGATGATTTATTTTTGCATGCTTTGTATTCCACTAATTGGTATAAACATCTTTTTCTTTCACCCTCTTTTACTTTTATTTTCATGTATTTATTTCTCTTTTATGATTTATTATTTCTTTTTAAAAAAACATCTAGCTGAATAATCGCATCTTCTCTCGTATTGACTTATTTTATTTCCTAGCCTATAATAGAGGCATCAAAGAATTTCATTCTTTGATTGATACTGCAAAAAGTTTAACTTTTCTAAAATGAGCTGATTTTATTTTAAAATTTGTTAATTAATAGGAGAGATGACGATGCAAAAAGATCAGATTCAACTTCCAGATATGAAAAAGAAAATCATATCTGCTAGTCCACTAGAAGCATGTAAGTTAATGAACTCCTCCATGCGAGGTTTGACACAACAAGAGGCCGAAAAACGATTGGCGCAATATGGAAAAAATGAATTAGTCCAAAAAAAGAAAAATGGTTTATTAAAAAAGTTTTTTGCAAATTTTACTAGTTTAATGGCTCTTCTTTTATGGGCAGGTGGCATCATGGCAATTATATCGGATGCACTGGCTTTGGGAATTTCGATTTTCTGCGTTAATATTATTAATGGTCTTTTTTCTTTTTTTCAAGAATTTAAAGCTGAAAAAGCAACCAATGCTTTACAAAAAATGTTACCCGCTTCAGCTCGGATTATTCGAGATGGGAAAGAAACTAAAATTTTAGCAACAGAAATTGTCCCTGGCGATATTATGCTTTTAGAAGAGGGGGATCGAATTAGTGCAGATGCCCGCATTTTAAGAAGCAGTGATTTCAAGGCTGATCAATCCACTTTAACTGGGGAAAGTAATCCAATTCGTAAAAGTGAAGAATCCATTACCAAAGAATGCAGTTATTTAGAAGCAGAAAACATGGTTTTTTCTGGAACTTCTGCAGCAGCTGGAACCTGTAGAACATTAGTTGTTGCTACTGGAATGGATAGCGAATTTGGAAAAATTGCAAATTTAACTCAGAATACTGAAAAAACATTGTCTCCTTTACAAAAGGAACTCAATATTTTAACCAAACAAATTGCTTTAATATCCTTTAGTATTGGACTTGTATTTTTCTTAATTGCCACTTTTTTAGTCAAAGATCCTATAATGGAATCTTTCTTATTTGCTTTAGGGATGATTGTTGCTTTCATTCCTGAAGGTCTATTACCCGCTGTTACTTTATCTTTGGCATTATCCGTTCAACGAATGGCAAAAGAACATGCCTTAGTCAAAAAATTATCAGCCGTTGAAACTTTAGGCTGTACAAATGTCATTTGTTCGGATAAAACTGGAACTTTAACTCAAAATGAAATGACGGTAAATCACTTATTTACGATGCGAGCCAATCTCATTGTTACAGGAGAAGGTTATAAACCTGAAGGTGAAATTAAAGACGGAAATACAGTGATCAACATTCAAAAAAGTAGTGTTTTGGAATTACTTTTAGGTGGTGCTACTTTATGTTGCAATGCAAAACTATTACCTCCGCAAGATGGAAAAGAAAAATATACGGTTTTAGGAGATCCAACGGAAGCAGCAATCAGTGTTGTTGCTCAAAAAGGTGGAATTGACTTAGATTCTTTAAATTTACGTTATCCTAGAATTATGGAATTACCTTTTGATTCCACTAGAAAAAGAATGACAACCATCCATCAAATGCAAGAAACTTTTGATGGAAGCAATCGAATTGCTTTTGTAAAAGGGGCACCTCAAGAATTAGTAGAACTTTGTAGCCGCTGTTATGATGGTTCTTCCTCAAGAGAAATTAAAGAAGAAGACAAAAAAAGAATTATGGAAGCCAATGACCATTATGCAAAAGATGGATTACGCGTTTTAGCCGTTGCTTATCGTCCATTAAACAAAGAAGATCGTTCTTTACCTACTTCTTTACATGAATATACAGCTGAAAATGTTGAAAAAAATTTAACTTTTATTGGCTTAATTGCCATGCAAGATCCTCCTCGAAGTGAAGTCAAAGATGCGGTTGCTTTATGTCGCAGTGCTGGAATTAAAATCATTATGATTACTGGAGATTATGGATTAACAGCAGAAAGTATTGCACGTAAAATTGGAATTATTCAAAGTCCTGATGCAAAAGTCATCTCTGGTAGTGAACTTGCTACAATGGATGATGATGCTTTAAAACAAGTCCTTCAAGGAGAAGTTGTCTTTGCACGAATGGCCCCAGAACAAAAATATCGTATTGTTTGTGCTTTACAAGAATTAGGGAATATTGTTGCTGTAACTGGAGATGGAGTCAATGATGCTCCGGCATTAAAAAAAGCAGATATCGGCATTGCCATGGGCATTACAGGAACAGATGTTGCAAAAGAAGCAGCTGATATGATTTTAAGTGATGATAATTTTGCAACCATTGTTCGTGCTATTGAAGAAGGAAGAAATGTCTATAATAATATTCGTAAATTTTTAAGATATATCTTTGATAGCAATACACCTGAGGCCGCTGCCCCTGTCGTTTATTTGCTTTCAAAAGGAATGATTCCTGTTCCTTTAACCATTTTACAAATTTTAACCATTGATATTGGAACAGATATGGTTCCTGCATTGGGACTTGGAGCAGAGCAGGGAGAAAAACAAGTCATGCAAAAACCACCTCGTTCCATCAAAGAAAGACTATTAAATAAAAATGTTATCGTTGTTGGTTTTTTATGGTATGGATTATTGGGAACACTTTTTGCGTTAGGTGGTTATTTCTTAGCTAATCTTTTAAATGGTTGGCCAAATGTTGCTATTGCACAAGAAGGAACAACCGTTTACGCTCAAGCTACAACCATGATGTTGGCAGGAGTTGTCTTTTCTCAAATTGGCATGGTCATGAATAACCGTACAGATTATGATTCTGTTTTAAAGCGTGGATTATTTAGCAATCGTTATATCAATGCTGGAATTATTATAGAATTAATTTTAATTGTAGCTATTATCTATATTCCTTTTTTAAATGATATTTTCAATACAGCTCCAATTTCTTGGTTAGAATGGTTATATCTACTTTGTATTCCATTTATCGTCTTTGGTCTAGAAGAACTTCGTAAAAAAATCTTAAGAAATATAAAAAAAAGAAAGGGTGAACATTGATGAAAGTATTAGTTGTTGGTTGTGGTAAATTTGGAGTAAGAGTCTCTGAGTACTTATGTCGAAAAAATCATGATGTCGTTGTGATCGATAATAATCCAGAAGCATTTCATGCTTTAGGGGAAGAATTTACTGGAAAAACAGTTTGTGGAGTAGGCTTTGATAAGGATGTTTTACAACAAGCCGGAATTGTTACAAGTGATGTTGTCATTAGTTGTGCAAGTAGTGATTCTTTAAATGCTGTGGTTGCTAATATTGCAAAAAACATTTATCATGTACCAACTGTTATCGCAAGAATTTATGATCCAACACGTGCCAAGATGTTTGAATCAATGGGCATTTATACCGTTTCCATTACACGTTTAGGTGTCGATAATGTTTTAGAATATTTAGAAGAAAATAAAGTTTGGAGAGTTCTTCGCAAATTTGCAAATGATGACGTCCAAGTCATTAAAGTTCGCGTTCCTCTATCATTGGAAGGAACACCGATTAAAGATTTAAAAGAAGAAGGAAAAATGAATGTCATTGCAATTGAAAGACAAGGCCATTCCATTTTTCCATTAGATGATACGATTTGTGAATATAATGATATGATTTATTTTGTCATACGAAAAGACTATCTAAACCAAGCACGTGAAAAATTGCAATTATAAAGAAAGGAGAGGCATCAATGAAAATCATTATTGTTGGCGGAGGACAAGTGGGAAGTTATATTGCCAATCTTTTAGTTGAAAATCAAAATAGTGTCGTTGTCATTGAAAATAAAGAAAAAGCTTTACAAGCTTTAAAAAACAGTGGTTTAAACAAGGAATGTATTTTAGTTGGCGATGGTACAGAAGCAAAAATTTTAGAAAAAGCAGGCATTAAAAATTGTCATGCCTTAATTTGTGCTACTGGTCAAGATGAAACCAATTTAACCGTGGCCATGATGGCAAAATTCGAATATGATGTTCCAAAAGTTGTTGCTAGAGTCAATAATCCTAAAGATTCTTGGTTGTTTAATTCCGGCATGGGTGTAGATGTTAAAATTAATCAAGCGGATATTATTGGCCACATGGTTGCTGATGAAATGAACTATCAATCCATTATGACTTTGATTAAACTTTCAAAAGGCGAATACTCTATTGTCCGGGTTCGCGTAGACTATCATTCTCCCAATGTCAATAAATCCATTGCTGAAATACAATTGCCGGCCGAATCTTTATTAATTGCTGTTTATGAAGATGAAAACCTTATTATTCCTCATGGAGAAACAATCATTCGCGCAGGACAATATATTTTAGCATTAGCAAATAATAAAGCCATGGAAGAATTAAATCTTATTTTTGGTTCAAAAAATTCATAATTAAAATAATCTATAGTTGATAGAAAATCATTTTTTCATAAAAAACCTCATTTCTTGATAAAGAAACGAGGTTTTATTCTATTCTTTAACTTTTTTTAATAGTTGAAGGGATTAAATTGTTTTCATTTTTTTTAAAATGGCTTGATAAACAATTTGAGGAACATAAGGAGATGGATCTCCCTTAAAAAAGACCACTTCTTTTACTGTACTGCTGCTTGTAAAAAGATTTTCTAATTCAGCACATAAAAAGATAGTATCGACTTTTTTATTAGAAAGACGATAGTTATAAGTAAATAATTGATGCTCTTTTTCAAAGTCATTCATTGTTCTTAATCCTCTGACAATGGTAGAAGCGTTTTTGGATTGTGCATATTCATAAATAAAACCCGAAAAAGAATCAACACTGATATTTTTGATATTTAATTCAGCCAAGCATCGTTTTAACAAATCAACACGTTCTTCAATACTAAATAAAGGTTTCTTTTCATAATTTTTAGAAACAACGATGTAAACATGATCAAACAATTTCACCGCTCTTTTAATAATATCAATATGTCCATTGGTAACAGGATCAAAACTTCCAGGATAAATTGCGATATTTTTCATTTTTACACATCCTTTATTTTATTATAAATCATTCTCATAAAAATGACCATAGGTTGCCTCTTGAATTTCATCGTTTCGTTGATTGTGATGTATTTTATCCCAATATAATTGAACAACTTCTTGAACTTTTTGAGGTTCTTCAACACTAAAATCTAAGCGAATAACGTCAATTCCTATTTCATATAAAAAATCAATTTCGTCAATGAGATGAAGCGTTTTACTATTAAAAATGGTTACATTACAATTCGAATCTGTAAGAATTGGAAAAACATAATTTTTGCGATCCACTAATGCATACTGATGAACATGACATAAATGACATTGTTTTTCTTTTAATTGGTAATTTTTAGCAATAAAACAATGTTTCATCACCATATTTTGTAAACGACCATAAACTAAAAATTCAAAACAAGGAAGTTGATGATGTCTTTCTTTTACTTTTTGGACTAATTCATACAAATGATCTTTAGAAAGTTCAGGTGATAGTCCCATATGTTGAATGCCATTGTTTAAAAACACATCTACTGTATAAGAATTTGTGATATTACAATAGATATCAGCAATCAATAAATGTGTATCCTTTTCTTGGATAGAACCCACTTGATGAATTAAAGCTGCTTTACTTTGTGCTGGAATTTTTTGATTGATTCTTCCGGTGGAATAAATGATTTTAGAATTTATTTTTTGGGCTTGAGCAAATGTTTTTTCATCTTCATAATAAATAAAATCAATCGGATAATTTTGTAAGGCTTGAAGTTGATCCAAATTTTTTACACGTACAGCCAATTTTAAAAATGGATTTCTTTTTTTAGAAATAAAATCGCCAGTTGTATCATCTAAGAGGATATCTGAAATATTTCGATGATGATAAATACTGCGAGCCTCTTTTAATTTTGCAATTGCTTCCCGTCTTAGTTGATTTAATTCTTTTAAAGGAATAAAGAGTTGCTTTTCAACATGACAATCTACTCTTTGACATCGATAATCGGTATTGTTTAATTTCGTTAGTTGTTCTTTAATAATCGTTTCATTCATAAAAGCCGTTTGTGATTGTTGTGGAAAATATTCACTTTGAACTAAAATTTTATGGCCTAAATGATCCATAATCGTTAGTTTCATGGGTTGATTCAAAAAAGCTTCAAAAAATAAAGTAATCGGTATTTTTTTAGTTTGCTGATTTGCAAGTTCAATTTCTTTTAATTTTTGATCATCTAAACATTTATAAACATCAGCTTGATTTTGAATCAAAGAATGAACTTCTAATTCCACAATTTCATTAGGAAATGCCTTTGGAACATACTTCTCTTTAACTTTCATTTTAGAGATATAAAAACTGACATCTTCTTTTTGTAAAATAACAATCTTATCTTTTTGAGATAAAGGTTCTATGAGTTGAATTTTAATTTTGTGAGGATAAGTAGCAATGACCTTACCTACTTTTTGTCCAATATGATTTGGTCGATAAGTAGATGTTAATTTATCATTTTGTTCATTCAAAAGATAACCTTTGGTAAAAGAACGATTAAATAAGAGTTTTAAAGTTTGAGATATTGTTTTCGTATTTAAAAGTTTTTTATGCTCTAAATAATAATGGATACTATCCGCATAAGCTTTGGTAACCGCACCAACATATTGTGCACTTTTCATTCTTCCTTCAATTTTAAAAGAAGTAACTCCACTTTCAATTAAATCATTTATTTTATCTAAAGTATTTAAATCATTCATGCTTAAAAGATATTTTTTTTCACTTTTGGGTTTTCCATCTTCAAAAAGCGTATATTCCATTCGACAAGGTTGGGCACATTTTCCTCGATTGCCACTTCGCTTTCCAATAATTGAACTATGAAGACAAGTTCCTGAATAACTAACACATAAAGAACCATGGACAAAAATTTCTACTTCAATTCCCACTTGGTTTACAATTTCTTTAACGACCAAAAGAGGTGTTTCTCTAGCCAAAATAATGCGATGAACACCCATTTTTTTCAAAAATAACGCTTGACTTACACTATAAACATTTTGTTGCGTAGAAACATGGATTTTTATTTTTGGATATCGATGGGCAATGAAATCAATTAGTCCTAAATCTTGAATAATAAAAGCATCTGCATCATTCAAATATAAAAAGTCTAAATATTCTAACAAAGTAGAGATTTCATTTTCAAAAACTAATGTATTCACAGCAATATATACGCGTACTTCTTTTTGGTGCGCTTCTTGGATGAGTTTTTTGAGTTCTTCATTTGTAAAATTTGGTGCAAAGGCTCGTGCACTAAATTGTTTTCCACCCACATAAATAGCATTTGCGCCATTATTGATTGCTGCATAAAAAGAGTCAAAATCACCAACTGGTGCTAAAAGTTCTATTTTTTTCATAGAAGTTCCACTTCCCTTTTTTATTTTAGCAAAAATAGTACTATTTTCAAAACTAATTTTCAAGAAATTAAAAGTTCATTTTTTTTATAAAAAAATGTTATTTTTGTCGAATATTTGTTATACTAAAATGGAGGTGAAGTTATGAAACATATTTTAAGGATTATCCTCTATCTATTTAATGTTTTTATAAAAATCATTATCTTTTTTGTTTCTTTAGCTTTACAAATTTATGTCCTTTGGCTATCTATTTACTCGGTTCCTCATTACTACCCATTATACATTGCAACGGTTGCGATTTCTATTATTCCAATTACTTATGTATTTAATAGTTCAAATAATTCTTCTTATAAAATGTCATGGATTATTTTAATACTCGTTTTGCCAATTGTTGGAATGATTATGTATCTTTTCTTTGGACAAGGACGTAGTTTTTCTAAAAAGCGAGCATTAAAATTAAAAGAATATGTCACTCCTTATGTACAAAAAAATGACACGCTTCTTTATATACGACACAATACAGACAAAAAAATTGCAAATTTATTACATGCAACCTCTAAACTTCCTTTTTATATTGATGATCAAGTCACCTTTTTAAATGATGGTGCAATCTGGTTTGAAAAAATGATGGAAGACATTCAAAAAGCAAAAAAATATGTTTTTTTGGAATATTTTATTTTTAGTGATGGAGAAACTCTAGAACGTTTATCCTCTCTTTTAATTCAAAAAGCACAAGAAGGGGTTCAAATTAAAATTATTCTAGACGATATTGGTTCTAAAAAAGGATTAAAGCAAAAAACAATTGATCGTTTAAAAGAACATCCAAATTTAAAAGTATATAGTTTTAACCCCATGGGTATGTTTTTTTCTTTAAATTTAAATTTTAGAAATCATCGAAAAATGACTATTATAGATGGAAAAATTGCCTATTGTGGTGGAACCAATATTGCTGATGAATATGTACATAAAAAGGACCGCTTTGGTTTTTGGCGAGATAATGCTTGTCGTTATGCTGGAAGCGCGGTAAATAGTTTTGTCTTTACATTTTGCATAGACTGGTTTATGTCGGCAAAAGAAAAACTCAATATGGAGGAATATTTTTATGATCACCCACAAATTCCTTCATCAAAAGAAAGTTACATTTGTCCTTTTAGTGATGGCCCTGGAGATGATGATAATCCTGGATATACCTTATTTCAATCCATGATTGAAAATGCCAAATATTCTATTTATATTTCCACACCTTATTTTATTATTGATCGTGAATTTATTGGATCTTTAGAAAATGCGGCAAAAAGTGGAATTGATGTTCGACTTTTAATTCCGCATATTCCGGACAAAAAAATTCCTTATATTATGACGTATTATCATGTTGGACGATTAATTAAAAGTGGGGTTAAAGTGTATCGATATACTCCGGGCTTCACACACGCTAAAAATATTATTATAGATGATAAATATACGTTTAATGGAACTTTTAATTTAGATTATCGTAGTTTATTTTTACACTTTGAATGCGGCGCTTTTCACATTAATAAAGATTTAGCCAAAGAAATGAAGGACGATTTCCACCAAGCTTTAAAACAAAGTAGACAAGTTTCATATCAAGAGTGGAAAAAGCGACCCGTTTATTATCGCATTATTGAATTTCTTGGCAGTCTATTTGCCCCATTATTATAAAAAGGAGAGGATTTTATGCATGAAATCTATCAACAAAAAGATTTACCTTATTTAAATGTTCAAGTCTGTCCAAATTGTAATCAACTTGTTCCATTAAATTTAAAAGTTTGTCCTCGTTGTGGACACTCAATGGTAGAAGAAAAAAAAGAAAATGTAGCCATTGATGAATTTGCTACTCAAACGGTAGAAATGACTTCTCCCACTGTAACATCTACCATCGAAGAAACAAAAAAACCATTAGAAGAAACCAAAAAAGAGGAAGTTCAAAATGAAGATTTGTCATCCAAAAAAGAAAAAAAGCCATCTTTATTTTTAAGACAAATTTTTAATCTTACCACTATTTTTTCTTTAATATTAGCTTTTTGTCTTTTACTTTGGGGCAATTATTTTAGTTTAAATGCATTGGGTTTAGATCAAACCATGTATTCCATTTCTTATAACGGAATAGACATTTTAACTTTTCAAAAAGATGCTGCCGTTTTAAGCAATGGCATTCAACAAATTTCAATTTTTAGTTCTTCTACAACATATCAACAAATAGGGACCATTCTTTTATTTGCTATTTATGCTATTTTTGTTCTTTTATTAATCATTGGAATCATTGCCTCTTTCATTCATTTATGCCAAAGAAAAAAGCCCATTACAAAATTATATGGTTTCATTTTAATTCCTAGTGGCATTTTATGGATTGCTTCTTTTATCCATTCGCTCCTTTTTGAAAAAACCACTTTTATGAAAGAAAATCAGTTTCAAGTTAGTATTTCATCGATTTATATCTTTTTACTTTTATTTATCATCTGGATTATGATAACTTTCATTTTCTTAAAAGATGATGGCAGAAAAATGGAAAGAAAAAAGAAAATAAAGAAAGAAGAAACAAAAAAACCATTAGAAGAAGATGAGTTATTCAAGGATTAAAAAATGATGGACTTCCATCATTTTTTTATTTTATAGTAAAAGACATACACACAGGTTGATGATCCGAATATAAAAATTCATTTTCAACAACAAAACTCGCTTCTAAATTGACCTCAATATTGTCCGATACAATGAATCCATCTACAATACAAAAATAATTCTTTTTATCTTTTCCTATTCCTTTTTCATCATAAGGAACATCTGTAGAACGAATAGATGGAGCATTTTGAATTTTGACAACTTGAAATCCCTCAACTAAAGATTCTTCCGGAAAAATTTGTACCCAAGAAGGAACCGGTTGATTCGTAAAAGGCTCTCCTAAATCACCAATTAAATCATGATTGTAATCTCCCCCGACAATGACATAATTTCCTAATTGTTTTTCTTGTTCTAAAATGGCATTTAGCAAAACTAATTGTTGCTTTCGAATTAGTCCTCCTTTATCATAAGCCGATAAATGAGCATGAATAAGAACCAGTTCTTGTGTCGAATTCATAATCGGTAAACGATGAATTTGTAATGCACGATCTAAATCAAAAAATTTGGTAGGCCAAGCATTACTAACGGGCAAACTTCTCCTTATACTTGTTGAAATAGCATACTTTGATAGTGTTGTTAATCCTGATAAAACTGAACCATGAGGATTCAATAAAGGATAAAATAAAAATCTAGAGTGAAAATTAATTGAATGAATATGCCCATAATCAGCAAAAGCTTGAGCAAATAAGGCATCCTGATTAACATGATAACTACGTGTGGAATTTGTATCAACTTCTTGTAAAAAAATAAAATCTGGATTTTGTGTTTGTAAGGTCGCAATTGCTCCATTTGTATTTTTTAAAACTTCCGCTTTATTTTTAGCAACAGAGTCTTTTCCTCCATCCATAAAAAAACTAAAATCATGCGAATAAGCACCAAAGCCAACATTATAAGTCATAATTTTATATTCTTGATTCAATTGCACTTGTGTTTGCGAATTATGATGAATGGTTTGTATTTGTTGATCTTCAATACGATAATATTGTAATGTAATATAACTTGCATAACCAGCTACAATCAAAATGATAACAAACAATAAACTTCCCAGTATTTTAAAAATTTTTTTCAAAAACCTCACTACCTTTTCTATGAACACTTATATTATACGTGATTTTCATAAATAATTAATGTTTTTTTTAAAAAGTAGTTTATAATATAAGGGTGGTGAGTAAAAATGAAGATATTATTAATTGAAGACGAAGTGCAATTATCTGATGCACTAGTCGACATCTTAAAAAAAGAAAAATACCAAGTTACTCCAATTTATGATGGAGAAGAGGGTTTATACTATGCGATTTCTAACTCTTATGATTTGATTATCTTGGATGTTATTTTACCTCATCGTAATGGTTTTAGTATTTTAGAAGAAATTCGTAAAGCAAAAGTTGGAACCCCTGTTTTAATGTTAACAGCTTTAACACAAGAATCTGATAAGATTAAAGGGTTTGATCTTGGAGCGGATGATTATTTACCCAAACCATTTTCAATGGCTGAATTATTAGCACGTATTAAAGCCTTATTGCGTCGTAAAGGAGAATATATTAGTGATAATACCATTTCTTTAGGAAATTTAACTCTTCATTTAAAATCATATGAACTTTCAACACCTTACAATTCTATCAAAGTTTCTGCTAAAGAATGCGAATTGTTACGATTCTTATTATCCAATCCAAAATTTATTGCAACTCGTGATGATTTAATCAATAAAGTTTGGGGCTTTGATACAGAAATTGAATCGAACTCCATCGAAGTTTATATGTCTTTTTTAAGAAAAAAATTAGTATTTTTAAAATCAAATGTTAGTATCGTCACAGTTCGTGGTGTTGGCTATAAATTGGAGATTCAAAATGTTTAAAACTTTAAAAAATCAATTTGCCAAAATGCTTATTATCTTTGGTGGGATTTTTATTTTAATTGTTTTTAGTGGTATCTTTTTGGGTTCTTATTTTTCTAGTCAAAAAGAAATTAATGAAATATTAAAAAAATCTTTGATTACCGCATCCAAAGAAAACATTGTTCCTGAAAAAGAAGATTGTACTTTTTTATTAATGTATGTAGATGATGAAGGGAATTTTATAAAAACGGGAACAAATCAAGTGGCTTATGATCCTTTAGATGATAATTATAGTGAAGAATATGGTCATGAACGATCAGAATGGTTTGATGAATTATCAATGAAAATTGCTAAATGTAAAAGCGAAGAACATGTATTTAAACTAAATCAACGCTATTATATCTTTGATTCTATTGAATATTTAAATTTACAAAAACCAACTCAAAATTGTTTATTATTTTCTATATTTGATTATACATCTTATATTTCTAATACCAATGTCATGTTTTTTTCTCTATTAATTGGCTATTTTATCGTCATCGTATTACTTTCTTTTTCTGCTATTATTATTGCTGAACGTACCATTTCACCTATTCGCGAAGCCTTTTATAAGCAAAAAGAACTCATTGCTAATGCTTCTCATGAATTAAAAACACCTCTAACTGTTATTAATACTAATCTTTCTGTTTTGGAAAATAACAAAACTGAAACCATTGAAAGTCAAAATCGATGGATAAACAATATCATTGAACAAACCAATCGAATGAATCGACTCATCTACCAAATGCTAGATTTATCAAAAACGGAAAGTCTATTAGCAAGCGAAACAAAACAGCCAATTCAATTATCAGAATTAATTGAAAAATTAGTGATGGAATTTGAAGTGAACGCTTTTGAAAAGAAAATTCATGTCACTTCTAATATTGAAGAAAATATTGTTTTCAATGGAAACATGGAAAACATGATTAAATTATTTACGATCTTAATTGATAATGCTATTAAATATACCCAAGAGAATGGAGCAATTGATTTATCTTTAACTCAAAAGAAAAATAAAATTGAATTTACAATTCAGAACACCGGAAAAGGAATTGAAAAAGAAAATTTAGGAAAGGTGTTTCAAAGATTTTACAAACAAGATGAATCTTATAATCAAGATTCCAATCATAGTTTTGGTCTAGGGCTTGCTATTGCAAAAGCCATTGTTGATCAATTAAATGGAACCATAACTGTAACAAGTGAAGTAAATGTGCATACAACTTTTGTAGTGAAATTACCAAAATAAAATTCTATCAATTGATAGAATTTTTTTATAAATTGAACTATAAAACAAAAAAATAAGGATACTTTCGTATCCTTTTAAAAAGTTTATCAGAGGGGACTGATAATGCTAAAACTATTTAGCATCTATAATATATCTTTGATTCCTTAAAACAATATTAAAAAAAATATTTTTTGTGCAAAAATCTAAATCTTTTTTTGTTTCATGCATATGGTAAATTGGAACGTAAAATAAAGGAGTGATATAATGCGTTTCAATAACTGTTGTGGAAATAATTTATTTCCTCTCCCCAACCCCTGCTGTGGACAAACTTGTATAACTCCAAATTGTTGCCCCAATCCCATTGTAGGGCCAACGGGTCCTACTGGACCAAGAGGCTTTCAAGGACCAATTGGTCCACAAGGACCTCAAGGTGTACAAGGACCGACGGGACCTACCGGACCAATGGGACCTCAAGGACCTCAAGGATTTGTTGGA
>HF998002.1:0-3082 GCA_000433015.1 Firmicutes bacterium CAG:631
CGACACAATGGCCAAGTGTCGGATAGGAACGGCAAAATTTTTTGCACTTCTATTGCTTCTTTATCACACATAAGCAAATTAGCCTGGTTTATTTTTTGATCGAATTCTTGTAAAGAAATTCTTTCTTTTAAAGTGACAAATCCCTTTTGATTAGAAAGCGTAAAATCGTAATTTGGATATTGGCTTTGAAGATTTGTAAGCTGATCTAAAGTCATATTTTTAAAATAATATTGTTTTAAAAAGATGATTTTTTCATCCTCTGCAACTATATTTTCATCCTCAGTGATTTCATAGTCATTGAACCATGATTGAAAAAATTCTTCACTACTCAAAAAAGAATGACTAACAAAAGAATCAGTAGAAGGAATGATACCAACAATTTGATAAGATATTAAGTTATCGTTAGTATAGAAAATAATTTGTGGTTGCGTGGCTAAAAAATTTTCAATTTGATCTTTTTGATAAGATGGGAAAAAATAAGCAAATTTATCCATAAATAATGATGAAACATAAATTTCGTTCTCGGCCGTTTCTTGCTTTCCAATGATATTTTTTGGTTCTTCATTAAAAAAATAATGAAAATCATAACTGGAAGTAAAAGTATAAGTTTGATTTATTTCTCCTCTTATTCCAACCAAAAAATATTGATGTAAAGTGATGAGATAGTCCGTTTCTAAATTTTTTTGATTTGCAATTTCTTGAACGAGTTGATTTTTTTGTTGATTGGTCACTTCAGTCTGAAATTGAAATTGAGCTTGGTGATCATATTCAAAAAGACCCAGTTCATATCGATTTAAATCTTCTTGAGTTGTTGCATTGATGATGGTTTGATTATAGGATAAAAAAGAAAGACCAATACAAAAAATGAATAAAACACAAAAAGCAAAAATAAAAACAGGAGCATGGAATTGAAATTTTAACCATTTTTTTGGTTTTTTTAGTGGTGTTGTTTTAAAAGTAGGAATTAAAGAAAAGCTTTTTGGTTGTTGATTATTGAAAATGGAAACAATCTTTCCTTCTTGTAACGAATAGATGGTATTTGCAATTTCTTGATAGTATTGAATTTTATGTGTTGCAATAATAAAAAGTTTATCTTTTGCTAAATTTTGAATGATTTGAATTTGTTTTTTAATGATATTTTCATGAATCATGGCGTGTGGTTCATCCATTAAAATAATGGATTTATTCGATAAAATGGCTAAAACAAAATCGACTAACTTTTTTTCTCCCTCGGATAAATTTTTAATTTTTTGCTGAAGATGAGTTTCTAAGTTTAACATTTGTAAAATGGTTTTTGTAATTTCTTTTTGATTTTCATTTTCAACGATGGCTAAAATGTCTGATACCTTTTTGTTTGGAAGTAAAAAGGATTTAGATTCCATGTGATAACAATCTAAAGGACAAAAAGATTCTGCTTCATTTTTTATTTTTCCTGATAAAAGATTTAGCGTTGTTGACTTTCCACAGCCTGATGTTCCTTCTAAAACAATGATCCCTTTCTTTGGCAATTCAATTGATAAATTCAGTTGAAAGGAAGGAAAAGATTGAAGAAGGGTTAACTTAGACATTATCCATCTCCCCTTTTTAAAAGGTTATATCAATTTTATTATAATAGATGGATTGTTTTCTGTCAATGAAACCGGTTTCATTAGTAATAAATAAAAAGGCGTCCTTAGACACCTTTAAATAACTAACTATGTTGTTTTTTAAATTCTTCAATAGAAATGGATTGACCTTGATGGAGTCGAGATTCTTCTGCAGCCATACAAACTAAATGACTCATTACCGATTTTTCAATACTTGAATCTAAATTTGCAGGATGACCTTCTAAAAGATTAATTAATTCATCGAGCATTACATGATCGCCACCTAAATGTCCACTTAAATCATTGGTCAATTTTGTAGCATCAATGACAATTTCTTCTCCCGTTTTAAAAGGATGAACAATAATTTCATTAGTTAAGCCATTAGCAATTAAATCACCCATTGTTCCATAAACTCTTAATGTTCGATAACATTCTTTTGAAAAGGCACACATCGTATGCGCAACGGTGATTTGATCTTCGTATTGAATATTGAGAACTTGATGATCGACAACATCATTGTCACAATTAAAGACACATCTTCCATAAGGACTTGTTTTTAAAGCTTCTAGTAATTTTTCTGGAGTAGGGTCTAAAACGACGACATCATAAGGCCATCCAGGTTGTTTTAATTTTTTTGCACCTTCGACATAATATTGAATTGCATCATAAGGACATTGGCTACGAACCGGACAATCTATACAACGAGATGCGCTCCCCTTGGGTGCATTTTCTTTTTTAAAATAACTTAATGAACCATAAGAAGAAACATAGAGTGGTTTTTTACCAATCAACCAATTTAATAAGTCTGTATCATGACAACATTTTGCTAAAATCATGGGAGCAGTTTCTTTTGAATTTCGCCAATTTCCACGAACAAAACTATGTGCTTGATGCCAATAACCAACATTTTCTACACTATTGATATTGACAATATCGCCAAGTTGCTTTGAATCAATGATTTCTTTAATTTTACGATAGAAAGCAGTATAGCGTAAAACATGACAAATCACAACAACTCGCTTTTTTTTAAGTGCTTTCTTTTCGATTTCGATACATTCTTCAATAGAAGGAGAAATTGGTTTTTCTAATAATAAATGATAATCTAAATCTAAAGCTTGCATCGCATGTTCATAATGTTGTTGATCCAGTGTTGCAATGATTAAAAGATCAGCCAATTTTCCAGCTTTGAAAAAATCAGTTGTATTTGAAAAACAAGAAGAAGCATCCAAATGATATTTTTTTTGATAATAAGCTAATTTGTTAAGGTCGATGTCACAAATGGCGGTGATTTTAACTTTATCTTTTAATGTCATTAAATAATCACCATAGGTTGTAGCTCCTCGACTTCCTACGCCTAAAATTGCAATTTTCAACATAATATCACCTTTTTCCTCCAACATTATAGTGGATTTTATCCTTAAAAGCAATTCTTAAAAAAAATGAATTAAATATTTTTTTTTACAAAATATTTATGCTATGATATTAATAGAAGTAGA
>HF998002.1:3093-12808 GCA_000433015.1 Firmicutes bacterium CAG:631
ATATTAATAGAAGTAGACGTATCAAAAATAGAAAAAGGAGAATCTAACGCATGTATAAAAAAGAATGTGTAGCCATGATTTTGGCAGGGGGTCAAGGAAGTCGATTAGGGGCGTTAACTAAAAAAATTGCTAAACCAGCCGTCCCATTTGGAGCAAAATATCGCATCATTGACTTCACATTATCGAATTGTTCCAATTCAGGAATTAATACAGTTGGGGTTTTAACACAATATCAACCCTTAGAATTAAATACGTATATTGGCAATGGACAACCTTGGGATTTAGATGTTAGCAATGGTGGAGTTTATGTTTTACCCCCTTATATGAAAGCTGAAAAAGGGGAATGGTATAAAGGAACAGCGAATGCGATTTATCAAAATATGGATTTTATTGCTGGCTTTGATCCTGAATATGTTTTGATTTTATCAGGGGATCATATTTATAAAATGGATTATTCTAAAATGTTACAATATCATATTAAAAAAAATGCAGATGTTACCATATCTACCATTACAGTCCCTCTTGAAGAAGCAAGTCGATTTGGTATTTTAACTTATGATGAAGAGGGAAGAGTGCTTCAATTTGACGAAAAGCCAAAACATCCAAAAAGCAATCAAGCCTCCATGGGCATTTATATCTTTAACTGGAAAGTTTTAAAAGAAGAATTAATTTTAGATGAAAATAATCCACAATCTTCCAATGACTTTGGAAAAGATGTCATTCCGTCTATTTTAAAAAAAGGAATGCGACTTTATGGGTATCCTTTTAAGGGATATTGGAAAGATGTAGGCACCATTAGTAGTTTATGGGAAGCCAATATGGACTTATTAGAAGAAGATAATGAATTCAATTTAGATGATGCAACTTGGCCAATTATGGCTCGTTCTAGTGCTTTGCCACCTCATTATATTGCAAAGACAGGAGAAGTAAAACAATCCTTGGTGACTGAAGGATGTCAAATTGAAGGTAAAGTCGAACATTCTATTTTGTTTAGTGGAGTTAAAATTGGCAAAAATAGCCAAGTTATCGACAGTATTATCATGAATAATACCGTTATTGGAGAAAATGTATATATCAAAAAAGCCATTATTGGTAATGATTGTATCATTGAAAATGATGTTTCAATTAACGAAGATGGCATTGAAACACCCGAATATGTATCGACAAGAATTTGTTCGCAAGATCTTTCTTTGATTGCGCCAAAAGTTAAGATTTATAAAAATGTTAAAATTGGGAAATTATCGATGATTAATGCATCCATTAAAGCAAAGGAGGGACAACGATAATGAAAGATGTTCTTGGTATTGTTTTTGCAGATGAGCAACACACAAAAATTGGTGATTTAACGAATCGAAGACCTTTAGCAGCTGTTCCTGTTGCGGGACGTTATCGTTGTATTGATTTTGTTTTATCGGATATGGTCAATAGTGGCATGATTAATATTGCTGTTGTCACGCAAAATAATTATCATTCTTTAATGGACCATTTGGGTAGTGGAAAAGCGTGGAATTTAAGTCGTAAAAAATATGGGTTATATTTATTTCCACCCTATAGTAGTCCATATAGCACAGGGTATGATAATCGAATTGATATTTTATATAGTTTACTATCTTATTTAAAACATTCTTCTCAACAATATGTCATTTTAAGTGAAAGTAATTTAGTGATTAATGCCACTTTTAGTAAGGCATTTGCCCATCATTTAGAAACCAAAGCAGATATTACGGTTTTATATGAACAAGTAGATCCTTTAAGTAACACAAAAGAAAACGATTCTTTTATTTATACAGATCGCGATGGAGCGGTGATTGATATTGAAATTAATGCCAATTATAATGAATCCAATAAGCGATGCATCGGCGTTTATATTTTAGATCGTATTCGGTTAATTCAAATTATTGAAAATTCATTTTCTAGAGGTAAAAAGGGATATTTGATGAATTTAATCTCTAGAAATATTGGACGATTAAATATTCAATCTTATCAAACAACAGCCTATATGAAACGAATTGCAGATATTCATGATTTTTATCATGTTAATATGGAAATTTTAAATCAAGAAGTTCGCGAAAAATTATTCCATGCCGATACCACAATTTATACTAAAGTTAAAGATACTGTACCGACCACTTATTTAAAACATGCAAATGTAAAAAATAGTTTTATTGCTGATGGTTGTGTTATTGATGGAACGGTCGAAAATTGTATTCTATTTAGAGGGGTAAAAGTAAAAAAAGGTGCGGTTTTGAAAAATTGTATTATTTTGCAACAATCCGAAATTTTATCCAATTGTCATTTAGAAAATGTGATTACAGATAAACTAGTTTTAATTAATGAAGGGAAAACATTAATCGGTACAAAAGATTTTCCAATTGTTGTACCCAAAGAAAAAGTAATTTTATAAAAAGGAGGTTGATGTAAATGAAAAAGATGAAAGTTTTAATGGTCACAGCTGAAGCAGAGCCTTTTGCTAAAACAGGTGGACTTGGTGATGTTTTAGGCGCTTTACCTCAAGCTTTAAAACAACAAGAAGTGGATGTGCGTGTTTTAATGCCTCGCTATAAAATCATTCCTCCAATTTATAGAGAAAAGATGAAATATTTAGGGTATATTTATCTTGATGTGAATTGGCGACATCAATATTGTGGTATTTTTTCTTTAAAAAAAGAGGGCGTCACTTACTATTTTTTAGATAATGAATTTTATTTTGGCAGTGATCATCTTTATGATGAAATGGATTTAGAGCGTTTTAGTTTCTTAAGTTATGGTGCTTTCGAACTTTTGTCTTTTTTAAACTTTCAACCAGATATTTTACATTTACATGATTGGCATACGGGTGCCATTGCAGCCTTATTTGATTATAAATATCGTCATCTTCCTTTTTATCAAAATATGAAAATTGTTTATACCATTCATAATTTACAATACCAAGGAAAGTTTGATGCTAATCATGTCAAAGATATGCTTCCTCTATCCGATGCTTATTATGATGGTTATTTAGCGAATTTTATGGCATGGGGAATTCGATATGCACATAAAATTACAACGGTTAGTCCATCCTATAAAGATGAAATTCAAACGGATCAATATGGGGAAGGATTAAATGGTTTATTATATCAAAATAAAGATAAATTAATTGGAGTTTTAAATGGAATTGATGAAAAACGTTATAATCCTGAATTAGATAATGAAATTTATTATAAATACACCAAAGAAACTGTTTTTCAAATCAAACCTTTAAATAAAAAAATGTTGCTGCAAGAATTGCAAATAGATGACGAGATTAAAGTGCCTCTAATTGGTGTTGTTACACGTTTAGCTACACAAAAGGGAATTGATTTAATTATTGGTGCTCTTTATCAAATTTTAAAAGAAGATATTCGAGTGGTAGTTTTAGGAAGTGGCGATAAAAATTATGAACAAGCTTTACTTTCTTTAATGCAACAATATCCTACAAAATTAAAAGTTGTTTTAAAATTTGACAATACTTTAGCACATAAAATTTATGCAGGAAGTGATTTGTTTTTAATGCCAAGTATTTTTGAACCCTGTGGGTTAGCGCAAATGATTTGTCTAAAATATGGTACTTTACCGATTGTTCGTGAAGTTGGCGGATTAAAAGATACCATTCAATCCTACGATGAGTATAGACAGGTGGGAAATGGGTTTTCATTTACTTATTATAATTTAAATGATTTTATTTATACCATTTATCGCGCAATTGGGTTATACTATAATAAAGATGTATTTTGTCAAATTATGGAAAATGCAATGAATTGTGATTTTTCTTGGCATGCATCGGCTATAAAATATAAAAAAATTTATAGTGATTGTTTAAAAGGGAAAAAGGAGTAAAGAAGTATGGAAAAAAAGGAAAAGACAAACACAGGGAAGTATCATGTGACAAGACATCCTGATGGAGGGTGGCAAGTGATTCTTGGCGGCGGAAGCAAAGTTATCCGTCGCACCAAAACGCAAGAAGAAGCGTTTAAAATTGCCAAAGAGTTTGCAGAAAACAAAAATTCTACAGTTTATCTTCATGGAAAAAAAGGCTCTATTCGAACAGCTGCTTCTTTTAAAAAAGAAGAGGAAAAGCCTGTAAAGAAACAAAAAGAAGAAAAAGTCGCTAAAAAAGTAAAAGAAGTACCTGCTAAAGAAACAAAGGTTCAAGCGACAAAAGAGACAAAAAAAGGAACTGAAAAAGTCAAAGAAATAAAGGAAACGAAAAAAGAAACAAAAAATACAAAGAAAAAATAATAGGTGATAGAAGATGATCAAAGTAAAGAAAAAAAAGGTTCTTCATTCTGCTGCGTATCGCACAAAATCCTATACGCTTGAAGAAGTTGTTTCCATTCCTTATGAATTCGTTTGCGAAAAATGTAAAGAAACGACATACCACGAGTATAAAATTCGAAAACATCTCAATTACACAGTAATGACTGAAAAGACAAAGGATAACGAGTTTGTGGAATTGCCTTTGCCAAAGGAAATTGAAGAAGAAACGTATGCTAAATTCGATCGAGCAATCCAAAATGAAATCGAAGTACTACAAAAAAATATATCTCATCAAAAATATCATATGCTTCAAGATCCTTTATGTAGTCATTGTCAAGCTCCACAAAGTTGGAAAGCCAAATATGAATATCGTTTAAATTTGATTTTTGCATTTTTAATCTCTTTGCTCATCATTGGTTGTGGCGCTTTAGTGGGTTTGATTTTAGATAATGCTTTATATAATTTAGCACGTTCAATTCATATTGATTTTATTCAAAATTTAATGAATAATGGAACATTATTTGGAGCGTTAATTGGTGTTATTGTGGCTATTATTTATTTATTGCGACATTGGGCAAAACTAGATGATTTACGATATCAAACAGAAAATGTTGAAAAAAAAGAAGAGCCGATTTTACATTTTGATCAGATGAAAGTTGAGAAAAAAACATATCAACTATTAAAAGAAGATCGCTTAAAATAAAAAAAGTTTAGAATTGTTTTCTAAACTTTTTTAATCCCTAACGATTAATAATTATTGGATTTTAATTCAAAATAGGCTTGATCATGGTTACAAACAGGACAAACAGCAGGGGCTTGTTTACCAACATGAACATGACCACAATTTCTGCAAACCCAAACGACAGGAGATTCTTTAGCAAAAACAGTATTGGAATTGACATTATCTAATAATTTTAAATATCTTTCTTCATGTGTTTTTTCAATTTTACCTACAGCATTGAAAAGATAAGCTAATTTTTCAAATCCTTCTTCTCTTGCAACTTTTTCAAATTCTGCATACATTTCTGTCCATTCTTCATGTTCTCCTGCTGCAGCAATTTTTAAATTTTCTATGGTTGAAGGAATATCGCCGCCACAAAGATATTTAAACCAAATTTTTGCATGTTCTTTTTCGTTTGCAGCTGTTTCTTCAAATATAGCAGCAATTTGTTGATAGCCTTCTTTTTTAGCTTTTGAAGCAAAATAAGTATATTTATTTCTTGCTTGTGATTCACCTGCAAATGCAACGGCCAAATTTGCTTCTGTTCTACTTCCTTTTAAATCCATTGTTGATTCCTCCCTTTGTTCTTATACTTATATTATAGGTCAAATTAAAAAAGTAAACAATAAAAATCAACTTTTCTAGTAAAAAAACGAATCTATAATATTTTATCATATTCATTTTTATAGAAAATATGATATAATAGTAACAATTACGAAGGAGAGATGCAAATGTTTACGTTTGATATCAATTATACGAATGAAGAGTATATGGAGTATTATAAAGATATTCTAATTACTAGAAAAATTGTTCGGAATATCATTTTTATTTTAATTTTTGTGGCTATTGCTGTTATTTGGTGGGTAGATGGTTCTGAATCCACAACGGGGAATTTTATTCCTATTTTTGCTTTAGTTGCAGCGGTTCTTTTACCTTTGATGAATTTCTTATACATTCCTTTATTGAAACGGCAATTACGTTTAAGAGAAAGAGAAGTTCAAAATGTGCATTTGTTTTTAACTTTTGAAGAAGATAAAATTATTTATGAAAATAAAACCGAACCTCTTCCTGATATAGTACCAGAAACAAAAGAAAATGAATCAACGGAAGAAGTTCAACAAGAAGAAGTTGAAACTGTAAGTGAAGAAAGCGAAAATGTAGAGACAGTAGAGGAAGAAGAATACGAAACAGAAGAAGAGGAAAAAAAGGAACCTCAAAAAGTATTTACATTGCATTATAATAATTTTTATGAAGTGACAGCAACTAAAAATTTAGTGATGATGTCACTTGATCGTCAAACGGTCATCATTATTCCAAAAAGATGTATTCAAAAAGGAACTGTAGATGCATTTATTCAATTTTTAGCTAGTAAAATTTATCCTTCTCGCTTTAAAATAAAAGGAGTTAAAAGTACTTATGTGACTCCATCGGTTCCTGAAGAAACAACTTCTGTTAATGATGAAACAAAAAATCAAGAAACGGATTCAAAAGAATAGCGAAATATAGATAGAAATATCTATATTTTTTTTGCCTCTTTTTGTATAAGTGCAAACGATGAGGGAACAATGTATACATAAGATGAAAGGGGCAAATCATGAATAATTTAAAAAATCAAGTTTCTGTAACCGATTTTAAATATGCCAAAGAAATTTTAGAATTAACACTTCTTTTTTATAAAAAAATTCAGTTGTACCAAAGTCAAGTTCAAGAAGAAGTTATACGTGCAAAATTGGAAGAATTAAGCAAAAACTGTTTAGAACAATTTGAGCAATTAATTTCTATATTAGAGGTACAGGATAATGAATAAAAAGAACTTTAAAACCAAAACACCTATTGCAAATAAAGACCAATTTAATGATTATGATATTTTGTATGATTGTAAACAAACAGCCCATGATTTATTAGTCCTTTATTTTTATTTTATGGCAGAAGTATCAAGTGAACAAAATTTTAATAAAATTGAAGAAGTGGCTTATGAATTAATAGAAGATTATCGTCAAATGCTCACTTTAATTCAAAAATTGGGATGGTATCATGAAGATATCATCCCTAACGAAGAAGTAGTCCACTTAATTCATTCTTTAAAATTAAAGCGAAAAAGTATTGAAAAGAAAAATAATCTATAAAAAAAGTTGACCGCAGTCAACTTTTTTATTTATTGATATGATGTGCAACGTCAATCAATGCAACTGGAGATTTGAAAACACGAACAACTACTTTTTCTTTATCTACTTGATCAATATGGATCAATGCAACATTGATTTTTGGATTTGGTAAAACATTTGCTTCTGGTTCTTTAGCAAAAGATGGATCAATATCTTTTATTTCGATATCTTCATCCACTTCTGGATAAAGAGCGACACCATTTTTAATAAGAACAACTTCTTTTCCTTTTTCAATTTGAATATTTCTTAAAGGGACATAAGCAAGTAAATCCTTTTTTCTTAAATTTGCTCTTGCAACAAATGAAAAAACAGCAAAAGCAAATAAAGCAAGAATTAAAACAGCCATGACGATAATACTTAATAAATCAAACCGGTCAGTTGGAAAAGTTGTAGAATAATAAATGATAATAATGGCATCAATGATAAACAAAATATCTAATACTTTAGCAGCTTTACTTTTTGTTTTCATCGTCTTCACCATCCTTTTCTACTTCTTCATTGACAACAACCATACTTGGAACGATGGCATCCTTACTGTAGTCAATAGCATAAGCTGTTTGTTTTACATTAATTGGAGGCATCGTTTGATCATTAACAGGTTTTACTCTTAAAAAGATTAAAGCCAATAAAGAAATGATAATCACAGCAGCAACAGCAATGTAGAATACAGGTCCTAAATCTAAATGATTCATGAAGTTTTGAACCCCATCACTGTAGAACCAAGTGTGAATAGGTTCTAAAAATGTTCCACCTAGTAGTTTGCCGGAAGCCCCTTCTGCTACCATAACAAAGGAGAAAAAGATTCCTGCCAAACCCAAAATAACCGAAAAAATCGTAAATAATACAACACGTTTTTTCATATCAATCTCACCTCTTATAAATAATATACTAAATTTTTATTAAAAATTCAATGTTTTTTTAAAAAAAAGCGAAAAAAATAGCAAATTTTGTTTATAATTTAAAAATAGTCGATAGAAACGATAAAAATTAATGGTTCTAAAGATGAAAATAGGGATTTCAAAGGAAATAGTTTATAAATTAAATGGAAAATGATATAATAAAACAGGTGATTTTAATGAAATTAATTGTAGGACTTGGAAATCCAGGAAAACAATATCAATATACGCATCATAATGTTGGTTTTTTATTTTTGGACCATTATGCTAAAACAAAAGGATGTTCATTTAAGAAAAAATTTAATGGAGAATATGCCGAATTTAATGATAATCAAGAAAAAGTATTTTTATTTAAACCTATGACTTATATGAACTTATCTGGTGAACCATTGATACAAATTATGAATTTTTTTCAAATTTCATTAAAAGATCTTTTAGTGATTTATGATGATATGGACTTGCCTTTTTCAACTTTAAGATTACGTAAAAAAGGTAACGCTGGAGGGCATAATGGCATAAAAAACATTTTATATCATTTAGCAAGCAATGAATTTTGCCGTATTCGCATTGGCATTGACCGACCTAGTAATGAAAATGTTGTGGATTATGTTTTATCCAATTTTTCAAAAAAAGAATTGGAATATCTTGAAAAAACCTTTGATCATGTCGCGCAAGCGGTAGATTTATTTATTCATAATCAATTTGATATTGCCATGAATCGTTTTAATGGAACGGAGAAAAACAATGAATGAGATGATTACATTTTTTAAACGTTATCCTCAATTTGTAAAACAGGCTGAATCATTACAAGATGCTTCATTTTATAATGAAGAATCTTTTGCTTTTGTCGTGGCTTTGAAATTTCTTTTACATCCTCAAATGATTGTTATAGTAAAAGAAAATTTATTGGCCGCTCAACAATTTTATAACCATCTTTATCCTTTATTAAAAGAAGATTGTCAATTATATGCCGTGGATGAGGTTACAAAATTTACAAGTTTAGCTACTTCTCCTGAAATGGAAGCAACGCGGTTATATATTCTAGCCCAATCTTGTCAAAAAAAACCGATGGTTGTCATTACCCATACAATGGCTTTACAGCGACTAACTCCTAAAAAATCACTTTTTTTGCAACAAATTTTACATTTTAAAGTAGGCGACAAGCAAAGTAAAAAAAATATCATGCAGCAATTAGTAAAATTAGGTTATCAATCGGTTTTACAAGTTACGCAATCGTTTGAATTTTCATCAAGAGGAGGAGTTATTGATATTTTTAGTATTCAATATGCTTTTCCTGTGCGCATTGAATTTTTTGATGATGAAGTAGAAAGTATTCGCTTTTTTGATCCTCAAACACAACGAACCACAAGTGTGATTCAAAGTTGTGAAATCATGCCTGCTACTGAATTTTTAATTGATGATATAACTTTTCAACAGGGAATTCAAAAAATTGAAGAGGTATTGCAACAACAAAAACAACACTGTGCTTTGAATTTGACATTAGAAGAAAGAGTCAATGAAGATATCACCAAATTAATAAACTATCAGTGGGATGAATCTTTGTTTAAATATTATGGCTATTTTGAAAATCATGAACCCCTTACTTCTTATTTTGAGGAAGCACTTTTTTATATTTGCAATGAAAATCAAATAAAAGA
>HF998002.1:12857-13937 GCA_000433015.1 Firmicutes bacterium CAG:631
AAGAAACGACAATGGAAATGTTTGAAAAGGGACAATCCCTCCATTCTTTATTCATGTTTTATTCTTTATCTGAAATACTTTCAGCAATAAAGAATTTATATCCCATTGAAATTGGTTTACAAACAACCATTCAACCTTTAATTGCTTTTTTAAAAGTGGACTGTTTTGATTTTAACTATCATGTATTAGAAACAGCTTTTCAAGATTGGTTAGAAGAAAATAAAACGATTTATATAGGACTAGAAAATGCAATTCATTATGATTCATTAAAATCGTATTTATTAGAAAAACAATATGCGTTTCAAGAAATTGAAACCCTTCCTTTTCCTTTAAAAAAAGGAATTTATCTTTCTCATCATGATTTTCATTTGGGACTTGATTTTGATGCTTTTTCTTTGGTGGTTTTAGGAGAAAATGAAATTTTTAAACGTCAATATCGAACTAGAGGTCATTTTTCTCGCTTTAAAAATGCAGTTACAATTGATCGTATAGAAGATTTAAAAGAAGGAGATTATGTCGTTCATGAACATCATGGAATAGGTATTTATCGCGGAATTATAACTTTAGAAACGAATGGAATTCATAAAGATTATTTAAAAATTGAATATAAAAATAAAGATGTGGTTTACATTGCTTTAGAACAATTTAAATTGATTCGAAAATATGTTTCTAAAGAAGGTGTTGTTCCTAAAATTCATAAGTTAGGTTCAAAAGAATGGGAAAAAACTAAATCAAAGGTCAAAGAAAGAATTAAAGATATTGCCGAAAAGTTGATACAACTCTATTCATTGCGTTCTCAAAAAGCAGGTTTTGCGTTTTCAAAAGATGATTTTTTAAGCCAATCTTTTGAACAAGATTTTGGTTATGAATTGACTTTTGATCAAAAAAAGGCCTTACAAGAAATTAAAGAGGACATGGAAAAGCCGATTATTATGGATCGTCTTTTATGTGGAGATGTCGGTTTTGGAAAAACAGAAGTAGCATTTCGAGCGATTTTTAAAGCAATTAATTCAGGAAAACAAGTTGCTTTACTTTGTCCGACAACTTTACTTGCTAGACAACATTATTTAACGGCTGTTG
>HF998003.1:0-9740 GCA_000433015.1 Firmicutes bacterium CAG:631
TTTTTTTTAAAAATTCTTGTTTATTCGCCATCTTTAGCTTCCTCTATGATTTTTAACATTTTTTGACATGGATGATTAATTTGAAGTTCTTTTAAATGTTTTTTGATTCGATAAATCTCATATTGACTATAAAGAATCTTATAGACATATTCTTTTAATTTTTCTGTCGTTAAATTTTTTTCTTCAATCATTAAACACGCCTCTTTTTGGGTTAAAAATAATGCATTTTTATATTGATGGTTATTGGTAACATAGGGTGATGGAATAAAAATACAAGGTTTTTCTGCAGCAATAATTTCACTCATGGTTGTTGCTCCTGCACGTGAAATGATTAAATCACTACTATAAATCAAATCTCTTAAAGGTTCATAATAATGGAATACCTTTAAATGGTTATCTTCAGTGAATACTTGATTTTCATTATTTTTACCTAAAATGACAATAAAGTTGATTTTCTTTTCTTGTTCAACAAAATCTTTTATTTTATCTAAAACAGTTGAAGAACCTAAACTTCCACAAACGATTAAAATCGTTGGCCTTCTTGTTTCAAAAAGGGATATTTTTTTACATTCAAAATTTTCAACAACCGGATTTCCAGTATAGATATATTTCTCATTTTCTTTAATCGGAAAAGATAAAAATACTTTTTTTGCAAATATTAAACTACATTGATTGGCCTTTCCAAAAACAACATTTTGTTCACATAAATAAACCGGAATTTTAAGTTTTTTGGCAGCAAGGGTTGCAATAAAGCTAACTTTTCCTCCAAATGTAATTAAACAATCCAATTGCTGTTCAGCAAATTGTTTTTTTAGAAATTGATATTTTTTATATGAACTCAATGTTGTAGGGACAACTATCCCATGAATGTTTTGCTGTTGATAAATTTTTTCATCAATTTCTTTAAATAAAAAGACACTACATTGATGTTGAAAAGAAGTTGCATATTGATAAAAAGCGATACATGGATAAATATGTCCCCCACTACCACTGCCAATTAAAGCGATTTTCATGTTTGTTCCTCCAATGTTGTATTCATAATTAATCCCATAGAAAACATTAGTAATGTTAAAGAAGAGCCTCCATAGGACATAAAAGGTAAAGTAATTCCAGTAACCGGAAGTAAACCAACGACGACTCCTAAATTAATAAAAACTTGAACAGCAATTAAAGATGTAAAACCAATTTTTAAAAAACTGGCAAATTCATTGGTTGACTGCATCGCACTTTTGAAACATTGATTTAATAAATAGATATAAAGAAAAATTAAAATGAGACTTCCAATGAATCCAAATTCTTCAGCATAAATCGCAAAGATAAAATCGGTTTGCGGTTCAGGAAGATAAAAAAACTTTTGAAAACTTCCATCGATTCCTCTTCCAATTAAACCTCCTGGACTAATGGCATATAACGATTGAATAATTTGAAATCCACTTCCCAAAGGATCTTTCCAAGGATTAAAAAAAGCTAAAATGCGGTCGACGCGATAAGAGGCTGATATAATTAAAAAGGCAAATGCAAAAGTACCGACCAAACCGATAAATATATAATTTTTAAAACGTGATTTTGAAACCATACACATAATGACAACTGCCGCTAACATGACAAGTCCACTGCCAAAATCTGGTTGAAGCATAATAAGAAAAAAGCCAAAAATTGCAGGAAGTAATAAAGGAATAATCACTTTAACAAATTTATTTGTTTGCAAATAATAGTCCGTTAATTTGTTGGCCATATATAAGACAATTGCAATTTTAAAAAATTCAGAAGGTTGAAATAAAAAATCGCCAATGCCAAACCAACTGACAGAACCTCCTCTTTCTACACCTAACCCTGGAATGAGCAATAATGCAAGAAGAACTAATGATAAAAGTAATAAAAGGCCAGTATGCTTCTTTACCTTATTTAAATTTACTTTCATACCAATAAACAACATAATCGTTCCTAAAATTAAAAAGATAAATTGTCTTTTTAAATAGTAGGTGCCATCATTATAGATGTAATTAGCCCATACTCTACTTGAACTATAAACCATATAAATGCCAATAATTAAAATAAGATATAATGGGACAAGAATTTTAAAATTAATCTTATTCTTCATCGTCTTGGCTCCTATAACGTTGAATTAATTGTTCAAAATGATATCCTCGTTCTTGGTAATTTTGATATTGATCAAAACTGCTGGTTGCGGGTGAAAACAAAATAACTTTTTTATCAATTTTTAGTGATGTCGCATATTTAAAAGCTTTTTCTAAATCATCAAAAACAATAATATTTTTAATTTTTTTAGACACTTTATCTTTAATTTGACCATAGACAACCAAGCGATAATAGGATAAATTTTTTAATGGTTTGTAGTTTAATTTTTTATCTTTTCCACCAATAATTAAAATAATATTTTTTTGTGGTGGTATATTTTTAAAAGCAAAAATGGCCGAATCAACCGAAGTAGATTTTGAATCATTAATAAATAATATGTCATTCACCCAAGTTTGCTGTTGGCGAAAGGGCAACGGATGAAACTGATTTAAGGTAAGTAAGAAAGTTTTTAAATCAATGTTTAAAATTTGTTTGATTTCATATAGAACTAAAATTTGCGTTTTATAGCATTGAATTTCACTTGGTATATCCATTTTGTAAAATAAAGTAGGATCAATACATCGAATAGTGGCCCTTACTTTATGAATAGGGATTTGTTTAATTGCGGGATTATAAATAAAATAATCGTTAAAATCAGCATATTTATAAATATTCATTTTTGATTGATAGTAACTTTTTAAAGAACGAACACTATCTAAATGATTGGGTGAAAGATTTAAAATTGTACTTAGATGTGGATGATAAAATGTTAAATTTTCTAATTGAAAACTAGATAATTCGACGATTAAATAATCTAAGTTTTTAAATTCGTCTTTATAAGAAAAAATTGGTAAATGAGAATTCCCACAAACAAGCACTTTAAATCGAGCATTTTTTAGTAGTTGCTCAATCAAATGAACACACGTCGTTTTTCCATTTGAACCGGTTATTGCAATCACTTTCGTTTCAATTTGAAAAAGATAAAATAAATCTAATTCAGAGATGACTTTGAATTTTTTTTTGATTTTACGAAATACAGGATGTATTTCACTAATTCCTGGACTTTTAATGACATAATCGATATTTTTTAATTTTAAAAGCTGATTGTCAAACAATAAATCATTGTTTGATTTTTCCTCAATTTTACAAGCAAAATCAACATCTTGATTCATTTCTTTTAAAAATTGAGCAATCGCTTGTGTTGTTTTTCCTTTTCCTAATAATAAAAATCTCATCCCATCACTCCAATCATTGAGGCAATCATTGCTAAAATAAATCCAATCATCCAAAAACTCATGACAACTTTCCACTCTGGAACTCCCTTTTTTTCAAAATGATGATGAATGGGTGCCATCTTAAAAATTCTTTTCCCATGTGAAAGTTTAAAAAATCCAACTTGCAAAATAACCGATACAATTTCTAGTAAAAATAAAAATCCACTAACCAAAATTAACAATTCATTTTTCAATACGATAGCTATCATGGCATAAACTGCACCAATTGATAATGAACCCACATCTCCCATGAATAGTCTTGCAGGATTGAAATTGTATCTTAAAAATCCAGCTAAACTACCAATAAAGGCCATGATAAAATAAGAAATTTCCACTTGTTTATCTTTTAATGCGATGATTAAAAAAGGTAAAATTGCACTAATCATTAAACCTGAGGCCAAGCCGTCTAGACCATCGGTGAAATTGACAGCATTTGCCGTTCCCATTAAAACGAAAAGATAATAGACAATTAAAAATGAACCTACTGGAATGCTAATATGAATAAGAGGAAAACTTAATGATTCAATTTGCTCCCTTTGCATTAAATATAAAGCAACTAAACTACCAATCAATTCTAATAATAATCTTAATTTTGCACTTAATCCATCGGAATTTTTGTAAATAATTTTAAAAAGATCATCCATCATCCCTATGATTCCAAAAAATAGAAAAATAAATATAATGGCTAACATTTGATTGTTCAAATAAAATTTTGGTACAAAAAGAAGAAATGAAATGAGTGTTGATCCAATAAGGATGCATCCTCCCATGGTAGGAGTTCCTTTCTTTTTTTGATGGGTTTCAACGATGTCTTTACGAATATATTGCTGCACTTCTCTTTTTTTTGAAAAATAAATATAACCTTTACAAAAAAAACTACATAAAAGAAAAGAGATAATAAAACAAAGCATTAACTTTAAAAAGTCATTCATAGGATTTCAGCCTTTCTAAAATACATTGCTTATCGTTATGCAAAATTTTTTGCTGTTTAATTAATTGAAAATCTTCATTTCCCTTTCCTACAATGGCAATAATATCGTTTTCTTTGGCATGAGTGATACTATAATCGATGGCTTCTTTTCTAGATAAGATGACTTTGGCTTGTAATCCACTTTTTAAAATATCTTGAATGATATCTTGAGGATTTTCATCACGCGGATTATCGTTCGTTAAAATCGTTTTCGTTGCATATTGCATCGCTATTTTTCCCATGATTTTTCGCTTTTGTTTGTCTCGATTTCCTCCACATCCAAACACCAATGTAATTTTGCGTTGATATTGTTTTTTTAAAGCCATTAATAAATTTTTTAATGCATTTGGTGTATGTGCATAATCTAAAATAACCATAAACTTTTTATCGTATAAAATTTGACTTCTTCCTAAATCAAAGGAATATTCATCTAAAGTTTTTTGAATGATTGCTTCTTGAATATTAAAATATTTTCCTAAAGCATAGGTAGCAAGCAAATTATATTGATTATAAGAAAGAACATCTTCACGACTATAATCTTTCAAAGTATATTTTCCAAATGTTTTACCATAAGTAATAACATTACTATGAACACTTGCTATCAAATCCATCCCCTTTTTATCATCGATATTGATAATGGCCACATCTTTTTTGGATAAGGTTAGAAATAATGACTTTTTCACTTCAAAGTAATTCGTCATATTGAGATGAAAATCAAGATGATCTTGACTAAAATTGGTAAAGACTAAAGCATTAAAATGAATAAAATTGATGCGATTTTCTAAAATAGCATGGCTAGAAACTTCTAAAACTAAATACTGTGGTTTGCTTTTAAAATTCAAAAAATGATGGACAAATTCAATGGGATTTAACGTTGTATTATTGGTTAAAATTTCTTCGTCTTCATATTGAATTTTTCCCGTTCCAATATAAGCAACACGTTGCTTATTATTTTTTAAAAGATGGGTAATCATGGTAGCCGTGGTTGTTTTTCCACATGTTCCACATACACCAATCACAGAAACATTTTTTAACAATTGAGGATACAATATAGATACCATTTGTGATAGTCGATATTTTAAATTTTGAATATAGATGATTTTAGGATGAAACATTTCTTTATAGGTAAGTACAATACCTACATTTTGAAGATTTTTTTGATTGACATCGGTTAAAGCATCATGATATTGTCCTTTTAAGGCAATAAAAGCGGTTTTTGAATCCAGATGGTCATTACTTAAAGATAAATGTGTAATTTTTCCTTTGATTTTACTTTTTATTCCCAATTTTTTCAAAAATTTTTTCGTTTTCATTTTATCATCCCATAAAAACAACGATTGTTTTTCCTTCCTCTAATTTTGTGCCCACCTTTGGCAATTGATCTAACACTTGATCACCCTCACCAATAATCTCAAATTTAAAATATTTGGATTTTAAAGCGCTTCTATCTTTGCCAATGTAATTTTCAACTTCATAGGTTTTTGTATCCATCCATGTATATTCAAATTCAATTCCATCATATTTTTTTTCAACGCCTAATACCATTAATGCATCTTCTAATATATTTTTAATAATGGGACCAATAATCGTTCCACCATATTGGATGGTACTTTTAGGATTATCCATTGCAACATAAACGACAATTTGAGGATTATCCATT
Source organism: Firmicutes bacterium CAG:631 (assembly GCA_000433015.1). Classification (GTDB taxonomy): domain Bacteria; phylum Bacillota_I; class Bacilli_A; order RFN20; family CAG-631; genus Caccosoma; species Caccosoma faecigallinarum. The sequence goes on from HF998003.1 coordinate 5,984, forward strand.
GGTGCTCCAGCTAAAAAGGATAAAATATATTCATTTTCAAGATAAACGCCATTCACCGCTTTTTGCGCTGTTCCCGTTTTTCCACCCACTTTATACCCTTCAATGTAAGCTTTTCGTCCACTTCCTTTGGAAACAACACTTTCTAGTGCATAACGCATAAGACCACTTGTTTCTTTACTAATGACATTTTCTCTTTCAATTGCTGTTGGAAAATCAAATAATACTTCTTGTGTACTGGTTAAAATAAGAGATTTTGATATTTTGGGAACGTAAAGCGTTCCTCCGTTAATTAAAGCACAAAAAGCGCGAACCAATTGAATAGCAGTTGTGGAAATTCCTTGCCCAAAAGCAGTCGTTGCATTCTCTAATTCTCCATAGTCTTCATAGTCAAAAAAGATGCCACTTGATTCCCCTACTAAATCAACTCCTGTTTTTTTAGAAAAGCCAAAAGCTTTAACATATTCATATAATTTTTCTGCACCTAATCTTCTAGATATTTCCACAAATCCAGGGTTAGATGAATTTTCTAATACTTCTAAAAAGGTTTGTAATCCGTGTCCTCCCTTTTTCCATGATTTGATGACTCTTCCTTCAACAACTACGGATCCAGTATCATAATAAGTATCTTTAAACATATCAAATTCTTTTTCTTCCAAGCCTGCTGCAAAAGAAAATGATTTAAAAGTAGATCCGGGTTCAAAATTCATCCAAATGGGTAAATTACGATTATAAACTTCTTGTGTAGCATTTTGATATTCATTAGGATTATAAGTGGGTCGATTTGAAATTGCTAAGATATCCCCATTATTTGGATTCATCGCTAATGCCATAATAGAATCAGGTTTATATTTTGCATAAGCATTTGTTAATTCTCGTTCCATAATTTCTTGTATTTTTAAATCAACCGTTAATTGTAAAGATAAACCACTTACAGGGCTTTCAATTCGACTAATAAAGCCATTCATCAATCCACCTTTAGCATCCATTTTATAGTTTAAAGAACCATTTTTACCTTTTAAATAGTCATCATATTTGCCTTCAATGCCAGCTAATCCTTGATTATCAATGCCGACAAATCCTAAACTTGGAGCTAATAATTCATTAAAAGGATAGTATCGCTTCGAATCTTGAACGACATATACGCCATCCATTTTTAAATCTGTAATTGCTTTAGCTTGTTCTTCACTGATTTGTCTCCCTTCTGGTGATAATCGTTCAATAGAGACACTTTTGCTAATTTTTGCTAATATTTTTTCATAATCTGCATTTAAAATTTTGGCTAATTTTTGAGCGCATTGCTCTTTATCTTTAACTTGAAATGGAATGACAACAACAGACATTGTTGGAAGATTACTCGCAAGAATTTCCATGTTGGCATCATAGATATTTCCTCTAGCTGCCTCTAATGGAAAGCTTCTTTCCCATAATTCTGTGGCTTTTAAGGAAATTTTTTCATATTCAAAAAACTGTGAGTACCCTAGTTTTAAAATGACACAGACAATTAAACCAATCGTAATCACTCTTAAAATATGTATTTTCTTTTTTAGATTATAAAAGATCATCCTATCCCCACATTTCTATAAATTATATGCTGGGAAGATAAAAATTAAAACAAAACAAAAAAAGTATAGCCGAAACTATACTTTTCATTTAAACTATAATAATTCCATTTTTTCTTTTGAGGAAGTTGAACCTTCGCTTTGTAATAATTTATTTTGTTTTCTTTTCTTAAAGTAAGAAATAATGCTAAGTAATAATACTCTTAAAATCAATAAAGAAATAAAGACAGACATCGCAATGACAAAGGCAACGCCCTGATTCATAAAGAAAGGTAAAATAAAACCAATAATTCCTGTTAAAATGGTTGCTCCTAAACTACAAGCTGCAACAATTTTAAAACACCCTAGATATTTATTATCAGCATAATCATCTCCTGATAATTTTGTTAAAATAAACATAAACAAAGCTAAGGCTGCCATAATAATTAAAATCATGGGCATATATCGGAAGATATTAATTGCATAATTGAGCATTTGCGAACTGCGAATATCTCCATAAACACTATCTACTAAATCTTTAATATGTTGCATCATGGCCTCTTCATTATTTTCAACTCTTTCATAATGAAAACGATAAATACCATCAACTTGACGATAAGAACCTTCAAAAAACATAAAAACGTTTTTATCAGTAACAAATGATGTGGTTAAAGATTCTTGTAAAAATAAAATATAACGATCGTGTTCATAACCAAATTCTTTATCTGCATTGGTTTTTAAAAATTCTGTAGCATAATAAGCATTTAAAATAGGTGCAGTATTATAATCGTTAATGACACCAGGTAAGGCATCCCCAACAAATAAATTAATCTTGTTATAAACTTTTTGGGCAGCAGTTAATTTTTCATCCTCATCAATAGCTAAATAGTCCTCTTTTTTTTCACCGCCTACTTCATCATAATAAGTGGTAGCAAGTGCTAAATATTGCTCTGTATTTAAATCTTCATTGGTGTAATCAATTGAATTGGTGTAATCAATTGAATCAAAGCTATAGTTTTCACGATCAGACATTGGCAATTGTAAATAAGCCAAATGATCAATTTTATTTTCCTTATTATCTTTATGAACATAATAAGCGGTGAAGTTTACATGGGCATCTTTATCTCGAGTATCGACAATAATTTCATATTTTCCTGTATAATCTTGTAATGTTCTCGTATCTAAATAAAGTTTTTTGTTTTTATCTTCTTCTATCGTCACGCCCTCATCTGCACAAAATAATTTTTCTTCTGCAATGGAGCAATTAAAGTTTTGTGAAAATGTATACCGATAAGCTTGTTGATATTCACTAGAGTGATTATAATGATAATTAAATGCGGTATTATAACCTAAACCAAATAAAAAACTTAATATAATTAAAGTTGCAAAAAGAAAAAATAATACGTTCCAAAACTTTCTTCTTGAAGCTTCTTTGGCATCACTATCTAATACGATACTTCCAGATACAAACTTTAGCCAATTGAACATTTAAAATCCACCTCAACTTCTATTTTTTATTTATTATAACATAAATAAAAAAATATACTAGTTTTTTTTATTCTATAAACTTTTAAAATTGAAGTTGATAAGATTTTGTTTCTTTTATTTTATAGTCTAATTGTAATTTATCAGCAATCATAGCAATGAATTCAGAGTTTGTTGGTTTGGCTTTAGCAGCATTTACCGTATAGCCAAATATATGATCGATGGCTTCAATGTTTCCTCTATTCCAAGCAATTTCAATGGCATGTCGAATTGCTCGTTCTACTCTAGATGAAGTAGTTTGGTAATATTTTGCTATTTCCGGATATAAAAGTTTTGTAATCTGTCCTAAATATTCATTATTATAAAAGACATCTGAGATTGCTTTTCTTAAATAGGTATATCCTTTAATATGAGCTGGAATACCAATTTCATGTAAAATTTCTGTTATATCCGCTTGAATTTGGATTTGTATGGTCTCTTTATCCATTTTTTCTTTTGCATATTCAATTTTATTTGATGTATCTGCAATATTTCGTAGTTTTCTAAATAAGATATCATAAGAAAAAGGTTTCATAATAAAATAATCAATGCCGATATAACCAATTTGATTTAACATGGTTTCACTTGTAAGTCCCGACATGCAAATGACATGTTTAATTTTATATTTATATTTTTCACAAATTTCACGAGCAATTTCTAAACCATCAATATCTGGCATGATTAAATCTAAAATG
>HF998003.1:9789-16973 GCA_000433015.1 Firmicutes bacterium CAG:631
TTTGAAGATACTCTAAAAATAAATCACCTCGATCATATTTTCTAACTAATTCAAAATCTGGATAATCTTTCATTACATTTTCAAACATTTTTAATACAGAAAGACTATCATCAACAACAATTAATTTGTATTTATTCATTTTTTATTCCCTCCTAAGACTGACTAAATTATAGTTTTTCTTTTCATTTACTACAAAATTTTACATTCTTAAAATGCTCATTTTTTTATTAAAAAGTGTTAAAAAAGCACAAAACAGGCAAATATTTACCTGTTTTGTCAATTTATTTCATTTCTTGTAACATCCATTGGATATATAATCCATAGCCTTTTTTTACATCATCGACTAAAACATGTGTGACTGCTCCTACAATTTTATCATTTTGGATAATGGGGGAGCCACTCATTCCTTGAACAATCCCGTTGCTCATTTTTAAAAGTTCTTTATCGACAATTTCAAAGGTAATTCCTTTAGGCTCAATGCTTTCTTGTTTTTTTAAATTCGTAATTTTAATTTTATATTTTTCGACTTGACTCCCGTTCATGACGGTCCAAATTTCTGCATCTCCTAATTTGACTTCCTCTATTTTTGCCACTTCTAGACCTTCTTTTTTAGGAATTTTATCGACTTGACCATAAATTCCATATTGGTTATTTTTATCAATGTCACCGATTGGCTCACTTTCATCAATTTCGGCAATTTTTTCACCAGGTGTACCATTTGTACTTTTTTTAATACCAATGATTTCACTATCATAAATATTTCCTGATGTTAAGTCTAATATATCAGAAAAATCACCATCAGAAAATTGATGTCCCAAAGCAGCATAGGTATTGGTTTCAGGATCATAAATCGTGACCGTTCCAATTCCTAAAATTCTTTCTTTCACTAATAATCCTGTTTTCCAAGAACCGTTTGCTGAAGTTTTAATTAATTGCAATGTTTTGGTATAGGAAATATGATCGCGATAATATTTCATTGGTAAACTATATTGCATTTTTTCAACATCTTCAAACACTTTTGGTAAATCAGACATGGATTCTACTTTTTGGTGATTGACTTCATAAATTAAGTCTCCACGCTGAATATCATTGTCTTTAGATGGATTATAAACCTTTCCATCACTCGTTTGAATGTCATAGGTTCCGGTGACAAGTAAACCATCTGCCTTAATCTCAATGGCAATATTTTCGCCACCTGGAATATAATTTTGAGCATATAAGGCATCTGTCTTGTTTAAGGTTAAAATAGAAGCAAATAAAAAGAGACCTAATATTCGCTTTTTAATAAAAAAAACCTCCTTTCACCATTTATAGTTTGTGGGGTAAAAGGAGAAAATATTATACCTGTTATTGTTTGGTAGATAATAGATCTTTTGCTGTATTAATAGAATTTTCGGTGATTTTTTCACCACTTAAAAGTCGAGCAATTTCCATTATTTTCCTATCCTGTGTTAGGTGCTCTACTTTTGTTTGTGTATGATTATTTTTAGTTTCTTTATAAATATATAAGTGTTGGTCACTAAAACAAGCGACTTGAGGAAGATGGGTCACTGCTAAAACTTGGGCAAATTGAGCAATAGAATGCATTTTCTTACCCATTGCCATGGCTACTTTTCCACTCACACCGGTATCAATTTCATCAAAGACAATCAAATCAAGTTCAGTTACCTTACAAAAAATTGTCTTTAGTCCTAACATAATCCGACTAACTTCACCACCTGAAGCAATTTTTACAAGTGGTTTTTGCGGTTCTCCTTGATTGGTTGAAATGTAAAATTCTATCAAATCATTCCCATATTTTGTTAAATGCTCACTTTTTTCAAAATGAACTGAAAAACTAGCCTTTTCTAAGTATAAATCTGCTAATTGTTGCTGTATTTCTTTTTCCAATTGATTTGCGTACTTTTTCCTGCATTTTGTCACTTTATCAGCTAGTTGGAAGCATTTTTCTTTTTGTTTTTGCAATTCCAATGTTAAATTTTCAATTTTTTCTTGATAAGTATAGGCATTTTCAATTTTTTCTTGAATTTCTGTCTTTAATTGAAATAAATGATTGGTTTGATATTTTCTTTTCAATCGATTGGTTTTGGTAATTTGTTCTGATAATTCATCTAAACGATGGGCATCAAAATTTTCAATATTAAACTCTTTTTTTAAAGAATCGGTGACATCTTGAATATCAATATAAGCACTTTCAATTCGATTTTTATAATCCGTAATTTTTTCACTATTTTCAATTTTTTGGATGGATTTTAAAGCATGATATAAACTGTCTATCGCTTGTTGATTCCCATCTAAATATTGTAAAACTTCTTCCATCATTGCTGCATTTTTTTCAAAATGTTGAAGTTCTTTATATTCCTCAATCATTTTTTCTTCTTCTTGTTCTGTTAAAACATCTTGCAGTTCTTGATATTGGAATTTTAAATAATCGATATCTTTTAAATCCTTACTAGCATTTTCTAAAAATTTCTTTTCCACTAATAAATGGCTATATTGATCAAAAGCTTGTTGATATTCTTGTAAATAATCTTTTTGATAGGAACAAATATATTGATCTAAAAGTGGTAAATGTTGATCGGCTTTTAGCAAATATTGACTTTCATGTTGAGAATGAATATCAATTAAAAATTCAGCAATTTGGTTTAAAATATTTAATGGAATGAGATAGCCATTACATTTGGCAGTTGAGCGACCATTTGCATAAATACAACGTTGTAAAATGCATTCTTCGTGAACATCAATATCTGTTAATTCTTGAATGCGTTGTGCATGTTTCGGTTTTAAATAAAGTAAGGCTTCAATCCGTGCCATATCTTTGCCATGTCGCACCATTTCCACACTAGCACGTGCACCAAAAACTAAGGATAAGGCGTCAATAATAATTGATTTCCCAGCTCCTGTTTCACCCGTTAAAACATTAAAGTGATCTGAAAACTCTAATGTTATATCATCTAATATCGCCAAATTTTGAATCGTAATTTGCTTTAACATTATGACACCCCCTTTAATGTTAAAAATGCTTCATCAACGATTTGATCAATGGCAAATTCTTGCTTTTGATAGTCTCTACTAATGAAACATAAATATTCAATATTCCCTTCTTTTGCTCCAATAATTGGAGAATATGTCAACTGATTTAAATAAAATTGCTGCTGTTTTAAAAACTCTTGAAAAGATTTCAATGCTTGTTTATGAACCTTTTTATTTTTGACCACGCCATTTTTGTTGATATTTTGCTTTCCAACTTCAAATTGTGGTTTAAATAAACCTATAATTATTATATCAGAAAAAAGTTCATTTACTTTCATTAAAATGTTTTGAATCGAAATAAATGAAACATCAATGGTAATATAATCAATTTTATGGGAAAAATAGCTCAAATCTATAGATTTAAAATTTATTCCTTCATAATTAGTAACACGTGTATCTTTTTTTAAACTTTCTGCTAATTGGTTTATACCAACATCTAACGCATAAACATGGCTTGCACCCTGTTTTAAACAACAATCAGTAAATCCTCCTGTAGATGCTCCAATATCTAAAACCACCTTGTCCTTTAGATTGATATGAAAAGTATCAATGGCTTTTTTTAATTTTAATCCACCACGCGAAACATAAAGAAAAAGATGATTTTCTTGAATTTCAATACAATCTTCTTCATTGCAAAACAATCCTGCTTTATTCACCAATTGATGATTGACATACACTTTTCCTTCTTGAATTAATTGAAGTGCTTTTGATCGAGAAGGTGCAAAATTTTTTTCAACTAAAAGTAAATCAATTCTTATTTTTCCCATTGGTTTATATCCTTTAAAATTTGTTGGAAAACTTGTGCAGCCGATAAGTGATAATGTTCATATATACGATGCACATTGCCATGTATAATATTTTCATTGGGAACACAAAAAGTTTTAATAAAGCGATGATGTTGATTATAAAATTGTGTAATTGCACTACCAAACCCTTCAAAAACAGAAGTTCTATCATATAAAAATAGTGGTTTGTCTTGAATTGATAACAAAAAGTCTTCATTTAAAGGTTTTAAAAATAAAGGATTGACAACACCAATGTTGTAAATCGAATGTTGAACTTCAGCAACCATTTCTTCATATCCTTCTCCAACAGCAATAATAATTGCTAGATTTTGAGGATGAATATTGTATGTTAGATACTGCTTATAAGCAATTGAGGGAACAGGTTCTTGTTTATATACGGTTGATTTGGAATAACGTATAAAAACAGGCCCACCATGTAAAAAAGCAAAATCAAGACAAGCTTGAACATAGGACGTATTTGGAGGCATTAGAATTGTTACATTTTTTAAAGGATATAAAAAACTGATATCGTAGATACCTTGATGGGTTTCTCCATCTTCTCCAACAATTCCAGCACGATCAACTAAAAAAACGACTGAACTATTGATTCGGGCAATATCATGATTAATTTCATCATAGGCCCGTTGCATAAATGTAGAATATAAAGAAACAACCGGTTTTAATTGAGATAAAGCGAGTCCATTTGCAAAACAGACAGCGTGTTCTTCTGCAATGCCAACATCATGACTTCTATTTTTAAAGTCATTAAATATTCGTTGTAAAGAAGAACCATTAATCATGGCAGCAGAAATCACATGAATTTTTTGATCTTCTTTCATTTTTTGATATAATGCATCTGCAAAAGCTTGAGAAAAAGTAATCATATGTGCATCTTTTTCTTTTTTACTTTTTCCATTATTTAAATCAAATGGTTCTACACCATGCCAAGTGCCAATTTCGTCATTTTCACTATTTTGATAGCCATGTCCTTTTTTTGTTTTGACATGAACTAATATCGTTTCAGGATAATTTTTTGCCTTTTTCAATGCTTTTTCTAAGGCTTTAAAATTATGACCATCTACGGGGCCAATATAGGCAATTTTAAAAGCATCAAATAAATTGATTGAACGAAAAAAAACACAAATTCTATTGATGACACGTCTCGTAAAATTAACAATTGGACGCCCTATTTTAGGAATTTTACCAATAACACCAACATATCCCTTTTTAACTACGCCATAAGTTTGACTTGTCCTAATTTTTGCTAAGGATTTTGCTAACGATCCTACACTTTTAGAAATCGCCATATCATTATCGTTAAGAATAATTATAATTTTAGAAGGTGTTTGTTCTACACTATTCAATGCTTCAAAGGCGACTCCATTAGCAATAGAGGCATCACCAATAACATCAATAATATGATAATGCTCATTTTTTTGATCCCGAGCCACTGCCATTCCTAGGGCAGTTGATAAAGAAGTTGAGGAATGACCTGATTCAAAACAATCATAAGGGCTTTCAGACATTTTTAAATAACCAGAAAGTCCTTGATAAGAACGCAAAGTGCGAAACTGTTTTGCACGTCCTGTTAAAATTTTATGGGTATAAGCTTGATGGCCAACATCAAATAAGAATCGATCTAAAGGTGCATCAAAAACACGATGTAAGGTCATAATTAACTCTACTGTTCCTAAATTACTAGAAAGATGTCCACCCGTTTGGGATACGTTTTCAATAATAAAAGAACGGATATCTTTTGCTAAGGTATTCATTTCTTTATAATTTAACTGCTTTAAAAATGTCGGATCTTTAATTTCATTGATATCCATTCTATCACCTACTTTTTAAAAATAGTTTTGAATAAATACAACTAATTCATTTTTTTCATCAAGATTTAATTCTTGTAATATATTTTGAACTTGATTTTGATAATGGAATAAAATTTGTTGCAAATCCATTCCAACATTTTGCTCATCTTGTAAATCATCTTTGATTTGGTAAATCATGCCTAATAAATGAGCCAATTTTTCATAAAGTTGAATTTCTTTTTCTGATTGATTTGCTAATTTTGCAGGTAAAACAAGACAATATTCAAATAATTTACCAGTTTTTAAGCAGTCAATATGGAATCGTTCATTTAAACTTAAATTTGAATTTTGATGTCTTAAATCCAAAATTTGTCCATAAATCATGCCATTGGAACCGATGCAGGCACTCAAACATTGTAAAGCCAATATGGTTTCCAAAAGATTTGGATGCTGACTTAATACAAAAAAAGCATCGGATAATAAAGTATCACCAACGAGCACCGCAATCCCTTCGTTATATTGCTTATGTAAAGATGGTTTCCCTCGACGAAAGTCATCATCATCCATACAAGGTAAATCATCATGAATTAATGAATAAGTATGAACCATTTCAATGGCCAATGCAAAAGAAATATAATTTTTATATTCTAAATGATTAGTTTGAAGGGCTAAAAAAAAGAGTTGTGGTCGAATATATTTGCCATTAGAATCTAAACAATATTGGCAGGCTTCACGCAATAAATCATCTTGAATGGAAGCAAAATATCGCTCCATCTCTTTTTTTAATAAAAGAAGTTCAGGATTCACTTTCCTGTACCTCAAAATCTTTTAATTGCCCATTTTCAAAAATCTTTGTCATTTTTTGTTCAATTGCGGTCAATTTTTTTTCACATTCTTGTGTCAATTTGATTCCTTCTTCAAATAAGGAATAAGCCTTTTCTAATTCAACTTCTCCATTTTGTAATTTTTCAACAATTTCTTCTAAACGATTCAAAGCTTGCTCAAAAGTCATTTTTTCTTCCATTTTCAAAAACCTCCACTTTTTCTACTTTAGCTTGTATTTTTCCATCTTGTAAACGCACTTCAAATTGATCTTGGGGATGAAGTTGTTTTGCAAAACGGAGATGTCTATGATTTTGAAAGAGGATTCCATATCCTCTATTTAAAATTTTTAAAGGACTTAGTGTATCTAATTGTTGAACTTTAGAAATAAAAGCAAGTCTTTGTTGTTTTATATAGGATTCAAAACGAATTTGGATTTGTTCTCGATAATGTAAAATTTCTTTTTTTTCATTCGTAATCATTTGCAAACTAGATTGTTGCAATTGATTTTCTAAAAGATCTAAATGCATACGATAAGTTTCATAAATTTTTTCAGGATGCATAAAAATATATGCATTTTTTTGCCGCAATAATTTTTCTTTTTTTATCGATAAAATCGTTTGAATTCCAGTAAACATTTGCTTTTTTAACTGTATAAAATAGTTATAAACGTCTTCTAATTTTGGAGTGGCTTGCATTGCTCCATCTGTGGGCGTAAGTCCACGTTTATCCGCCA
>HF998004.1:0-4076 GCA_000433015.1 Firmicutes bacterium CAG:631
AACCTCCTCTTCATTATCATTATTTTTTATATTTTGAGTTGAAACTTTTTTATGCAATAAAATGATTGAAACCAAGTGATAGATTGAAAAAACAAGAATAGGAATCAGTAGATAAAAGGATAAAGACGATACCATATCTTCTTTATAGATGGTTGCGTCCAATATAACCTCCCAAAAAAGAGAAAAGAAATTAAAATATTTACATTTGTAAATATTTTTAAATAAGAACTTCTACTCTAATTATAATTCTATTGATATAAAAAGCAAATCTTATTTCATTTATTTATTTTTTTAACGCTTTAATCGCTTCAATTAATGGATCGTTCACATTCTTTTTTAAATAGATGAGATAAATTCCTCTTCCAAGATGCATATCTGCTATTTTTAATGCTTTTAATTTTTGATTTTCAATATCTGTTTTACAAACACTATAGGGCATAATACTAATGCCATAATTTTTAGATACTAATTCTTTGATTAAAGAAACATTTTCTAACTCTAAAATGACATTATAATTACGAATGGTATCATAATGCGTAGTTAAATAATTTTCAATTAATTCACGAGTATTTGATTTTTTATGTCTAAGAATTAATTTTTCTTGCCGAATCATTTCTAAAGTAACACTTTTTAAGGAAGCAAAGGGGTGTTCCATTGACGTAATCAAACAAAAATGATCATCATATAAAAGATAAGAATCTATTTTTTTACTGCTTGATGTCCCATCTACAATTGCAAAATCAAATTCATACATTTTTAATCGATTATAAATATTTGTTAGGATATCTGTATGAAAATTGATAGAACAATTGGGATATATTTGATTACATATTTCTAAAATATCTTCAATAAGATAATCGGTTGCCGTCATGGTTATTCCAATGGAAATATTTTTTAAATGGGTTTGAGATTCTTTAAGTTCTAATAATAAATTTTCGTGTAATTGCATGAATTTATGTGCATTTTCAATTAAAATAGCACCTTGTAAAGTAGGGATTAATTCCTTTTTATTTTTTTCAAAAATTTTAATTCCATATTCATTTTCTAAGGCTTGAATATGCTGTGTCACAGCAGGTTGGGTAATGCTTAAAATTTTTGCTGTTTTAGTATAATTTTTAATCTTGGCTAAAGTCACTAGTGTTTTTAATTTTTCATCCATCATTGTTTATCATCTCCATAAATTTTTTTTATAAAACTATAAAAAACTATAATTAGATTTTATCAAAAAGAAGCGTTATAATCAAGACGAAGTGAATACAATACTGTAAAGAAAGGAGGAGGGGCAAATGCTTGATGCTCTATTTGAAAATATGACTCATTCAGCTAAAATTCTAATTTGTTTAGCCATCATTTTAATCGCCGGTTTTCTTTTAAGCCGAATTACCAAAAAATTAAAGTTACCTAATGTTACTGGATATATTCTTTCTGGTATTTTAATCGGCCCTTTTTGTCTTCATTTAGTTCCAGCAGATGTCATATCTAATATGGATTTTGTCACAGATATTGCTTTAGCTTTTATTGCTTTTAATGTTGGCGAATACTTTATGCTTTCTAATTTAAAAAAAAGTGGCAAAAAAATTGTAATCATTACCATCTTTGAATCGGTGATGGCTTCTATCTTTATTTTTATTACCATGTACTTTATTTTTCATTTGTCGTTATCGTTTAGTTTAATTTTGGCTGCGATTGCTTCAGCAACAGCACCAGCTTCAACACTCATGACCATCCGTCAAACAAAGGCTAAAGGAGATTTTGTTGATTCCGTTTTGCAAATTGTTGCTTTAGATGATGTCGTTTCTTTAGTTTTATTTTCAGTTGCAGTGGCCATTGCAAATGCTATAGAATCTAAAGCTAAATTTAGTTTTATGTTACTTTTAAAGCCTATTTTACAAAATGTGGCCATTATTGCTATTGGCATACTTTTTGGATTGATTATCTTTTTACTATTTAAAAAGAAACGAAGCACAGACAGTCAGTTGATTATTGCTATTTCAATGATTCTTTTACTCAGCGGCGTTTGTTCCATTTTTGATATTTCCCCTTTACTTGGTTGTATGATGATGGGAACGATTTATATTAACCTCAGTCATGATCATCATTTATTTGAAAGTTTAAGTCGCTTTTCTCCTCCCATTTTGCTTTGCTTTTTTGTCTTATCTGGAATGAATTTAAATCTCTCTTCTTTGGCGACTCTTGGTATCGTTGGTGTGGTTTACTTTATCGTTCGAATTGTGGGAAAGTATGCTGGTGCTACTTTAGGAAGTATGATTACCCATTCAACTTCAAATAATAAAAAATATTTAGGATTAGCATTAATTCCTCAAGCTGGTGTTTCTATTGGATTAGCTAGTTTGGGGGCCCGTCTTTTACCAACAAATCTAGGAAATATGCTGACGACCATTATTTTATCTTCTTCTATCTTGTATGAACTTATGGGCCCAGCATGTGCTAAATTATCTTTATACTTAACAAAATCTTATGAAATTACAACGATTCCAAAAGTCAATACTATTGTGTTTAAAGATTATTCAAATTCGAAGTTATTAAAGCAAGAATCAAAAGAAGCAACAGATGAAGAAATATTAAAAAATCATTCTGCTCTATATCCAAAATTTAATTCTATTCAATTTCGACTGACAAGAAGACAAAAATAAAAAGGGAATAATATTCCCTAAGATTGATGAATGAGACATTTTTTCTCATCATTTTGATTATTTTTTAATGTTAATAATAATCTTACTAACTTTCCAATTTCTGTATAAGGATTTCGATGAATAATGGATACATCTTTACTATAGGTTTGATTTTTTTCATCTACTTTAGTAAGCACTCGTAACAAATCTTGTTCATTGAAGTTATACTCTTGAATGATATCCATATTTTCTTTATAGTTTTTTACATATTTTTTTAGTTGTCTTTTAACATGTTGAGAAGAATTTTCAACGTTGGGATAGTCTGTAAAATGATATAATAACCAAATTTCAAAACAAGGATTAGATAATATAAATTCAATTTTATATCTTTTGTTAAAATATTTTTTTTGCGCTAGTTCAATTTTATTCATTTGATTTTGAGATAAATCCACATCAACAAGGCAAAAAATTCTATCTCCTAATGAAAAATCCAATTGATAATTTATGATAATTTCTTTTGCTTTCTTTGCCATATTTAGCGGATCGGTAGCTATACAACTAATAATTTTAAGATTATATGGATTATCTCTTTTAATAAAATGATTAAAATATTTTAATTCTGATTGATTTTTTCCTTCACACACAAGAACAATAATCGGTTTACGTCGTTTTTTGTATTTTTCCTTTATACTTTTTATCTTTATTCCCCCTTAATAAAAGGAATTCCACCATATCTACCAAGTAAATATGCTTTTTCTACATTTTCATCCTTTCTTGGTGAAAAATCAGATAAAGCATACATTTCTGTAGAGGCTGTGAAATTATTTTTTTCTACAAACCAAATTTCATCTCTTCTAAACAATTGAAGATTGAGAAGATTCGTATCGTGCGTATTGCAAATCAATTGAGCATGCTTTTGATTCATATTTTTATCATGAAACTTTTTTATAATATATTCAACAAGCAAAGGATGTAAACTTTTATCTATTTCATCAATAAATAATGTTTTCCCTTCTTTAAATGCATAAAAAAGTGCTGGAGCTAAATAAAAAAGTTGTTGTGTTCCGTTAGATTCTTCAGCCAATTCTAAAGAATAACAATTAGAATTGCATTGATGAATGGTTTGAATATTAAAAGTATTAGAATTTTCAAATTTTTTTATTTGTTCCTCATTATTGTTGGTAAAAAAATGAATAAGATTGTTTACAAATGCAGCTTGTTTACCTAAATCTTTTACTTTTTTGATGTTAATTTTAAAATCACTAATACTTATATCTGCATTATTTAAAAAATTTAAACAAAATTGCTTATATTCATCAAAATCGTTATTTTCAATAACATATTGTATATTATATTGAGTTGGTTGAGTAATATCATATAAAACGATGATGTCATTTAAAATATAATCTACTACTGGCTTTACTTTTTCATAATTCCATGTTG
>HF998004.1:4107-40082 GCA_000433015.1 Firmicutes bacterium CAG:631
TTGCTGCTGTTAAAAGAAACAATTTATTTTTAGTGTTTTTTGACTTAATTTCATTTAAAAATTTTACATCTCTATTAAATTTATATTCACTCGTGTTTTTTCTTGTAAAAATATTAGTTGGCTTTGAAGAATAATAAATATCTAATTTTTCATCAAATACTTTTTCGAAATTGCAACTAAAACTATAATTATATTTCAAATCATTTTTTACAAAACAAATAGAAAATTCAGAAGGAATTTTTGAAAAGTTTTCTCTAAATTTAAAAGGAGAAATTTCTATTTTGCTATTTTCCATTAAACGATTAGACATGATTGAAAAAAGTTTTATAAATTCTATTGCATTGATAAAAGATGTTTTACCAGAAGCATTCGATCCATAAATGATATGCGTTGTTGAAACCTTATCTTTTCCAATTTGAATTAAATTTTCTTCATGAGATTTGTCTTTATTTGCTAACATTGTAAAATCACAAATTTCAGCATAAGATTTATAATTTTTAAATTTAAAATTTATCAACAATCTTATCACCTCACATAATTAATATAGTCTTTTTTACAAAAAAAATCAATTATTTTAAAAATATTTTTTTATATTTTGTTATTTTTTCTCAAAATTTACAAAAATAATTCAATTATTTAGCATTTTTTTGAAGAGATAAAAGTAAAAAAGTTTCATATTATATAAAATCAAAATTCTTCAATAATATTTTTAAATTTCATTTTTCAAAAATTATCTATCAAAAAAATCAAAGGCTCAGATAATGATCCAACCTTTGATTTAAAAGTTTTTTGATAAGTTATAATATATTCGGTTTTTTATAAAATAAGAGATAGTTTACATCATCAACCAAAGCCACGCTATTCACATTAATTTTTTCAAGCAATGCATGTTGTAAATATTCATTTGAAGAAATCGTTTCAATGCTTTCCAATGTTGATTTTTCAATAGTTTTACTTAAATTTTGAATAGATGCATTGGCTTTTTTTACACTTTCATTTAACGAATGAAAATCCGATTGAATTCTAGATAAACGTTGCATCACTTGAGCATGTTGATTTTTTAATTGCAGGGACAAATCTTGATAACAATGAATCATTGTCGATTGTAATTGATCTAAACTTCTTTGAATTGTGCTAGATATTTGATTCGAAGCATCTTTTATTGCTTTGATTAGAGCCTCATTTTGTCTTTGACGATCCACTTGTTGCAAAGCCTCTTTTAAAGTATCTGCTCTCCCTGTTTCATAATAGAAAATAATCAAATCAATATTAGCCCAGTCGCGAGGATCTAAAACAGAAGAAAATTCCGTTATCAAAGCATCATATAATGTTTTACTTGATTCAATCGTAATATTTTTTACTTTTAAATAATTAACCAGTGCATTCGCATGCTTAGCATTTAAACGTTCATTCGTTTGATCAAAACTAGATAAATTTTGTTGAATATTATTTTGATTCTTTTTTAAAGAAGCAATTGCACTATTTTCCTTATTTACACTTGCTTTTTTATCGGCCAATGATTTTTTATAATTTTTTAGATTTTTATGTTTTTCTACAAAATAATAAACGATTGTGCTTATAAACCAAACAACAAGCATGCCAATCCATATTTTCCCCATCAAATTTCCACTAAATTGATTTTGATTATTTTTCATAGAGTGGATTAAATCATAAATAAAAACAAATACAACCCAGCCAATTCCACCACCAATAATGCCAATTCCTGCTCCTATACCAATTGCATGACCAATATTTACTTTTTCTGGAACGCCTTGATTGGATTCTATTCCCGTTATTGTTTTTTCTTTGATTTTAATATCTTGTTCAACCTTATTTAGTGAATCTATTGCTATTTTTTTCTTTTTTTGATTGTCATCCATTTCTTGATGAATCTTTGCACAATTGCTTTCTTCTTGGCTTAATTTATCTTTTTCTAAAGAGATTGCACTTAATCCTGCTTTAATACAATATAATTTTGCCAAAATTTCTTTTTTGCTTATCTCCACTTTTATCTCTCCCTCTGAATTGTCTTTAAAAAGATAACATGATTTTTTTAAAAATTCAATCTATTCCGATTAAAGAAAAGTAAAAAGTCGGCTAATCTTGCCAACTTTATCTAAAATATTATATTTTACTTTAAATCAATATATCTAAATTATTTTGTATTTTGAAACATTTCAACCAGTTGATATAAAATTTCTTTTTGACTCTCACTGCAAGCACTAATATCAATTATTTGTGTTTTATCTTTTCCCATTAAATAATCTAAACTCGTATGCAAACAATTGGAAAGTTCAATCATCATTTTTGTACTTGGAAGAGAGATTCCCATTTCCCAAGCATTGACACAATTCCTTGAAACCTGCAATTTTCGAGCTAATTGTGCCTGAGTCAGTTGATTTTGCTCTCGAAGACACTTAATTCTTTCGGCGATAATAATTTTCAAATCATTCACCTCTAATGTATAGTATAAGTGTCACTCTTGGACAATTCATTATCCTTAATGATTATTTTTATTGGACAAGTTAGAGAGAAATTGAAGGATTAATCGCCCAATCATTTCTGAATTGCAAATATAATTTTCATGGTTGGCATTTTTAACTAAAATCAATTGGGATTGCGCAATGGATTGATGAATCGCTTTGGTATGACTCTTTTTTATCACATCATGCTTAGCAACAGTCATTAAAGTAGGCACATGAATCTTTTTTAAATCGTCAAAAGTAAGATGTGGTTGCGTAAGCATTAAATCATATAGTTTTTTTTGTTTAAAGTCTTGAGCTTGGTTTCTTTTGATTTGATAAGATAAACGATAACGCCATTTTAAACCTTTAGGGAAAATATTGACCCCGCTAAACAAAAGAGCTTTCACATAACTTGGATATCGTAAAGCAAACAAAATGGCTACAATTCCTCCATCACTAAAACCATAAATTGCAGCTTGTTTGATTTTTTTTAAATCCATAAATTCTTTGAGATCCTCTACCATTTGATCATAAGAGAAATCTTGAGTAAAACCATCACTTTTTCCATGGCCACGACTATCCAAAGCATACACCGTAAAACGTTTAGAAAGACGTTTAATGGTTTTATCAAAGATTTTTAAACTTTCTTGATTGCCATGAAGTAAAATAATAGGGTCTCCATTCCCTTCTTTTTTATAATATAAATTAAAATCATGTAATTGAATCATACTTCCCATACTATCACCTCTTTTTATTGTAGCAAAATCCTTTACAGAGAAAAAGATTTTTTCTTTTAAAAACTAGATCAATGCTTAAAAAAATAAATTGTAAAAATACATTTTTGTTTTAAGTAATCCAAGATAGTGATAAAATAATTTTGTGAACAAAAGAAAGGATCAAAGCATGAATTTAATCTTAAGCGACAAAGCAATGGATTTATCTTTCAATAATCAATCCATTGAATTTATTGATTTATCAAAACTAAAAATTTCAAATTGTCTTGGTTGTTTTTCTTGCTGGACTAAAACACCTGGAAAATGTATTATTCGAGATGATGCAATAAAAATATACCCTAAAATTGCAACAAGCGAAAATGTTTTATATATTAGCAAAATAAAATATGGAAGTTATGATACAATAATGAAAACAATGTTAGAGCGTGCATTGCCAATTCAACAAGCATTTATTCAATTGATTGATAAAGAAACTCATCATATTCAACGTAATGTCATACAAAAAAAAGCAATAATTATTGGATATGGCGATTTATCCAATGAAGAAAAAGAAATTTTTATTCAACTCATTCAAAGAAATGCAAAGAATATGTGTTTTAAAGATTTTCGTGTTGTTTTTTCAAAAGAAGAACAACTAGAGCAAATTGTAAACAACGAGGTTCAATTATGGGTAAAATAATGATAATCAATGGAAGTCCACGGGCACCAAAATCAAATTCTAAGAAATTTGCATATATTTTTGCAAAAAATTGTAATATTCCTACAGAATATTTTGAATTAAACAAAAAAAACAATACAAATATTTGCATGATTATGGATGATTTTACAGATATTTTACTAATTTTTCCTCTCTATGTAGATGGAATCCCTGTAACTTTGCTAAACTTTTTAAAAGTATTAGAAAACAATCCGCCAAAGAAAAAACCAAAAATTTCTATTTTAATTAATTGTGGTTTTATCGAGCCAGAACAAAATGATGTTGCAGTAAAAATGGTACGTTTTTTTTGTAAAACTCAAGGGTATGTTTTTGGTTCACTATTAAAAATTGGAAGCGGAGAAGCCATTTTAAATACTCCATTTAAAATATTTGTTGTAAAAAAAATAAAAAAATTAGCAAAAGCTATATCAAAAGAGAAAAATGAAAATTTAAAGATTACTATGCCATTGCCGAAAAAACTTTTTATAAAAGCTTCAACAAAATATTGGGAAAACTACGGAAAAAGAAATGGAATTACGAAAGAACAAATGTCTATCATGGAAATTGAAAAAGAATAAATGTCGTTTGTTTTTTAAAAATTAATGTGAAGGGCAATTATTTTTTAAAATTAGCACTCATATATTGACAGTGCTAAAAAAAGAGCTATAATAAAAGAGAAGTAAAAGGGAGAGGATATTATGAGTGAAGTTAGAAAATTTAAAACAGAATCAAAGCGATTATTAGATTTAATGATTAATTCTATTTATACAAATAAAGAAATCTTTTTAAGAGAATTAATTTCTAATGCATCGGATGCCATTGATAAATATCATTATTTATCTTTGACTAATAAGGATATTCCTGCACAAGATAGTTATCATATCCATTTATCTATTAATAAAGATGACCGTATTTTAACGATTGAAGATAATGGAATTGGAATGACCTATGAGGAAGTCATTAACAATTTAGGAACCATTGCGAAAAGTGGGTCATTAGAATTTTTAAATAACCTAAAAGAAGAACAAGCAAAAGATATTGACATCATTGGTCAATTTGGAGTTGGTTTTTATAGTGCCTTCATGGTAAGCGATAAAGTGGTAGTAGAAACAAAATCACCCCTTTCTGAAAAAGGATATCGCTTTACTTCTAAAGGTACTGAAAAATATGAAATTGAAGAAATTGATAAACCACAAGTTGGCACTAAAATTGATATTTACTTACGTAAAAGTACAGAGGAAGAAGATTATGATCAATTTTTAGATGATTATCATATTCAATCTTTAGTTAAAAAATATAGTGATTATGTTCGTTATCCAATTACGATGGAAGTAGAAAAAAGTGTCCCTGAAGTGGATAAAGATGGCAAAGAAATTGAAAATAAATATAAAACCATTCACGAAACGATAACCTTAAATTCAATGGTCCCTATTTGGAAAAAGTCAAAAAATGAAGTATCTGAAAAGGACTTAAATGAATTTTATAAGCAAAAATTTGCGGATTATAATGATCCCATGTTATCCATGTTTGTCAATGCTGAAGGAATGTTAACTTACAACGCTTTATTATTCATTCCAAAAAAAGCACCCTATGATTTATATACAGAAAACTATGAAAAAGGATTAAAATTATATACCAAAGGTGTCTTTATTATGGATAAATGTAAAGAGTTAATTCCTGACTATTTACGATTTGTCAAAGGACTCGTGGATTCTAGTGACTTGTCTTTAAATATCAGCCGTGAAATTTTACAACAAAATAGACAATTAACAAAAATTGCAACAAATATTGAAAAGAAAGTCTTAAATGAACTCACCAAATTACAAAAAGAAGATTATGATAAATATTTAGATTTCTTTAATCAATATGGAATTAACTTTAAATATGGCATTTATAATTCCTATGGCGCAGACAAAGAAAAATTACAAGATCTATTAGTTTATAAAACTATTCAACAAGAAAAACCGATTCCTTTAAAAACCTATGTTGAAAACATGAAAAAAGATCAAGAATATATTTATTTTGCATCAGCAAAAGATAAAAATGCCGTCCTTGCTATGCCACAAATGGATTTAATTAAAAAACATGAATATGATGTTTTGATCCTAGATGATCAAATTGATGAGTTTGTCATTACAATGTTACAAAATTATGATAAGAAATCTTTTAAGTCCATCAACCAAGGTGATTTAAATATTTTAGATGAAAAACAAAAAGAAGAAGTAGAAAAACTAAAAGATTTAAAGAAACCACTCATTGAAAAATTAAAAGAAATACTAAAAGATGATGTCAGTGATGTTGTTATTTCATCTCGACTCAGTGATTCTCCAGTTTGTTTAGTCAGTAAAGATGGCGTTTCCTTAGAAATGGAAAAAGTTTTAGCTTCTTTACCAACTGAAAACAAAGCAAAAGCACAAAAGGTATTAGAATTAAATCCAAATCATGAACTATTTAAAGCGATGGAACGAATTTATGCTAAAGATGCAAATGCTTTAAAAGACTATGCAGAATTATTATATAATCAAGCCTTATTAATGGAAGGTTTCCCACTAAAAGATCCTGTTGCCTTTTCTAACAAAATGTGTGAATTAATGATTAAAAGTAGTAAATAGTTATAAAAAAACTATCAAAGATGCACTTTATATTTTATCACGTTCGTTTTATAGTGGTAAATGTTAAAGTGCTTTTTTGCTTTTTTTAAAAATTTTTATTTTTTTAAAAAATTTGTCAAAAAATGTCATGTGAAATAGTCTATATTAATGAAAGCATTTAATGTTAAGGAGGGAGGAAATTTAAAATGAAAGTCAGTTTAGAAACAGTTGAGTTGTTAAAAAGAGGTTATGAGTCTGCATTCAATCAAGTTTATGATGCATACGAAAAATTGTTGTATTTCTTGATTTATTCCATCGTGAAAAATCATGAAATCGCCAAAGATGTTTTACAGGATGTATTTATTAAGGTATTTGTCGAATCACCATCACTGAGATGCGCTAAGAATTTTCATTCGTGGATTATCAAAATTGCTAAAAATACAGCCTTGACCGTGGCTAAGAAATTAACAAGATTTGTTCCATTAGAAGAATGTGATATCGAAAAATATGTCTCAGACAATTACGAAACACAATTTAATTTTGATCTACCAAAATTATTTTCTGCTGAAGACAATTTAATCGTCATTTATCATCTAGTATATGGAATTAGTTTCAAAGAAATTGCAATGTTATTAAATACTAGTTTCGATAGAGTTGTAGCAAAATATTATCGAGTTCTTCGAAAAGTAAGAACACTTTATAAAGAACAAAAGCGCGAAGAAGACGAAGTAAATAAACAAAAGCAAAAACAAAAATAAAGGCAAAAAAAGTAACTTTAACAAACCAAGGGAGGAAAAAAACAATGAATTTTAAATTAGAATTTAAACACAACTTAGAATCTCGAATTTGTAATGGAGATCAACCCATTGTTAACAGTGAAATTATTAAATCTAAACTAAATTTTACTACAGATGATAGCAACACTAGACCCGTTACATCTACATCTAATAAAAGTTTTAAACTAATTTTTGCAAAATCTACTTATTTTATGGTATCTTTAATAATGGGTATTTTTGTAGGTGGTGGAATTGTATATGGTTTGACAGCAAATTCAAATTCATTAGATTCAAACAATAACTACACTTATGTAGGATTAGATGGAAAGAAAAATATATTGTTTGATATTAAAAATGGAGTTATACCTATCTGTGCTTCATTTTTAAATGAAACTTCAACTATAAATCTTTGGAGTTCGAATATTATTAATGAGAATAATATTAAAACTTTAGAAAGCGTTGAATTTGTAGAAAATATGGAGGTTAAGTATACTGCAATTCATGAAGATATATCAGATCCTTTTGCTAGTGTTATATTATTTGAAAATAATCATAAAGATTATATTTACTTACTAACTAAAAGCGATTCTATAAACCGTTATCGTCTTGAAAGCAATTTGCCTTATACATCTCAAGAACTCATTACATCTTTTGAATCAAAACTTGGAAGCACTTTAACAACTGAATTTTTAAATGGAAAAGACACGGGAATCTTTTCACAACTCAAATATGATACTTATTCACATCAATATTATTTAGAACACGAATTAAGATATGAAGATTCAACTTATATCGCTAAATATGATTTTGAACAAGAACAAATTGTAGTAAAAACATTAATATAATTTCATTAAAGGAGTATTAAAATGAAGCTAACGACTGTTTTATGTGCCATTTTGACGTTGTTTTCTATTCAATTAGAGAACAATGATAAAAATTCTGTAGTGCCAGAAAAAAACAAGCACACATTGAATTATGTAAGACAAAAAAGTTTTTCAACAAAGAAAATTCAATCAACAAACATTCATTATACAAAGATCACTGAAATCGTAAATAATCTTATGGGGAATAAAGAAATAAAAAAAATAGAAAATCTTTACGATATTCATTTTGATTTAATGTATTATTTAGTCACTTTTGAAGATTCGGGATACTTAATTTACGACTTAGAAGCACAAGATTATCAAGAATATTCTGAAACTTCTTCGTCACCCTATTTAAAATATGAAAACGAAATGAAAATCTATGTAGGACCTGGAAACTATTGCTATCTAGATGATGGAACACTAAAAGACATTGCTAGCGGTAATACAATATCTGCTTCGGACCAAAATAATCTAGAAACTATCTATGAAAATATTCAAGATAGTAAAGAAGAATCTCAAAATGAAGAATCAACGGATTCGGCAAATGATACTAATAGTATAAATTCTTTGCCAAGTTCTTATGATTTGCCATATTCTTATTATTTTACTAATTTACACGAAAATTATGCTGATAATTATTTAGGAAGTTGTGGTTACATTGCTTTGCAAATTACTTTAGGTTACTTTAATAATTTTGGAGGTCAAGGTGGACTGATACCTGATGAATATATTGAAAAAGAACAAGTATACTCGGAAGATCCTTCTCAATGGACTGAATCAGCAGGGAGTAACTATAATTTTCATTATAAGTTATTAACAATTGGTTCTCAATTAAATTATTCTTCAGCTGTATCTATGTCACAATTAAAAGATATACATGACGAATACAATGATCAATTCGCTTCATCTTACAACTTTGTTTCTGAAAATAATATTTTGACCGCTTTCGTTAATTTAATATTACCTAGTTTATTGTATCAAAACTATGTAGTCATTTTAGGTGTTAGCGGAATTGATTCCAATGTACTTCCAGGACAAAATATACGTCATGCCGTTACAGCTTATGGGTATGTTAATGGTGGAGATGGTTATCGTGTTCACTTTGGCGAAAAAGAATTAGATTTAACTAATGTTGTGATTAAAGATTATACTATTGAGAGTTATTTTGCTCTGAAATACACAAGTAGTCATAAGCATAGTCAAAATTATTATTATGTGGAACCTGAAGTCATTACATATATGTGCCCTTGTGGCGAATATAGTTATCATTATCACGATTGGGAATATACAAACCTAACTTCAAGTTCACATACAAAAGTTTGTAAAGAATGCAATGCCACTATCGAAAATGAAGCTCATACATTTATTGGCCCTGGTATATTTAAGACCTGTTCAGAATGTGGTTATAGTAAACTTCCTAGTGTTGGAAGTTAATGTTGATTGATATCATTTTTTTCGAAATTAAAAATTTGCTACTTATTCAATAAAACTGCACTTTAACAAATAGATGAAAAATTCATCCATAAAGAGAGTAAACATTACTCTCTTTTTTGTACTATTTCGTATTAAAGTATTTGATAGAACTTTTTAAAGTTATAAATAAAAGTTGTAATTTCATAATATTATGTTATTATAAAACAAAAAGCGCCTTTTAAATTTTATTGCAGTTATGTATTTTTAAAATTGACTAATTTATTAAGAATAATAAGCATTTAGATTTTCTGATAAAAGAGGGGAGGACAAACAATGGAAGATACAAAAAAAAGAAAATCTCATAAAAAATTAGTTGTCTTTTTGATTTCATTAATTTTAGTTATTTTAATTCCTATTGGCATCCTTTGGGTGACTGGACCACACTTACTTTCAACAACCTCTAGGGATATTCAAGTATATGATCATGATAAAGCCTTTATTGATAAACACGAATATGTGTTTGTTGCAAAGGTCAATGATTTAGTAAAGACAAAGCAATATGATGGAACAGGAACGGATATTCCCTATACTTTTTATTCCATAGATCAAATTGAATTTATCAAAGGGGAAAAGCAAAGTGATGAAAGTTTACTATGTTTCTATGGTGGAAGAAAATATATTTTCTTTTATTCTTTATTAAATTCAAACGATGAAAGAATTCAAGAAAATGAATATTATTTATTCATTGCCAATCAAAAAGCAAAAAATTCTACAAATCGGCGTATCGGCAAAAATGATTTTATTATTACAAATAATGATCAAAAAATTCTTTTAAAGGGATATAATCCGAATTTATCTTTAACAGAACAAAATGACAATATCCAATTCATTATTTCTCGTTATCAAAATATTGTAAACCAACAAATCGGAAATGAGTCACTCAATATTCCTTTTTTTTCATCCAAAGAAGAATTAGTCAATTATTTTGATTACATTGCGATTGTTCAAATTCATGAACCTTTTATTCGTCATTCTAATGGAAACGGAATGGGAAGTGAGATTCCTGCTATTGCTTATCGTTTTGGTAGTTGTCATTATTTAAAAGGGAGTATACTTGAAGGAAACAATAAAGCTTTATATTGTTATGGAACAAACTTTTGGGAAGATGAAGGAAAAACATTTGACCATTATGTCAGTTTATTAAATCAAGATGAGGTTTATCTCATGTTTGCAAATACTAAAGAAAAGGATTGTCAAAACACTAGAATTGGTGAAAATGATTTTGTAATCATGGATAACTATCAATTAATTTTATTAGAAAATTATGATATTAATCAAACTTATGATAATCAAAGTGCAGCAATCATGAATTTAATTCAAGAATATCAAAATTTATTGGCTCAAAATTAATCTAAATTTTTTTCAATTAAAAAGTAGTCTTTGAAATGAACGATTTGGTTCATATAGACTACTTTTTTAATTTATGTTTTTTTAATTGTAAATAAAACTGTTTTAGGTTGATTGGGTTTACTATATATTTCCTTTTTTTCAACAATTTTTAAATGTTGATGCTGTAATTCGTTTACAATTTCATCATAGCGGTCATAACGATGAATAAAATAAAATGCTCCTGTATTTTTTAGTAATTGAAAAACTTTAAAAAAGAGTGTTTGTAACGATAAATAAGTATCATGACGCGCTAATGCTAAATCTTTATTTTGATTTTGTGTTTGTTGATGAAAATAGGGTGGATTACATATAATGACATCAAAACCTTCAGGATCTTCAAAGGTTTGAATATCTTTAACGTACAATTGAAAATTGGTAATATGATTTAATTCCATATTCATTTTAGCAATTTCAATCGCTAAAGGTTGAATATCAATTCCCACTAATTCTTTGTAAGGAAAAGTAGAAGCATATAGCAATAATGCGCCATTATTGGTTCCAATGTCTAATACTCGAGCTTGAAAAGGGATTTTTAAATAATTTCCTAATAAACCAGTATCTGTATTGATGCGAAACATTTTTGGATGTTGATATAAATGAACTTCTTTTTTTTGAGGTAAATAATCGAATGTTAAATCTTCTTTATTCATAACTTTATGCTAATTCAATAATCATTGCACTCATTGTGGTCACGCTCGTCCCACCAATAATGCAAAAATATTTATAATTATTTAAATGATAAACACCATTTTCATCAGGATAAATCATAGTTCCATTAGCATAATCTCCCGCTTCTAAACATCCATAAATTACAGGACTTCCCGAAAGATTTTCTAATTGTAGGGTGACTAAATTTAAAGCATCATTATTATAAAAATAAGAGTCATCTCGTCTAATTTGAATTTTATTTTGTTGATTCATAATGTTATGACAAGAAAAAGAAAGATTTTGAATCGTTTTTTCACCTTCATTTGCTGCATAACTCTGACTTGAAAAATCAGTTGGCAAAATGGTCAATGTTTCTTGAACTTCTACAATTTTTTCTACAGTAATGATTAGATATTCATTACTAAAATAAAATGTAATTTGAACTTGATTCGTTGCATCAATAGCGATATGACCAATCGTATCATATTGGGAAGAATCAATCGTCCATTGATTTTGTGTTAATGTTTGCAAATATGTATTTTCGCTTTCAATCGTCGATGCCGCAGCATAAATGATAAATGATTGTACTTGATTTTCTATAAGGTAAGAAGAAGATTCATAAATAGGAATGACAACATTATCTAATTGTAAAAATTGATTTAATTGTTGTTCTGGCCAAGCAAGCACAGGAACACTTCCGTAAGTATCAAAATAAATATATAAAGTTTGGCTTGTTTCATCATACCAATATTCCAATACATATTGTAAAGAAGGATCTAAAGCTTCATTTCCCTCTTCACTTTCTTGAATGATTGTCCATTGTGCATCTTGTAAAATTTGTTTGTAGGTAGATACTGCTTCTTGATTGACTTGACACACACTGATCATCAAAGAATAACTAGAAGCATCATATAATTCAAATTGATATAATTCAGCATCCGTATAAGCAGGAATCGTTAAATTTAATCCTTGGAGTGCTTCTTGTATTTCTTGTGTTGGCCAACTCGTTAAAGTGCCGACAAAACTTTGATTTTTCCAAGCAAAAATCTCAAAACCATATAAATAATCAATTTGTACGTAAATTTGCGTGTCTTGATTCGTAAACGAGTAAATAAAATAGCCATCTTCCGTTGTTCCTTCTTCTAAAATATAGCCATTTTGTTGTAAAATTGTTCCATAAGCTTCACAAATATCATCAACATATAAATCATAAATATAGACAATATCATCACCAACTTCATCTTCATAATTCATATAATCGTATTGATTAGTGATAGGAGCTACCGGGAGTTGAATGGATAAAACTTCTTGCATCATATCTTTTAATTCTTGCTCCCAATCACTAATGGTTTCTAAAGAAGACGGATTAACTTCTAACCATGCAAAAAGATCCATAGATTGTGGATATTCACTATCTCCTAAATAAAAACCAAATTGTAAAATTAAAAGAGATGTTTCAGAAATTTCTTTATAATAAAAATAATAGCCATCAGAATATGAATCATAAAGATAACCCTCATTTGTAAGAATATCTATATAATCTTCACTGATATCAGCAGAGGTCTCATCATAAATATATAGATAAGGTCCATATTCATCTTCATCTTCAAGACAAACATAGTTGGAAGTTAAAGGTGCAACGGGAATAACTTCATTTAAAATTTCTAACATGAGTTGCTTATCTGTTTCCTTCCAATCTTGGATAATGTCAGGTTGTTCTATCACAGGAGTGGAACTACTTCCATTAGAATTTGAAATTTGTGATAAAGAAGCAGATGAGGCATTTGTTTGATTACAAGCCGTAAGAATTAAAAATGTTAAAACAACAAAAAATAAACGACAAGTTGATTTCTTTTTCATAAGTTGTTCCTCCTATTTCAATCATAAACAATTTTTTCTATTTTTACAATTAGTTCTTTACCTTCTTGTATTTTATTTAAAGTGTGATAAACTAAAAATAGAGATTCATTTTAATAGGAGGGGAAAATCAATGAAGATCTGTCATCATTGTCAGAAAAAATTTTCTGATGAATTTTCTTTTTGCCCAACTTGTGGAAAATTGCTAGAAGAAGAACAAAAGGTTCTTTTTTGTCCTTATTGTGGAGAAGCACTAAAAGGTGAAAAAAACTGTCCAAAATGTCATCATTCTTTGGATTTAAATCTAAATTCATCCACTTCTTCACAAACGAAAGTCGTTTCTAACAAAAAACCATTGCAAATTTCATATTCTGCAATTGGCGCTTTTTTGGGTTTGTTAGTCGCTTTTTTATCACTAATGTTTATTTTTATTCCATGTGTAAAACTCACTTCACTTGGAAAAACAACAAATGAAGGAATTATTTTCTTTTTATCCGATATTTTGGAGGAAAAAGAATTATTTAAAGTTCCTATTTATTTTTCTTTTGCTTTTTCTATTCTTACTTTGTTTATTTTAGTAGTGTCACTCGTTTTTGCAATCATTTATTTTATAAAATCTTTTTCTTCAACGCGATATACGCGCCATGCTTTAAGTACAGGATTAATTAGTATTCTTGCTTTTTTAGCTTTCTATTTTTATCAAAAAATTTATTTATTTGGTTCTGCCGTTTCTTTATCGACAGCAGGAATTATTTATATTATTCTTTCTGCAATCATTTCAATTAGCGCAATCATTTGTTATTGTTATAGCAATTATAAAAAAATTGATTGGAAAGTGTATTCAAAGCATCTTATTATTGGCATTTTAGGATGTTTATTTGTTGTGTTATCTTTTGCTTTTTTTGCAAAGGAAGCTTATGATTTAACTTTTGAGATTACTGAGCAAGATAGATATTATATCAACTATTTTACCATTACATTTTCTTCTATAGCCATTCTTTATGAAGATGTAAAAACATTAAGCACTATTTTGTATGCCATTTCACCTTTTTATATCATTTTAAGTTTTATGATGTTTTATTTCTTTATTCAATTGTTTTTTGAATTTGATTCGCCATCTAAAAACTTAAAGCTAGTGAGTAGTATTATAATGGGTCTTTTTATCCTCTTTAGCATTGCACAATTTGTTTTCATCATTCTTTGTACAACTCAAGCATTTGATATAGTAAAAGAAGACATCATAAAAATAGATTTTTCTGGAGAATTTTCCATTAATTCATCTCTAACTTATACTTATACTATTTTAGTTCTTGTCTTTAATATCATCATCGGTAGCATAGGGTATCTTTGGATGATTTTAGAAAAAAAATTAGGAAAACCTAAACAACAAGCCATTCAAAATCAAACCGTTTAAAAAGAAAAGAGATGATACAAGTCATCTCTTTTTTTGTGTAGTAAACTTTGGATTAATACTCAACTTGAACTCCTAAAACATTCGTATTTTCCGTTTTGCGACAGCAACATTGAACGAAGCATAATTGGGCTCTGTTACATACCGTTCTAAAAGTACGACAGCATTGACAATTCGTTGTCTTCACACAACAACAACTATCTCCATATGCTCTTGCCATATAGGTAATGGTAACGGTATTACCAAGTGCCGCAAACGAGATTGGCAATCCATTTTCTGGACTTAAGGTTGGATAATTGACGCCATTAATATAAAGTGTTCCAGGAATAAAGACTAATGGTGCAGGTAAGCAATCCCTAAAAAAGGCATTTGTAACTAAAGGATCGTTATTGATACAAGTCGCTGTATAAGTAATGATGTCACATGGTTCTAGCACATCGACATTTTGTGATAAGGTACAGCTCACTTCAGGGCAACATGCACCACAGCAGTTTGTATAATTTCCATTGTTCATAGATTCACCTACTTCCATAGAAATCAACTACACTAAAAGCATATGTTATTTTTTATCTTTTTTTTGGGTAAATGGTGCATGCATTCTAAAAATAGGAATTTGTCTATTCTTTGATGCAATGATATGGTTTTTGTTTACTTAAACAATCTTGAATAATCGGAATCATTTCTTCTTCTGTCATAGAAAATAAATAAATGGGAAAAGGCTCATCAAAAGCCTTATAATATGCAATTAAGGCATGGTTAAATTGGGGATTTTTATGAAATATTTTCATTTTTTTAGTATTGGATAACATCAATTTAAAATTATCATAAGCACTAGGATAAGTCTTATAAATCGTATTTAGTAATTGTTTGATATCTTCTCTTTGCGTGTGTTTATCATTGGGACAAGTGGAAACTACAACTGGCAAATTTTCCTTTTTTTGTGCGCGTAAAATATCCTTTTCTCTTGCATAAATGAAGGGTCGAATAAAGGTAATATCACTTTTTGTTAGTTGCATCATCGGATCAAAGGTTGCAATTCTTCCCCCATAAATCATATTTAAAAAAAGCGTTTCAATAGCATCATCTACATGATGCGCAAAAGCGACTTTATTGCAATGATGTTCTTTTGCAGCTTTAATGACTAAAGCCTTTTTCATACGAGAACAAATAGAACATTCAAGCATTCCATTTTTACGTAAATTTAATTTTAAAATTTCATAAACATCACTTGGATATTCTACAAACTCAATTTGATGTTTATTACAAAAATCCCTAGTTGTTGAAAAATCCATATCAGGGAATCCTAATTGAATGTGAATACCAACAATTTGAAAGGGATGAGGGCAAAATTTTTGATAAAGTGATAAAGCATATAAAAGAACAATGGAGTCTTTCCCACCCGATATTCCCACTGCAATTTTATCCTGATTTTCAATTAAGCCAAAATCCTGATCTGCTTGGCGGATGGCTCCTAATACTTTTCGTAAAGACATGTTAACACCTCTGTGTTTTATTATAACAAAAGATTGCAAAAAAGGGAATTTTATCAAACCCTTGCTTTGCAAAATTAGCAATTTGCATTATAATAAAAATGGAAAGGATGAGGACAATGGACGGGATATTATTAGTTCATAAATTAGCAGGATATACGAGTCAAGATGTTTGTCATCTCATCAAAAAAAAACTTCATGTACAAAAAGTTGGTCATTGTGGTACGTTGGATCCTTTTGCTGAAGGATTATTAATCATCGGTTTAAATCAAGGTACAAAAGTACTTCCTTATTTAGTACAAAAATACTTCCTTATTTAGAAAAAGAAAAAAAGACTTATTTGGCCACTTTAAAATTAGGCAGTCAAACAACAACTTTAGATAAAACAGGAGAAATCATGCAAAATCAACCGATTCCTCCGTTTGATAAAAATACTTTAGAAAAAATGTTTGCCTCTTTGATTGGCAAACAACAACAAATTCCACCGATGTATAGTGCTATCAAAGTCAATGGAAAAAAATTATATGAATATGCACGTAAAAATATAACGATTGAAAGAAAACCACGAGAAATTGAAATTTATGATCTTCAGTTGATTGATTTTGAAAAAGATTGGATTCAATTTGAAGTCACTTGTTCAAAGGGAACCTATATTCGTACGCTTGGTGAAGAAATGGCTAAAAAATTGCATACCGTTGGTCATTTAACGCAATTAATTCGCACACGTATTGGTCAATATGAACTTCAAAATGCAATTTCAATAGATGCTTTAGATTCTTTGACTGCTTGTATTCCTATTTATCAAGCTGTTCCATTCCCATATCAAAAAGCACCTGATGCGTTGATTCCTTTCATTAAAGATGGGAAACCGCTTTTCTATCAAAGCGATGCCCCTTTAATTTTATGGGTAAATGACCAAATGAGGGCTTTAGCTATTTATCAAAAAGAAAATGAAAATGAATATCGATGTGTAAGGGGATTTTATGATGAAAATTGTTTCCATTCATAACATTCAAGATTTTAATTTTTTACAAAATGATTGTTTTTGTTGTATTGGTTTTTTTGATGGAATTCATTTAGGACATCAAAAAATTTTAAAGCAATGTGTTTTAGATGCCAAAAAAGAAAACAAACAAGCGATTGTTCTGACGTTTTCTGATGATTGTGTTCTTTCATTAAAAAAATCAATGCCACTTTGCCAACAAGAGTTAAAATTACAAGCCTTCAAACAATTAGGAATTGATGTCGTTTATATTTTTGAAAATCATGCCGCGATTTTTCAATTCAGTGGCCTTGAATTTATTCAAAAAGTTTTACTTCCTTTAAATGTTCAAAGAGTTTATTGTGGCAATGACTTTTCCTTTGGTAGCGATTTTAAAAAAGCCAATGATTTAAATCCATTTATTCCTGTTATCCAACTTGAAGATTATATTGTTCAAAAAAATAAAATTTCTTCTTCTTATATTAAACAATTACTACAAAATGGGAATGTTACTTTGGCCAATCAATATTTATATGATGATTATACCATTATTGGTACAATTATTCATGGAAAACAACTAGGAAGAACCCTTGATTGTAAAACAGCCAATTTAAAGGTAAAATATCCCTTATTTTTAAAAGAAGGCGTTTATTTTGGCTTTGCTTCTTATCAAAATCAATACTATAAAGCCATGATAAATGTGGGAAAAAATCCCACAACAGACCATGATTTAAAACAAAAAATAGAAGTTCATCTTTTAAATTTTAACCAAGATATCTACCATCAAACACTAAAAGTAACCTTTCTTGAATATCATCGTCAAGAAATCAAATTTGCTGACCTTGAAGCATTGAAAAAATGCTTAAAAGAAGATAAAATAGCTTTAGAAAACTTTAAAATAAAAGGAGAGAAAAAAGATGAAAAGAAAAAATTTTGGTGCTAAAACCTATCTTTATCCGCAACCTGTCTTTATTATTGGAAGTTATGATGAAAATCAAGTACCTGATGCCATGAATGCCGCTTGGGGTGGAATTTGTGATTATGAAAAAATCTTTTTATGTTTAAGTGCTGAGCATAAAACCGTTAAAAACATCTTAAAAAGAAAAGCGTTTACCGTTTCCATGGCCAATACGGCAAATATGGTAGCTTGTGATTATGTAGGCATTGTTTCAGCAAACGATGTTTTAGATAAAGTAAAACAAGCGGGTTGGACAACAACAAAAAGCGAATTTGTTGATGCACCAATTATCAATGAATTACCATTAACTTTAGAATGTGAAATGGAATCCTTTGATGAAAAAACAGATATCATGATTGGAAAAATCATCAATGTATCCACCGATGAATCTATTTTAACGGATGGTAAAATTGATGTTGATAAATTACAACCACTAACTTATGATGCTGTTCATCATCACTACATTCAACTGGGAAAAATTGTGGGTAAAGCTTTCCAAGAAGGATTAAAAATAAAAAAATAAAAAGATTGTAAATTTTTATAAAATTGTTTATAATAATTAGGACACTTACGAAGATTACAAAATCTCCGATTGTATTCTTGGTTTGTGCAAAAATTAAAAATAGGAGGAAAAACAATGTTAACAAAAGAACAAGTTGCCGAAATTGTAAAAACTTACGGAAAGAATGAAAACGATTCAGGTTCTCCTGAAGTTCAAATTGCGATTTTAAGTGCTCGTATTAATTATTTAACAGACCACTTAAAAGAACACAAAAATGACCATCATTCTAGACGTGGACTTTTAAAATTAGTCGGTAAAAGACGTGGCTTATTAGTTTATTTAAAAACAAATAACTATGCATCTTATGTCTCTTTAATTGAAAAATTAAAAATTAGAGATAATATTTAATAATAAACTGGGCTCGTCCCAGTTTTTTTGCAAAAAGGAGGATTTAAAATGAATAAAGATGTATTATTAAAAGAAATTAGTGAAGTTAATGGTGTATCAGGTTTTGAAAAAGAAGCAACAAGAGTTGTAAAAAAATACTTTTTAGATTCTTGTGATGAAATTCAATATGACAATCTTGGATCGATTGTTGGTAAAAAAGTTGGGGATGAAAAGGGTCCAAAGATTTTATTAACGGGTCATATTGATGAAGTTGGTTTTTTAGTTAAATCAATTGATGAAAATGGTTATATTCGTGTTCACCCATTAGGTGGTTGGTGGGCACATGTCATTTTGGCACAAAAAGTCATGATTACCACTCGCGAAGGCAAAAAAATCTTTGGTGTATTTGGTGCTGAACCTCCTCATGGCATGGGTCCAGAAGCTAGAAATAAAGTTAAAGATGCAAAAGATTTATACATTGATTTAGGAGTTGCAAATAAAAAAGAAGTTGAAGATTTAGGAATTCAAGTCGGTGACCCGATTTGTCCTCTTTCTGAATTTAGACGTATGAATAATCCAAAATATTTATATGGAAAAGCATGGGATGACCGTATTGCCGTCGCTGCGATTATTGAAACTTTAGATCAATTAAAAGGACAAGCCCATCCTAATGTCGTTTATGGTGCGGCTACGGTTCAAGAAGAAGTCGGTTTACGTGGTGCTAAAACCGTAGGCCAAATGGTCCATCCTGATGTTGCAATCGCGATTGATGTCACGATGTGTTATGATTTGCCAACCATTCAAGATGGTCAGGCAAAACTTGGAACGGGTGTTGCTTTAAGTTTATATGATCATAGTGTGATTGCGCATAGTGGTCTTGTTAAATATATGGAAAAAATTTGTAAAGAAGAAAATATTCCTTTTACTTATGATGGCTTAGCTGCTGGTGGAACGGATAGTGGAGAATTACATAAAGTATATGATGGTGTTGTCAATATGACGCTTTCCATTCCTTGTCGTTATTTCCATTCTCATAGTTCTATCGTTCATGAAGATGATTTAGATGCAACCGTTAAACTTTTAACTTCATTTATTAAAAAGTTAACTTTTGCCGATTTAGAAGAAATCAAAAAAGATAAGCAATAAATCATTTTAAGAATAATTTATCGCATTTTTCAAATACTATAAATGGTGATGTTGGTGAAAAAGAAAGCCTATAGTTTATTTTTAATATTTATTATAAACTGCCTGACTTCTTGTAAAAACACTTCCACATCACCATCTTTTTTTTCTCCAACCGAACAAATAGTGGAAGAGATTCCAGATTTTGGCAATTTTATCAATGAAATGGAAGCCTTAGACTTGGTTTTTGAAGAAATTGATGCACAAATGCTTCCAGATATCATTTATGCCATTTTAACCGTTTGTGTTGAAGAAGAAACATTTGAAATTCAAGTTGAAATTATTGAAGATCAAAAAAATGGCAAACGATATCACATAAAAAATGAATATATTGATATTTGGGTAGAAAATGAGCAACTAAAAATTCTTTATCAAGAAGATGTTCCTCTTATTGAACCTTTACCTGATGAATATCTTGAATTATATATCAATTATTTAGAAGCAAAAAGTGCAACAAATGATTTTTTATTTGTCGATTTAAAAAGACAAATGATTTTTGTTTTTGAAAATTACAACGGATATTATTTTTTAATTCAAAAATTCCCTTGCGCAAGTGGCAAAAATGCAACACCCACAAAAAGAGGACATTTTATTATCGAAAATAAAGGCCCTGTTTTTTATAATGAAGCGAAATTTTATAAATGTTATTATTGGCTTAAATATAGCGGACAATATTTATTACATTCTGTCCCTTATTCTTTAGATGGTGAAATATTAAATACGGCAATAATATTAAATACGGCAATGCAAAAAAAAGTATCCAATGGATGCATCCGTACAGAAATTCAAAATGCGCAATGGTTATATGAAAATATCGATACACAAACAACCATTTGGGTTTATTAAAAAAATGTAGAATTTATTTTCTACATTTTTATTTTTTATAGGTATAAACAAATGCTTCATAAGGACGAAGTGTTTGCGTTTGCATTTTAGACACTGATTCATAATTTTGCAAAAGCACTTTTTCTATATGAAAAGGTAAAGTAATTGTTTCTTCATAACGATTCATATTGACAACAATGCAAATTTGATTGTCTTGATCACTTCTTGTATAAACAAAAACATGTTCTAAATCATCAAGATAAGATTGGAACTTGCCATATACAAATGTATTTTTATAAGTTTCATTTTTTCTTAATTGAATCAATTTTTTATAAAAGTGATAAATGGAATTGGGATCTTTTTTAGCCGCTTTTAAATTAATCGTTTGATAATTTGGATTCACTTTAATCCATGTAGGAGCACCTTTGTTAAATCCAGCATTGACACTATCATCCCATTGAATAGGTGTACGATTGTTATCTCTTCCTTCTTGATAGCATGCTTTCATAAATTCATCATAAGTTAAAACCTTTTTATCTAAAACTAATTCTTGGTAATGGCCTTTAATTTCAATATCTCGATATTCATCAATAGAATTCATAACAATATTGGTCATACCAATTTCTTGACCTTGATAAATAAATGGTGTTCCCTTTAAAAAATAGTTCATAATGGCAATGGCCTTTGCTGATTCTAAATAAAATTCTTTTTCATTGCCAAATTTATTAATACAACGTCCCAAATCATGATTTTCTACAAATAAAGCGTTCCAAGATAAATCATTTAAACCTCTTTGATATTTACACAATATATCTTTAATCAATTTCATATTGATAGGCTTTGGTGTAAATTTATGATACCGTGTATAATCGCAAGTCGAACTTGTACATTCAAATTGAAAAACCATGTCCAATTCATGATGCTCAGGATTTGTAAATTCAATGGCCTTTTCTAAATCTCCCCATGCTTCACCAACAGTTACCGCATCATATCTACCAAAGGAACGAAGATTTAATTCTCTCACTTTAGAATGGAGTGTAGGGCCATAAGCATGAATATCTTTATCAATTTCTTTTCCAATAAGCTGAATGACATCGAAGCGAATGCCACGAATGCCTTTTTCCATCCAAAAATTGATAATCTTTACAAATTCATCCATAATTTTTTTATTTTCCCAGTTTAAATCGGGTTGCCCGACTCCAAATTCATGAAAATAATATTGTTTTGTATTTTCATCATATTCCCAAGCAGATCCTCCAAACGTGGAATGCATATTAAAAAGAGGCTCATCTCTCCAAATATAATATTCTCGATAAGGATTGTCTTTGCTCTTTTTTGATTCCTTAAACCAGTCATGTTCACTAGAGGTATGATTGGCTACAATATCCATCATGATATACATTTCTCTTTTTTTCGTTTCTGCAATCAAAGTATCCATATCTTTCATCGTACCAAATAAAGGATTGATTTGATAATAGTTGGCTACATCATAGCCATTATCTTCCATTGGAGAAGCAAAAAAAGGAGTTAACCATAAAATATCCACACCAAGTTCTTTTAAATCATCTAAATGTTGAATAATTCCTTTTAAATCTCCATATCCATCGTTATTTGCATCTGCAAAACTCATCGGATAAATTTGATAAACAATTTTATCATGCCACCATTTTTTTTGTTGCATCATATCCCTCTTTTCACCGACTTCAATATAGCAAATTCAA
The DNA here is from genome assembly GCA_000433015.1 of Firmicutes bacterium CAG:631. Taxonomy (GTDB): domain Bacteria; phylum Bacillota_I; class Bacilli_A; order RFN20; family CAG-631; genus Caccosoma; species Caccosoma faecigallinarum. The sequence goes on from HF998004.1 coordinate 27,062, forward strand.
AGAAGAAATGCAATGCATTTTCACTTATGCCAAAGGCAAAGAAATCGTAAAAATTAAATGATGATTTTCATTTTTATAAGTAATGTCTCCACCCATTGATTGTATAAATTTTTTTGAAATATAAAGCCCAATTCCGCGATTTTCATCGGTTTTACTTATAGAATAATAAGGTAAAAACACATCAATATGACCATCAATTCCTTTTCCATTATCGATGATTTCAATAAAACCTTTTTCTTTGTTTTTAAAGGACTTGATTTCGATTTTACTACACTCTGCATGCTCAATGGCGTTTAAAACAATATTGTTTAAAATAGAAATTAAATTGTTTTCTTTTCCATAAATGTTAAAATCAACAGGAGAAATCGTAAGCTCAATTCCATTTGCATCACAATCGGGTTTCATATTTTCATAAATGGTATAAATTAATTTTTTGATGGATAAAGTTTTTGATTTTTCAATGACAAAATTATTTTTTTCATATTTTGCAAGGGCATCCAAACTTTTTTCAATTTGGCTACTTCTCATGGTAATACTATGATAAGCTTTCATTTGTTGTTCATCATCAAGATTAATTTTTAATAATTTTAAATCATGATTAATTCCTTGTATAGGTTTTTTCATATCATGGGATACATAGCGAAGTAAAGTATCTTTTTCTTCAATTAAAGTTTGTAAGTTTTTTGTTTGAATTTTTACTTCCGATTGAATATTATTCATTAAATAACGATTGGTTTGTTCTAATAAAATGAATTCTTTCATTCCTAAGACCGTGATAATAATTAAAATAAAAAAGGTTAAGTAAAAAAAGGAAGATAAATAAATTAAAGTGTTTAGTCGAATTAATTGAGAAAACATAAGAGCAGGTAAAAAGATAATCTGCCAATAATTTTTATGATTAGATTGGCAAAGAATTCTTGCTGCTGCAATTGCAAAAATTCCCAAACTGACCAAAAATTGAACAATTTCTCCAATAAAAATTAAAGGAATATCAGAAAAATAGCCGGCTAAAAAATTGATGACAAACAAAATGCCATAGGTTGTCATAAAAATAATTTTTAATTTTTTATTTTTCTTTTCTTGAAACAAATCCATACAGCCACTAAAACATAAAATGGCAAAACTACTTTTAAAAATTGCAACTAAAAAAAAGGGATTCGTTGTAACATCATAAAGATTATACAAAGATGTAGATAATAAAAATATACCGATAATTCCAATAATTTGAGGTAAATAATGGAGAGTTTTCTTTAATATAGAGACAAAAATAAATAAAGATAAAACTAAAATGGAAATCAAAACAACGGCATAAATGAAAAAAATATCTCTTTGGATGATTTCTCGAATTGCCTCATCTTCTCCAATTAAAATTAATCCTTGAATTCCCGATAAATTGCTTTGTCTTGACTCATATTGAATCGTAACCTCTTTTTTTAATAGACTATCATCATTTAAAAGAGCTTCCTTGGAGGCATTAAAAGATAAATCTAAAAATATGGGTTGAGTAGTCGATTGATGCGTTGAAGAATTTGAATCATTTTCAGCACTCATTTTACCAATGGAATAAGCTTTTATTCCATTAACATAGATGATACAAGAAGAAAATATAGGAGATAAATAAAGAGTAAGATGCCAATGATTATCTCGTTGTAATAAAGAAGATAACTGTTTCGATTTTTCTTCAAATCTTTCGTCATTCGGATCAAGATTTAAAAATATAAACGAAATCGTTCCCGTCGTCGAATTGTTTTTTAAATTTTCATCATTTGAAAAATCATCGGAAATCACATTATAACTAGTAATTTGGTGAAAACTGGTGATATCTTCAATTTTTAATGCAATCTTTTTTTCTTCATGTTCTGTTGTAATTGGATAATTTGGTAAAGGTTGAAGATGATTGGTTTGAATGTTCATCAAAATAGGAAAGGTTAAAAAAGATAAGACAAAAAAAATAAGAAAAAGTGAAAAGAATAAATATTTTGTTTTCATATTCTTTCCTCAGAAATAAATGCATAACCATTCCCAAATTGTGTCAAAATAAATGTTTTTTTTGGTTCAACTTCAATCATTTTTCTTCGTAATGTTGATAAATGTCGTTTAATCGTTGTCGTATTTAAACTTTTAGATTTCCACACTTGTTCATAAATTTCATTGGCCAAAAAAAACTGATTTGGATGTGTCATTAAAAAATGTAAAATGTTAAATTCACTACTGGTCAAGTGAATTTCTTTTTGCTGATAAAAAACACTACGATATCGAATGTTTAATTTAATTCCTCGACATTCTATCACTGATTTTTCTATCGGTAAAAGTCGTAACGATAATCTTGTCTTAAGTAATAACATGGAACATGGTTTTACAATATAATCGACAATCCCATTTTCAAAGCCTTCTAAAATATTTTTTTCATCGCTTAAATCAGATAAAATAATCACTGGAGGTAGTTGCGTATCTTTTAAAAGTTCTAATCCTGATCCATCAGGTAAAACAACATCTAACACAATTGCATCAAATGCAATGCTTTGAACGGCTTTTTTTGCCTCTTCTAAAGATGTTGCTGTATAGACTTCATTATCTAAATTTATAAAATATTCTTTCATTTGTTGAAGTAGGCTATCATCATCTTCTACAAATAAAAGCACCCTTTTTGTTACATCTAACATGTCAATCCCTCTCTAATAATATATATTTTCATAATCTCAATGGGATGTCAATAAATGTAATGGTTACGTTTGGTTACGAAAACACCAAAGAAATGACTAATCTCTTTGGTGCTTTATTGTTAATTTAACGATAAATTCATATTTTTTAAAATCAAAATCGTTATGCGTTATGCGATATTGCCAATTGCCTTGGTCACTTCCAGGAACATTCATTCTTGACTTCTCATCTTGTTTTAAAATATCTTGGATTTGTAAAATAATCACATTCGCATCGGAGGCAAATAAATCATCCATAATTGCTTCATAAGTTGTATTTTCATCGACTGTTTGGTAATATTTTTTCATATTTAAAAATCCATTTTGGTTTTGTTTTACATACTCAAAAAAAGGAGAATTGTCATGCGTTCCAATATAACCAATACAATTTTTTTCATAATTTTTAGGTAAATAAGGATGTTTTTCATCTAAAGAATCAAAGGCAAATAATAAGATTTTTAACCCTGGAAAATGATAGCGATCTTTTAGTAATTGAACAGAATCAGTTATTATTCCTAAATCTTCTGCAATAAATGGTGTTTGCCCAAATTTTTGAGTCATCAAATCAAAAAAGGTTTTCCCAGGTCCTGCATACCATTTTCCATGTAAGGCTGTAGTTTCTTTAAAAGGAATAGCATAATAAGCCTCAAATCCACGGAAATGATCAAGACGAACATAATCATATAATTTTAATAAATGTTGAAAACGCAAAGTCCACCAATGATAATCATCTTTTTTCATCTGTTCATAATTGTAAATAGGATTTCCCCATAATTGCCCCGTTTTAGAAAAATAATCGGGCGGTACTCCAGCCACCAATGTAGGATAATATTGTGTATCCAACAAGAAAAGCCGTTGATTTGCCCATACATCACAACTATCGAAATTGACATATATAGGGCAATCTCCGATTAATTGTATTTTATTTGCTTTAGCAAAATTTTTTAATTTTTGATATTGTTTAAACGCTATAAATTGGCAAAAGATATAAAATTGAATCCAATCTTGATTTTCTTCTTGAAAGCGATGAATGACATTTTTCTTTTTAATTTTATAGTCTATTTCCCATTGTGTCCAGGGTTGTTGATGAAAATATTTTTTCAACGCCATAAAAAGCGCATAATCTTCTAGCCAAAATTGATTTTTGCGCATAAAAATTTGAATCATTTTTTGATATTTAGCATATCCTCTTTGGTAAGCAAGCCATAATATTTTTTCTTTATTTTCATAGATAAGGCCATAGTCCACTCGATCTTTTGTTTGATACCATGTTAAAGCATCTACTTCTTCTTGTTTTAGTAATTGATTTTGAATCAAATCATCCAAATCAATAAAATAGGGATTTAAAGCAAAAGTGGAAAAACTTTGATAAGGAGAATCTTTGTATCCAGTTGGTGAAAGCGGAAGAAATTGCCAATACTTTTGCTTTGTCTTTTTTAAAAGGCGTATAAAACAATAAGCTTCTTTACCAAAAGTTCCTATACCATAATTGGATGGCAAAGAACTGATGTGTAATAAAATACCACTTCCACGTTCCATAAAATCACCTACGCTTTATTTTTATTTTCTAATTCAATGAGTTGTTTTAATAAATGTTGATCACTGAGTTGATTCTCTTGTATTTTTTCATTAAATAAAGGTCCAGATATGTATTTTGCATGCATGTGAAATAATTTTTCATATTGATAAATGCTATTAATATCCACACCAATCATAACTAAATCATATTGTTCTGCAATTTTTTGATTTGTTAAAAAAGCAATTTGATAATGTGTAGAATCAAAAGATGTATCAATTACTTCTTCAAAAATCATCATGTAATTTAACTTCGTATAAATAATTTCATTCAAATAAGGAATTTGAAAATTACTGATAGCTATCCCAAATTGAATATGATTGGATTCTATATTTCCTTTAATAATTTTCTCCATTGTAACTAAATTGGTTTCGGAAACCACTAAATTTTCAAAAGAGATCATAATTTTCAAATCAATTTGTTGAAAATCTTCAAAAGAAGCATACGCATCACAAAAGCGAGAAATTTGAGAGTGAGGAATAACAATAAAGACCGGCAATTGAAAGTCTTTTTGCAAAATTTTTTCAAGTATTCCCATAAAATACTTTTTTCTTTCTCCAATTTCTTGAGCCATAGAAATAAACTTTTCTTTCGTGATATCAATTTCTTTATTTAAAGAAATTTCCACTTTATATCCCATTACTTTTTTTGTAGAAATATCTAAAATCGGTTGATAAACTAAATCAAAATCTTTTTCATCAATAATTTTTTTCACTAAAGACAATTTTTCAACATTTTCTTTTTCAATAATTGATAATTCTTTATCAAAAAAACGAATTTTATCGTTAAAAAATCTTCTCTTTAAACATTGATTGAGAGCAATTTCAGATTTTTCTAAGCAGTTGAGAGGGTCATTATTTTCAATAATCATTGCACCAGCTAAAAAGTTAATATTGAAATTTCCTTTTCCTACTACAATATTTCCTGAACAAGTTTGTAAAATCTTTTTTAATTTTTGCTTTAATTTTGATAAAGACATCACTTTTCCTAAAAAAATGTGAAAAGTAGCTTCTTTGCTTTGACAAATAGCCATGTCTTCTTCTAAAATAGCCTCTAAACGGTTTAAAATTTCATAGTCAATTAACTTTACAAAATCATCTTTAAAATCTTTAACAATCGCTTCATATTCCTTGTAACGAATCGTAACAATACAAGCAATTTCATTTTCTAAAGTCAATTTTAATAAAACTTGAATTTTTTCATAAAAAGATTCGGTATCATATAAAGATAATTTTTTTTCGTAATCCTTAATCATTTGATTACTGACAGTAATATCTTGTGCCATAATAAAATATTTATGATTTTCTGGAATATAATTTTGTAAACTGCAACGATATAAACGTTTATTTCCAGAATCATCATACATTTGTAATTCAATTCTTCGATAGTTTCCATATTCACTATTATTTTGAATAAATTCTAACCAATCTTGCAATTTCTTTAAATTTTCAGAATCCAAAGAATAAGTAAACTCATCAAAATTTAATGTTTTCGTTTTATTATTGGTTTCATAAACATAATAAATTTCAACAATATTACGACTTAAATCAATCACTAAAGATAATCGATTACTCTTTTTTTCATCCATCATTTCAGCAAAAGAACGTGTCTTTTTTTTAAAAAATTGAAAGAGCAATAAAACGAGATCAACCAATACGAAAAAAGCGAAGATACCAAGAATAATAATCAAAAAATATTGTCCTGCATTGAGTTTTGAAAAATACATAGGCAACCTCCTTAATCCGTAATATATAATTCTATTATATCACTCGGAGCGCAAAAACGAAACTTAAACATATTGCATCCCATTCCTTTAGATACAATTAAATATTGGTTATCTTTTTGATAAACACCTTGAATATATTTTTTACCATGTTTTGGTTTATAAATTAAAGGAAGAAAAGGAATTCGAATTTGTCCACCATGCGTATGTCCTGATAAGACAAGATCAACATCATGAATTTGATCAAAATAATCTCCTTGATGAACAACAACAATACGAATATCGCCACTCGAAATATTTGGTTGTTGTGGTGTATGATATTGTCCTTCTTTTAAACCCATAATGACAATCTTTTTTTCATGATATTTTACTTCAACAGCTTCATTTTGCAACAAAAGAAGCGGAAAAGCCTCAAAAAGAGCATCCTTTTGATTTTGTGAAATACGACTTTCTTTTTTATATTCATGATTTCCTTCTACTTTATAACCTTTTTGTGATTTTAAAAACTGAAAATATTTTTCAATATCTTCTTTTTGAAAATATTTAGCCGTATTGTAGCCAATTAAATCTCCACCAAAAAGGTAAAGATCGGCCTGACATTGCTTTAATACTTCCACTTTCTTTTCAAGTTGCTTCCCTTTTAACATTTTGCCCACATGCAAATCACTAAAAAAAACAATTTTAAATGCCGATTCAATTGGTTTTTTAATTTTCGTTAATTGTTTGTTTTGATATTGAAAACGTAAGATTTTCGTCTTTTTAACTTCAAAAAAATAACCATATAGATATAGGCTCAATCCTAAAAGAAGAAAAGCACCAAGACACACTAAAAAAATCGCAAGCGGACTCATTCTTGTTTATCCTTTCGAATTGCTTTTAAATCATCAGTTGATAAATAATATTTTTTCTGGCAAAAGTTGCAAGTGATTTCTACGCCTTGATCTTCTTGAATCATTTCATCCAGTTCTTTTGTATCAATTTTTTTTATTAGTTCTTTTGCATATTGTAAACTACAATGACATTGAAATTGCACGGGATAACTATCAATCAACCTTGCATCCTTAAACAATGCATAAATCATTTGTTCTGCACCATATTTTTTTAATAAATCTGATACCGAATGAATTTCTGTCAACATTTTTTCAATCGTTTGGTAGGTTTGCTCAGAAGCATTAGGCAATAATTGAATAAAGAATCCGCCTGCTTCTCCAATACTATAGTCTGGATTAATTAAAACACCTAAAGCAACGACAGTAGGAATTTGTTCACTTGTGCCATAATAATAACTGATATCTTCAGCAATTTCACCGCTTATTAAAGCACAACTTCCAACAAATGGTTCTTTTAATTGAAGTTGCTTCGTTACAGTTAAATATCCCTCATGTCCTACCGCTGTTCCCACATCCAAATGCCCATTTTCTTTCAATGGAACGTCGAAAAGAGGATTTGATACAAATCCTCTAACATTTCCTTTGGCATCCGCTTCAGCCTTTAAATTTCCTAACGGTCCATTTCCATCAATACTAACTAATAATCTTTCATTATCTTTTAATTGCCCTGCCATGAGCAAAGCTCCACTCATTAAACGACCAATAGCGGCTAAAGCAACAGCAGAAGCTTGAACATTTTGTGCATAAGTGGCCAAAACATCTTTACTATCCACACTATAGATGAGCACTTCATCATGAAGTGCTAAATATTTATAAAGTTTACTCTTGTTTGTCATCCGTTGAATCATCCTTTGTATCTTTTAATTCATCAAGAGAAGAATTTTCTTGAGAGTCAGTTTGTTCAGGATTAGATTCTGCTTCTTTTGTATCCGGTTCAACACTATTCATTGCATTCTTTTGTTGTTGCGCCTTATATTCATCTAAAGAACCGTGTTCAATGAGGTAATCAATTTCTTCTGCAGTAATCGTTTCATATTTTAAAAGCGTTTCTGCAATTAAAATTAACATATCTTTATTTTGTAAAATACAATTTCTAGCGGTTTCTAAACAACTTTCAATGATTTCACGAACCGCTTTATCAATTTCATTTGCGACTTCGCCAGAAATACGGGTACTTCCATAATCTCTTCCTAAAAAGACTTGACTACTATCCCGTTCATATTGAACAGGTCCAAGAGGAGACATTCCAAGTTCAGTAACCATGACTCGGGCAATTTGTGTTGCTCGTTCAATATCACTATGCGCTCCTGTCGTCACATCGTCAAAGAAAATTTCTTCAGAAGCTCTTCCGGCTAAATAAGAAGTAATTTTAGCTAAAAGTTCTCCTTTTGTTTGTAACATACTTTCATCTTTTGGAGTCATCAAGACATATCCACCCGCATCACCACGCGGAATAATGGTAATTTTTTGAACCGTTTCACTTAAAGCTACCTTTAAGCCAATAACAGCATGTCCCGCTTCATGATAAGCAACCATTCGTTTGGTTCTTTCACTAATTACTTTTGTTTTCTTTGCAGGACCGCCAATAACACGGTCAATCGCTTCATCAATATCTGAACTACTAATCTTATCGTGTTTATTCCGTACAGATAAAATAGCTGCTTCATTCATAACGTTTTCTAATTCAGCACCACTAAATCCTGGTGTCTTTTTAGCAACGGCTTCTAAATTGACATCACTAGCTAAGGTTTTATTTCTTGAATGAACTTTTAAGATATCTACTCTACCTTTTAAATCAGGAAGATTAACATCAATTTGTCTATCAAAACGTCCAGGACGTAATAAGGCTGGATCTAAAACATCAATCCGGTTGGTTGCAGCAAGAACAATAATACCAGAGTTATTTTCAAAACCATCCATTTCAACTAGAAGTTGATTCAGTGTTTGCTCTCTTTCATCATGTCCACCGCCAAGTCCGGTTCCTCTTTGACGAGCCACAGCATCAATTTCATCAATAAAGATAATACATGGAGCAGTTAAACGAGCCTTTTTGAACATATCACGAACACGACTTGCACCAACACCGACAAACATTTCAAGGAAATCACTACCAGAAATGTAATAAAATGGAACACTTGCCTCCCCAGCGACCGCTTTAGCAAGTAATGTTTTTCCTGTTCCAGGAGGCCCCTTTAAAATAACACCTTTCGGTATTCTAGCTCCGGATTTTGCATATTTGCGTGGATTCTTTAAATAATCCACGATTTCTTTCATTTCTTCTTTTTCATCTTCACAACCGGCGACATCGCTAAAACGGATGGTAGAAGCATCTTCCCGTCTTGCCTTTGACTTTCCAAAATCAAAAGTCGATTTGCCGCCTCCTTGTGCATTCGCAATTTTACCAATAATAATGAATGCAAATAATCCAACAATTAAAATTGGAATTAAAGATTGAAGTAATTCTAACCAGAAATTCGGTTCTGTTGTATCTACAATTCCTATTGGGATTGATGGCAATTGATTTTCAATCAAAAAATCATCTGCTTGAGTTAAATAGCCTTTGATTTGAGTTAATTCATTTCCGCCATCATTTGCCGCAAATTCATATGTAGCACGATAATAGTAAGTAACCGTTTGCTTGTTTTCTGTACGTTGAACCATATAATCCATCAAAAAAGTTGTTTTATAAGGTCCTACTTGTATTTTAATTTCTTCAATATTTTTTAATCTTGCCAAATATTCAGCTTCTAATGATTCTTGAACTTCTGAATCATTATTCGTTGTTTCAGAATTATCTTCCAATGTCAAATAATTTTTAATATCATTATGTGTCCAAACGACTACCTCTCTTCTTCTACCAGACATAGTAAAGACAAGTGTAATCACCAAAATAATGATAACCAACCAAAATAATAAGTATTTCCATAACGAAGATTTGCCATTTCGCTTTCCATAAATATTTGGATTGTTCATCGTATTCATCTCCTTTATTGATAAATGTTTATTATAAACATTTATTTACTTTTTATATTCTATCACAAAATAATTGTTTTGTGTCAATTTTAATGAAAAATATCTATAAAATCCACTAACCAACAAAATTTTACCATCCTTATTTTCCAATACAGGAACATGAATTCGGTCCTCCTTTGGAACTTTTTTGTCGATAAAAAGGCGACTTATTTTTTTTGTTCCATTTTTTAATTCAATTTTATCCGATGCTTTATAACTTCTTATTTGAATAGGAAAATCTTCTTTAGTTAAGTAGATTCCTTGCATTTTCAATCCTTCATGTCGAATTTCAAAGTAAGGTGTTTTGAATAAAGCATCATCATTTCTTACATAGCAAAAAGGACTAGAAGTTAAATATTTAAATTCAATTTGTGAATAAGCCTTTATCATATAATAGTCCTTATTTATTTTATGTTTTAAATTCGGTTTTTTACTCCAAAGAAAATTTTTTAAATTCGACAAAAGATGACGATTGATAAATGGTTGCATTTCTTTTTGAATGGTTTCATATAAAAAAATTTGTAAAAAGAGGTCATCTTGTTTTTTTAAATCATGCGTTTGATAAGTGGAATGTGTCGATAAATAATGGCGTACTTTTTGCCTTGTATCTATTAAGATTTTTTCATCTTTTAAAGCTTGTTCCCATACTTTTTGTTTATCTAATGTCTGTAGTTGATGTCTAATTTGATTGCGCAAATAAATTTCTGAATCATTACTTTGGTCAATGCCAAAAGGAATATGATTTTTTAAACAATAAGCTTGCAAATCTTTTTTAGAAACAGAAAGTAAAGGGCGATAAACTTGCATTCCCCATAAATTTGTTTGTGAAGCAATCAGATAAGATTCATTAATGACGTGCCGCTTTTTTTTCAACAAATAGGTTTCTAATAAATCATCAAAATGATGAGCAACAAATAGTCCATCACAATGCTCTTTTTGATAAATTTGAGCAAAGAATTGATAACGAAATTCTCTTGCTTTGACCTGAAAGGATTTTTTCTCCTCCTTTTCTTGAAAAAAAGCAACATGAACAGGAATGTTTTTTTCTTGACAATATTTTTCAATGAGTTGTTGCTCTTGGTCACTTTCTTTTCTTTTTTTATAATTCACATGTGCAACAATTAAAGCATATCCATTTTGAAATAAAAGATCTAATAAAGCCATGGAATCTGGTCCTCCAGAAACAGCCACTAAATACAGTTGATCTTTAGGATAATGAAATTCTAGTTGCATAAGGATTCCTCCTTCTTTATTTTTTGAAACAATGCTTTTACATAATCAAAAGACAACCCAAAGTTTGCATACTCATGCATAAAATAAATTTCTGGTTCCATGTCTTGCTCGTTTTCTAAGCATTGTTTTAAAAGCATATGAAGAGCTACTGGTTCAAATTGAAGAAGAGAAAACAAATGCAAACATTCTAGAATATGAGGAAATGCTAATTTTAATAAATCTATAGAGATTACTTTTTGTTGACTAAAAAAATAATCTTTCACACTTTGGATAGGTTTGGCCAAAGAAATAACTTTTTTTTCAAATAAAATCATTGCACTTTCTTTTTGATAATAAACAAGACTAAGGTTTCCAATAAATTGATTTTGATAAAAATAATCAATAATAAAAATCGCGTCAACAAAAGAAATCATTGAAAAATCAATATAAATCCAAGCATTTTGAATATAAGGAATATATTCTTTTAGTTGCGTTAAAGCGTGAGGATAAGAAATAGATTTTAATTCATAAAAGAAATCTTTTTCAATTAAAACGACATTTTCTTTGATTAATTTACTTTTTTGTTTTTCTAAAAAGGATGCATCGGTACAAAGATGAATGTTCATTTTAATTACCCCTTTGATATTTTTTTTGAATCTTTACTAAACCTTTAACAAAATCACTGACAAGATATAACCATTGGTCAATTTTCTTTACATGAACTTCAATGCGCATATGAGGAAACTTTAAAACGATAGCAGTAGAAATTTGATTAGCAAGTTCAAAAAGATCCAAACCCACTCCTCGATAACTTGAAAAAGTTTCAGATAATTTTAAAACAAGTTCTTGATCTGTTTCTCTATAATTTTCAATAATGCCTTCTTGTTCAATGATATCAATCACTTTTTTTTCAAAAAGAAGACGTATAGATTCAGGAAGTTTTCCTGTTTTATCAATGATTTCTTCTTTTAATTGATTCAAATTTTCTAGTTGTTCTACTTGATCAATTTGACGATATAATTCAATTTTTTCATAATCATTATTGAAGAATCCTTGAGGAATATAAGCATCAATTTGTAACGTCGTTTTCGGTTTTGCTTCTTTTTTAGGGGATAGAACTCCATTTTTTTGTTCTTCAATGGCCTCATGCAATAAATCAATATACATATCCATTCCCACACTTTCAATAAATCCCGATTGTTCCGCTCCTAACAAATCTCCTGCTCCACGTGTAATTAAATCGCGCATAGCTACTTTATAACCACTTCCCAGTTGTGTAAATTCCTTAATCGTTGTCAATCTTTTTTGAGCGAGTTCTGATAGATTCTTTTGTGATTTATAAAACAAATAAGCATAAGCTAAACGATCACTACGGCCTACACGTCCACGAATCTGATAAAGTTGTGATAGTCCAAAGCAATCGGCATTTTCAACAATAATCGTGTTGACATTTGGAATATCAATGCCGTTTTCAATAACCGTTGTACAGCATAAAATATTGGTCTCTCCTCGAATAAAGGTTTCCATAATATCTTCCATTTCATCAGAGGGTAATTGACCATGAACAATCGCAATTTTAGCATTTCGAATAGATTTTTTTAATTTTAAAGCAATCTTTGGCAATTCTTCAATGCGATTGTGCAAATAATATACTTGCCCACCTCGCGCTAATTCCCGTTCAATAATTTCTTTTATGACATAATCATTTTTTTCTAAAACATAAGTTTGAACAGGCATTCGATTTTCAATGGGGGTAGTAATCGTAGAAAATCCTCTAACCCCTGTTAAAGCCATTTGTAAAGTTCGAGGAATGGGGGTTGCAGATAAAGTTAAAACATCAATACTTGCCTTTAATTCTTTAATTTTTTCTTTATGTTCTACCCCAAATTTATGTTCTTCGTCAACAACT
>HF998005.1:0-21294 GCA_000433015.1 Firmicutes bacterium CAG:631
TAGCACTACTCCCAAACCTCAAAATATGAGGCCAAATAGTGCAATCTTTAATATAATTATAATCTAAATTATTCAAGTAGGCAAATATCTTTATCTAAAATTTTTTTATTAGAAAAGCAATGATTTTCAATATTATTGGGTTCAATATTAATAATTTTAATGTCGAAATAAGAACAAGAACGCAATAATTTTTCTATATCATCATTATCAAGTAAAGAATAAAGATTATAAAAGATAAATATTTTAATTTTTCTTAATTCATAGGAAACTTTAATGTAAGTATGAATTCTTTCTAAAATAGATTGATCATCTTCAACAATAGACAAATTAGCTAATTTAAAATAATCATCTTCTGTAAAATCAATATTAGAAATAATATCAACAGGAGATTCTAATCGTAATAAATTGAATATCTCTTGGATTTTAATAGATATGTCTTGCGTTACTTCATGAAGCATGTCAGAACAAGAAGATTTTAGAAATTTAATTAGAGCATTGATATTTTTTTTATTGTTGATGTCTAAATAAAGTAAAGAAAGAACAAAATCCAAATAGTCACCATTTTTTAATTTTTTGTTATTTTCATCATAAATTTCAAAATATTCTTTATAAACTCCGCCACTAGCCATATCCTTTAAAAAAGAATAAAGCATTTTTTTATTTTCTATAATCAATAATTGGTGACAAATATCCTTTTCATTTTGAATGAAGTCAAAAGGATGAATGCATAAAGAAATCATAATTGAATCACCTTCTCTTCAGAAGTAATCACATCGGTTTTGATTTCCCCAATTAAATGTTCAATAGATGAAAATTGAACTTCAGTTAGTGTTAAAACAGAAACAATGCCATCCATAGGAAGATTCTTTTTTAATTCAATCATGGTGGAGTTTACATTAGATTGATTTAAAGCTAGTTTTGTAAAAACACTTTCTTGCATACGCACAAAGCCAATTTTCTTTAATAATTTAACAAATTTTGTATATTCACGGATATCTTTTTTCGTCACGGATGGCAAATCAAAAAACAAAATAATTCTCATAAATACGTTACTCATAGGATTCTAAAAATTGAATACACTCAATTTTTCCGGTATTTAATGCTAAAAAGATAGAACTACAATAAATTTGAATCGCGTGAATTAAAGTTTGCTTTTTTCCATGAATATAAACAGGATGATTAAGAAAAGAAATCAATTTATTTTTAAAATTATCTTCACTCAAATCAGTCACTTTTGAATCAATAAAAGGACGAAATGGCTCCATTAAGTCACAAGAAAGGTTAAATGGATTAAAAGGATTTTTATGATGAATACCTAATTGTGTTAAATAGCCTTTTGCAACTATATAACGATTAAATTGTGATAATAGCAATGTATATCCATAATTTAAAAAAGTATTGATTTTATCAGAACTACCACGAGAAAAATTTTCGCCATATAACCGATTAAAATAAAATTTTGCAGCATGTCCTTCACGATTTGTTGCATCATCTAATTCAACTTCTTTTGCATAGTTTGAAAGAATGATTGCTTCATCGGGCATTTTTTTACTTAATACATAGGCTTGTTGTTTTATCTTTTCTTGAACGATTTTTTGCCAAACAAGATGTTTAATGTTTTCTTTCCATTTGATTTGTTCGTTAATTCTTTGATATGAAATGCTATCTCCATAGTATGGGATTAATTCAGAAGAAGGATTTCTTTTTTCATCACAAAAGATAACTTTTACTTTTTGTTTGATTAATTCAGCCAATAAGGCAGAAGTAATTGAAACTGTTGTAGATTCAATAATGAGTGTATGAATTTCATGGATATGAATTCTTTTTACTTCATCTACAGTTTTATAAACAAGATAATTTAAAGCATATTCTAATTTGCTATGAGAAGAAACGATAACGGTACGAAATCCCATTTTTAAATTTTAACCTCATGTTTAAATAATCCTGTTGGTGATTCATAAATGATAGTGATGGAATCTTTTGGGTTGATATTGTTAGATAGACGCAATAAACAATTAGAAAAATTTGTAAATCTTGCATCAAATTTTACTTTTTCACAATCTCTAGACATCATTTTAATCCATTGATTAATCATAGTAATTTGTTCTTTTAAAGTGAGTTGTTCAAAAATTTCAATGTTTGTTTCTCGTGCCTTTACAATATAATTGCAAGTATCATAAACTTTTGCCTTCGTTTTTTGGAGTAAATATTGGAATATTTCTTTGTTTTTTGCTTTAGAAACTTCAAATTGATCATTTTTTGAATTATAAATAAAAGTTTGTTTTTCTTGATTATCTAGTAATTCTTCCAAATGTTTATTGGCCCAATGAAGGTAATAAAGATAATCATTGTCTATATAATTTTGATAAGCCATTTTGTATTTATTCCTATCTTTTTCATTTGTATATAACAAATAAATGCCATCATTAAATCTGATTTTTTGATTTAAGTGGATTTTTCTTAATATTTGAATGTTTGTAGCTTTAGGATTATCTAATACTTTAGAAAGTAATTTATCTGAATCATTTTTATATAAAGTGTCATATAAATATGGGACTCTTAAAATAGCCTTTTTCATTTCCCCATCTTCTTGATAAGAAACAGCAAATAAATAGGCTTGTGCCAAATTAGTATATCCTCCATATTTTGAAGTATCACTCATTGGATTATCTTCATTTAAAGTAATCGGAATTAAATTTTCATTTCCTTTAGGTAATCTTGTTTGACCATAAAATTCACCACTGAAATAGTCGACTTTAAAAGTTATTAAAGCATCTCTACGTAAGCAATTTGTTTTAATTTTAAGTTGATTTTCATTGTTTTTAAAGTAGTTTTCCAAGATGGTTTCCATATTAAAGGTTTCTTTTTCACCATCTTGAATTTGTATGTATTTTTTACGAATATAAGCTTTAGAAAAAGTTGTAGATAAAAGATTACCAGAAACAACATTTAAATAGGCATCAACAGCATGATGGGCATCATTGACATCTCTATTTTTTACAATTTTTAAATGTTTTCTAATAAAAGAAGGATATTGTGATTTTGAAAAAATAATGTCAGTATGAGGATATTTTAATTTTAAAATGTCACGAATAATTACATTAGAATAATTGATAACATTGATTTGTCTTGCAACAAAATCTTCCACTTCTTCTAATTTAATCTTACTTGTTCTTGTTAAATTGCCATATTTTTTCTCACTAATAGCTTTCTTTTGAAGTAAGAAATGCCAAAGTTTCTTTTGTTCATCTTGAATCCTAGAAGGAACAGGGTAATGATTTCCTTTTACTTTTAGATTGACTTCGCGTTCAACTAAAACTAAATTATCTAAAGAATCATCTTTAATTAAAGATTGAGGGATGATATGATCTGTATCGTATTTTGTAGAGGTTAAAAGTTGATTTAAAACAATCTTTTTGCCGGTATAAAGATCAATTCCAAGTTGTTTGAAATATAAATAGATGTGTTTACCTTTTAGTTTGACTTTATCGACTTCTTCTAAATCTTTTAATAGTTGGGAAACATCGCAAAACTGATTTGCTTTTTCATCTTTTAAAAGATTAGTTAAGAAACGATTTAATTCTTTATCTCGCGCAAGTTGATTGCCATCTTGCCCTTTTCTTTTATCATCATTATTTCTTGTTACTTCAATAAAAATCTTTTCAGGTACTTTTTGATGAGATGCCTTAATGATATCATCAATAATTAATAAAGTTTGTCGTATACTTCTTTGAGTTAATGAAGGAATGGATTCAAGTTTTTCTTCAATTAAATCCTCAATTGTTTTTTCTTGCGTGAATTTTTGATTTTCTTGTTCAATTAATTCTTTAAAATGATATTGTTCATTATGAAGAACCATTTGAAAGTTTTGATTGGTTTCTTTCATAATGTCTAATATGGAATGAACCACACCATAATCATCAGTATAAACAATGTTTTGCAAAAGCTTATAAGAAAGTGGAGCCCACTTTTTAGTTGGAAGGGTAAGAATTACATTTTTTTGATTTTCATCTAATAAAGATTCATTTTTCAATAATTCTTTTAGTGATTTTTTGTCATCAGCATAAATCGTTGCTAAAGTAATGTATCGTTCTAACTCTTCTTTTTGCTTTTCAAGATCAAATGATTTCATAAGATGTGCATGAGAAGAGGCTTCAAAAGGAATTTCTTCATGGATATTAGAAAAAATAATATCAATAGGAGATTGATTATGCCATTTAGCTAATTCCTTTTTTAATTGATCTAAAGTTGTTTTTGGTCTTGAAATTAGATAATGATAAATTTTTTCTTTTTCTTGCAAGGATAAATATTCGCCATTAACAAGTAAAACATTTAGACGATCATAAATTAAATAATCTTCGTAAGCTAAAGCTTTTTTAGGCATAACGGTCTCACCACTTAAATAAGTACAATTATTTGTGAGTTTTTTCATGAATTTTTCACGTGTTTTATTTTCATCAAATATTTCATCAAAATTCCAAGGTGTGACAGTTGCAAATTGTTTGCGTTCTACATTTGAATAAGGACTTTTATCATTTAATGGACCATAATAATAAGGAACACGGAATGTAAATAATAACACTAATTTATCACGAATATTGCTTAAAAAAGGATATTTTGTACTGGCATTATCAATAATCTTTTCTAATTCATCGAGATGTAATTGATGTGGAATAACGCTTGTTGATTGAATGGCAATCGTTTTTAATAATGTTTTATTTTCTACTTTTTCAAAAAGCATTTTTAAATCATCTTGTTTTTCTAAAGAAACATCATTTCGATGTTCTATTAAAATCTTTTTAATTTCATCATTGAATTCATCAATAGAAGGACGTTTTTGATTTGAATTTTTGTGAATAAAAGCCGAATAGTTTTTAGGTGCATTTTTGTCCTTAAACAATTTGAAATACCATCTATCATTGTTTTGAAGACCTTTATTTGCATCAATATCAATGATGATATCCTTTAATTTTTTTAAATCTTGTCGATGTGTTTCATAAACATGAACCATTGCTGTAGATAAATTAGGCTGATCTTTTAATAAATCATTTAAGATGACAAAATCATACATTTCTTTTGCAATGGCAATTAAACGAAAATCATCTTGTAAAATAGAGGCTTTTTCTTCAAACGAAGGATCGCTAAATTGAATATTTCCTTCATAACCTAATTTTGATAAATCAAATTTACCACCTACCGCTAATTTAGAAAAACAAGAAATATAGGGTTCTAAACTTTCACAATCAGCATAATCAAATAATTTTTTGATTTCTTTTTCTTTTGTCGTTTTATTTGTGTTTTTATTTAATAAAATTTCTTTTAAGGCATCAATTTGATGATTGGCAATAAACGTTCTTTCTTCTACATCATTATCATAAATTTCTTTATATTTGTTTATTAAGAATTGGTTTAATTGCTCAATTTGTTGCACTTGTAGTTCATTAGTTTTAATCTCTCCTTCATGCAAAAAATTTCCCCGATATTTCATAATATGGTGAAAAGCCAAATAAACATAACGAAGATCTGAAAAAGCATCGGGCTGATTTTCTAACAAACTTTTTCTTAAATGCCAAATAGTTGGGTATTTTTTATAAAATTGGCTTTCTTCTTGTTTGGTTTTAAAAAGAATGTTTCTACCAATTCCTTTGTCTTTTTTATCTACTTCCCAATAAGCAGAATACGCTAATCGAATAAAAAACGTGGAATCAATTGCTTGTATTTCTTGAGCAAATAATTGATTCAGTAAATGAATACGATATTTTCTTCTATCCATTCTTCTTCTTGAACTGCGAATCGCACGAGTTCCTTTTTTATCCTTTGCTTCTTGAAAAATGCGTGCTCCCCAAGCATGGGTTCCTTTTAATTTGATTAAATTATACTCTTGGTCGGTTACAGCCCACCCTACAGAGTTTGTACCCATATCTAGGCCAATATAATAGTTTTTATTCATTTTGTTGTCCCCCAATGTCGAATCATGTACTTTTATTATAACATAACATTTTTAAAAATAAAAAAAATCCTCATTTTAAGAGGATAATGAGCCACACTGACTCTAAATGGGTAGCAAAACGCTTATTTGGACTTCGTAGTGCTATCTCTACAATTAAAATATAGTCGATATTTCAATATTTGTCAATCAAAAAGTTACTCCTTGTTTCAAAAATAAATTTTAAATGATATAATAAAAAAGAAGATAAAAGGAGTGAAAATCATGAAAAAGAAAATGGCTATTTTAGTTGTTGATATGTTAAATGATTTTGTAACAGGAGCATTAAAATGTGATCGCGGATTAAAAATTGTTCCTAAAACAGCAGAATTGTTAAAGGAAGCAAGAAAATGTGATGTTCCCGTTATTTTTTGTAACGATGCACATTTAAAAGGGATTGATCACGAATTAAAATTATGGGGTGATCATGCCATTGCTGGAACAAAAGGAGCAGAAGTCATTCCTGAATTAGAATTATGTGAAAAGGATTATGTTGTTCCAAAACGTCGTTACAGTGGTTTTTTTAGAACCGATTTAGAATTATTATTAAAAGAGTTAGGTGTGGAAACGGTTATTATGACAGGATTACACACGCATATGTGTGTACGTCATACATCAGCTGATGCCTATTGTTTAGGTTATGAAGTTTATGTTGCAACCGATGCTACAGACTCTTTTACAGAAGAAGATTATCGCAGTGGATTAAAATATTTAAAAGAAGTTTATGGTGCTCAATTGTTTACGGTTGATGAACTTATTTCTATTTTTCATTCAAAATAAGTAAAAAAAAGAAGAAAACTCTTCTTTTTTTATTGCACTTTTTCTTTATGTGTAAGACGTTGATAAAAGAAATTTAAAATATCTTTCCGAGTAACAATTCCGATAAAAATATTGCGATCATCAACAATGGGTACAAAGTTTTGGGATAAAATAATTGGGAATAATTCTTCAATCGTTGTGTAACTATGAGCCGTCAAATATTCTCGATTACGAGGAACATCATTGATAGAGATTTTTTCGCTTTTTAATAAAGAAAAATCATTTTGTCTTTTAGCGTACCATAAAATATCTCCTTCAGATATGACACCTACATATTCTCCATTTTCCGTTAAAAGGGGAATGGCACTATAATGATGGTAATCCATTTTTTCTAAAGATTGGCGAATTGAAAAATCGTTTTGCAAATATTCTACTTTACTTTTTGGTGTAATTAAAAGTAATACATTCATCATTTGTTCTCCTTTTTTATAACTACACTGCGTTATCATCTTAACATAGGTTTACTAAAAAGAAAAGAAACTTCGTTCATGAATCAATACGAAATTGCACTTTTAAATGGCTCCTCTATAAATTAAATTTTTTTGTTTTTTAATCTTGTCTTGAATATACATATACACATTAGTGTAAAAAAAGTGATTTTAAACGCATTTTTTCATATGTATTTTGTGATATTTATTGATTTTTATTTATTCTATTGTTATACTAGTGAAAAAGGAGGCGTTAACATGAAAAGACTCATTGAAAGACGATTCATCGAATGGAAAAATTCGGTAAACCGCAAACCACTCCTTATTTACGGAGCAAGGCAAATCGGAAAAACATATTCCATGATTGCCTTTGGCAAGGAATATTATACAAACACTGTCTATTGCAACTTTGAAAGCACGTCGGATTTGCATGTCATATTTGAGCGCGACCTTGATCCTGAGCGGATTGTAAGGGCAATCTCTACTATGTACAATACACAAATTACAAAGGGCGGTACTCTTATCATCTTCGATGAAATTCAGGCATGTGAACGTGCACTGACATCACTTAAATACTTTCAAGAGCAGGCAAACGATTATCATATCGTCGCGGCAGGAAGCTTATTAGGGCTTGCTGTCAATCGAGGTCACTATTCTTTTCCTGTTGGAAAAGTCGATATGATAACGATGTATCCTCTCTCCTTTGAAGAGTTTTTGCTTGCAACGGATAATGAAAAACTTATTTCACTTATTAAAAAAGCATATTCTGAATTTTCTCCGTTTGCATTGCACGAAAAAGCAATGGACTTATACCGCACATACCTTATTGTCGGAGGCTACCCTGCCGCAGTACAAACATATCTCGATACAAGCGATTTCAATGCAGTACGTGCAGAACAGAGCATGATTTCCAATGCCTACATCGCTGATATGGCAAAGTATGCAACGCCTTCGGATATGCTAAAGAGTATCGAAGTCTATAATTCGCTTTTTGCGCAGCTTTCAAAGGAAAACACAAAATTTCAATACTCCGTCATCGGCTCAAAAGCACGTGCACGAGATTATGAAACGGCGCTTGCATGGTTGAAATCTGCAAATGTCGTTCTTCGATGCCAAAGAGTGACTGATGGCAAATATCCCTTGGCTTTATATGAAGATCAAAATTCGTTCAAGATTTATTATTCTGACGTGGGACTACTGACGATGCGTATGTCGATTGCTCCAAATGCAATTTTGCAACCCTATAACCTTTCGGATAAGGCACGAGGCATGATGGCAGAAAACTATGTTGCCGAACAACTGACGGCAAATGGCTTTTCGCTACACTATTGGACATCAGGAAACACAGCGGAAATTGATTTTGTAATTCAACAAAATGCTTGCTCTATACCCGTAGAGGTCAAATCTTCGGATAACGTAAAAGCAAAAAGTTTGCAAACGTATGTCAAAAACTATGCTCCTAATTATTCTATCCGCGTTTCCGCTAAAAATTTTGGTTATGATAATGGAATAAAATCTATTCCTTTGTACGCAATCTTCTGCTTGCATCCCGACGAAACTTGACGTATGTATTCTTGAATATGACACTTTTAAAATCACGACAACGGAGTTTTTCATTTCATCCAAGTAAACTAACTGAAAAAAACGACTATTCTTTATCTTACAAAACAAAAGATTGGAAAACAAAAAAACAAAAAAAGGCCGAAAGCGATTTTTTCAGCCTTTTTTTTGTTCAAGTAAATTCTTCTTAAATTGAACCATTTGATTCTAAAATCAGAACACTTATTTTGGTTTAAAGACAAAATATTTATCAAAGAGGTTAAATCTCAAATTTTTGTGTATTTTTTTATTTTTTGACATCTTTTAGATTTAGCAATACGATTGTTTCTACATGATAGGTTTGTGGAAACATGTCAAAAGGATAAACCTCATTAAAGGTATAACCATTTTTACAAAGATAAGCAACATCTCTTGCCTGTGTCGTTGGATTACAAGAAATATAAACGATTTTTTTTACTTTTTTTTGAATTAAAGCATCTAAAAAGACAAAGTCACAGCCTTTGCGGGGTGGATCCACAAAAACGACATCAAAATGATTATCATCTTGAACAATAAATTGTGAAGCATCTTCACAATAAAAGAAGCAATTTTGTATATGATTGAATTTTGCATTATTTATCGCATCTTTGATGGCTTCTTTTACGATTTCTACCCCAATCACTTGATGGACATAGGATGCAGCACTAAGTCCAATGGTACCAATGCCGCAATAGGCATCTAAAATGATATCATTTTTAGATAATTCAGCTAATTCAATGGCTTTTTGATATAATTTTTCCGTTTGAATTTTATTAATTTGATAAAACGATTTAGGAGAAATTTTATAGGATAAAGACAATAAGGTATCAACAATATAGCCCTTCCCATATAATATCCGTTCTTTTTCTCCTAAAATGACATTGGTTTTTCGAGGATTAATATTTTGAACAATGGTTGTTAAATGAGGCAATTTTTTTCTGATAGATTGAACAAAATGATTTCTTCCAGGAAAAGAATCCATAGCGGTAACTAAAACAAGCATCCATTCTTGTTTTGCTTGACGAATTAAAAGATGGCGAACAACACCGGTTTGTTTATCTTCATCATAGGCGGGGATTTTATTTTCTTGCATGGCTAAAATGACTGCACGAATGATTTCATTGCTTTCTTTACTTTGAACATGACAATAATCAAAAGCAACTAAATCATGCGTATTTTCTTTATAAAAACCTGCGATAATCTTCTTTTTTTTGTTTTGAACTGGGGTTTGTACTTTATTGCGATAAGCATAAGGATAATCCATTCCAATACATGGATGAACAATAATTTGATTTAATCCAGCTTCTTCATATATTTTTTTAACAATTTCTTGTTTCCATTGAAGTTGGCTTTGATAATCCATAAAGGAAAGATGGCAACCTCCACATTGTTCATAAACAGAACATAAAGGTTGAACACGATTTTTATTTTTTTCAATCACTTCTTGAATATGACCATATAGATTTCTTTTTCCTTCATAGTCGATACAAACGCGAACTTTTTCTTTTGCAAAGCAATTTTTGACATACAAAGGCTTTTTATCAATTTTAGCAACACCTACACCATCTTTTGTTAAATGATCAATGGTAACTATGACTTCTTTTTTCATCTTTTTTCCCTCATTTTATATTATAAAAGAAAAGAGCATAAAAGCCAATAGAAATCAAGCATTTTACCTGTTTTTCCCACATTTTTTCCAGTTTGCTACCATAGATTTATAGGACTATTTTTAGTACAATAATGGTGTCAAAGGGGAAGATAAATATGAAAACAAAATTATTCATGGGATTATTTAGTTTATTAATTTTAACAGGTTGTAATGCAAAGCAAAGCACACCAAGTTCATCTTTACCAAGTCAAGACTCACAAGAGAATAGTTCAACAATCATAGAAGAATCAACAACAACGCCTTCTGTTGAACAACCGGTTGTTGAAGAACAACCAGAACAAGAAATGATTCTATTTTCTAAAGAATATAAAATCTATATTAATCCTTCAGTACAATTTACAAATCAATATGTAGATAAAATCCATAATGAAGGTCAAGTTATGAATGAAATTGCTGTTTTATTAGTCAATCGCTTAAAAAGTGAAACGAATTTATCGGTAAAAGCAAACCTAGATGGATTATCTTTAAGTCAATCTGTAAAAGAAAGTAACGCTTACCAACCCGATGTGCACTTTGCCATTCATAGTAATGGTGGAGAAGGAACTGGCTCAGAAGTTTGGGTTTCTAAAAATAGTTATACATTTGGGAAAATCATGTTAGATGAATTCAATCAAATTCATAACTTTAGAAACAGAGGGGTAAAGTATGGAGATGGAACAGACGCTTCTTTATATGAAATTAGAAATGTTTTAGCTCCATCAGCTTTAATTGAAATTCTTTTCCATGATGAATGGACACAAGCTAATTTCATTTTAAACAATAAACAAGAAATTGCAGATTCTTTTTTCAAAGGAATTGTCTCTTATTTTCAACAAGTAGACTAGTTGTTCTACTTGTTTTTTTATATAATAAAATGAGGTGATGAAATGAAAAAATATAAACAATTATTTGAGCAAATAACCCACCAACAAGTTTTGAAAATGACAAAAATTAGACATGGAATTACCAATGATAATTATAAAGTGATGACAAATAAAGGAATTTATGTATTAAGAATTCCTAAAAAAGAACAAATTGCTTTGGATAGAGAAAATGAAGAAAAGATATTAAAAAGGATAGACAAAGAAGATTTAGATGTTATAACCCTTTATTTTAATGCTAAAACGGGAATAAAAATAACAAAGTGGATTCCATTTATTCCCTTTAGTTTAAAAAAGAAAAAACATGTCGATTTGTTTTTTTTACAATTAAAAAAATTACATTCTCTTGAAGTTAAAAATATTGCTCCTTTTGCTCCTTTTTTACGTTTAAAAATATTTCAAAACGCACATTCTTTTCATCCTCAATTTGAATATGAAAATGAAGTTTTGAAGCATGTTCAAGAAATTTATCAACGATATCCACTGGTTTTATGCCATAATGATTTGCTTTTTTATAATTTATTGGTATACAAAAATCAATTATATATCATCGATTATGAATATGCTGGTATGAATATTGCCTTATTTGATATTGTTTCTTTTATTAGCGAAAACGATATTGAAGATCCATCCTTTTATCAAGAAGCACTCTGTCGCTATTATGGGGAAGTGACCACCCAATTATGGCATGATTTTTATTGGATTTATTTGTTTTCTGATCTTTTATGGAGTCATTGGGGTTATGCGATGTTTGAAAAACTTCAAAAATCTATTTATCTTGAAATTGCAAGGCAAAAAGAAAAGCGATATCATCGCTTTATAAGTTGCATTTCAAACTATCTTTAGCCCTATAAAAACAGTGCTGTTTATATTTTCCGACAAAAGGGCCCCAAAATTGAGAAGGACAAGGTTTGTTTTTTCCTGGATTTTTAAAATACAAGGATCGTGTTGCAGGCCATTTTGTAAAGTAATCTAGACATTCTTTTGCTAAACGTTGTTCTTTTTTAGTTGGATATGCTTTAAATAAAGGGGTGTCAACACCAGCAAATTGTCCGGGTTGGTAAACAACTTTAGCTACTGTATTCATTTTTTTAAATGTAGAACAATTAGCAATCACCCGATTCACAACAACATTGCCAACCAATTGCATTCCGACTTCTCCTTCACCTAATGCCTCAGCACGCATAATTCGGGCAAGAAGCGTCACATCCGATTCGATATATTTTATTCTAGGCATTTGCATACCACCTCTATAATATTGTATGCATGAAGAAAATAGTTTGGAACTTTAAGAAGAATAAAAGTGAAAAAGAACAATGTTGATATTATTTTCTAAACTACATTGGTCGTTGATTTGAATGGAATTTTTATTTTCATTGAAAGAATTTTCATTAAAGTATAATGAAAGAGGAGTTAAGTCTTTCTCCATTTGATTTAAGGATAAAAGCCCATTTTTATGGCAAAAATAGATGGGTTGATTATTAAAATCTTGTTTGTATGCATTTAATGAGGGATAGATGGATATAGAAACACTAAAGAAGGATCCCATACTTGCTCGAATGACTTGTGGATGAAAAAGATCCACTTGGGGATGAATTAAAACTAACTGATTAAACTCAAATCCACGAATGCTACGAATAATCGTTCCTAGCGTTCCTTCATCTTGAATATTTTTTAAAAGAACTTGTCGTTTTCCATCAACAGGATAAATTTTTTTTAAAAAGACACCAATAATCAAACAGTTTTCCTTTGCACGAATTTTATTGATTGTTTTTTGGTCCCATTTGACTGGTATTTTTTCATTTTTACAAAAAGATAAAATAGAATTTAAAACTTCTTGATTTTGAAATTTTTTATCGATGAAAACGCAAAGAACATCTTGTGGTCGATTTTTTAATAATTCAATGGTAACAAAGGCCCCAAAAGCATAAGAATAAGGAAGTTGACTATTGTATTTTTCAAAGGATTCAAGATTCATTTTTCTTTCCTCTTTTTTTATTGTTTTTTAGTAATTTTTCACTATGAAGTCCATGTTCGTATAATAAGTGAGCCATTGATTCTACTTCTTGTGGTGTCCAAGCTTTTTGCTTGGCATTTTTTTCTATCCATTTAATCGTTGTGATGACCTCATCTTCTTTACATAAAAATTCTTTTTGACTTTCTAAATCAATCGAATCGATGGTGGCCGAATCTGCTAATACGACAATACTTATAAAACGATTAGCAGGAATGGGTAAAACATTGATAATTCGATTGATTTTTTTTTCGTTTTCAATGAAAGGATTTCGAACGTGATCTAAAGTACCTTTATAATATAAGCGCCATTTTTCATCTTGTCTAAATCCTTCAATTTTTCCTAACCAAATGGCTTCCTTAACGACATATAGATATTGATTCCCAATAATAATGGTATCGACATGACGAAATTTATCTTCGTTAACTTGAATTAAAATATCATTGATAATTAAATAATTTTCACTTTTACAGGCTTGATACAAGTTTTTTTGAATTCGCCGATGTTTTGTAAGACCAATATAAAAAACTCTTATTTGCTTATGAAATAAGCACAACAAGAGTACTAAAATGATGGCAAGTATAAGAAAAACAATCCACCACATATAGAATCAGACTAGATTAAATCTAGTGCAATCTCCATCATTTGGGTAAATGATTTTTCGCGTTCTTCAGCCGTTGTTTCTTTTTTAGATATAAAAGAATCAGAAACCGTTAAAATAGTTAAGGCTTTTTTATGTAAATAAGCAGCATTACAATATAAAGCATAACTTTCCATTTCTACGCCTAAAACACCCATGTCTTTCCATTTTTTCCAAGAATCACCATCTGCACGATAAAAAATATCACTCGATAAAATATTACCAACATGATAATTAGCATGATGTTTTTTAGCAGAAGCTACTGCTTTTTCAAGTAAGTCATAGGAAGCTAATGGAGAATAAATTCCAGGAAGTTGATATTGTGCAGCAAAATTGGAATCGGTTGAACTTCCTTGACAAATGATGATATCAAAAAGATTCATGTTTTCTTGGAAAGCGCCACAAGAACCAATGCGAATAATTTGTTCCACACCATAGAATTTAAAAAGTTCGTAACTATAAATACCGATGGAAGGCATTCCCATTCCAGAACCCATAACAGTTACTTCTTTTCCTTTGTATGTTCCAGTGTAAGCAAGCATGTTTCGAACAGTATTGACAAGACGTGGATTTTCTAAAAAAGTTTCAGCAATAAATTTAGCTCTTAAAGGATCACCTGGCATTAAAACGGTTTTAGCAAAATCACCTATATTTCCTCTATTGTGAGGGGTTGACATCATGAATCACTCCTATCTTCTATTTTTATTATAAACAAACAAATAGAAAATGAAAATAGAAAAGATTATTTTGACATTTTAATTTGATCTAATTCATCACGACTAAAAATATTGGCAGGATAAGTGAGTGTGAGTTCTGTTTTATGATACTCATGTCGAATACCGATATCAATGATTTGATCAATTAAATCTGAAAAGTTTAAGTCTGTTTTTTCCCAAAGGTAAAAGGCAAGAGATCCAGGAATATTGTTGATTTCGTTGAAATAAAGAATTTCTTTTTTAGTATCATAAAGAAAATCTAAACGAACACATAAATGACTTTCAAGAATCGTTGCAATTTTTTTAGATGTTTGAATGATTTCTTGTTTTAATTTTTCCTCAATGATAGCTGGAACAATTCGATTTAAACCAGCCATCCCTTTATTTTTAGATTGGTTTTGATACTTATCTTCATAACTTAAAAAACTGCATTTCGTGACTTCTTCAATAACAGAGTTTTGATAAAAATCAACATCTCCTAATAGCGAAATGTTAAATTCTTTTGCCTCTTCAATATATTCTTCAACTAAGGCTTTTGTATCATATTGGAAAACTTGTTCAATAGCATCAATTAATTGTGCATCGTTAAAGCAAATGGTTATACCGACGGAACTTCCTAATTTTGCTGGTTTTACGATTAAAGGATAGCCAATTTTTTTGGCTTGTGCAAAAACAACGTCGCTATTTTGATTGTATTGTAGATAATGAATAGAAAAGTATTTAGTTTGTTTAATTTTATTGGCTTGTAAAATTTGCTTGCATAAGACTTTATCTTGACTAATACTACCTTGAAAATGATCCATACCTATACAAATAAAATCTAACATATTAAAATAATTATATAAACTTCCATCTTCACAGTTATTTCCATGGGTAACAAGCCAAATTGCATCTAAAGCAATTTTTTTATGGCCAACTTTCATATAGTTTCCGCGTCGATTCTTTATAAATTGAACTTTGTGACATTTTTTTAATAAAGATGGCAAGTGGCTATAATTTTTAATTTCTTTTAAAGCTTTTCCATAATAAAATGTTTTATCTTTTCCTAAATAAATGGGAAGCAATTCATATTTTTCATTTTTATAATGATGATAGGCTTGTAAAGCAGTAATCACACTGATTTCATGCTCTACAGATAATCCTCCAAAAACCATTCCAATTGTAATTTTCATAAAATTTCTCTCCTTTTTATTTTAAATACGTATCTGGTAAATCATTTTCAATTAAAATTGTGATTTTTTGATCAATAAAATTATTTTTTAAATAAGACCAAGCTTCTAAATAGGTTCGAAATTGTTCGATATTCTTTTTGGGATATTTTTCTTGAATTAATTGTTTATAAATTGAAAAAGAATTCGCACCAATTAAAGCGACAAAATCACAAGATTTTTTTATTTCTGAAGCCAAATTTTGATTGATTTCATGATTTAAATCATTTAATTCAATTAAACCTGGTGTAATTAATATTTTTTTTGTTGATGCTGTTTTTAAAACAGCTAAAGCTTCTTTAAAACCATTGAAATTACTATTGTAAGAATCATCAATAATTTGCCATAACCCTTCTTTTTTTAATTCTAATCGATGTTCCAAATTCTTAATTGTTTTTAATCTTTTTAAGATTTTTTCATCTTCCATTTGCAAAACTTTTGCGATGGCAATAGCCATCAAAAGATCATTCATGTGATGCCTTCCCAAAATTCTAATTTTTAAAGGATAAATTTGATTAAAAAGATGTAAGGTAAAAGAAGTTCCAGTGGCTTTAATTTGAATGTCAGTAGCATAAATATCTGCTTTTTTAGTTGAGCTAATGGTTATTTTTTGAGCTTGAATTTCATCAAGATGCGCAACAATGCGCGGGTCATCTAAATTAATGATGGCTGTTTGATAAGGCTTTAAATGTTGGAGCAATTTTATTTTCTCACTTTCAATATTTTCTATTGTTTTAAAAGTAGATAGATGTTGCATACCAATGCTTGTTACACAAGCGATATCAAAATCAAAAAAACGAATATATTTATTCATTCCCTTGACTTGATCAATACCAAGTTCTAAAAGTAAAATTTGATGGGATAAATGAAGTTGTTGATTAATCGTAATTAATAGACCATTCAGCGTATTATATGATTTTGGACTACAGCAAATAGAATAACTTTGTTCTAAGATTTGTTTTGTATAAAATTTTGTACTTGATTTTCCAAAACTCCCTGTAATACCGATAATTTTTAAATTTAAACATTTTTGTAATTTTCTTTTTGCTTTCTTTTTATAATGCCATTGAAGAATTTTTTCAAATCCTTGATTGATTAAACATGTCAATATAAAGAAAATACCAAAGCACAAACGATATAATAGTGGAATCCATTCAGCATTTGCTTTTAAAAGTAATAGAATAAAAGCAAATAAAGCATAAGAAATACTATATTGAATGATCATTCTTTTAATTCGTTTTGTAATTTTAAAAGGGATGATTTTATCGTTTATTTTTCTATAGTAAACTAGCCAAGATAAGGGGAGAATCAAAATCCATTTTATCCATATCATCCCTTGAAAAAAATGAGGTAAAAAGGTAATCGTGATGAAAAGAACAAACCATACAAAACGAGTAAAGTGAAAATGAAATTTTTCTTGAACAAGTTTTAAAAAGCGAGATAAATTATAGTATTGCTTTTGAAAGAAATTAGCATAGTAAAAGAATAGATAAAGAGAAAGAAAAAAAGTAAATATTAAGCTGGCAACAATCAATTTTTCCCCTCCTTGATAAAACATTTTAAAATTTCTTTAACATATTGTATTTGAGATAAATAGGCAAAATGCCCTCCTTCAAGAGGAATTAAGGCACAATCTTTCATTGCTTTTTTTATTTGATAACCCATTTTTAATGGAGTGGCCGTGTCGTTTTTCCCCCAGATTAGTAATGTAGGAATAGAAATTTCTTTGATTTCTTTTTTTGCATCTTCATTGACAATTCGAACCAATGTTTGTTTCATTAGTGGGCTTGCTTGCTTATAATCTTCACTTCCAAATTGATTGGTATCCCAATGCATTTTTTTATAAAATTTGTATTGCAATGTTTTAAAATGATATTTGATTCCCCGTTTCGCTTTTAAAATGGCTGGAGAAATTAAAAACAACCCTTTTAAGTGAGGCATTTTTTTAGCCATTTTAACCGCTAGTTTACCACCAAAAGAATGGCCTACAATCCATTCGATTTTGTCCCATTCTTCTTTAAAACTAGATTCAATAAGGACAATATAGTCTTGAATTGTGTAAGGTCTTTCAGGCTCGGGTTGATGTCCGCACCCTGGTAAATCAATAAATAATTGATTATAATCGTCCAAATCTAATTTTAAAGGAAGCAAGGTTTGATAGGATGCATTCCAACCATGTAAAAATAAAATGGTTTTATTGGCGTGGTGGTCTACATAATAAAAACTAGTTATTTGATAAATAGACACAGATGCACTTCCTCTCTTTACCATTGTATGAATAAAAATCAAAAGAGTATTCAAAAATGAAGGTGAAACATATTTTTTATTGTAAAAAATATGTCTATAACATATAATGAAAGGGTAAAGGGGAGAGTGACATAACATGGTATGGTTTTGGATTTATTTATGTGTTATGGTTATATCCATTATTGTTGAAGTATCAACTGTTGATTTAACTAGTTTTTGGTTTGCTATTGGTGCGCTTGCTGCTTTAATTGCAGATTTATGTAATGCACCGGTGTGGCTTTCTTTGACTATCTTTTCTATCGTTTCAATTATTTGTATTATCTTTTTACGTCCAATCGTTAAAAAGAAATTTGATTCCGCGACAATTCCGACAAATGCAGATTCCGCCATTGGAAAAATTGTTATAGTTAGTACTAAAATAACTTTGGATCATCCTGGAGAAGTAAAATATGAAGGAATTGTTTGGACTGCTGTAACAGAAAAACAAACGTTTGAGGTTGGGGAAAAGGTAAAGATTATACGTATTGAAGGTAATAAATTAATTGTTGAAAGTATCTAAGCATACGAAGGGAGAAAAATTATGTTAGGAAATATTTTATTTGCATCGGATGGGTTAACTATTGCTATTTGGATTTTAGTTGCCGTACTTTCATTAACCATTCTTTTTCTATTTTTTAAATCCATTGTCATTGTGCATCAAACGGAAGCTTATGTTTTAGAAAGAATTGGAAAATATAAAGCAACACTAGATGTAGGATGGCATTTTATCATTCCAATTTTTGATAAAGTTATCAAAAAAGTAAGTTTAAAAGAACATGTTGTTGATTTTAAACCTCAACCTGTCATTACAAAAGATAATGTCACCATTCAAATTGACACCGTTGTTTTTTATCAAATTACAGATCCACATGCTTATACTTATGGAGTTAATAACCCAATTAATGCGATAGAAAATTTAACTGCAACAACTTTAAGAAATATTATTGGGGAATTAGAATTAGATGCAACACTAACCTCTAGAGATGTTATTAATGCTAAAATACGTTTGATTTTGGATGAAGCAACGGATCCTTGGGGAATAAAAGTTCGTCGTGTCGAATTAAAAAATATTATTCCACCTCGTGATATTCAAGAAGCGATGGAAAAACAAATGCGTGCCGAAAGAGAAAGACGGGAAGCTATTCTTCGTGCAGAAGGAGAAAAACGCTCTGCTATTTTGGTTGCAGAAGGCGAAAAAGAATCTGTTGTATTAAGAGCAATTGCTAAAAAAGAAGCGTTGATTGCTGAAGCAGAAGGGGCCGCACAAGCCATCAAATTAATCAATGAGGCTAATCCTAATCAAAAATATATTACTTTGAGAAGTTTAGATACCTTGGCAAAAGTAGCAGATGGTCAAGCAACAAAATTGATTGTTCCAAGTAACATTGCTGATTTATCCAGTTTAGTTTCATCGATTACAGAAACGATTCAAGCTACTAAAAAAGAGGCTCAAACAAAAGGTAAAGAAAATTAAAGGATGCCAATAGGGCATCTTTTTTTGTTGCAAAAATTAGTGGATGCACATATAAATAGTTGAGGTGAATAGTTATGAATACCCATCCCTTATATAATAATTTATTGGATTACCGTGGCTATGGTGCCATTCCTAATTTGACGAATAAGCCAATTCCAAACTTTTTAGAAGCCACTCGTCCAAAACCTAGTTTTTTTTCAAAACTTTCTTCCTCTTTATCTTTAAAAAAAGTAGGTGCTTTTTTAGGAGGTACGCAAAAAGTTTTAAATATTTATAATCAAGTAACTCCGATTATTCGACAAACAAAGCCATTAATTGCAAATATTAAAACAACTTTAAAAGTTGCAAAAGCTTTCAAACGATTTTCTAAAGAAGATTCTTTAGAAAAAGCATTTGATAATTTGCCCGATTTTGATAAACAACAAGAACAACAAAAAGATGTGATTGATATTCCTGAAAAGAAAAAAGAAGAAGCCGATTATATTGACATTGTAGAAACAAAAGAAGATCATCATATCCCAAATCCTTTTTTTAATGTTATGACGTAAAAAAAATAAATTCATGATATAATAAATGCGGTGATGGCATGAAAATAACAAGGGCATATCCCATTGGCTTTTGTAAAGGCGTTAATTTAGCTGTGCAAAAAGTCTATGAAGTGATAGAAATGTATCCTCATTTACCCATTTATTGCATTGGACAAATTGTGCATAACGATATTGTCAATCAAGACTTTGTAAAAAAGAGAGTAAAAATTTTAACTGTGAATAAAGAAGAGGCAATTGATTCTATTTCACAAGGAGTAGTCATTTTTAGTGCTCATGGAACAAATCCTTTATTAATTCAAAAAGCAAAAGAGAAAAATTTAATTGTTATTGATACAACATGTTTTTATGTAAAAAAAGAAATGCAAGTGATTTTAAAATATATAAAGGAACAATACGATATCATTTATATTGGTAAAAAAAATCATCCTGAAGCACAAGCCATCTGTTCTTTGAGTTCACATATCTATTTAATTGAAAATTTGCAAGATGCAAAACAATTACATTTAGAAAATAAAAAAATATTTTTAACGAATCAAACGACGATTTCTATACTCGATTTAAAAGAAATATTTGAATATTTTAAAAAGATTTATCCCTCGATTATCTTTGGAGATGAACTATGTTCTTCCACTCGATTGCGGCAAGAAGCTATTTTATCTTTAAATGAAAATGTGGATGGGATTATTATTGTTGGAGACAAACATAGCAATAATTGTACAAATCTTTATTTACTTGCCCAAAAGAAAAAAATTCCTTCCATTATGATTTCAAATGAAAAAGAACTAGATATGCATTGGTTAAAAAATAAACAACATATCGTTCTTTTTTCTGGTGCTTCTACTCCTTTATCGTTAGTTCAAGCAGTTGAAAATACAATTTTAGAGTGGCAAAAAGAAGGTTAAAATGAAAAACAAATAAAAAAATCATTTTTCTATTTACAAAATTTTAAATTTATAGTATGATATACAAGCAAGTTGGAATGGGGCTTTAGCTCATCTGGGAGAGCGCCTGCCTTGCAAGCAGGAGGTAGCGGGTTCGATCCCCGTAAGCTCCACCATTCTATAGCTG
>HF998005.1:21308-22185 GCA_000433015.1 Firmicutes bacterium CAG:631
TAGCTGGCGGCGTGGCTCAGCTGGTTTAGAGCGACTGGCTCATACCCGGTAGGTCGGGGGTTCAAGTCCCTCCGCCGCTACCATATGGACCCTTAGCTCAATGGCAGAGCTCCCGGCTCATAACCGGTTGGTTGTAGGTTCGAGTCCTACAGGGTCCACCAAGTTCTTACAAATGGAGGAATACCCAAGTGGTTGAAGGGTCCGGTCTTGAAAACCGGTAGGTCGCGAGAGTGGCGCCTGGGTTCGAATCCCAGTTCCTCCGCCATTAAGAAATTCTACTTGTATTTACATCGCGGGGTAGAGCAGTCCGGTAGCTCGTCGGGCTCATAACCCGGAGGTCGAAAGTTCAAATCTTTCCCCCGCAACCATTTTTAAATTGATACGGTCCAGTGGTGTAGCGGTTAACATGCCTCCCTGTCACGGAGGAGATCGCGGGTTCGATTCCCGTCTGGACCGCCATTTTTTTAAGGCTCGGTAGCTCAGTTGGTAGAGCAACGGACTGAAAATCCGTGTGTCGCCGGTTCAATCCCGGCTTGAGCCACCACTACATAGAATAAGCCCTTGTTTAAGGGCTTTTTTTAATGTTTATTTTATATTTATCATAGAGTTTTAGATTTAATTCTTTGTTTTCATGAATATATCTTTTTGAAGTATTCATATTGGTATGGCCCATTATAAACATAATAAATAAAAGGTCACCACCATTTGCATATAAATTTGTTGAAAGTGTATGTCGCAATCGATGAGGCGAAAAATTTTTCAAATTATATTTTTTACGAATCCGGGCAAACATCCTTTCTAATGCTCCAACATTGATATGACTTTTTGCTTTTGGATGAATTGATTTAGGCTTTTTTGAAGCATCAAGTAAAGATTC
>HF998006.1:0-743 GCA_000433015.1 Firmicutes bacterium CAG:631
TTTTTTTTGTTTTGCTTTTTTTATAATTAGTTTGGTGATAAAAAGTGAAAGCTTACATTGACTTAACTTTGATTGTTCATGTGGTCATGTATTTAATTTCGATGGCCTATGGGATGGTTTTAAATGAAGCAACAAAGCATTCTTATCGTTACAAAAGTCATAGCTTTTTTTTGAGTTTAATCGCATTTATGCTCAATTTGTATTATATTCCTTTTTTTTATCTTTTTTACAGTTTGATTCGTTTTTTTATCATTTTTATTTTTTGGAAAAAATGGATTAAAACAGAATTATTTACGCAAATCTTTTATTATTTAAATGTAGGCTTTTTACTTCTCGTTGGTGGATCTTTTATTTATGAAGGCATTTTATATATCAATCAACCGATTACCACTTTATTTGTTCTTGTTCTTCCCATTTTAACTTGTATTGTTTTGTTATTAGAAAAGAAAGTTTTTTCTAAATTAAAGGGACAACGTTTTATTTATCATGCTAAATTAGAAATAGAAGAAAAGGTATATAAAATTAAAGGATATTTAGATACTGGAAACGGGGCTGTTTTTAAAGAATTACCCGTGATTTTTGTTAATTTTTCTATACCAAATTGTGAAGCCAAGGAAACAATTATGATTCAGGGAATACAATCACAAATAAAGCAAACAGGATACAAAGCGATTTTATTTTTTCAAAAAAAGAAAATATCTTGCTATGTCATCTATCTGCCAACAATTGCATTGAAACATCAT
>HF998006.1:753-8936 GCA_000433015.1 Firmicutes bacterium CAG:631
AATTGCATTGAAACATCATTGTAATTGTTTATTAAATGTCAATTTATTGAGTTAAGGAGAAAAGCTATGCTAAAAAAATTAATTGCCTTTTTAAAACGTGCATTTTTCAAAGATGAAGTCCAAAATGAAGTGTATTACATTAATGGAAGTGATACATTACCACCGCCATTAACCAAAGAAGAAGAGGCAGAATTATTTGTCGCTTATCATGCTGGCAGTATTGAAGCAAGAAATAAACTAATCGAACATAATTTATGATTAGTAGTTTATGTTGCAAAACGATATGAAGTCAACACGACAAACTTAGAAGATTTAATTAGTATTGGTTGTATGGGATTAATTAAAGCGATTTCAACTTTTAAGGCCGATAAAAATTTCAAATTAGCTACCTATGCAAGTCGTTGTATCGAAAATGAAATTTTGATGCATTTAAGAAAAAAAAGTAAGCAACGTTTAGAAGTTTCTTTAGATGAACCATTAAATATTGATTATGATGGCAATGAACTTCTTTTATCTGATATTTTATCAAATAGCGATGATAGTTTTATTGGGAATATTGAAGACAATGAAAAGAAAAAAACGATGTATGCTGCAATTGAAGGACTAAAAGATCGCGAAAAAGAAATTATTAAATTGCGATATGGTTTAGATAATGGAATTGAAATGACTCAAAAAGAAGTAGCTGAATTATTAGACATCTCTCAATCTTACATTTCTCGTTTAGAAAAAAGAATTATCAAAAAATTAAAAAGTAAAGTCACAAAATCTTAAGTTTGGAATAAAATGGTAAAATGCATAAAAAAAGCGTTTTGGTAAAACCTTCTAATATGAAGTGAACCCCAAAATGGACACACTTCAATTAGGAGGTTTTTTTATGCAACAAAAAGTGACTATAACGGGTTTAGATACGGCAAAAATACCTGTTTTAAGCAAAAAAAATTGTAAAAAGTATTTATTGGAATATAAAAATGGAAATACACAAGCAAAAGAAAAATTAGTGATGGGCAATTTAAAATTAGTTTTAAGCGTTTTAAAAAAATGTAATATTCCCTCACGTATTGATATTAATGACGTTTTTCAAATTGGCTGTATCGGTTTAATTAAAGCTATTGATAATTTTAATTTAGAAATGGACGTCAGTTTTTCTACTTATGCCATTCCAATGATTCTTGGTGAAATTAAACGCTATTTAAGAGATAGCACACCATTAAAAATTTCTAGACAAATTAAAGATGTTGCTTATAAAGTTTTAAAATGTAAAGAAGCCTACTTAGCGCAATATAGTAAAGAACCATCCGTTGAAGAATTAGCCAATTTATTACATTTAGAAGAAAAAGAAATCTTTGAAGCAATGAATTCAATTAATACGGTAGTTTCTATTTTTGATCCGATTTATTCGGAAAATGGTGAATCCATCTCGATTATTGATCAATTAAGTGATGATGTTAATTATAGCGATAAAATCGCAAATTATGCCACTTTAAAAGAAGGAATTCAACAATTATCTCATTTACAAAAGAAAATTATTCAAAAACGTTATTATGATGGTCTAACTCAATTTGAAATAGCAAATGAACTATCCATTTCGCAAGCTCAAGTTTCACGCCTTGAAAAAAGCGCAATTCAAGAACTAAAAAAAAGATTCTAACATATTTTAATATGGGTGATCTTGCGTGGAATTTTCGGAATTAAAAAATAAAATCGTTTATGACATTCAAACTGGTGAAAAAATTGGCTATCTTAACGATTTGAATATTGATTTAAAAAACGGGAAAATTCTTACTATTTTAATCACGCCTACAAAAACACCTACTTTTTTAAAAAATAAAGTTGTCACAACAACATTATTTGAACTTTCATGGCATAGCATTATCTTAATTGGTGTAGATGCTATATTTATCGATATTCATTGATGAAAGTCTTTAATTTTTTTGTTATAATAAATTAAAGGTGATGAAAATGGGTAAATTAAGAAATTTTTTATTTCCTACTAAAGAAAATAGTGTATTTGAGACCACAACGATTGTTGATAAAGATCAAGTTAATACACCTAAAACCTCTTCTGCAACATTAATTACAAATCCAGAAAAGGAAATTGAAAAAAAATCAGGAATGGAAGAAAATAGCTTTAATGCAAAAACAGGAATTACTCCTAAAATTTATAAACCACTTACTTTTTCTGAGGTTGAGCTATTAGCAAATGAATTATTAAATCATCAAACCATTATCGTTTCTTTATTGGATATTGAAAAAAGTGAAGCAAGACGAATCTGTGATTTTTTAAATGGAGTATGTTTTGCCTTAAATGGAGAAGTTAAAAAAATTGAAAAGAGGGTCTATCTTTTTTCTCCTCACGCACAATAGTGGATTTTCGCGTTTTATATTTACAATATAAAAAAAATATGTTAAGATATGCTAAACACAAGGAAAAAGACAACAATATATTCTATCATTAAGTAGAGACCTATTGGTTGGTGAAAAATAGGAATGATGAATATATTTATCCCTTTGGAGTGGCAATCTGAACGAAAGTAAGAAAGACGGTTCATCCTCGTTATGGATGAAAGAGGGCATACATTTTTTGTATGAACTAAGGTGGTACCGCGTTAATCAAACGTCCTTAGAATAGAAAGGACGTTTTTTATTTTTAAGAGGTGAGAGAATGGATTATAAAGATACTTTAAATTTACCAAAAACAGATTTTGAAATGAGAGGAAATTTGCCCAAAAAAGAACCTGATTTTCAAAAAAGATGGCAACAACTTAATCTCAATCAGGCAATTTTAGATTCTAATGATCGCTCAAAAGCATTTTATTTACATGATGGTCCTCCTTATGCGAATGGAAACATGCATGTTGGTCATGCTTTAAATAAAACATTAAAAGATATTGTTGTTCGTTTTAAATCGATGGAAGGTTATTATTCCCCCTTAATTCATGGTTGGGATACCCATGGCATGCCTATTGAAGTGGCATTACAAAAAAAGGGTTTAAGTGTGAAAAACTTAAGTGTTACTGATTTTTGTGAAAAATGCTCTCAATTTGCTGATGAACAAGTTTCTATTCA
The DNA here is from genome assembly GCA_000433015.1 of Firmicutes bacterium CAG:631. GTDB lineage: Bacteria > Bacillota_I > Bacilli_A > RFN20 > CAG-631 > Caccosoma > Caccosoma faecigallinarum. Next base: position 3,820 of record HF998006.1, read on the forward strand.
AAGAGAACAAATTCGCCGTTTAGGTGTTTTAGGTGACTTAGACCATCCTTATTTGACTAAAAACAAAGATTTTGTGGCCAAACAAATTGAAGTTTTTGCTACTATGGCTTTAAAGGGATATATTTATAAAGGATTAAAAACGGTTTTTTGGTCTCCTTCGAGTCAAACGGCCCTAGCAGAAGCTGAAATTGAATACTATGATGTTCAATCTTATAGTATTTATGTTTCTTTTCAAGTTGTTGATGGAAAAAATCTTTTAGATAACCAAACTTCCTTTATTATTTGGACAACAACCCCTTGGACCATTCCTTCCAATCTAGCAATTTGCTTAAATCCCAAAATGATTTATGGTTTATATCAAACCAATAAAGGAAAATTTATTGTTTCTAAGCATTTAATGGATGGATTAAAAGAGGAATTAAATTTTGAAAATGTGCAATTATTAAAAGAATTTAAAGGTGCTGAAAAAAGAATTTAAAGGTGCTGAATTAGAAGGAATTACAACAAAGCATCCTTTTTATGATCGTCTTTCACCGATTATTTTAGGAGAACATGTTACAGAAGATAGTGGTACTGGTTGTGTTCATACAGCACCTGGTCATGGAGATGATGATTTTAATGTTGGCATTTTATATCATCTACCTCCTTATTGTCCAGTTGATGAAAAAGGTTATTATACAGAAGATGTAGGACCTGATTTAGCCCATCATTTTTACGAAGAAGGAAATGCAATTGTCATAGAAAAATTAAAGCAATGTCATGCTTTATTAAAAGTTAGTCAATTTGTCCATAGTTATCCTCACGATTGGAGAACTAAAAAACCTTTAATTTATCGAGCAACACCACAATGGTTTGCTTCCATTGATAAAATTAGAGATGTTTTATTAGATGAAATCAAAAATGTAAAATGGTATCCTTCTTGGGGAGAAGTAAGAATGCACAATATGATTAAAGATCGTATGGATTGGTGTATTTCTCGTCAAAGAAATTGGGGAGTTCCTATTCCTGTAATTTACAATGAAGATCATTCACCAATTATTGAAAAAGAGGTTTTTGATCACATTGTAAAGCTATTTTATGAAAAAGGACCTAATGTTTGGCATGACTTGTCGGCCAAAGAGTTACTTCCAGACAATTATCACAATCCTTTATCTCCAAATGATGGATTTATTAAAGAAACCGATATTATGGATGTCTGGTTCGATAGTGGATCAAGCAGTTTAGCCGTATTTGAAAAAGCATACCATACTTATCCTGCTGATTTATATTTAGAAGGATTTGATCAATATCGGGGATGGTTTAATTCTTCTTTGATCATTGGAACTGCGATTAATGGACATGCACCTTATAAAAATGTCGTTTCTCATGGATTTATTTTAGATGGGGAAGGCAGAAAAATGTCCAAATCATTAAAAAACACATTAGATCCAAATCTTTTAATTCAAAAATATGGAGCAGACATTTTACGTTTATGGGTTGCCAGCTCCAATTATCAAGAAGATATCCGCATTAGTGAAAACATTATTCAACAAGCCGCAGAAATGTATAAAAACATCCGCAATAAATTTAAATTTATGCTTGGAAATTTGTCAGATTTCAACGATAATCAAAATCATGTAAAAACATTTACGTTTTTAGATTCTTGTATTTTAGCATTATTAAATAAATGCATTGATCAATGCATGGATGCTTATCGTCAATATCAATTCAATACTGTTTTAACATCCATTGTCAACTTTTTAACCATTCATTTAAGTGGCTTTTATTTAGATGTTGCTAAAGATATTTTATATTGTGATGCTAAAGATAGTTTAAGACGCCGACAAGTGCAAACAGTCATTTATCATATTGTTGAATCTTTAGTTTTGTTATTAGCACCGATTATTCCTCATACGGCAGAAGAAATTTATGATCATTTTGTAGGAAAGAAAAAAGAATCTGTTCATTTAGAAAAATACAAAAAAGTAGCGGTTTTACAAACTCTAGATTGTGAAAAATACTTAAAAGACTACGAACAATTATTAATGATTCGTAGTGATGTGTTAAAAGCTTTAGAAGAAAAAAGAAGTTTAAAAGAAATTGGTTCTTCTTTAGATGCTGCAGTAACGATTTCGTCAAATAATCCTGAAATGCTTCAATTTATTAAAGCAATTGATGAAAAAACTTGGCAACAAATTTTAATTGTTTCTAAAGTCAATATTACAGAAAACACACAAAATTTAGATCAATATACAACAATATCAGTTCGTGTAGCTGTCTATGATGGAGTAAAATGTGAACGTTGCTGGAATAAAGTAGATAGAAGTGAAATTCATGAAGGCAATCTATGTGATCGTTGCTATCATGTTTTAAAGGATGAATAATTATGAAACAAAAGTTATCGACGATCTTTTTAAAATTCCAAGTTCTTGCTATTTTATTGATTGTCATTGACCAGGTGACCAAATTTATTTTTCGCACTTATTTTGAAGTAGGTGAATATGTCCCAGTCATTGAAAATTTCTTTTACATTAAGTTAATTTATAATACTGGTGCAGCTGCTTCCATTTTTGAAGGACAGACATGGTTATTAACGATTTTTAGTATTCTTGCTTGTGTAGCCATCGAATATTATTTAATTAAACATAAACCAAAAGATTGGATTTTAGTGACCATATTATTGGTTTTATTGGCTGGTGCTTTTGGAAACTTAATCGATCGATTATTTGCTCAAAAAGTGACAGATTTCTTATGTTTCTTTATTTTTGGAGGAGAGTTTCCAACTTTCAATTTTGCTGATATTTGCGTAACTTTATCTTGTATTGCATTAATCATCTATTCCTTTTTTATGCCAGAGTCAAAAAAGAAGACGACGCAACCAACGCTTCAAGAAAAAAATGAAGAAGAAATGGCTAGTGTTAGCATAGAAGAAAATAAGGAAGAGCAACATGATGGACTACAATGATTTAGAATATGATATTTTAAAAGTAGAAGAAAAGGAAGTTGGAAAAAGATTAGATCAATTTTTAGCAAATGAGTATCCGGATTTATCTCGAAGTTTTTTACAAACACATATCAAAGAGGGATATGTATTAGTCAATCAACATAACGAAAAAAATGCTTATAAAGTTTGTTTCAATGATGAGATTGTCATTTATTTTAAAAAAGAAGAAGCTTTAGATGTAAAAGCAGAAAATATTCCCATTGATATTATCTATGAAGATGATGATGTAGCCGTCATCAATAAAGCGGCTAATATGGTTGTTCATCCCAGTGCTGGGCATCCAAATCATACCTTAGTAAATGCATTACTTTATCATTTAAAGAATCTTTCAACGATTAATGGTGTTTTTAGACCTGGAATCGTTCATCGTTTAGATAAAGATACGAGTGGTTTATTAGTCGTAGCTAAAAATGATGCTGCTCATCAATTTTTGACGAATCAATTAAAAGATCATACGATGTATCGTGAATATATTTGTTTAGTAAAGGGAATTTTAGAATCTCAAAAAGGAATTATCAAGACATTGATTGGTAGGGATAAAAATAATCGTCTAAAAAATGCAGTGGTTAAAGAAAATGGAAAATTGGCGATTACAGAATTTGAAGTCATTAAACAATATGCACATTTTACTTTATTAAAATGCATCTTAAAAACTGGAAGAACCCATCAAATTCGTGTGCATATGGATTTTATTCACCATCCCATTGTCAATGACCCTTTATATGGCGAAAATAATCAAATCGCTTATGCTTCAAAACAGTTATTACATGCACATCAATTGACTTTTATTCATCCTAAATCCAAACAAAAAATGACTTTTACAGCCCCTTTACCTCAAGATTTTATCAATGCTTTAAAAACAATCAAGGAGTGAACAAAATGGATAAACCAATTAGTTGGGATCAATATTTTATGGGTGTCGCTTTATTGAGCGCTATGCGAAGTAAAGACCCAAATACCAAGGTAGGAACTTGTATTGTTTCTAGTAATAAAAGAATCGTCGGCGTTGGGTATAATGGTTTCCCTTATGGTTGTGATGACCATGTTTTCCCTTGGGGAAAAACAGGTTCAATGAATGAAACCAAATATCCTTATGTTGTTCATGCTGAATTAAATGCTATTTTGAACAGTACAAAAGATTTACAGGGGTGTACGCTTTATGTCTCTCTTTTTCCATGTCATGAATGTGTTAAAGCAATCATTCAAAGTGGGATTAAAGAAATTGTGTATTGCGATGATAAATATAATGGTACTGAAAGCGACCAAGCGGCTAAAAAAATGTTGGCTGCTGCAAATGTGAAATATCGTAAAATCCCTTGGATTTCAATTACATTAAAAGAAGGAAAATAAGATGCCAATTATTGTCCATATTGATATGAATTCCTTTTTTGCTAGTTGTGAAGTTCGACGCAATCCCTTTTTAAAGGGAAAAGAAATTATTATTAGTGGAAAAACCAATCGTAGTATTGTTTCTGCTGCATCCTATGAAGCTAAAAAAAAGGGAATTTATACGACAATGCCCTATTATCAAGCCAAACAACTTTGTCCAAATGCTTATTTTTTTGTAGGAGATTATGCTTATTATTCCGCCGTCAGTGATGAGATTTTTAACTTTTTAAGGCAAAGATATCCCTTATTAGAAACGGCAAGTATCGATGAATGTTATATTGATATGAGTCATTTAAAAATTGAGCATCCCCAAAAATATTTTCAAGATTTACAAAAAGAAATTTATGAAAAAATGCATATTCCCTGTTCAATAGGGGTTTCCTATAATAAATTTTTGGCCAAAATGGCTAGTGATTATCGAAAACCAATGGGGATTACTTTTATTAAAAAAAAGGATGTTCCTCAAATTATTTGGCCTTTGCCTATTGAAAATATGTATGGCATTGGAAAAGCTAGTGCAAGAAAATTAAAAGAAAAAGAAATTCTAACGATAGGTGATTTAGTTAAAAATGAAACCGATGCCGAGATTAAAAACATTTTAGGAAGTCATTATCAAGAATATATTGATCATGCTTTAGGAAAAGGAATTTCACAAATTGAACCCAAAGAAAATATACCTAAAAGTGTAGGTCATTCACATACACTTCCCTTTGATAGTGATGATGAGGAAATTATTAAACAAGAG
>HF998006.1:9007-13972 GCA_000433015.1 Firmicutes bacterium CAG:631
AAAAATGCTGGGCTATACGATTACAATTTCTTTAAAAAATAGCGAGTTTGTCTTAAAAAATAAAAGCAAAAAAATGATTGTTCCGACAAATGATGAAGATAAAATTTACATTGAAGCATTAAAATTATTAGATTTGGCTTTAAAAGAAAAAATTCGATTAATTGGGGTATCTTTAAGTGACTTAATTCCAATGCAACAATATTATGAGCAAATGGATATCTACGATTTATTAAAAATAAAGAAAAATCAAAGTGGTGAATTGATTAGTCGTTTAAATCAAATTGCAGGGCAAAATATATTTATGAAAGCAAAAGATGCTTTGAGGAAAAAAGAATGAAAAAGGACACTTTACAAGCCTATGAGCAATATTTAATTCTACAAAAAGGTTTAAGTACAAAAACCATTGCGAATTATGTAACTGAACTCAATATTTTTCAAAATTTCCTTTTAAAAAAATGGAATGTTTCTTTACAAAAGGCAACTTTGGAGCAAATTCAATCTTTTTTTGCCCAATTGAAAGGAACAGAAACGACATACAATCATTATATTACGGTTTTAAAGGGGTATTATAAATTTTTACTTAAAAATCAACAATTGCTAAATTTTCATATCGAAGATTTAGAATACAAAAAAAGAAAAAAAACTTTTCCAACGGTTTTAAAATTAGAGGAAATCCAAGCTTTATTACAAGCATCCAAAAACACGATTTTTGAAAAAAGAAATCAAACCATGATTTTAGTAATGTATTGTAGTGGTTTACGAGTTTCTGAATTAATTCAATTAACCTTTGATCAAATCAACTTTAATGAAGGGTATATTCGTTGTTTTACAAAGGGAAGTAAAGAAAAAATTATTTATTGTGGAGATCTTTTAAAAGTCGTTTTACAACCCTATTTAGAAAAGATTCGTCCACAAATTTTAAAATATCGAACCTCAAATTATGTTTTTACAAATAAAATAGGAGAACCTTTAACAAGAAATTATATCTATACCGTTATTGTAAATTTAGCTAAAAAAGCAAAAATCAAAAAAAAGATTAGTCCACATACTTTACGACACACTTTTGCCACTCATCTATTAGAAAATGGCGCTGATATGCGTTCGATTCAAGAAATGCTAGGACATCAAGATATTTCTACTACTCAAATTTATACGCATCTTTCTAACCAAAAAATTAAAGAAAATTATCTTAAATATTTTAAAGATTTAGAAGAAAAAGAATAGATATTCTATTCTTTTTTTATAGACATAGACTATATTTTTTTTACTTTTGGTGCTATACTAATAAAAAAGGAGGAAAAGTATGAACCACCAATTTAAAAGAGCCTTTGTGATTGTTTTAGATTCACTTGGTATCGGTAATGCAAAAGATGCAGCCGACTACAATGACTTTAATTCTAATACATTAAAACATATTGATGATACCATTCCTTTAAAGATTCCAAATTTGCGATCTTTAGGAATTGATCGGATTTGCCCAATATCAAAGATAGACACTCCACTTGATCATGCCTATGCTTTAGCAATGAATGAAGCAAGTTTGGGGAAAGATACATTAACAGGTCATTATGAAATTATGGGACTTTTAGTAACAAAACCCTTTAAAACTTTTACTGAAACAGGATTTCCAAAAGAATTAATCGATTTACTTGAAAAGAAATGGAATCGGAAAATTATTGGAAATTGTGCTGCTAGCGGAACAAAAATTATTCAAGAACTTGGTGAAGAACAAATGAAAACAAAAGCAGCAATTGTTTATACTTCTAGCGATTCTGTTTTACAAATTGCAGCACATGAAGATGTTATTCCTTTAAAAGAGCTTTATCACATGTGTGAAATTGCTAGAGAAATTACCAAAGATGAAAAATATAAAATTGGTAGAATTATTGCACGTCCTTTTGTTGGAACGAATGCTTCTAATTTTAAACGAACTTCAAATCGACATGACTATGCTTTAAAACCATTTGCACCGACCATGCTCAATCACTTAAAAGATGCGAATTATGATGTCATCGGTATAGGAAAAATTGCTGATATATTCGATAATGAAGGATTAACAAAATCAACTAGAATTAAAAATAACCAAGATGGTTGTTTAAAAACACTTGAAGTGATGAAAGAAGATTTTAATGGTCTTTGTTTTGTCAATTTAGTCGATTTTGATATGGAATATGGGCATCGTCGAGACCCAATTGGTTATGGAAAAGCAATTGAAGATTTTGATGTCTATTTAGGACAGATGAAAGAATTATTGACCGAAAGGGATATTTTAATGATTTGTGCCGATCATGGAAATGACCCAACTTATCGTGGCACAGATCATACTAGAGAAAAAGTTCCTTTGCTTATCTATAGTAAAGCTTTTAAAGAAACGGGCATTTTACCGGATGTTTTTTCATTTGCTACAGTTTCATCTACTTTAGCAGATATTTTTTCTGTACAAAAAACGGATTTAGGTAAATCCATTATTGATCAATTAAAATAAAGAAACGAGGAATTAAAATGAAATTAAAGAAAATAATACCACTTTTATTGATTACAATTTTAGCTGGATGTTCTAAAAAAAATGCTGACGAATTGACAATTATTTCGCCAACGGGGGCTCCTGCAGTTGCCTTTTATAATTATGCTACCAATGAAAATTATACAACCAATGGCACTCCTGCTAATATTTTATCGGGTATGACTCAAAATGGTAATGACATCGTTGTCATCGATACTTTAAGTGGTTTAAATGCAATTAAAGATGCTGATGCACCTTATCAAATTTTAGCTACAATTACATTTGGCAATTTCTATTTAGTTGGAACTGGAAATGATGATGATCAAACGATAGATGCGGATGATAAGATTGTTTTATTTGGTCAAAATCAAACTCCTGATAAACTATTTAAGTTTTTATACCCTAATTTTACAAATATTACTTATGTAACCAATGTCCAAGAATCAGGAAAATGTTTGTGCTCTGGTAAAACAACAAATGGTGCCGAAGATGCCGATTATGTTTTTGTTGCCGAACCCATTTTAACAAATATTTTGGCAAATCAAGAATGCAATACTTATTTAAAAACTACAATTATTGACATTCAACAAAAATATAAAGAAGCAACTCAAGATAAATTATTAACGCAAGCTTCTATTTTTGTTAAAAAAGGAATTGATGCTAAATTATTAGAAGCATTTGCGACAAATCTACAAAAAGATATCCATGCTGGAATTGAAAATCCTGATTTAATTTATCAAGGCATATCAAAACTAGACCAACAAGAAGCTGCAGCAAAATATGGAATTGGTGCACAAATGGCCAAAAATGTGATGAGTTTAGGAAACCGATTAGGTTTAGGATTTGAATATGCCTTAGATATTAAAGAGGATATCGATGCTTTTATTGCTCTTTTTGGAGCTGAAGCCACTTTAAATAAATATTATTATGAAAAAGAATGGTAACGGTTATAAAAAAGAGTTATTCTATGGATTGTTGGGCATTGTAATCTTTATTTTGTTATGGTTTTTAGTTTCTGCTATCGTTCAAGAAAGAAAATTAATTTTTCCAAGTCCTATTGATACCATTCAAGAATTTGGATTGTTGTTAAAAGATACTTATACTTATAAATGCATTGCATATACCTTATTCAAAGCGACCATCGGATTCCTTTTTGCATTGGTTATGGCTATTATTTTTGGCATTTTTGGAGGAATTTTTAAAAAATTTCATTTGACATTTTCTCCTTTGGTTACAGCTTTAAAGGCTATTCCTACTGCATCATTTTTATTTTTATTTATTGTGATGGTTAATTATGATTATGCTCCAGTTTTAGTTGTTATTTTTATTTGTTTTCCAGGACTTTATGACGCTGTAGTAGGTGGAATTACAAATATTGATAAGCAATTAATTGATGCAACAAGAATTGAAAGCAAATCCATTTTGTACAATGTAAGAAAGGTTTATTTTCCACTTGCTTTTAATTATATTGCTGTGGGCATGACTGCAACGTTTGGTTTAGCATTAAAAGTAGAAATTATGGCGGAAATTATTTCAGGATCTACAGGGTATGGTATTGGCAATGCCATGCGCCTAGCTCAACAAACATCAGTATTAATGGCCCCAATTTTTGCTTGGACACTTATTAGCGTCATTCTATTATTAAGTATCACTTATTTATTAAAAGTAGTAAAATCAAAGTTAATTAAAAAAGATTTTTGAATTTTTTAAACTATTATAGTATAGGTGAGCATATGAAAAAAATTATCAATACACAAAATTTTAAGGATGAAGTAAAGAAAGTACAATGGATTGGTCGTTTACTGAATTATTGGAATCTTAAGCAATATAAAGTACGTTTAGATGTTTGTGCATGGCAAATCTTTGAAATTGATTATGGAATGAATGTGGGTCATGAATTCAGTGGACGACACTATGGCGTTGCCATTCATGATTCACCTTTTTATAATCCTATTATTACTGTGATTCCAATTAAGACATCAAGAGGAAAATTGAATCCGAATAGTGATGTTTATTTAGGTAAAATTGAGGGAATTCAGTCATTAAAAAATAGTATTGCTGTAATTAATCAAATCCATTCAATCGATAAAATAAGAATTTTTAATATTGATAGCATCAATAAAAAAGTAAAGCCTAAAACAGCAATCTATCTTAACGAAGAACAAATTAATATTATTCAAAATGGCATTCAAAAAATTTTATTTAAAAATTAATATTATGTACATATTGAACATTTTGTACATAAAATACAATATGTAAATTATGTATATTAAATACAAAACGTAAATAAAAATAGGGGAGGGGAGTAAATGAATTTCAAAACACATTTAATGCAGTTTTTAGATCAAAAAGAAGTAGAAAGCCTTTTAGATTCATTACAATTACCCAATCAAACTGCCTTTCGTATAAATACATTAAAAGTTAAAAATGTGAACGAATTATTTGATAATTTTTTGTTTCCT
>HF998006.1:13986-14792 GCA_000433015.1 Firmicutes bacterium CAG:631
TTTTTGTTTCCTTTTCATCCCTATGTTAAAGATGGATACTACTACAATAAAGAAATCTCTTTACTTGGAAAATCCATATTATTTGAGGCCGGAGCATATTATATTCAAGAACCTTCAGCCATGATGGCCGTTGAACTATTAAATCCTAGAGCAGGGGATAAGGTTTTAGATATGTGCGCGGCACCTGGAGGCAAAAGTTTTCATGCCATCAATTTGATGCAAGATAAAGGATTATTAATTAGTAATGATATTCATCCCATACGTGCACAAATTTTATCTTCAAACATGGAAAAATGTGGTTGCAAACAAATCATTGTCCTTCAAGATGATTCAAAAAAATATAAGCAAAAATTTTTATCCTTCTTTGATAAAATTATTTTAGATGCGCCATGTTCGGGGAGTGGCATGTTTCGGAAAAATGAATTTGCTATCACGGATTGGTCAATGGAAAAAGTTTTACAATGCCAAAAGATGCAACTATCCTTATTAGAAGATGCCTATGAAATGCTGAATAGAGAAGGAATTCTCTTATATAGCACTTGTTCTTTTTCAAAAGAAGAAAATGAAGATGTGATACAAATTTTTTTAAAAGAACATAGTGATTGTAATTTAATTAAAATACCTTTAAAAGAAGATTTTTTGCCATCAATTGGAATAGAAGGTGCCATTCGATTACACCCCAATCATTACAAAGGGGAGGGGCATTTTATTGCTTTAATTCAAAAAAGGGGAGTTAAAAACAATTTACAAAAAAAAGAGCAATTAAAAATGAAAAAAAACATTCATCCTACAGTCATTCAATTTTT
>HF998007.1:0-10057 GCA_000433015.1 Firmicutes bacterium CAG:631
GGTTTGAATTTATTTGCTTATTGTTTAATAATCCGATTATGTATGCCGATCCTAGTGGGCATTTTGTTATTACAGCAACTATGATATGAACTGCAATCGGTATTGGGGCTGTAATTGGAGCAGGTATAGGGTTTGGATTTGCTTATATTCCTGATGTTATTGAAAATGTAAAAGCCGATGGATTTCAATGGAGTGATTTAAATATTTTTGCAGACAATTGGCAACATTATATTAGAGCAACTTTAGGTGGAGCTGTTGCAGGTGCTGGTATTGGATTATGTTCGGTGCTTGGTGCTGGTTTAGGGGTATCGTTATCTACAGGTACAGCTTTGAATATTGGAAGAAAAACTATTTCAGGAGGCATTGCTTTAGCAATGGGTGTAGGTGGAGCATTTGTAACTGGTGGATTAGGTTATGCAGTTAGAACTGGAATTAGTGATCAAGAAAAATTTGAATGGTCAGACATGTTTATTGAAGCAGGTGCTAATGCAATCAATGGTATGCTAACATTTGCAGGAGCAATGGTTGGTGGAATTATGGGAGTTAAAGTTCCAGGATCTAAATTTTCATTTAAAAACTTTGCGTTGTATCATCTTGATGCAGCATACTTTGGAGTTTATCCAATAAAGATTATTCTTGCTTATATTAAGCAAAAACTTAAGGAGAGATATTAATGTATTATCTTGAACAAAAACAATTTAAACCAGCAATGATTTTATTTGGAATACCATTTATTCCATGTATTATTGGATTAGTTATTGCTAATATATTGCTATTTAAAATTGAATTACTGGTTATGTTATTGATAATTATTGGAGTTTATTTAATAATAGTTATTATTTTATGGAAACTTTCTAAAAGGAAAAATCATTATCTTTTACTTAAAGACCATGAGATAGAATTAGAATTTTATGATTCTATTAATGGTAAAGTTAAATTAGAAGTTCAATTTGATGAAATAGTTAGATTTGAATATTATAGAATAAATTCAATTAAAGGTTGGTTAATGTTGTTTTCGTATATTTTTCCTAAATGTGTATATTTAACATATAATGTAAATGGAGAAGAACAAATAAAGTTTATTGGATATTTAGATATTGAAGATATAAAAGAAATATCAAAAGATATAAAAGAAATATCAAAAAAAACAAATAGTGAATTGAAAATTTATTAATACAATTTAATTAACACAAACTTGCGGGAGTGGTCTTAATGAATTGATGGTTACACTCTTTTTCCAATAAAAAAAGATACAAGCAAGTACCTGTATCTAACATCCATATTTATTTCTAATTCTAGTTAATGAGTCCTTTATGTATTGTGAAGATATTTTATATTGGTCAAATAAAATATCAACTCCATTTTCATCATTGCAAACAAAATTTCAAATAGTTTTTACCAATTAATAATTCATCTTTTGAAAAAAATCTTTCTACGTTTGCTTAATTATACCTCTAACACAATAAAAGGAATTGTGTCTGTTTTATACACATTATCACGTTGATAATAGCGACATTAATAATGCAATTAATATATTAAACAATAAATGGGGTGGAAAAGTTGTTTATAAGAGTTGAATTTTTTGGATTTTATCGACTTAATTCAAATTGAATAGACTCACCTTCTTGTTGTGACTTACTCAAGCATCAAGTAAAATATTATTTATAAATAATAAATTTATTACATTAAAAAAAGGAAAGATTCTATGAAAAAAAACATCCATTCATCAATTATATTGGTTTACAATGGTATGCTATATATTTGCATTAATATGTGGTGTGATGGGCAGTATTTTGATTTTAATTTATGCAAATGAATTTATTGATTCATTAGGTAAAATTTGGGGATTAATTTTTATTACTGGTATCACTTTTGCTTTAATATTTCTTGCTTTTTATTCATTAAAAACCATCATAATTTTATTAAAAGATTTTTTAGATTTAAAAAATAAAATATGCTTCAATTATAGGTAAAGTCATTGCTTTTAAAAAAAATAGAGATCCTGACTTTGGAATGCAAATTAATAATAATCCTGTTGTATTAATATTAGGTACGAAGGATAAGATTGAATTACTGATTAACGATAAAATTATGATTGGCGAAACATACAAATTTAATTATTTAAAGAACTGCAAAATTGCTGAAATTGTTGAAAAAATTCAAGATTTATGATGGACAAAAAAACAGGCCTATAATGCCTGTTTTTATCCTTATTTTTCTACTAATGTAATGATAAATTTGATTGCCGTTTTTACTTGGTTTTCAATTTCAACTTCTGCAAAAACAGGGACACAAACCAAATCATCTCCACTTAAAACTAAAAATCCTCTTGCAATAGCAATGGCTTTGACCACTTGGTTAATGGATCCAGCACCAATGGCTTGAATCTCTACCTTTTTTTGCACTTTAATAATGTTTGCTATTGCACCAGCAACTGCATTTGGGTTTGACTTCGTCGATACTTTTAATAGTTCTATCATTTTTTTCTTCCTCCATCAATTGTCTTTACAACATATGAAGGATGAAAGAAAATTATTCTATATCTTGATTAATTCTTTGAATAAAAATTGCTTTTTTTGTTTCTAAATCAATTTCAGCAAATAAACCATTAATCATCTTTTTTCCTTTGTTTGCAACGCCATAAGACGTTCCATTCCATGTGGCTTCTAATACTTGTTGATAATCAAAACCAATCATACTTTCTCGAATGCCACACATTCCCGCATCAGTAATATAAGCCATTCCAAGTGGCATAATGCGTTCATCTGCTGTTTGTACATGCGTATGTGTACCAAACATCAAAGACGCTTTCCCATCTAAATAATATCCCAATGAATTTTTTTCAGCAGTTAATTCTGCATGATAATCGACAATATAAATGGAATCACTATCTTGTTCATATAAATTTCTAAAATACCAAAAGGGAGATGAAGCCTTTAACTTCATATTATCTCTTCCTAATAGATTCAATACTCGAACCTTTTTCCCTTTGATTGTTGTTTCATAAACAAAATGCGTATTGAAACAAGAATCAATATTTTCTAAATTGGCTGGAATAATAAGTTGTGGGGCTTTTTTGATATATTGGTAAATTTCTTTATTGCCAAACACGTGATTTCCCATGGTTAAAACATCACATCCTGCTTGAATCAAAGCTTGGTAGTGTTTATAATTTAAACCATTTCCATGGGTTGCATTTTCGGCATTAACCACGAATAAATCAACATCGTATTTTTTTTTTAATTGTTGAATGGATTGTAAAACTGCTTGTCGACCACAACGGCCAATGACATCTCCTAATACTAACACTTTAAGTGTATTGCGATTATTTTGCAATTTCACTCACTCTCGTTTCTCGAACAACAGTCACTTTAATTTGTCCAGGATAAACTAATTCGTTTTCAATTTTTTCTTTGATTTGTCTTGCAATATGATAAGCTTGAACATCATCTACTTTTTCAGGAACGACCATTACTCGAATTTCACGTCCCGCTTGAATTGCATAAGCTTGACTTACTCCATCAAATTCTTTAGAAATCGCTTCTAATTTTTCAATTCTTTTAACATATGTATCTAAAGTTTCGCTTCTTGCACCCGGGCGAGCGGCACTTAACGTATCTGCTGCAATCACTAAATTGGAAATAATATGTGTTGCTGGTTTTTCACCATGATGGGCCTCAATCGCATTGATGACGACTTCATTTTCTCCATATTTTTTAGCATATCTAGCTCCAAGTTCTACATGGCTTCCTTCCACTTCAAAATCAATTGCTTTGCCTAAATCATGGAGTAATCCTGCTCTTTTAGCTAATTGTTGATCAACACCAAGTTCTGCCGCCATAATTCCTGCTAAATGAGCGACTTCTATAGAATGAGCCAAGCCATTTTGCCCATAACTCGTTCTAAATTTTAATCGTCCAATCATTTCTACCAAATCTTTGTTCATTCGAGGTAAATTTAATTGAAATAAAGCATCTTCTCCTGCTTTTTTGGTAATTTCTTTGACTTCTTGTGTTGCTTTATTGACGAGTTCTTCAATTCTACCTGGTTGAATTCGTCCATCTTTAATCAAAGCTTCTAAAGAACGTTTTGCAATTTCTCTACGAATAGGATTAAAACAAGATACTGTAATGACTTCTGGCGTATCATCAATAATTAAATCAACACCTGTCAATTGTTCAATGGTTTTAATATTTCTTCCTTCACGACCAATGATTCGTCCCTTCATTTCATCGGAAGGTAAAGAAACAACTGAAATGGTTCTTTCTGAAGCCACTTCTTGACTAAAACGTTCTATAGATAAAGCTAAAATATCTCTAGCTGTATCATCTGCTTTTTCTTTAGCAATTTCTTCTTGTTCTTTTAAATAAGCAGCGATTTCTCTTTGAGATTTTTCTTTCACTCTTTCTAATAATTCATTTTTGGCTTGAGAGGAGGTCATCCCCGCAACTTTTTCTAATTCAGCAATAATTGAATTGATTTTTTCATCTAAATCTTCTTTTTGTTTTGCTAATTCCTGTGCTTTTTTGTCTAAGTGTTGGTTTGCTTCTTCTACTTTCTTTTCTTTTTCTTTAATGACTGATTCGCGAACATCTAAAGACTGTTCATGTTGAAAAACGGCTTTTTCTAATTCAGTAATTTGATCTTTTTTCTCTTTAATTTCTTTATCTGCAATCGTTTTCAACTCTAAAGCCGCAGCACGTCCTTCCAATTGTGCTGTTTTAATCATTTGATTTGCTTTAATTTCAGCATCTTTTAATGATAAATCTATTTTGCTTTTTGCATTTTTATATCCCATAAAAGGAATAAGCCTCATGCATAATGCACCGATAACAAAGCATATAATTCCAACTCCAAGATAAATAAGCCATGTAGGAATAGCCAAAATGATTCCTAACATCTTATTTCCTCCTGTTTATATTAATTATAGTACGACTGTACCATATTTATTTTATATTAATTAAGTAAAAATAGCAAATAAAATAAAATGAAAAAAAGGATTTCATTTTGTTTAAATCAATCTTTTTATTATTTATCTTCATGTTTATGGTTTAAATTGAACGTTTAAAAACATAAAAATGGCATTTATACATAAAAACTGCCTCATTTTTTAGTCATTTTAATATTTAAACTCGCTCATTTTTTAGAAAAAAATTTTGTTTTTTTCTTTAATCATGATAGGCCACAAATGGATTTCCGTTAAAATAAAAATCTTGATGTCTATAAAGGAGGTCTTTTTGAAAGCGTTATTGGTGAAGAACTAGTTAAATCTGGTTATGAACTTCATTATTACAAAAAAGAAAATTCAACACTACAAGAAGAATTTTTTGTCCGTTACAAAAACTATCTTGTTCCTATTGAAGTCAAAGCGAAAAATAACCATTCAAAATCGCTTTCAACACTCATCAAAAGTCCCAATTATAAAGAAATTGGTTTTGGTATTAAAATTATAAATGGCAATATTGGTTATAACGCAAACATTTGTACTTTTCCACATTTTTGCGCATTTCTTATCAAAGAATTTCTTTCAAAATTTCAATTCAATTAAAAATCAAAGTTTCATTTTTAACGGCTATTTTTAAAACAGATAGCCGTTTTCTATACTTTTTTATAGCAAAATCGGAACTTCATCACTGAAATTCCGATTTAAAAACATCAATTTTTATTATTTTTTTTCTTTTGTTGGAATATCTTTTCCATTACGAATGGCTTCTACAACTGCATTTTTGATTTCATCATATTCTTTAGGATTATTTTTTAAAAATTCTTTTACTTTTTCTTTTCCTTGACCAATTTTTTCG
This sequence comes from Firmicutes bacterium CAG:631, assembly GCA_000433015.1. Lineage (GTDB taxonomy): Bacteria > Bacillota_I > Bacilli_A > RFN20 > CAG-631 > Caccosoma > Caccosoma faecigallinarum. Next base: position 5,802 of record HF998007.1, read on the forward strand.
CCTTGGTATTCAAACCATGAACCTGATTTGTTAATAATATCTAATTTTACAGCTAAATCTAGTAATTCAGCATCTTTATTAAGACCTTTTCCATATAAAATTTCAACTGTGGCTGTTTTAAAAGGAGGAGCCACTTTATTTTTTACGACCTTTAAATTCACTTCGTTTCCTAAAATGGTATCTCCTTCTTTAAGCATCGTTCCACGACGAACTTCTAAACGAACGGAAGCATAAAATTTTAAAGCTCTTCCACCGGGTGTAGTTTCAGGATTACCAAATAAAACACCCACTTTTTCTCTTAATTGATTGATAAAAATGATGCTACATTTACTTTTATTTAAAGCGCCTGTTAATTTTCTTAAGGCTTTGGACATCAATCGAGCTTGAAGTCCAATATTGGATTCACTCATTTCACCATTTAATTCAGCTGAAGGAACTAAAGCCGCAACAGAGTCCACAACAATTAAATCAATGGCATCACTTTTAGCTAGCAATTCAGCAATCTCTAAAGCTTGTTCCCCTGAATCTGGTTGTGATAAAATGAGTTCATCAATATTGACCCCTAAATTTTGCGCATACAAAGGATCAATGGCATGTTCTGCATCAATAAAAGCGGCCTTTCCTCCTTGTTTTTGTACTTCGGCAATGGCATGTAAAGCAAAAGTAGTTTTTCCACTAGATTCTGGACCATAAATTTCAATAACTCTTCCTTTAGGATAACCACCCACACCTAAAATATAGTCTAAAGCAATTGATCCTGATGGAATAACATCGACATTTACATTAGCTCGATCTCCAAGCTTCATAATTGCGCCTTCGCCATAAGTTTTAATAATTTGTTTAATCGTATCTTCTAAATTCATTTTTGCTTCTTTTTTTTCTGCCATTGCGATTTCTCCCCTTATCCTACATTATTATAATATTGTTCTTTTTTTATAAATCTTTATAGTAAATCAAGAATTCTTTTTTTTGCATCAAGAAGACATTGATTTCTTATTTCATTGCGGTTACCTTGATATTGATTTTTGAAATGATAGGCTTTATTTTTGATTAAAAGACAAGAATAAACCAAACCAACTGGTTTATTTTCATCGGCAAGTGGCCCAGCATTTCCAGTAAAGGAAATTGCAATGTCTGAACCAAAATCATTTTGTGCCGTTAAAGCCATTAAACAAGCCATTTCATCACTAATCGCACCATGTTTTTTTAACACTTCTTCTCCTTTAAGAATTTTTGCTTTGGCTTGATTTTGATACGTTACATAGCCTCCAACAAAAACTTCTGAAGCGCCACTAACAGAAACTAAACTAGCGGCAAATAATCCACCCGTTAAGCTTTCACATGAAGCGATAGTTAATTTTTTTTCTTTTAATTTTAAAATCAATTCTTCCATATTATTTTTCTAACGTTGGCATAATTGAAAGATAATATTGAATGCCTCCAATTATGGCAAACACTCCACCTAAAAATAATAAAACAGCACCAATTCCAAAAATAACGACATGTGACGAACCAATTAATAAACAAGCAATTCCTGGCATTAATGTTGCCGTTTTATATTTTCCAAAACGGGAAGCTGGAACAACAACACCATTTTTTACAGATTGCATTCGTAAAGAATCAACAAAAAAGTCTCTAAAAACAACAAGAAGGACAACAATAGTTAATACAATTGCAATGACATTGGAAAATTCTCCCATTTGAGAATGATTGAAAAAACCAAACCCAGCCAAGCCAATCATTGTTGTATTCACTAACAACTTATCCGCAAGTGGATCCATCATTTTTCCATAATCAGAAACGATATTATTTTTTCTTGCCAAATGACCATCAATATAATCGGTAATAGATGCCCCTACAAACAAAATAAAAATAAGTATTTGATCTAAAGTTAAAAAGGATTTCTCCTGATTGATAATGGCCACATCGGTAGGAATATCAAAGACCATATAAAGCATGTGTAAAATAAATAAAAGAATGACTATAGGAACGCAAATCATCCGAATTGTCGTTAATTTATTCGGAAGATTCATTTCTTTAAATTTCATAAAAGCACCTCTTTGAGTTCACTTATTGCATGTTCTATTATAGCATATTTTTAAAAGATTACTATAAAAAAAGTTATCTTGCGATAACGTTTTAAAAACAAATCTTTGTAAGCCATGTTCTGTACTACAATTCATGTAGTGATAGTCATTTATCTATGTCGAAACATCTTCTTTGTTTTTCATTTCAAACGTAGAAGTTCCTCTACCAAATTTGAGTTTCTTGCTTGAGGGGTTTACCGCGTTTCACTTTGTTGTTTCCAAACAAACTCGTCTCTGTGGCACTTTATCGATTTTTCTCTTATTTTCACTTAGAGAATTATCGGCCGTCTGTAAAATACAGCCCAAAGTTATGGTTTCCTTTGGCACAAACACTATAGGCATCGCAGCCTATGCAAGCATGGACTTTCCTCTATAAGCTTTCCTTACAGCGACTATCCAAGATTTGTTTTTTCTAATATTTTTTTGAGATTGTTAACGGCGTTTTCTAATTTAGATAACCGTTCAATCACTTCGACATTATTATAATTGTCTAAGTTTATCGTAGCATTATTGCTAACAGATTGCAAGCGTGTATTTTCGATTTGTAATTTTACATATTTGTCTTGCATGGTTTTGTTTTGAACTTGGAGCTGTTCTTTTTCTTTTTTTAATTTATCTATTTCATTTTCTAGTTCTTTGACATGAAACATAATTTCATCTAAAAAACGATCCACTTCTTCTACCTTATAGCCATGTTGAGCAATTTGAAAATCTTTTTTATAAATCACATCAGATAATTTTTCTTTCATTTTGATCCCCCAATTGTCTACTTTTTTATTTTACCATTTTTTACCGATAAAAAAAAGTATATAATAAAGATAAACCATGAATATTTTGTTTCATTTGATAACAAAATACAAGTGGTGAAAGAAGTAGGTGAATCTCTTGATTAATTACCCAACCAAAAAAATCAGTCAAAATCGTAAAGTCAACAACCTAGCAAATAAAGGAATGGCTTTAGAAGAGATGATTAATCGTTCTAATGAATATTATAAAGAAAACGATATCGCATTCATCACTAAACGCCCAACTCCAATAAAAGTGTTGAAAACAGACGGCAATTACAAAATTACAGACGCTGTATTTTTAAGTGCCTCTACATTAGATTATGTGGGTGTATTTCAAGGGCATTATCTTGATTTCGAAGCAAAAGAAACTTCTTCAAAAATAGGATTTCCTTTATCCAATCTTGCACAACATCAATTAGAATCGATTGAACTTGTCATCAAACATAAAGGATATTCCTTTGTTTTAGTCTACCTTAAAGCATTTGAAGAAATCTATTTATTAGATGGCAATTTTATTCTCAAGGCAGCACAATCCAATCAAAAAATGATACCGATTCAAGATATTCGAACACATGGTATCCAAGTGAAACAAGGATATAGCATTTTACTTGATTATATTAAAGCCGTAAGAATTGCTTATTTTGAAAAATAAAAGAAAAAACATCTTACTTCATTTCACCAATATTTTTGCAATTTTATTCCTATGTGTTTGTCTCATAGGAATTTCTTATACTATCGTTATTTTTTCAAATACTCCTTCTTTAAACATTGCGCCAATGGAAACAAAGGCCGTTTCTGTCGTCTATGATAATCAAAACCAATATGTCACGCATCTTCAAAAAGAAAGTGTCAGTCAAGTCCGTTATGAAGAGTTGCCTGATGTTTTTATTGATGCTTTATTAAGTGAAGAAGATGTTCGTTTTTTTATTCATAATGGCATTGATATTCCTCGTCTCTTATCGGCTGTTTATAAAAATGTCGTTTCTCATTCTTATGCACAAGGGGCTTCTACTCTAACACAACAACTCATTAAAAACACCATGTTAAATTCGAATAAAACTTTAAAAAGAAAATTAGAAGAAATGTATTTATCTTATCAAATTGAAAAAATTTATTCTAAAAAAGAAATTATTGAATTATACGCCAATTACATTTGTTTTGATGGTATTAACCCTGGAGCCAATTATGCTTCTTTAAAATTTTTTAATAAACCGATTAGTCAAGTGACTCTTCCTGAAGCAGCATTATTAGTGGGAATGGTCAATTTACCAACTTATTATAATCCTTTTAAAAACCCAATTCCGGCAACAAAAAGAAGAAATGAGGTATTGGATGCCATGGTAGAAAATGGTGCCATTGCCTCTTATCAAGCAGAAACAGC
>HF998007.1:10075-20362 GCA_000433015.1 Firmicutes bacterium CAG:631
AACAGCAAAAGCTTTTCCCTTAGAAAAAATGCTTTATTATGCTAGTGATGAGCAAAAAACAACGCACCCCTTTCAAGCCTACTTGGATATTGTCTACACCCAAATTAAAGAATATACCAATCTTGACCCCTATACGACACCAATGGAAATTTATACCTATATGGATCCTGTTTTACAAGCTGAAATCGATTTAATGCAACAAAATCAATCCAGTTATATTCACTTTGACAATGATTTACAACAATTTGCTGCTGCGATTATTAACAATGAAAATGGAGCTTTAATTGCTGCTTTTGGAGGTAGAAATTATGCGGGCCAACGATTATTTAATCGTGCCTATGACATGGTAAGGCAACCCGCTTCAACCATTAAACCCATTTTATCTTATGCTTTAGCTTATGAACATTTAGATTGGAGCGATCAACATAAAGTAGTGGATGAACCAACATTGTACCCCAATACGAATCAACAAGTGCATAATGTTGATCAAAACTACATGGGAGAGTTAATGATTGATGAAGCCATTGGTTATTCTAGAAATACGATTGCTGTAAAAACCTTACAAGAAGTGGTTCAACATATTGGAATGAATGGTGTCACCGATTATTTGAATCAAATTCAACTTTTAGATACCCAACCAGAAGACGTTTCTTATGCTTATGCACTGGGAGCCTTTCATTATGGGGTTTCTCCAACACAGTTAGCTGCTGCTTATGCCATGTTAGCTAATCAAGGGATTTATAAAACGCCATTAGCGGTTAAAAAAATTGTCTTGTTAAATGAAAACAAAGAAATTCAGTTTGATATTCAAAATCAACGCGTATTACAGGAAGACTCTGTTTATTTATTAAATAGTGTCATGGAAAATGTCATGAAGAAAAATTTTTGGAACATTAATGTCATTCAACCACAAGATGTGCATGTTTGTGCTAAAACAGGAACCTCGAGTTTTGATCGTCAACTTCTTGAAGAATACGATTATCCTTCAAATGCCTATAAGGATCGTTGGTTAGCAGGATATAGTAAAAATTTAACCATTGCTGCTTGGACAGGATTTGATGTCACTGAAAAAGGAAAAGAAACTTATTTTGTTCCTAGTAGTAATGATGCCAATATTGTCAAACAATTCTTCAAAAGAATCATGGATATTGCTGGTATTCCAAATCAAACTTATCCAAAGCCAAATAATATTGTTTCTATTCCTATCGTAAAAGGTTCCTATCCTTATTTATTACCAACAAATAATGTCAATTCTGATTCTATCGTTGTTGCTCAATTTAAAAGAGAAGCGATGCCTACCCTTTATATTTGTGAGCCTGCAATTACAAAAACGGTTGAGTTTGACTATTATGTATCTGATTCTAAACTAACCATTCTCATTCCTAATGCCATCAGTGAAGAAAATCAATATCATAAAATTTTTGATTATGAAAAAATTTATGGAGATTTAGAATTAATTTGTGAAATTAAAAATGAACAAAACGAATCGTATCGCATTGTTTTAGACCAATCCATCAATGAAATTGATTTATTTTCTAAAGGCAATTATACGATGGAACTTTATTATCAATATAAAAATGGCCACAATAAAGGGCCATCTCAAATCGAAACATTTACCATTCAAAAAGGAAGTTTATTTTAAAGGTTTATATTCTTTTTGGCATTGATCTTTTAATTGACACTTGTCACATTCTGGTTGTTTGGCTTTGCAAAAATATCGTCCAAAGAAAATTAAGCTATGGTGCATTTGAATCCAATTTTCTGGCTCTATAGCTTTTTTTAATTTTTCTTCGACCACTTCAACCGAATCTTCAATATCTGCATATTTTAAACGTTTAGCAATGCGATGAATATGCGTATCGACAGGAAGGGCTGGAATTTTATATCCTTCTGCAAGGATTACGTTTGCTGTTTTATTTCCAACTCCTGGTAATTGTAATAAATCTTCTTTGTTTTTAGGAACTTCTCCATGATATTTTTCATCAATAATTTTAGCAATTTCTAATAAATGTTTAGCCTTGACTTTATACATACCAATGGATTTGATGATTTCTTCGACTTCTTTTAAAGAAGCGTTTTTTAAAAGATGCGCATCAGGAAATTTAAAAAAAAGTTTTTCTGTTGCTTGATTGACTCTTGCATCAGTGGTTTGTGCCGATAATACCACCGCGATGAGTAATTGAAAAATGGTTTGGTAATGCAACTCACATTGAGCATGAGGATATAAAGAATAGATATATTGTAATTTTTCGTCCATCTTATTTATTTAACCAATCAATTTTACTCAATTCAATGGTTTCTTGGAGTTGATTTTGATATTCGGTCTCAGAGAGTTGCTTTTTCTTATGTTCTTCAAATAAAATAGTATCGATATAACGAATGGAATGATTGGCTGATTGAGCGCATAAATTAACAGCTAATTGAATTTCTTCATAAGTATATTTTTTGTCTAACCATCCATTGATAATATCATATTCTAAAGGAGAAAGAGGTCGGCCAAAAAAATTTTCAAATAAAGTAAAGACATTTTTTTCCGTTTCTTCTTTCTTTTCTTCCTTTTTTTGTCTTTGTTGCCATTCATTTACATAAAGCTCATTCAATTTTTGATGCATTAAAGAAAGATCCGTTTGCACGATCCCTTTTTCATCAATATGGGTTTGAATCCATCCTTTTGCAATTAAATTGGTATATAAAACATCGATTTTAGTTACTGTAAAATTGCTAAACAAAGCTAAATCCGAAGGATTAATAAAGGTATTTCCTGTTTGATACAACGTATAAGTTAAAAGTAAAAGAATGACCTCATCGTCATTGAGTCCTAATTTTTTATAATTTAAAATGAGCATTTTTTCAACATTTAGCATCTCATCTTGGTATTCTTTCATCTTTTTATCCTCCTTTATTCTAACATTTCTTTTAATTGTTCCTTGATGTTTTCTAGTGAAATTTCTGAAGCATTTTCTAAATAAAATACTTTATTATAACCAAATAAAGTTTTTAAAACATTCCATTGTTCATAAAGTTGATTCGTATTTAAAATTCCACATTCATCATATGTTTTTTTAATTTCATAAGCAATTTTATTTTTACTCAAGCGTTTAATTTCTTGAACCAAATTAAAAATGGCTTGTTTTGTCTTTTCTTCAAACTCAAAATGCGTCTTTTGATGTAATCGTAAACCACGAAAGATACGAGAAGGATCTTCTTTAATTCTTTTTTGAGGGTCCCCAATAAAACGAATTTTTTTTGCTTTAATATCGCTAAGTCCTTGATGAAAATCCATTATTTTTTGATTTTCATCCATGTATAAAGCATTGATTGTAAAATCACGACGATAACTGTCTTCTTTTACATTGGAACTAAAGCGTAATATTTTCGGATAAACAGAAGGATAAATATAGGTTTCTATTCGAAAAGTGGTTAATTCTGCTTTTAAATTTTGATATTGAATTTTTACATTTCCAAACATTTCTCCTTGTGTAGAAATGACATCAAATAATTGGCTGATTTGTTGGGGAGTTGCACTGGTTGCAATGTCTATATCCGTATAGGGAAGATTGAAATATTCATCTAAACTACTTCCTCCAACTAAATAAGCGACATATCCTGCTTCTTTGATTTTTATTAAAATGTCCTTAATCCGCTTATCCATATTTTATGCTCCTATTTTTGAATTAAATTGATAAAAACACTCTCGTCTTCATGTTGTAGATAATGCAAAACACCTTTCGCATAAACTTGTTTATGATCTACCTCATAGACTATTTTCATTTTATCATATTTTGATTCAAATTGAATATCATATTCGATAATCTCATCCATTCGATCTTCGCTCACAATTTCACATTCACATCTTGCTAACGATTTTAAAAGTTTTCCAGTCCCTGATGGTTTGTCTTTTTTGGAGTAATGATGTTGTTCTATAATTTTAATGTGATCAAAGTTTTGACTAAGAGAAGAAAAATTCTTTATCAAAATATTCATAGGCAAAGAAAAATTACTGCATATTATTCCTTTTAAATTTATTTTTTGACATGCCTCTTGAATATATTTTAACTCTTGATTAGAAAATCCGGTAGTGCCACAAATAAAAGGAAGATGATATTGAATACAAAGTAATAAATGTTTGTAGGCCACTTCTTTGTTTGTAAAGTCAATCACCCAATCAATAGATTGGTGTTTAGCAATCACTTCTTGAAGGGATTGTTCATGTTCATTAACACAATCTAAAATTTGATATCCTTCTTGTTTTAATAAACGATAAACTTCTTTCCCACATTTACCTTTACTTCCACATATCACAATTTTTTTCATATTTTCACCTCTTATAAAAATATGAAAATGTATGTTTTTTTATATCTTTTTCAAACAAAAAAGCAGTATTTACTGCTTTTTATCATTTTTTTATTTCACTTGTTCTTTAAATGATTTTGCTGGTTTAAATCCAACGGTCTTGTAAGAAGGCACAATGACTTTTTTGTTTGTTAAAGGAATGACAGCTGTTCTTGCTTTTCTTGTTTTAACAACAAAGTTTCCAAAACCTGGAATTTTAACCATTTCTCCTGCTTTCAATTCTTCAACAATTGTTTCAAAAACAGCATCAACAACACGAGTGGCTTCTACTTTTGTGATCCCTTTGGCTTCGCTAATTTTAGCAGCTAATTCTTGTTTATTCATTCATTCATTCTCCTTTATTTATGTGTTTTCTACTTATATTATACATATTTTGGACATTTTGGCAAATAATATTCTCATTTTACTTTTATTTTTTTTATAAAAATGTGCTTTATTTCTTGATTAAAAACAAAAAAAAGGACAAATGTCCTCTTTTTGCTTTGTGCAATTTGTTTTAAAAAACAATAGCGATTAGATTATTTTTACCACGGTTTGTCATGGATTTTAAAATATTTTGTAATTTAACGCGATTATTTTCAGGTAAAGTCATTAATTTAGCATTGATGCCATCTTTTAATAAATCCCCAATATTTCTACCAAACATAGACATATTGACTAATGTTTCTTCATTTTGAGTTAGATATTCCATCATAGCTTCACTTTGTTCTTTACTTCCTAAAATTGGTTCAAATGTATTTTCAACATCAACTCTAAAGATATGTAATGTTGGCGCACTTGCTTTAATTCTTACTCCATAGCGATTTCCATTTTTAATTAATTCTGGTTTAGAAATGGAAATATCATTGAGTGATGGTACAGAAGAACCATATCCTGTTTCTTTGGCCATTAAAATTGCTGGCAACAAATCAGCCATTTGTTCTTTATATTGTTTATATTCTTGTAAGATTTTAATCAAATCGGCCTTGTCTTGCAAATCCGTGCCTACAATATCATTAATGACAGCTTCATACAATCCATCCTTTGGCTCAATTCTTAAAGTAACAACGCCTGTTGCAGTATCAATATTTGTAATTTCAACACTTTTTGCATATTCATTTTGTCTTAATGCTTCAGCTAATTTTTCAACATCACGCACTTTTTTTGCTTCTTGCAAAGCATCTTGAATAGATTGACGATAAGATTGTTTTAACCAATAATTTTCCTCTAATGCTGCAACCCAACTTGGGAAAACAACATCGACATCTAATACAGGGAATTCATAAAGAGCATCTTTTAAAACTTGATTTGCATCTTCTTGATTCATTTGTTCAATGGACATTGGGATTGCACTAACTTGATATTTTTCTGACAATTCTTTTGCCGTTTGTTGTGCTAAAACACCATTTGGATCTTTAGAGTTGACAATCACAATAAAGGGTTTGCCAATCGTTTGTAATTGTGTAATTACTTCATCTTCGGCTTCTACATAAGAATTTCTAGGAATGTCAACAATGGTTCCATCTGTGGTCACAACAATACCGATACTACAATGATCGGTAATCACTTTTTGTGTGCCAATTTTTGCGGCTTCATCAAATGGAATAGCATCTTCAAACCAAGGCGTTTTAACCATTCGAATTTTATCTTCATCCATATAGCCTTTTGCATCTTTAAAAACATACCCCACACAATCCACTAAACGAACTTGGACACTTAAATTTTCTCCCACTTCTACACTCACTGCATTGTTTGGAACAAATTTGGGTTCCGTTGTCATAATTGTTTTTCCTTGTCCTGATTGTGGCAATTCATCCGTTGCTCTTGCCTTTTGATATTCATCTTGAATATTATTAATCACTACAAGTTCCATAAATCGCTTAATAAAAGTCGATTTACCAGTACGAACGGGACCAACTACGCCTAAATATATATCACCGTTTGTTCTGCCACCAATGTTTTTTAATAGTTCTTTTATATTCACAAAGTAACCTCCCATACATTTCTACTTCAATGTATGAAAGCAAAAAAGAGTTTAGAACAAACTCTTTTTAAAATTTATAAAATGCATAACATGGTAATCACATTCATTAAAAATGAAATGGAATTGTATATAAAATGGGCTATAATGGAAACAGAAATATTTTTTTCTTTATAATAAGCATAGGTCAGTCCTATCCCGCCAACAAGATAAACTGGAAGAGAAGATAAATCCGATAAAAAAGTTCCCGTTGTCAAACTGGTCAATAAATGCATTCCTGCAAAGATACAAGCAATGACCCAGAAGGCGACTTTTTCATTTTTTCGTCCAATGCCTCGAAATAAACAAAAGCGGAAAGCAACCTCTTCAATAAGTGGTGCTAAAATACAAACATAAAGGCCTGCAATAAAAGGCGTTAAATACATCATTGAATTAATTGAATCTTGATTTGCACTTGTACTTTGTATTCTTAAAATCGTTAAAAATACACTATAAATTAAAATAGCAGCATACATTAACCCTACATATTTTAAAGCCTTTGTCCAATTTTCTCCCTTTTTAAATTGAGCTAGAATTGGTTTTAAATATTTTCTTATCACAATTAAAAAGATAATCACACAAGTAATTCCACCCAATAATCCAGCAAAAGAAGAAATATTAGCAGCATGAGGTGTGTGATTTGTCATTTGTACAATTGCAACAAGTAAAATGGAATAAAAAGAAGACAAAAAAGAATGACCAAAATATAAAAGTAATCCAGCAATCACTAATTTTGTCGCATCAAATCCAATTTCTTCATATCCCCAAGCATCTCGATAAGATTGGGCAACATTTTCTTTGATTTCGGGAGTTATTTCATCAAATTGATCTATCATATTTTCACAACCTTTTTACATATTATATCAAACTTTAAAAAAATTAAAATAGAAAAATAAAAACGCCTTTTATTCACGCTAACCAAAAAAGATTAAAGCAAATACAATGGCTAAAAAAATGCCAACAAAGTCAGCAAATAAAGCTGCTTTTAAAGTATGTCTCCATTTATTGACGCCAATAGAAGTAAAATAAAGTGCGATGACATAAAAAGTGGTATCAGTACTTCCTTGAATAATACTTGCACTTCTACAAATTAACCCATCAGGATCGGCTTTACATAAATCACTCAAAATTGCTAAAGAAGCATTTCCACTAATGGGTCTAAAAAAAATCATCGGTGTTAATTTAGCAAAATAATCCCCTCTTGGAAAAAGATTTTGTAATAAAGAAGCAATATCTTCAATCAATCCAGAACTTTTTAAAATTGTGACCGCTGCTATCATGGCAATAACAGAAGGAATAATTTCAACACTAAGGGAAAGCCCTTCTTTTGCTCCATTGACAAAAGCATGATAGGCATCTTTTTTCTTAATCAAGGCAATGGCAATAGAAAGAATGAGTAATAAAGGAATAATATAAATGCTAATGATCATCTTTATACGGCCTCCTTAGTATCTTATCGGCTAACAAACCAAAAATGCAAGCACAAAGGGTCGAAATAATGGCAAACAAAACAAAGTCCGTTGGTGTCTTTGAACCAAAACTTTTGCGAATACTAATGACTGTTGTAGGAATTAAAGTGACTCCTGCCGTATTTAATACTAAAAAAGTAATCATTTCATCACTGGCTACCCCTTCGGGCATTGGTGAAAGTTCTTTTAAGCGTTTGATTCCCTTTAAACCACTGGGCGTTGCTGCAAAACCCAGCCCAAACATGTTTGCAGCAATGTTCATTGATAAATATTCAATTGCTTCTTGATCTTTTAAATTGGGCATGATTTTTCTAAATAATGGTTTAATTGCTAATGAAATAAAATCAATAATGCCAACTTCTTTAAAGATATACATGAATCCAGTCCAAAAAACGGTGGAACTAATGACAATCAATAAAAAAGCAAAACTTTCATCAGGAATCGATAAAATTCCATCTAAAAGTAATTCTACTCTTCCCATAATAATAGCATAAACAGAAGCAATTAAAATAATGCCTCCCCATATTTTTCCCAATTCCTTCACCTCCCTTAATTCTTTAAAACCTCATTTTCAAACGGCTTAAACCCTTATTTTTACTTCATTTTATGTATATGTTTGAAGCGTTTAAAATATTTGTATATTTTGAAATCATACAACTCTTTCTTTCCATTCTACTTTTACTAAAAAAGTTGCCAAAGATATCTTTCGCAACTTTTTTCATTCCATCAACTATAAATACTTTATTATGAAATTTCCCTCTCAATAATTTTGAATTTTATCACTTTCTTATTCTTATAATTTTAAATTAAGTGTCCTAAAACAAGCTTATGATTTGTTAAATTTTTGTCTAATTTTATAATTTGCATCATATTTCAAAGATTGAATTTCCTCATCATTTAATCGATTGTATTTTTTTAAAATTATTGCTGTTTTATATCTACTACTTGAACACAAGCCATTTTTAAAGAAAAATTTCAAATCAATAAGTAATCGTTCATCAATGTTTTTTTTGTTAAAATAATTAATTAAATCATTTTCAACCTCAAACCAATTTTTTGAATTAGCATAATCTATTCTTAATTTTAATATTTTTTTATGTATCTCTTCATATCTACTTTCACTATAGTTATTTAAAAACAATCTAATCAAAAAACTATCTTCAAGATTACTTCGACACAAATTAGGCAATATTCTTGGTGATTTTGTTTTTTTTAAAATTTCATAAATTATTTTTTTTTGTTCTGGAGTGGATTGATCCATAATTTTAATCATTTTATTTATGGTTTTAATATCCCTTTTTTTACTATATAAAACAACTCTTAAAATATTCGTTTTTAATGAACTATCAATGTTATTCTCATTCAACAAATCTAGTAGAAGATTGAAATATTCATTATTGATATTGTTGGCAATGAAGGGCAATTGTTTATTAAAAGAAATTTTATTGGAAATGCACTTTAATAGTACATTAAAGTCTTTAAACATTTCTTCATTTATCAAATTAGAATTATATATTTTGTTTGATAAACTGATTTGATAATAATGCTCAATATCAGATAAATCCAAATTCGAATTCTTAAAGTCAACAAAATGTTGGTTTACTATTTCTTTAATAGATATATTGATATTTAAATCAATTATCAAAGATATCAAAGAACATATGGAATTATTTTCATTAAATGAGAAATATTTTTTATTTAAACTTTTAATTAATAAATGATTTATTCTTTTTTTATAATTATATACTGCATTTCTCTTAAGGATAAAATATAAATTGTTTATTAGATAATCAAATATATAATAGTTTTCTAATTTTGTTCGTTTGATTTTTTCCCATAATAGATTTAAAAAGTATTTATCGTTATGATAAAAACTAACCAATTCACAGGCATAAGATGAGCGATATTCATCAGTTATTAAAAATGCATAATTGTTTAAAAAAACTTTTTTTACAACATCTTTATAATATGATACATTGCCTTGTTTCATTGCCAACAAACACTCACCATGCCCTCTTTTTGCATGCCATAAGAATTCATCTAAATTCACTTATGATTCACCTCCATATTTTTAGTAGAATTCACTTGAATAAAGTGATTTGTAAGGTCTATTATATTTTTTATTTGTTTTTTAGAAAAATGTTTAATCCATATTTTATATACTTTGTCATCATTTGTTTCAAAATAAATAAATTTTTGATACATATGTCTAGGATTCAAAGATGAAAATTTTTCTCCTTTTGAATTATATTCATCATATCCAATTCGAATTTTAATTATTTTCTCTATATTCAAGTAAAATGAATGTTGAATTCTATTTTTATAGCGAATAGGTTGTCCTTTTACTATTATTTTTTCAGAATCTATTTTAATAGTTATTCTTATACTCGAGTACAATAAATAAGCATAATACAGCATAGATAAATCAATAATAACAAATATAGGTATCACTATTCCAATATTTTT
>HF998007.1:20433-22997 GCA_000433015.1 Firmicutes bacterium CAG:631
TATACATAGGATTGAAATAACAGAATATAGTATTGATGAAAATCCTTTAGAAAAAAATTTTTTCATTTTTTACCTCCTATTTTGCAACATTGGCCCCTATAAATCCTCCTACCATTCCAAAGAAAAATACCATCTTAGCAGCTTCAATAGAATTACCAGAAAGTAACGATGATGCCATTGAAATAGCATCATTGCCAAGAGTTTGAAAACCTATGTTTAACATTTCGAGCAAGAATCCTAATATTCTTACTAACTATTTTAAATTAAATTCATAATTCAATTAATTTCCCTTTTTATAATATTTATTATTTATAAAATCATTGAATTTATCTATAATATAATTTGTATTGTTCAGCAAATGAATAAAAATTGAATAAATTTTTTTTGATGTATTTATATCGATAAAATCAATTTTTGTTGTAGTTATAGGAACCATATAACATGAATTAAATTCTATTTTCTTTTTAAAAAACAAACTATTTATATAAAATGAGTCATCATTTACTTGAATATTCCAAAAATAATAATACCACAAAAATATGAATCCCGTAATAACAATAATCACTGTAAAAATGAATAATATAGAAAAACTAACATAATCTTTTTCTAAAATAGTCGCAACACTAGGAAAAGCTAGTATTATTCCAAGAAATAAAAAAATAAACCCTGTTATTTTTACTCTTGGTGCGCATTTTATTTTGGATGATGCGCTCTTTGTTAATTCAAATTTATTTTCTTTGAAATAAGAAATATAATGAGTATATAATAAAGAGATATTGCCAAATATATCAGATAATCGATAAAGTTCATTCCCGTTATTATCTTGAATAATTAAAGCCGTATATAACTGAACTAAAATTACATCTTTGTAATCATATTTTTTCTTTCTAAAAAGAAAATTCTGAATTTCAAATGAATCTTCATATAATTCTATTTTAAAAGTAAAATATTTTATAAGCATATAAGTCGGAAAAATAATAAGAGGAATACAAAACAATAATGCAAAATAAATATTGTTAAAGAAATAAATTATTATTCCTAAAACTAAATCAAGAAAAATTAATAATATACTTAAAGCTAATAAATAAGAACTCGGTTTGATTATTTTGTTATTTCCATTTTTATTTGCTTTTTTAAGTAATAAGCTCAAAATATAATTGGAAAAAATACCTACTATAAATAAAATTACCCCTATCAAATATTTCATTTTTTCTTTCATTAGTTAAAAAACTAATGCTTCCTCCATATTTATATTAAACTATAGATGCACTAAATGTAAAGTTCGCTTTAAAATTCAAAATTAACTAATTACATCAATAAGTAAAAGCTACTAGATTGATTTCCACAAATGTCCTAATGAATGAACATGCATAATCGGTGTTATGTGTTTCTAAAGACTTCTTGCAAAAAATATATCTACCACGAATGTAGCAAATGCATCTAGTTAATGAGGCGCTTATTTAATAATTTCAATATTATTTTTTTTAAAATAGAAGACGATGTTTTTATTGTATTCAATTTCTATTGTTTTTGTACTATTTTCCAAATAAATATTCAACAACTAAAAATGTTACATAATCTTCTTTTTTTATTTTGATTGTCTTTATTTTGCTTAGATTAACTATGTGTAATACATTAGACGTTTTTTTATTTCAAAGTAATCATTATATAAATAAATCTTAGTTAAAAATTTCTTTTTATTTGCTAATACTAAAATAGCCATTACCAAAACAAATAAAAAACTAATAGAAAAAAAACAAATATATACAATAAATGGAATTTTTTTCATTTGCTCAATTATCTAATAATATAAACTAAAATAGCCCTAGTTAAAGGACTATTAATAGCAAGCTTATTTAGATAATTTATTATTTAATTGAAGCACTTAGGAAAAAGCTGTTTTCAGCATCTTCCCTTGTGCAAGTTTTATTTTAATCTTTTTGATTTTACATCAAATACGAACCAAACAATTAAAGGAATTACAATAAAGAATATTCCCAACCACAGATTACCTTTGATACTATTTTCAGTAATAACACAATATAACGCTATACTACCACAAATTAAAATTGGTAGACATAAACTAATCCATGCAATTAAGGAATATGTCTTTTTCTTTTTTTCTATTAAGGATGTATCCTTTAATTTTGGATGTTTTTTGATTTTTTCATCAATTTCTTTAATGAGTTGTTCTAGATTAAAATTTTTTGGATAAGCATAATCAGTAGATAATTTTTCTAGTTCTTCTGCGTTTGTTTCTGCATCATATATAACCACACTATATTTATCCTCAAAAAAATCAATAGTAACATAAATATTTTTAAAATTATAATTTAGTTGAATCGTTTTAATATCTTGATAAATAGAAGGATAAATCTTTACCCCTTCATAGATAGATAAGATTTTTTTTAATTCGCCATTGAAATACATTTCAAAGATTCTATCTAAATCATGATAATTTATTTTCTCTTTTGATTTTAAATATTTATCAATCTTTTTTTTCATATCAATCCTTATCCTTTCTATATTCATTTTCGCAATTAAAAATTCAATCAATTTTTAAA
>HF998008.1:0-238 GCA_000433015.1 Firmicutes bacterium CAG:631
CTACGGCTGAAATAATAGGCGTTTGGCAAGCATAAATCGCTCTAGCTACAATTTCTTCGTTAAAAGGCCATAAATCTTCAATGGAACCTCCACCACGGCCACAAATAATGACATCTACACCATAATGATCTGCAATGGCAATTTGCTTGACAATATCTTCAGCAGCCTTATTTCCTTGTACTAAACTTGGAAATAAAATGATTTGAGCCAAAGGCCAGCGTCTTTGAATTGTTTGCAC
>HF998008.1:243-18584 GCA_000433015.1 Firmicutes bacterium CAG:631
CTTTGAATTGTTTGCACCATATCATGAATGGCCGCTCCATAAGGAGCCGTGATAATGCCAATCGTTTTTGGAAACAAAGGAAGAGTTTTTTTATGTTGAACATCAAATAGTCCTTCTGCTTCTAACTTCTTTTTTAATAATTCATATTTTTGATAGAGTAACCCTATAGAATCAAACAATACCTGATAGGCCTGAATTTGATAGGTTCCTCCTGCTTCATAAACACTAAGACGACCCTTTATTAAGACCAGTGCCCCATCTTTTAATTCTGTTACAATTTGATTGGCATAACTATTAAACATGACAACATTAATGCGAGAAGTGGCATCCTTAATACTAAAATAAAGCGTCCCAGATTGATGTCTTTTAAAATTCGAAACTTCTCCTTTAACAAAAATTTCTCTTAAAAAATAATTGTTTTCTAGATAAGTTTTAATATATTTATTAACTTCACTGACCGTTAAAAATTCTTGATTATCCATAATTTTTGCCCACTTTATCTAATACTGCATGAATGTATTTATAAGATGGATCATCACAATATTTTTTTGCTAAATCAACAGCAACATCAATCGCCACTTGGGTGGGAATCAAATGATTACAAATTTCATTACAAAATAATAATAAGATTGCTTGATCCACCAAAGAAAGACGATTAAAAGTCCATGTTTTAGATAAATATTCGCTAATGATTTGAATAAATTCCTTTTTTTGACGAATCGTTTCAAAAAGAATTTGCTTAAAAAAGGGATCACATTCATCGTAAGGAATTTCCATGGTGTCATTTACAATTTCGTTCAATGACTTTTTATAGGTGGATGGCAATTTGGCATAAAACAAATGTTGATAGATACAAATCATTGCCATCTCATGTATTTTTGTGCGCGAAACTACATTTTCCATATAAAATCCCTAAATTATGCTAAAACATCTTGGTATAAAGACCAAAGGATACTAGAAGAAATGTAAAGTTCTTTATCAGTAACTTGAACTTTAAAATCATCTGATAAGGAATCAAAAACATTTAAGTCAATCTCTACTACAGTTGAACTATTTAAAACTAAACTTTCTAATGATGTTGCACTATCAAAGGCTCCACGATTAATTTTTGTTAAATTTTCAGAGCCAATAATTTGCGTAACAGTGGCATTACCACTAAATGCACCACCTGCAATGGTCGTTACAGAATCAGGTAAAGTGACAACTGCATCCTCTCCTTTGTATAAAATTAAAATTCCATTGACAATAATAAAGTCATCCTCTGATTGATTTAACCATTTTGTTGCAGCAAATGCCTTGTTTCCTGCGTTTGTTAAAGCGGTTAATGAAGCTGCATCAATTTCTAAATTCGTACAGCCATAAAAAGCTTCATCTCCGATAGTTTCTACATTCTTTAAATTAATGGTGGATAAATTTCTACAGCCATAAAAGGCTCCGTTACCAATAGTTGTAATCGTATCTGGTAATTCAATACTCTTTACAAAAGAATAACCATCAAATGCATGATCTAAAATTATTGTTGAGCCATCTGAAATGATAATTTTTTCTAATGATGCAGGAATACTATTAATATTATTTCCAAAAGCTGTAAAAGTTAAAATATTACTATTATGTTCAATTTCTTTTAATGAATTGGCACCATACAATACACCTAAATCAAAACTAACATTAAATTCAAAAGTAGCAGATTCTAATAATAAAGCATAACTAAATGCATATTCGCTTAAATGTAAATCCGTTTCTTTTGGTAAAACCAAATCAGTAATACTTGAACCGGCAAATCCATAACGACCAATACTTTGTAATTGACTATTAGATGAACCAATTGAAATTTGTTCTAAGGAATAACTATATCTTCCAGCATTAGAAAGAATAGAAGTTAAATGTGTTTCAATTTGACTTAAAGCCGTTGTTTGATCATTGGTAATTGTTAAGTTGTTTGGATTTGAAGCCATATTGAATGCAAAAGCATAGTCGCCAATGCTAGTGACTTGATTTGGAATATCAATAGATGTTAATTGATCAAAATAGAAAGCACCAACATCAATGGATGTTAAAGTTTGTGGTAAATAAACGGTTTGTAATTGACGACAATTTGCAAAAGCAGCAAATGGAATCGTTTCTAATTGTGTATTGGCTAAATTAACATGTGTTAAAGATTGACAATTTGTAAAAGCAAATGTGCCAATTTCTTTTAATGAAGTTGGGAATGTAATTGATAATAAGGCACTACAATTATAAAATGCTGAAGTTCCAATACTTTCTAAAACAGAAGAAGAAGGAATCGTGACATTTTGCAATGCCGTACAATTTGAAAAGGCATTATCTCCAATAGAGACTAAGGTGGAAGGTAAACTAATATTTACAATTCTTCTACCTTGGAATGCTTCTTGATTAATATGTGTTACGCCTTCCGGAATGGTTACATCCGTTGCATTTCCGTTATAAACAATTAAAACATGATTTAAAATGACCATTCCATCTTCAAAAGAAGAAACAAAAGCAGTATTGTTAAATGCTCTTGGATGAATCACTGTTGCCGAAGTTGTAATTGTTCTTAAGTTCGTACAATTATTAAAAGCATTTTCTTGTATGGTATGAATAAATTCTGGCAAATGCATTTGAACTAATGAAGTACAGTTACTAAAAGTATTAGAATAAATTACTTGATTTTCTTGTTCAGCTTGGCTAAATGCATTCGCATCAAAAGAAGCATTTGTTAAATTACGAGCACTTTCAAATGCATTATTTCCTAAATATTTCATAGTGGCAGGCAGATGAATGCTTGTAATTCCACTACTATAGAATGCACGTTCTCCAATGCTTTCTAATTGACTATTGGCTTCAATTGAAAATTCAGATAAATTCGTTGTATCAGCAAAAGCATAATTACCAATGCTTTTTAAAGAAGCAGGCAAAGTCATTTGTACTAATTGATCATTACCTTCAAAAGCATTATTTCCAATGCTTTCTAATTTTGCATTTGCACCAAAAGTAACACTCGTTAAACCATTTCTACCTGTTAAAGTAGCAAATGCAGAATTACCAATACTAATCACACTTGATGGAATGTGTATCGTTTTTAAACTATATAACATTGAAAAAGCAGAATCACCAATGGTTTCTAATTGAGAGTTATTGGTAATTGTAAAAGTTGATAAATTGATATTATAAGAAAAGGCATTTGCACCAATCGTTACTACTGAATCTGGTAATTGGATAGATTCAAGTTTTAAAGAAGTCGTATCTGTTCGTTGATCCAAACGAGAAAAGGCTCCTTCATCAATGGTTTGTAATTGACTATTCGTAGCAAATTGGAGTGTATACACATTAGAACAACCTGAAAAAGCATTTTTTCCAATATAAGTAACATTGCTTGGAATCGAAATAGATGTAATTTGTGTATTGCTAGCAAACGCAGAATCATAAATACCTACCAAACTAGAAGGTAATGTAATGGATGTGAAATTTTTATTTTCGTAGACATTATTTGCAATATAGCGAATACCATTATCAACAACCAATTCCGTACCTGTAGCTGTTTCATCTTTAATCAAAATATTATTGACAATAATTTTATTTTGATTGCGATACCATGGTGTTGATGAAAAAGCAGTAGAATCAATTTCTACTAATTGATTATTCGTATTGTGGAAAGTGATATTTTCAACTTGTGAACAACTATTAAAGGCACTTGCCTTTATTCGTTGTAAAGATTCAGGGAAAGTAATGGTTGTTAATGAAGTATTTTGTGAAAAAGCAGAATCACCAATGATTTGAAGTTGACTGCCTTCTTCAAAAGTTAAGGTTGTCGCATTGGTGAATTCAAATGCATTTGCACCAATTTCTTGAATGCATTTTGGTAAGCGGATTACTTGCTGATCTGTTTCCGTGACGGAATCAATTTGAGGCCCAAAATAAGTAAATGCATCACCATTCAATATTCTAGAAAAAGCAGAAGCACCAACTTTTTGTAATTGACTATCTGGTTCAAACATCAATGTTTCTAGACTCGATGATTTTCCTGAAGTAATTCTAAAAGCGCCTTCTCCCAATTCTTTTAATGAAGCTGGTAAAACTAAAGATCTTAAAGAAATTGCATCTAAAAATGCACTATCACCAATTGTTGTGACATTACTTTTTCGACCTTCATAATTAAACTCAATAGAAGTTAAGTCATCAATTCTTGAAAAGGCTTCTGTTTCAATCGTTGTAACAGATGGAGGTAAAACCACTGTTTCTAAATAAGTTTCAGAAAAACATAATTCTGGAATCGTAGATAAAGACATATTGGCATGAAAAGTTACACTTTCCAATCTAGAATCATAAAAAGCGCGACTACCTAATGTGGTTAAAGATTGAGGAAAAGCAATGGTTTCAATTCTTGAACCTTCAAAAGCAGAAGTTTCAATTGATTTTAAACCATCATTTAAGGTAATCTCTTCTAAATCAGAGTTATAAAATGCTTCTATACCGATAGATTCAATCGTTGAAGGAAGAATTACACTTCTTAAAGAAGAAGCACTACGAAAAGCTTGATCGGCAATTCGTACGACTGTAAAACCATCAATTTCTGATGGAATTTCAATATCTTCTAAATTTTCTTCATCCGCACTGGAACTAAAGCCTGTGACTTCAATAGTGATTTGATCTGCCGTATTCGTCCCATAATAACTATAAGCGAAATTTGAAGCAGCAGCTTCCTTGTTATAATAAATACTAGAATAAGAAGAATCATCGTATCCTCCTTCTGTACCCAATGCTTTGACACTAATCAAGTAAGCCTTTCCTTCTTCAAAATCATCATAACGATAAGAAGTTTGTGTGACACGACTTTCAATTTCTTTTCCATCAATATTAATGACATAGCCACTTGCACCATAGACAATATTCCATTGAATGGTTGATGTTCTAGAGTCATATGTCAATCCTGTTGGAGCAGTTAATTTTGAATAATCGCTGACAGGATCCTTATCAGAAGAATCTGGATCATTTGTCAACCAGTTATCTGAAGAATTATTACATGCAGTTAGCATTAAAGCGCTACAAATAAACGCAATTGAAAGCCCTCTCAAAAACTTTTTTGATTTTTGTTGTTTCATTTTTTTACCTCCTAAATGAATACTTTCACTGTAGACTATATTTATTATATAATAAATAAGTCTATTTTACTAGAAAAATATAAAAAAGAAAAGCCCTATTAATCTTTGCTCCTCTTTTCAAATTTAAAAATTAATGGATATTTTCAATGTATTGCATTGTTTTTTGTACACATATTTCCATTGCTTTTTGTTTTTGATTCAAATAAGTTACCGTATTATTTTCACCAACAATATCAGAAATGGTGCGAATAATCATAAATTTTCTTTTAAAAAAGGATGAGACATGGGCAATACTTGCTCCTTCCATATCGCAAACCAAAGCTTTAGGAAAATGTTGTAAAATCAATGATTTTTGATCTTTAGTATGGACAAAAGTATCACTACTAACAATTAAACCATGATAATCATTTGCCTCAAGAAGCAAATGTTTTTTATAGGGTTTAAAAAACAAATCCATATTATCGAGTTGCCCAAGTGGTAGTCCAAAGGCTGTTAAATCCACATCAAAATAGGCAACTTTAGAAGAAAAAATAGTTGAAAACAAGGGAATTGTCGTATGCAAAGAGCCCCCAATTCCTGCATTAATGATGAGTTGTGGTTTAAGATAGTTTAGCCAAACGGTTGTTAAAATCGCTGCATTGACCTTCCCTACTTCTGTTTTCACTAAATAAATTTCTTTTTCATGTTTTTTTAAGTAATAATAATCAAATCCTTGATGCAAAAGATGCTCATATTCATCATGATTTAAAAAAGACTGAAGTTCCTCTTGCATAGCAACAATCAATAAAATTTTCATATTAATTGACCTTCACGATGGGATAATTCGCCCAAAGTTTTTCTAATCCATAATGAATTCGTGCTTCTTTTGTAAAAATATGAATAATGTAATCATTTGCGTCAACTAAAACCCATTCACTCGAACTTTTTCCTTCTACATTACGAATAGGAATATCATTGATTTCACAAGCTTCTTTCAATGCTTGCCCAATGGCTAAAGCATGCCGATTACTTGTAACTGTCGTAATGATAAAAAAACGAGCTAAGGGATTGTTTTGACTGACATCAATATAAATGAGATCTTCACCCTTTTTATCTAAAATGGTTTCAATTAAAATTTGCATTTTTTTATCTTCCATTGTCCTTTTCCTTTCTTTTATAATAATCAATCATTAAAACGAGCCAAGGATCTATCCATTTTTGACTGTTTTTTAAGTAACGATATTGATCTTCCATTGTCCAAATAAAAGCTTTATCAATATTTTGGTAGGCCTCTTTACGAATGTCTGCAACTGCATTTGCAAATTCTCTTTCTTCTTCTAATTTATCAGCACAATAAATAATTTTATCTAGTTTAGACATTTTCTTACTAGAACGGCAATGGCTAGCTATTGCTTTTAATGTTTTAACATCAGAAATGCCATAGATGGTTTTTGCTAAATAAGCACTTGCATATTGATGATGACAATATTCTGGTTTTTTTAATTTTGTAGGAAAGTGTTGTTCCATAATTTGTCGAATTTCATCTTTTGGCAAAGCTTTTGAGACATCATGCAAAATACCAGCTACATAAGCACGATTCGTATTTTGTTGATTTTTTTGTGCTAGTGCTTTAGCTAATCGTGCCGTAGATAAGCAATGAATAAATAATCGTTCAGGTAAATGAGGCATTAACCGTTCTTTTAAATATAATTCATGCTCTTTGATATATTGTTGAATGGATTCATCAATTTCATCATAATACCCCGCACGAACTTTTGTACTAGAAGCATCAATTTGTTTACCATCAATGATAAGAATATGGTATTTTTGCGCCAATTTTTCATTAATGATATATCCAGGTCTTTTAAAACAAACAAATTGAAATAATTTTGTCAATTGATCAATCTTATACCATCGTTCTATATTATTTAATTGATCTGCACCAATTAAAAAATAAAATTGATACTGATTTTTATATTTTTTGTTCAAAAGACGAGCGGTATTATAAGTATAAATCAGTTTTTTATTTCGATCTTTAAGTTCAATATCACAAATTTTAAAATTTGGAAATTCTACTAAAGCCATTTTCATCATGGCTATTCGATGTTTTCCATCTAATAGTAAAGAACCATCATAATTATATTTTCGTGGAATAAACCAAACTTCTTGACATTGCAAATAATTGGATGCATTTAATGCTGCATTAATATGTCCCTTATGAATAGGGTTATACGATCCCCCAAAAAGTAATATTTTAGTTTGTTCCATAAGCATTGATTTCCTTGTTCTTTTTATAAAGAATGATGGTTCGTCCAATGATGAAAACAACCTCAGAAGAAGTAACAGAAGCTAATAATTCAGCTAATTCTTCCTTTTCTAATCCACTATAAGTTTTTAATATTGAAATTTTGATGAGTTCTTGTTTTTTGATGACTTGTTGAATACTTTGAATCACATTTTGAGTAATGCCATCTTTACCTATAAGTACAACTGGCTTTAAGTTTGTTGCCGCTTTTTTTAATTGATTTTTTTCTTTTTTTGTTAACATAATTCCACCTCTTTAAATCATGGCATCGCGAATCGTAATTTGACAATCTTTAAATGTATAAATTATAAATTCCCCAGGTTGCGTAACCGTAACAAAACCAAATCCTTCAATTACAATATCTTTTTTTCCTTCAGTAATCGTAATTGGATAAGCCGTTAAATCATTAAAAGAATGAATCGAATTGACTTTAATGGAGTACTGACTAATTAAAGCATCAAAAGTAGAAATGGCATTTTGTAATTTTGTTCGTGTTAAAACACATTGCGGACTATGATAAAAGATAATTCCTTGTTTATTTCCGTTCAAGTAATGAAAACTTAAAAAATTATTGATATGAATCGCTTGGCAAGCATTTAATTGATAAGCCGTTTGAACAATCTTTTTATCTAATTGTAAACGTTTAATGATTCCTTTAGGAAGATGGTGTAAAAAAGAGGTTTTACTTAAAATTCCTGGCGTATCATACAAATCATGGTTATCATCAAAATGAATTTTTAAAGGCTGTAATGTCGTCCCAGGATAGATACTCGCCACTAATTGACTTTTTTGTTGCTTTCTTTGTTTTAATATTTTTTGAATAAGTGTTGTTTTACCTACATTTTCTATGCCAACTAAAGCTATATTTTGATGAGGATATTCGATTAAAATTTGGTCCATGAAAGATTCAATTTCATCTAAAAATATAATTTCTTTAAAATTGAGTTGAAATTTTTTACTCTCTTTACTTATAAAACGGAAGGCCTTTTCTTTAGATATAAAGGTTTGATATAAATCAAAACGATTGACCAAAAGATAAAGATTAGGATAACGTTTTAATTCTTTAAAAGCATTTAAAAATGGTGTTAAAACTAACGGTAAATCCACTAAAAATAAAACAACGTCTTCTTTTTTAATTGATTGATGTACCATTTTAATGGTATGAAAAGTGCTGTTTCCTTCAACAAATTTTCCATAATGTTTTAGTTGATAGCAGCGTTTACATAAAAAAGTTTCTCTTTGTAAGGCTTTTTTTTCAATATAACCATCTTTTGTTTCATCTTCAATTTGTAAGCGGGCCCCGCAGCCAGAACAATATAATTCATCCATCATACAAATTCCCTCAAAAGATTCGCTTTTTTAAGTTTTTTACGAACAATTTTATCAATTCGCCTTGGAATAAAAGTAATCCATTGATCTTTATTTGTTTTTCGATCCACTAATAAAACATCAATTCCTGCACGATTCGCACAGACGACATCCGTCATGATTTGATCACCAATCAATAGAATGTGCGTTTTATCCATCGGTAACTTTTGAATCCATTGCAATAATTTTTTAGGATTTGGTTTTTTAGCACGATATAAATAAGGAACATCTAAAGCTGAAGCAAAGGTAGATACTCTTTTTTCATCATTATTCGAAATTAAAATCAGTTGTAAATGAAGTTTTTTTAGCTTTGTTACCCAATCTGTTACTTGCTTATCTGGCAAAGCAATATAGGGGGAACATAATGTATTATCAATATCACAAAAAATAACTTGATATTTTTTGTCTACAAACAATTGTGGATCAAGTTGCATTAAATCTTTAAAATACCATGTAGGAATCAAGTTTTTATTCATAAACTCACCAAAAATAAGTATAACATAATTTTTTTTGAATACCTATAAAAAAAGCTGTTTTTTTTCTATAAATGATGCTTTATAACATAAATTTCATTTTTTTTTGATATATTAGGATGAGGTGCTATGGATGTTTCAAATCATTATTGAATTATTTAAAAATTTATCTTTGTATGTTGGCTATATTAAAAATGGGGTCTTTCATTCTCCATTAAGTCAAGAAGATGAAGAACGTTATATTAAAATGCTGTTTTCTGAAAAAAAAGAAGAAGCCAGAACAAAATTGATTGAACATAATTTACGTCTTGTTGCTCATATTTGTAAAAAATATGAAAATTGCAACGAACAATTTGATGATTTAGTGAGTATTGGAACAATTGGTTTAATTAAGGCCGTTGATACATTTAGTGAAGAAAAAGGTAGTAAATTGGCAACTTATGCTGCCCGGTGTATTGAAAATGAAATTTTGATGCACTTAAGAAGCACGAAAAAAAAGAATAATGATGTCTATTTGTTTGATTCAATAGGCGAAGATAGTGATGGCAGTGACATTACTTTAATGGATGTTTTACCCGCTCCTGTTGAAGATTTATCAGAAAAATTAGATAAAGAAAATAACATTAAATATCTAACGCAATTTCTTAAAATTCTTGATCCAACCGAATTAAAAATTATTTCTTATCGCTATGGATTAAATGGCAAACCAGAAATGACGCAAAAAGAAATCGGGAAAATGTTTAACATTTCCCGATCGTATGTTTCTCGAATTGAAAAACGGGTATTAACAAAGTTACTTTTTGAATTTAGAAAAAATGGATTAGCCTAATCATTTAAATAAATCGTCAATAGAAATATTGGCGTATTTTTCTTTTTTACTAATTTCTTCATCTTGAATCTTATCATCAAATTTAGCAAATGAAGGATCTTCTTTTTTGATTTTTTTGGCTTTGATTTTTTGATCAATATAAGTCGTTTTAGCGATGGTTATAGCCTCTACTTTTTCTCTTTTTTCTAAAGTTAAAAAGGGCTTAATAATTTTATCAATCGGTTGATAAGGAACATCATCCACTAAAACATCCATCGATTTAAAATTTGTAACAACTTGTAAAATATCCCCTTCATTATAAGTAATAATGCCTACAGCATCGTGATGATCACTTCTAAAGGATTTAAAAGACAAGGTACCAACCGTTGTGCGATTGGTTTGATTAATATAGCGAGGATAAACGGGCTTTAATCCGCCCTTATCCGTAACGATCATCATATTCATTTTCTTTTCTTCATCTAATGCAATACCGCCAACTAAATCACAATCTAAGGCACGAGATCCGCTACGCACGCCACCAGCTTTTAAACCAACAATACCGACTTGATTTTCATCATAGCGAACTAATGCGCCATTTTTATATAATACAACAATATCGCATCCGCCATTTGTTAAAAAGGCAGCAACTAAATTTTCACCTTCTTGTAATCTAAAACAAGAAACGGCTTTCGAATAACGTTGTAAAACAAATTCAGAAAGAGCGGTTCTTTTAATACTTCCTTTAGAAGAAGCTAAAGTGATATATAAATCATCGCGAAATTCCTTGACAACAAAGGCATTGATAATCTTTTCATTGGATGGAAAAGAAGCAATTTTATTGATGTGAACACCTTCATCTTTCCACTTATTTTCAACTAATTCATAAACTGGAAGATACATAAAATTTCCACCACTAGTAAATACGAGTAAAGTGTCTAACGTACTCGCTTGAGAGATAGCTACAATCGCATCCGTTTGTTTATAACCTGGGAAGGTTGAATTACTACTATTATAAGATTTTAATTGACTCCGTTTTGCATAACCATCTCTAGAAATCGCAACCATAACATCTTCTTTAATGACAGTAGAGACTTTATCGATGACAATTTCTTCAATTTCATCTTTTAAAACGGTTTTTCGAGGATGGCCATATTTGCTTTTAATTTCTTTTAATTCGGCAATCATGACATTCTTCAAAGCGGATTCTTGGGTTAAAATTTCTTTTAATTGAGCTAACTCTTGATGTAATAGTTCTTGTTCTTCATTTAATTTTGTGATATCGGTAGAAGATAAGCGATAGAGTTGTAACATTAAGATGGCTTCAGCTTGTTTTTCACTAAAACCATATTTTGCAATAATATTTTCTTTGGCATCAGCCTTATTTTTACTTTTCTTAATCGTATCGATTAATTCATCTACAATGGAAATAGCTTTAATTAAGCCGTCAATAATGTGCAAACGTGCTGTTTTTTTATCAAAATTATATTGACTTTTTCTTAAAATAACTTCTTTTTTAAATTCAATATAAGCATCTAAAACCGCTAATAATCCGACTTGCTTTGGTGTTTTATGATCAATAGCGACCATATTATAACTATAACTCGTTTGCAAGTCACTTTCTTTATAAAGATAATTTAAAATTAATTGAGCATCAGCCTCATTGGTAATATCAATGACAATTTTTAAACCATTACGGTCACTTTCATCACGAACTTCGACCATTCCCCAAATTTCTTTGTTAAAACGAATTTCATCAATTCGTTTGACAAGTGCAATTTTTATGATGTCATAAGGAATTTCAGTTATGACAATTTTACGATTGTTTTTTTCTTCAATGACTTCGGCCTTACCGCGAACAACAATTTTTCCTTTTCCTGTTGTAAACGCATCTATGATGCCTTTTTTACCAAAAACAATCCCTCCGGTTGGAAAATCAGGCCCCTTAATGAGTTCCATCATGGTTTCTAAACGGCAATTGGGATTTTTAATACGATGAATCGTTCCATCGATGACTTCGGATAAATTATGAGGTGGAATATCAGTAGCAAAACCGGCAGCAATTCCTTTCGCGCCATTAATAAGTAAAGCAGGAAAACGAGTTGGTAATACGGTTGGTTCTTTTAATGTATCATCAAAGTTAAACGTAAATTCAACGGTATCTTCATCAATATCTTTTAATAATTCCATTGCCACAGAAGATAATCGTGCCTCAGTATAACGCATTGCAGCAGCCGGGTCATTATCCAAAGAACCATTATTTCCGTGCATATCAATCAAAACTTCATTACTTTTCCACCATTGACTCATTCGAACCATGGCATCATAAATCGAACTATCGCCATGTGGATGATATTTTCCCATGACATCCCCAACAATACGAGCTGATTTTTTATACGGCGTATTGGCAACAATCCCTAATTCTTTCATGCCAAAAAGAATTCGTCTTTGAACTGGTTTTAAACCATCGCGAATATCCGGTAAGGCTCGATCTTGAATAATATATTTAGAGTAAGCACCAAATCGTTCACTAATGATATCTTCAAAAGGTCCATAAATCATGGAGGTGTCTGTATTGGTTACAAATTCGTCATCCACTTTTGTTTTTCTTGTAGCCATTTTTAGTCACGCTCCTTTGCAAAATCATCTTCTAATGTAAAATGAACATTTTCTTCAATCCATTCTCTTCGTGGTTCTGGTTTATCTCCCATTAAAATGGACAAACGGCGATCTGCGATCGTGAAATCTTCAATATCTACTCGTAATAGAGTTCTGGTTTGTGGATTCATGGTTGTTTCCCATAATTGATCTGCATTCATTTCCCCTAACCCTTTATATCGTTGAATATAAGCATTTTCTCCAATTTCTTTTTTTGCTTTGGCTAAGTCTAAATCATTCCAAGCATATTTAAAAACTTCACCTTTACTTGTCTTTTTAGAAACTTTATAAAGAGGAGGTAAAGCAACATAGACCATTCCATTTTCAATTAATGGTCGCATATATCTAAAAAAGAAAGTAAGCAATAAAACTTGAATATGTGCACCATCTGTATCAGCATCGGTCATAATAATAATTTTACCATAGTTAGATTCTTTAACATCAAAATCTTGACCCACACCTGCACCAATCGTATAAATGATGGTATTAATTTCTTCATTTTTCATTAATGTTGCCACATTTTGTTTTTCAGAGTTAATAACCTTTCCTCTTAATGGCAAAATAGCTTGATATTTAGAATTTCTACCTTGTTTTGCACTACCACCAGCAGAATCTCCTTCGACCAAAAATAATTCATTTAATTTTTGATCTTTACTTTGTGCTGGAGATAATTTATCGCTAATAATTCTTTCTGTCTTTACTTTTTTTCCAGAACGTGCTTCTTCTCTAGCTTTACGTGTTGCTTCACGAACTTGTTGTGCTTTAACTGCTTTTCCAACTAGTGTAGTAGCGATTTCTTTGTTTTCTTCTAAAAAATAAGATAATTTTTCATAGACAATATTTTCGACTACTGTTCGAGCAATTGGAGTTCCTAATTTACTTTTCGTTTGACTTTCAAATTGCAATAAACTTTCTACAATCTTTACAGATAAGACAGCGTTAATTCCTTCACGAACATCGCGTCCATCTAAATTTTTATCTTTTGCTTTTAATAAATTATTATTTCTTGCATAATCATTAAACGCTTTAGTAAAAGCTGTACGGAAACCCACTTCATGAGTTCCACCATCTTTGGTGCGAATATTATTAACAAAAGATAATACATTGCGATCATCATCTTCATAATTATCACAATAAACAAAAGCTAAATCCACTTTAATGCCATCTGATTCGCCTTGAATCGTGACAATTTTATGAAGAGGTGTTTTCCCTTCACAAATAAATTTAACAAATTCTTCAACACCATTTTCATAGCAAAAAATTTCTTTTTTATTAATAATTTCATTTTCAAAAACAAATTTAATCCCTGGCATTAAAAAGGCCGTTTCTCTTAATCTTTCGCAAATTAAAGTATGTGAAAAAGTAGTGGATGTAAAAATATTGGCATCAGGTTTAAACCAAACCGACGTTCCACTGCGTTTATTGGCAACAACAGGAAGTTCTTTTAATCCAGAAACAATTTTTCCACCTTGTTTAAAATTAATTTCATAAGTTTTTCCATCTCGAATAATGGTTACTTTCATCCATTCTGATAAAGCATTGACAACAGATGCACCAACACCATGCAATCCACTTGAAGTTTTATAACCGCCATCTTCTGAAAATTTTCCGCCAGCGTGTAAAACTGTATAGACGACAACCGGTGTCAATTGACCTGATTTATGCATTCCTACTGGGACACCACGTCCACTATCGGTTACCGAAACAGAATTATCTTTATATAATTTGACGACAATTTCTTTTCCAAAGCCAGCCAAAGCTTCGTCGACAGCATTATCTACAATTTCCCAAAGTAAGTGATGTAATCCGCGCGAGTCAACAGAACCAATATACATTCCGGGTCTTTTTCTGACGGCCTCTAACCCTTCCAAAATTTGGATATCATCATCATTATAATGTGTAGAAACTCTTTTTTCTGCCACGACAACCACTCCTAACTAATTTATTATATCGTATTTGAAATCTTTTTATCAAGAAAAAACAACATTGAATTTCATGGCTAATTGTTATATGATAATAAAGAAAAGATAAAGAAAATGGGTGAAAATATGTTTGTAATTTTACTAGCGTTATTTATAGCTGCCATATTTGGTTACTTAATTGGATCCATTCCAAATGCTTTGATTATTGGAAAAATTTTTTATAAAACGGATGTAAGAACGCAAGGTTCAGGAAACTTAGGCGCTACAAATGTTGCACGAACTTTGGGGGCAAAACCTGGAATTATTGTTTTAGTTTTAGATATGCTAAAATCCATATTCACGAGCAATGTGATGTATCTTGTTGGTCTTTATCTTTTTAAATTTGATAGTAGTTTTTGGCTTGCGATGCTATTTATCACCGCTGGATTTATGACATGCATTGGCCATTGTTTTCCGTTATTTGCCCATTTTAAAGGAGGAAAAGCGGTTAGTGTCATTGCTGGCTTTGCCATCGGTTCGAATTATATTGTCACATTAGTGGGTCTTTTCATTTTTGCCCTTACCTTTGCTATCAAAAAAATTGTTTCTTTATCTTCCATTTGCATGGCTTTATTTACCTCCGTTCTCTCCTTTATTCCATTTTTTTATGAGGGATTTTATCTTTATCCAAAAGAACATGGATTATATTATTCCATTACTCTTCTTGTCATTAGTATTCTTTTAATCATTCGACATCAAAAAAATATCATCAAATTATGGAAAGGCGAAGAAAAACCATTTCAATTTGCAAAAAAGAAAATAAAAGAGTAAAAAAGCCATTTAAATGGCTTTTTTCATATTAACGTTGTTGATTCATTGCATTCATGACTTGACGTATTTGCGCTTCAGATGGGGTTCTTCCCATTTGTTTAAACATAACGCGAATCATTTTTTCATTAATCGGAGGATTCTTTTTTAGACTCCGTTTAAATAAACTTCTTGCAACAAAAAAACCAATAATGCCACCCACAACAAGTCCGATGGCACACCATAAAATTGAATTACCGACAGCACTAAAGATGATCATCTTGAATCCCTCCTTTTTACCTTCGCATTCATTGTACTATAAGATTTAAAAATAAACAAGCACTCATTGTTTTGATTTTAGAAATTTCATCGTTTTGTCCTTGAAAAAACAAATTATATATTATATAATTTATTCCCTGAAAGGTAGTGTTAAAAAATGAAAAAAAGATTATTTTTATGGGTCGGTTTATCATTGATAACGTCTCTTTCATTAGCCGGTTGTCAAC
This sequence comes from Firmicutes bacterium CAG:631, assembly GCA_000433015.1. Lineage (GTDB taxonomy): Bacteria > Bacillota_I > Bacilli_A > RFN20 > CAG-631 > Caccosoma > Caccosoma faecigallinarum. The sequence continues at coordinate 16,148 of HF998008.1, forward strand.
AAAAAACATTGAATTCCAATACGATTCCTTCAAACTCAACGACCTCTAATTCTTCTAGCATTGAAAAAGAACCAATGATTATTCCTGAAAATAAAGCTACAGATAGTGAATATGCTTTTGAATTTGATAGTGTTACTTTTTCACCAAGTCCAACGCCTTCTTCTGGAACCAATTATTATACACCTGAAGAATTTGCCTTTACATATAAAGAAGTTCGTGATGGAGAAATTTATTTTGATCCTGCAACAACTGGAAGTCAACGTATTTTAGTGATTCCTGTTAAATTCCAAGACGATGCAACAATATCTTCTTGTCGCAATTATGTTGGTGGATGCGACAAAGCATTAACTGATATTGAAAAAGCCTTTTTTGGAGACCCAAGTTATACGGGATGGGAATCCGTTAGTAGTTATTATTATAAATCAAGTTATGGCAAGTTAAAATTACAAGGTCGCGTGACGGATTGGTTTATAGTTGATAAAACAAGTCGTCAAGTTAATGGTTTATCTACACAAATCTATGCCGACCAATCTTATTATGTTTTAAGAGAAGCGGCAAAATGGTATGAACGAAATTATGGCGATTTAGAATATTATGACCAAAATGATGATGGATATGTCGATGCCATTTGGTTAGTCTATGATCATCGTTATACGGGCTCAGATATTTGGTGGGCTTATACATTCTGGGATTATCAAAATACAGCTAGTGGATTAAAACCTTATACTTATGCCTGGGCAAGTGTTGACTTTTTATATGAAGGGTTATATCAACAAAATGGAGTTGCTGTTGCTGATGCCCATACTTTCATTCATGAAACAGGACATGTTTTAGGTTTAGATGACTATTACAATTACGATGAAAATAGCACGTATGGAGCTGCTGGAAAAATTGATATGATGGATTACAACATTGGCGATCACAATGCTTATTCTAAAATGCTATTGGGTTGGACGATGCCAAAGGTCGTCACTGGTGATACGACCATTACCATTGCCCCTTTTGAATCAAGTGGGGATTGTATTTTAGTCCGTGGAGATTCAACATGGAATCAAACTGCAATGGATGAATATCTTTTAATTGAATTTAGTACACCAACTGGGCTAAATTATTTAGATTCTTTGCAACCTTATACCGGTGGTGTGCAACATTTTACAGAATCCGGAATTAAAATTTACCATATTGATTCTCGTCTTGGTGTTTTTGATTATTGGGGTAACTTATCTTATTATACAGATACTTTGACCGGAGAACCCTCTATTGTCCATTCTAATACTACACAAAGCAGAAGCACAGATGAGTTTTTAATTCATCTTTTGGAAGCAACCGGAACCAATACTTTCCAATATGGAAGATCAGCAACCAATGAAACACTATTCCAAAAAGGAGATACATTTACTCCTAGTCAATTTGCAAACTTCTTTGCCAATGGCACACGTTTCAATGATGGAACAGAAATTGGTTATTCCATAACCATTGATGAAATTACAACTAACAGTGCTACAATAACTTTTAAAAAGGTCTAAAAAGTGGATTCACAAATCCACTTTTTTTAGACAGTTATCAAATTTTTATCTTCACTTAATTGTTGATATTGGCTCAATAAAGAATTGCATTTTTTAAATAATATTTGGTGCGGATTATCATATTCATAACAAATATAATGTTCATAAAAAATCATTTGTTCAAAGATTTCCTCTCCAACAATGAGATGAATCACATTTTCGGCCACTGTCAATTTTTCTAAATCATGACATAAATTTTTACATTGTTGTAAAATAACTGGAATATTTTGCTTTTTTAAAACAATTTCTAATTGTTTTTGACATGATTCTAAATGAAAATTATCAAAAAGATTTTGAATTATGTCAGGACTTAATTGTTTGTCATAAGGTTCATTCCATTGATAAAATATAACTTTATGCATTAAAAAACACCTCTTTTTCTTTTTTTATTATAAGAAAAAGAAGTGTCGAAAAATCGCAAATGATAAGATTTATAACATCTTTTTTACTTTTTGAACAATTGTTTCTACATCAAAATGGAAATAAGCGATGACATCTTCTGCTTTTCCGCTTTTACCAAATTCATGCATGCATAGAGTTTCTTTTGCGTATTTATGCCAACCAAATTCACTGGCCATTTCAATCGCTAATCGTTTTTGACAATAAGATGGCAAAACTTCTTCTTGATAATCTTTTGATTGTTGTTCAAAAAGATAAAAAGAAGGCATAGAGACGACGCGAACATCAATATTTTCTTGCTTTAAAGCTTCTTTTGCTTGATAAGCTAAACCTACTTCACTGCCTGTTGCAATTAAGATGGCGTCTAGTTGTTTTTCTTCTGGCGCAATAACATAGGCCCCATATTGAACTTTTTTTGCACTAGACAAAGGCAATGTCGTCAAATTTTGTCTAGATAAGATAATGGCTGGTGG
>HF998008.1:18596-26251 GCA_000433015.1 Firmicutes bacterium CAG:631
CTGTTGGCGTATGTTTAGAACGAAGAGCAATTTCATAAGCGCCACGCGTTTCATTGGCATCGGCTACGCGAATCGTGTTGACATTTGGAATCGAACGTAAAGTAGCTAATTGTTCTATCGGTTGATGAGTTGGACCATCTTCTCCGACAGCAATACTGTCATGAGATAATAAATAAGTTACTGGTAATTCCATAAGTGCGGCCATCCGAATCGCTGCTTTAAAATAATCCATAAAGACTAAAAAGCAGCCACAATAAGGTTTAATTCCACCATGACTTGCAAGCCCATTACAAATACAAGCCATCGCAAACTCACGAATGCCAAAATTGATATTGCTTCCTTCATAATGATTGGCATCAAATGTTGTGTGGTGATCTAAAGCAGTCATGACTGATTTTGCTACATCTGCTGACCCACCAAAAAGTAAAGAGGAATGATCACAATAATAATTTAAAAATTCTTTAGAAACATTCCGTGTTGAGTTTTGATAAAATGCAGGATACGTTTTTGCATTTAAAAAAACTTCTTCTGGAATTTGGTTTTCTAAAATGCTTTTTAAAACTTCTTGTTGTTTTCCATTCAAGGATTGAACTTTTTTATTGTAATCCATATAAGCTTGAATGCCTCTTGCAACATAAGTTTCTTTATAATAATCTTTGACCTCTTCCGGAATATAAAAAGGTGTATCTGGAATTTGTAAAAATTCTTTTAATTTTTTTGTTCTTTCCGCCTTTAAAGGGGCACCATGAACGGCACAAGTTCCTTGTAATTCACTACCATATCCAATCACCGTTTTACAAATAATCAGTGTTGGTTTTTCTTGTTGTAATTTGGCTTGACAAATGGCTGCATCAATCGCTTGAACATCGTTACCATCGGCAACCTCTAAAACATTCCAATTCATTGCTTCCGCTTTCATTTTTGTATTTTCAACATTAGATTGACTTAAAGGTCCATCTAAAGTGACATCATTATTATCATAACAAACAATTAATTTATTGAGTTTGTATAATCCAGCTAAAGACATGGCTTCAATGGCGCATCCTTCTTGTAAATCGCCATCACCACATAAAACATAAGTGTAATGATCAAAAACATCTAAATCAGGATAAGTCGCTACTAAATGTCTTTCGGCCATAGCAAGACCTACTGCAGAGGCAAGTCCTTGTCCTAAAGGACCGGTTGAAACATCCACTCCATCTGTTAAATTTGATTCGGGGTGTCCTGGTGTTTTCGAGTTTAATTGCCGAAATTGTTTTAAATCATCCATTAAAACGTTATAGCCACAAAGATGCAATATGCAATAAAGTAAAGATGAAACATGACCCGATGATAAAACAAAACGGTCTCGTTTAATCCATTTAGAATCAATCGCCGTACTGACAATATGTTTGGTAAATAATGTATGTAAAATTGGTGCACTTCCTAAAGCCATTCCTGGATGACCCGAATTAGCTTTATCAATCACATCCATTGCTAATCCTCTTAATGTCTGAATACAAAGTGTATCTTTATCCATTTTTTCCCTCTTTTCTTTAATTTTTTGTGGTGTAACATCATTTCCTAGGGCATCAATGACTTGAATATGCTCTAATTGTTGACGAAATCCTTCTCTGAACTGTCTCAAATATTCTTTGCGAAGATTGGCTTGTTCTTGTTTTTCTTCTACTGTTAATTCTTTTTTATTTGCTAGTTCATTAATGCGATCCAACAGTTTTTTATCCATTCTTTTTCACCCTATTGCTATTATATCCTTTTTTTTAAAATAAAAAAAGAAAAAGTCAATTCTTTTTGAATTGACCTCATTCAATTGGTTTTAAAAAACAACATCTTTTTTTATGATTAATGGCATCAAATGTTTTCCATTGACTTTGAACAGCAATATTATCTTCTAATTCAGGTCCAGTTTCTGCATATTGAATCCCATTTTGAATCGCATTTTGAATCGCTTCTTCAATGATAAGCGAATTGACACCTTTATTTTGATATTCTGGATCAATAGCGACAAATAGCATTTCAAGGACTTTAGAATGCTTCAAGGCACTTAAAAAAGGAATAAAACCAAATGGGAATAAACGCCCTTTTATCTTTTTAGCAGCTAGTGCAGGAGATGGAATCATTAAACCTAAGCCAATAATTCGATGGTCTTCTGTTTCCACTAATTGCAAATAATCTAAATTAATAAGGGGCACATATTGTGCTGCCAAATGACGAATTTGATTGTCATCAATTTGAACATAGCCATATAAATCTTTATAACAACGGTTCACTAAATGTAAAGCCTCAATGACATAATTTTTAATTTCTCTTTTACTTTTCAAATGAACAATTTTTAATTTGTATTTCTTTTCAACATGCCGAGCAATACGGGTAATTCTAGGATCAACAGTTTGAGGAATCATGATTTTATATTCATTCCAAAAAGCATCCTCTACAAAACCTAATTGTTTTAAATGATCAACATAGTAAGGATAAGAATACATGGTAATAAACATGTTCATTTGATCAAATCCCTTTATTAAAAGTCCTTCTTTATCTTGATCAGAATATCCTAAAGGGCCATTAATTTCTACAAGTCCATTTTCTTTTCCCCAATTTTCAACTGCTTGGATTAATGCTTTTGTCACTTCAATGTCATCAATCATATCAATCCGATTGAAGCGAACACGTTTTTGATTGTAACGTTGGTTGGCATGATGATTAATAATGCCACAAATTCTTCCAACAATTTTTTTGTCTTTATAGGCTAAAAGTAATTTAAAATCACAATATTTGGAAGCAGGATTCTTTTTAGGATTTAAACAATTCATTTCATCCATATAAAGACATGGCGAAAAATAAGGACAATCCTTGTATAATTGATTTGGAAATTGAATAAATTTTCTTAAATCTTTTTTTGTTTTGACTTCTTTAATAGTAATCATTGCATATCATTCCCCTCTTTTTTTACAATTTTTATTCCGAGTTCATCTAATTGTTTTTGATCCACAATCGTTGGTGCTTCACTCATTGGACAAACTGCAGAAGCATTTTTTGGAAAAGCAATCACATCTCTTAACGAAGAGGAATGATTAAGGATCATTGCAATACGGTCAAGACCCAATCCCATTCCACAATGTGGAGGCGTTCCATATTTTAAGGCTTCGACAAAAAAGCCAAACTTCACATGAATATCTTCATCACTTAATCCTAATTTTTCAAAAACCTTTTGTTGCATATTTTGATCAAAAATGCGAAGGCTTCCGCTTCCTAATTCATAACCATTTAAAACAATATCATAAGCATTTGCTCTAATTTTTAAAGGATCGCTATCCCAATATTTTTCATCTTCAACTTTATAAGCGGTAAATGGATGGTGGGCTGCATTTAATTCCCCTTCTTCATTATACTCAAACATTGGAAAATCTACAATCCATACAAATGCATATTTATTTTCATCAATATAACCAAAGTGCTTTGCTAAATGATTTCTTAAAGCACCTAAAGCGGTAACCGTTGTTTTCCATTGGTCGGCGATAAAAAAGAATAAATCTTGATCTTTTAAATCTAATTTTTGCATCAATGCTTCTTTTTCATTTTCAGTTAAAAGTTTTGCACTACTTCCTTCTAAATGATGATCGACCATTTTAACAAAGCATAATCCTTTCGCTTTATATTTTTTTACTAAATCAGTACAATAATCTAAATCTTTTCTGGAAAAAGAGGAAGTAGCTGAAACTTTAATGCCTTTAACACATTCACTTTGTAAAAAAGAAACCGTCGTATCTTTAAAAATGGACGTTACATCTTCTAAAGGCAAATCAAAACGTAAATCGGGCTTATCAGAGCCATATCGGTTCATGGCATCTTGCCAAGTTAAACGCGAAAATGGAGTTTTTAAATCCATTTTCATGACTTCTTTAAAGAGATGAACAAATAATCCTTCCACTAAAGAATAAAACTCTTCTTGACTAAAGAAACTAACTTCAAAGTCAATTTGTGTAAATTCCATTTGCCGATCTGCTCTTAAATCTTCATCGCGAAAACAACGAGCAATTTGATAATAACGTTCAAATCCAGCAATCATTAATAATTGTTTAAAAATTTGTGGAGATTGCGGCAAGGCATAAAATTTACCCTTATTGACACGACTTGGAATTAAATAGTCCCGCGCTCCTTCTGGAGTCGTTTTTGCAATAATCGGTGTTTCGACTTCAATAAAATCAAGATGATCAAAATAAGATCGTACTGATTTTGTAATTTCATGACGTAATCGTAAGGCCTTTTGCATGCAAGGACGTCTTAAATCTAAATAACGATATTTTAAACGTGTATCTTCTAAAGCATCCGTTTCATCAGCAACAATGATAGGAGGTGTTTCAGAAGTATTGATAATTTGTAAATCTTCAACTTCGACTTCAATTTCACCCGTAGGGATGTTTTTATTTTTATTACTTCTTTCAATAACTTTTCCTTTGGCATATAAAACATATTCATTTTTAATTTTACTCGTTAAAGTGGCAAATTTTTCATCACAAACCAATTGGGTAATGCCTTCTTTATCGCGTAAATCAATAAAAACTAATGAGCCTAAATTTCTTTTTTTAGCCACCCAACCTTTAAGTTCTACCACTGTTCCAACATCTTTTAATCGTAATTGATTATTGTTATGGGTGCGATGCGCTAAAATCATTTTAAAACCTCCTTGAAATAAGGAATCATCTCATCTAAAGAAATGACTTCTTGTTTTTGTAATTTTAAATCTTTGATGGCCACTTGTTGGTTTTTCAATTCATCTTCACCAAAAATGACCGCGTAATGAAATTGATGTTTTGCTGCATATTTAAACATGGAAGAAACGCTTTTATGTTGTGTTTCCATGGTCACATAAAAACCAGCTTGTCGCAATTGATGACTCCATTGCATCGCAATCGATTTTAAAGAATCATCTAAAGTAAGCACATAAATTTCTTTTTTTAAAGCATAGGCTTCTAATCCAAATTTTTCTTCTAAAAGTAAAGCCAAGCGGTTAATACCTAATCCAAAACCAACACATTCTAAATCTGGTCCACCTAATTCTTTCATTAAATCGCTATAGTGTCCACCACCACCAATGGTATAGACTTTTCCATCTTTTCCTTGAATTTCAATTTCAAAAATTAGACCGGTATAATAATCGAGTCCACGAACCAATTGAGAATCAACAACAAAAGGAATTTGTTGAGCCTTTAGAATTTTTTTGGTTTCTTCAAAAATTTGACTGGATGATTCATCTAAAACAGAAAGGGCAGTAGGGATATCTTTTTGTTTTAAAAAGAAATCTTTATCTACCTTACAATCTAAAATGCGTAAGGGATTGGTTTGTAAACGTTTTTGACAATCTTCACAAAGTTGATTTTGAAAAGGTAAAAAATAATCTTTTAAAACATCACGATATTGTTTTCTACAACTCGCATTCCCAAAAGAATTGATTTTGACAACATATTGATCAAGATGCAATTCCTTTAAAATATCACTAATCATTAAAATGGTTTCTACATCATCTAAATAAGAACGCGTGCCAATAACTTCTACCCCAAATTGCATAAATTCACGATAGCGTCCTGCTTGAGGTCGTTCATAGCGGAAAAAAGACCCCACATAATCATATTTTAGAGGTAAATCCCGTGTCGCATATAATTTATTTTCAATAACAGCCCGAATCACTCCAGCTGTTCCTTCTGGGCGCAAAGAAAAATCTCGTCCTCCCTTATCTAAAAATTGATACATTTCTTTAGTGACAATATCGCTACTTTCTCCCGTTGTTCGAGAAAACAAAGTTGTGGATTCAAACATTGGCGTTTGTATCATTTGATAGCCATAAAGTTGTGCAATTTTTTGGCAAGTTTGGATAATGGTTTGATAAATTTGTGCTTGATTTTCATATAAATCCAAAGTCCCACGGGGACGAATATAATTGGACATCTTTTTCACTTCCTTTAATGAAAGACACGATTGACTTCTAAAATTCCTGTAATCTTATTTAAATTAGAAATCAACGTCTCTAAATGATGCACATCTGAAACATAAACCGTGCAACTAATGGTTGCCGTTTTGGTTTCGTAATGTGATTTTGCACTAATACTTTCAATACGAATTTTAACACTTGAAATTAAACTCATCAAGTCTACGACCAAATTTCCTCTATCATTGGCTAAAATTTCTAAATCAACAGGATAATAAGTTAAGGTTAATGTTTCAGCCCATGAGGTTTCAATTAGCCGTTTCTTTTCATGAATGATATTGGGACAATTAATTCGATGGACTTTCACACCACTTCCACGTGTAATATAGCCAACAATTAAATCACCGGGAATTGGCTTACAGCAAGAAGCAGGTTCTACTTTTAATCCATCAATACCTTTAATTTTGATATCATTGCGGTTGTTTTTTAAATCAGCATGACTATGCGATTTTTTTATCATTTGATTGATTTGAACGACAAGATTGGGTCTTAAATTGGTACATTGCGTGACCACAAGTTGAGCACTTAAAGAACGACGACCTACATTAATAATGATTTCTTCAGCTGATTTAGCATTAAAATAATTTAAGACACTCACTTGATTGAGAGAATCCATGATTTCTTCTTTAGAAATACCGCGACTTTCAATCACATCTTCTAATAACTGCATTCCCTTTTTATAAAAGACTTCATTGATATCATTTTTTTCTTGTTGTTCTCTTTTGGCAATCGCTTTTTTAATTTGCGATCTTGCACTACTGGTTTTCACAAATTTAAGCCAATCTTCTCGTGGCCCCAAATTATTTTTAGAAGTTTTAATTTCAACAACGTCCCCTGTTTTTAAAATGGTATTTAAGGGAACGATGACTTTATTTACCAAGGCACCAATCGTCTTATTGCCTACTTCTGTGTGAATACGATAGGCAAAATCAATTGGTGTTGATCCTTGCGGTAAATCAACAATTTTACCTTTTGGGGTTAAACAATAAACGTTGGCCTCAAAAATATCTTTTTGTACTTGACTAATATATTCACTATCCGAAGTATTTGGATTTTCTTCATACATATTGATAAGTTGTCCAAGCCAAGCGAATTGCTCTCTTGTTAACTTTTGCTTTTTAGAGACATCTTTATTTGGTGCCGATTCTTTATAAATCCAGTGTGCTGCTACCCCATTTTCTGCAATGCGATCCATCTCTTTCGTTCGAATTTGAATTTCAAAAAGATTTCCTTCGCTATCACAAATGGTGGTATGTAAGGATTGATATAAGTTAGGCTTAGGCATAGCAATATAATCTTTAAAACGTCCAGGAATCGGCGTATATTTCTCATGAATAATTCCTAAAATTTCATAACATTGCAATTTCGTATCGGTAATAATCCGAATTGCTTGTAAATCAAAAATACGTTCAAAGATGACATTTTTGACATATATTTTTTTATAAACACTATAAATATGTTTGATTCTACCAAAAATTTTATGGGGAATTTGATGATCTTCTAACAATTTAGATACATCTTTGATAATTTTATCAACCCCATTTTCATTGGAAGCCAATTTATCTTGAATTAATTTTTGAATTTCTAAATATTTATCCCTATCTAAATAATAAAAAGATAAATTTTCTAATTCATTTTTTAATTCGTTCATCCCTAAACGATGCGATAAAGG
>HF998008.1:26299-38664 GCA_000433015.1 Firmicutes bacterium CAG:631
AGAAATACTTTTTTGTTTTTCAACTGATAAATATTGTAGCGTTCGCATATTATGGAGTCGATCAGCCAATTTTACAATAACGGCACGAACATCTTTAGCCATCGCTAAAATAAGTTTACGATGGGTGGCAGCTGTACTTTCTTCCAAGTTAACGGTTGGTAGACGATGAATTTTAGTCACCGCTTCAACAATATCAGCAACATCACTACCAAATAATTCTTTTAATTGGTCATAACTGACATCGCAATCTTCGATGACATCATGAAGTAATCCAGCAGCAATGGTGGTTGGAGACATTTGATAAGAAGCCAAAATATAAGCAACTTCAATACAATGATTGATATAAGGCTCTCCACTTTTACGAAATTGATTAAAATGGTGTTTTGAGGCAAACTCAAAAGCACGCAAGATAAAATCAATGTCTTCTTGCTTATGGATATAATTTTTTATGAGTGAAAGTACATCTGAAAAGGTACGTCCTGTGTGATATTCCATAATCCTACTCTTTCATTTTATTTTTAATAGTGTATTAAACTAAGTGTTTTATAATTTTTCAAACGTTCTTCGCCTTTTAATTGATCTAAGCAAATTAAAAAAGCACATCCTACAACAATACCACCTAAAGCTTCAATTAAATGAATCGCTGCTTCAATCGTTCCACCAGTAGCTAATAAATCATCAATAATGACCACTTTTTGTCCTTTTTTTACAGCATCTTTATGAATATGAAGGGTATTTGTTCCATATTCTAAAGCATATTCATAGCTAATGGTTTCGCGAGGTAATTTGTTTGGCTTACGAACAGGAGCAAATCCAATGTTAAGTTGACTGGCCACGGGAGTTCCAAAAATAAATCCCCTTGCTTCAGGACCAACAATCAATTCAGCCCCTTGATTTTTGGCAAATGTCGCAAGTTGGTCAATTGCATGACGAAATGCTTTCCCATCTTGTAAAAGCGGCGTCATATCACGAAATAAAATCCCTTTTTGAGGAAAATCTTGTATATCTGCAATATATTTTTTCAAATCCATTTTTCCATCACTCCTGTTAACCTATTTTATCAAATTTAATTAATAAATACTATATTAATTGTGCATATTTCTTTCTTTTTTATCAAAAAAAAGATTTTTTGTGTAAAAACAAAAAAGCATCGAACGTCGATGCTTCAAAAAGGGAAAGAAATTTATAGGGAATCCATATTATTAATTTGAGTTATTGTTCCATCTTCAGCAATAGTTTTATTTTCAAATTGGATTGTGCTTTCTTGATTATTTGCACTTGCTGAAGGTTGAAACGTTGGAAGTACCAGAATGGATGCAAATAAGAAAGCAAAGAAACTGCCTAGTAAAATTCCTTTTGTTTTATTGTTGAAACGATCATTAGTTCTCTTTTTTAAATTTACATATCTCATTCTGTGTCCCTCCTTTATATTTTTTCAATGACTCTTAATTTTGCACTATGAGAACGATTGTTATTTTCTAATTCTTCTTTAGAAGCCACAATAGGTTTTTTATACACTAATCGATATTGCGGTGTTGCTTGTTTTAAACTTGCTAGCCCTTTTATCGATTTTTCAGGTTGAATGGCTTGCGCAAACATTTGTTTCACGATTCGATCTTCTAAGGAATGAAACGTAATAATGACCATTCTTCCTTTGGGTTTTAAAATTTTTAAACCATCTTGAATGACTTTTTTTAAACTTTCAAGTTCGTGATTGACTTCAATCCGAATTGCTTGAAAAACTTTTTTTGCCGGATGCCCTTTTTTTGAAAGAATGGCTTTCGGCAATGATTTTTTAATGATTTCAACTAACTCTAATGTCGTTTCAATAGGCTTTTTTTTTCGTTCATCGCAAATATTTTTTGCAATGACTTTTGAAAAAGGTTCTTCTCCATATTCATAAAAGATTTTTGCTAATCTTTCATAGGAGTAATGATTGATGACTTCATAAGCATCTAAGGCTTTTTGACTTTGATCCATTCTCATATCCAATCGAGCATCAAATCGGTAAGAGAAGCCTCTTTCTTTACAATCAAATTGATGAGAAGAAACGCCTAAGTCTAAAAGAATTCCATCAACTTGCTCTACTTGATATTCTTGCAAGTCTTTTACTAAATGACAATTGTCATCATGAATAATCGTAAAGGCATCACTTATTTCTTGAAGCAATATAGTAGCAGTCTCAATTGCGGTAATATCTTTATCAAAAGCATACAAATGTCCATTTTTTAATTTCCTTAAAATTTCTTTGCTATGCCCTCCGCCTCCAAGTGTTCCATCTACATAAATGCCATCAGGTTGAATTTGCAAAGCTTCAATACTTTCATTTAATAAAACAGAAGTGTGTTGAAATTGCATTATTCGATACCTAATAAGAAACTAGATAGCTTTTCAGCATTTTCTTCGAAACTTTCCTTTCCTTCATTTTCAATTTGTTCCCAAGTTGTAGCATCCCAAATTTCTATGGTTGCATTTACACCAACAATGACACATTCTTTTTTAATGTTTGCATTTGCGATGAGATAATTTGGAATTTTTACTCTTCCATGACTATCAATTTCTACATCACTTGCATTTCCATTGATGGTTCTTGATAAAGAACGAACCATTTTATTGGCAACGGGCATTGATACCAAAGATTTTTGTAATTTTTCCCATTCTTGCTCTGGATAAATGGTAATGCATTTTTCAAAACCAATAGTAATCACTGCGTTGTCACCAATTTTTTCACGAAATTTGGCAGGAAGAATTAAACGACCTTTATCATCTAGATTGTGTCTAAATTGACCTCTAAACATCGTCTCTCCTCCCTTTTGTCCCATTTCGTACCACTTGGTACCACCATTATATCTATATTCCACCACAAATGCAATACCTTTTTTTAATTTTTTTTATTTTATGTTTTTTTTAAAGAGAAAAGATTGTCATTTTTTTTAAAAAAGTTATAATGAAATCAGTTTGAGGAGGGATAAAATGGATTATGATATCATTATTTGGGATTTTAATGGTACAATGCTCAATGATGTGCAACTTTGTTATCAAATTTTAAATACAATGCTTCAAAATCATCATTTACCTACTATAACTCTTCAAGAATATAAGGATGTTTTTAATTTCCCTGTCAAAGACTATTATCAAAAAGTTGGTTTTGATGTTTCTAATTATCATGAATTATCTTTAGAATTTATGGACCTTTATCAAAAGGCTTCTTTATCTTGTCATTTATACCCTTATTTAAAGACCATTTTAAAACGAATCCATAAAAAAAAGATCCTTCAAGTTTGTTTATCCGCAAGTCAAATTGATAACTTAAAAATGCAATTACAACACTTTAAGATTGATTCTTATTTTGATTTTGTTTTGGGTTTAGATAATATTCATGCTAAAAGCAAAATTCAAATCGGAACAAATTGGTTACAATCACAAGGATACGAAAATAAAAAAATTCTTTGTATTGGTGATTCTTTACATGACTTAGAAGTGGCTAAGGCCCTAAATGCGGATTGTATTTTGGTTTCTTATGGTCATTTTTCAAAGCATCGGTTACTCCATCATCCATGTCTAGTGGTCGATCATTTAAAAGAATTGAAAGATTATTTAAATTTATAGTATATTTTATAATAAACATGATATAATACAAGTTGTCTTCAGGGACCCTTCGTGGCCTAAAAAGAAAGGAAAAGAAAAAAATGAAAAATCGATTATTGATTAAAAAAATGACTGGTATAGCCATGCTTGCCGTCCTCGTTTGTATTTTTGCACTCATTAGTAATTACATTACGATTGGGAGTGTCAATATCACTTTATCGTTAATTCCTATTGTTATCGGAGCCATTGTTTTTGGCCCCTTAGCTGGTTTTATATTGGGTCTTGTCAATGGAGTTATGGTATTACTTGCTCCATCCACTGCTTTATTTTTATCTTTTAATGTTTGGATTACCATCTTTGTTTGTTTGTTAAAAACTGGTTTAGCTGGATTATTTGCTGGATTTTTATTTCAATGGTTGAAAAAGAAACATCTCAAACTCGGTGTCATTTTGGCTTCTGTTAGTGTGCCAATTATTAATACTTTATTATTTGCATTATCTTGTATGACCTTATTTTTACCTTTGATTGAATCAATGACACCGGATGCCACTTCTACGTATACTTTTATCTTTTTATCGATGATTGGCATTAATTTTATCATTGAACTTTTAATTAATTCAATCTTATCTCCTGCTATTTTAACCATTGTTCATTATGTGTTTAAAAATCAATTTTCGGAAAAAAATATTTAAAAACATAAAATTTTTATCATTGTCAGTCAAAAAAAAGAATTGTTTCTTGTAAAATACAAGTTACAATTCTTTTTTTTATATTTTATATCCCCAAACGACAGGTCGATTAGAAGGATTCCAATCTAAAGCCCAGCCACTTGGTTGAGAGGGTGCTTCACAATAAATGGTTAAATTGTCACACCCTTCAAATGCGCCAGTTTCTATTTTTGTGACACTATCTGGAATTACGATACTTGTCAAACCATTACATCGACCAAATGCCGATTCTTTAATTGTTGTTATACTATTTGATATTGTAATGCTCGTCAAATGACCAAATCCTAAAAAAACTTGTTTTTCTATGGTTTTAACAGGATAATCCTTGCCGTCGACATCGCGAATCGTTGATGGTATTTCAATTGTTGTAATTAAAAAATCAGGAAGACATTCTATAATTGTCGCTTGATGATTTGTAATTTCATAATCAAACCATTGAAATTGCCATCTTGCATATAGGGTCATTTCTTGTTTTAATACATAATTTGAAAAATTCCATGCTGGCTGAACATCATCCGTATATATGGAATCTGCCCATTGAATAAACGTATAATAGGATCGATGAGCCAAATCGGGTATAGGAAAAGAAAAAGTAGATAATTGTTTTCCATTTACTTTGATTGTTTTAATGAATTGATTATCAGTGAACCTCCCTCCACCCGCATCAAAATTAATGAAAAAAGTTTCATCATCATAGACAGTAGAATTAGAACAAGATGTTAAAAGCATCGCTGCAAATAACAAAATCCAACTGGACTTTCTTTTCACATTCATCCCCTCTTTTTTTGATTTTAGTTTTTATTTTTTAAATAAATTTGAAGTAAACCCTTTAAAACTAAATCAGGTTCAATTTGATCAATTTTTTCTTTGCATAAGGGTGCAATTAAAGAAATTAAACCCCCTGTTGCAATGATTTTTAAATGCGGTTGTTTTAATTCATCTTTAATGCGTTGAATTAATCCGTCCACCATACTTGCAAATCCATATAAAACACCGGATTGCATACAAGGAATGGTCGCTGTGTTTAAAACTTTTGCAGGAACAACAAGTTCCATATGAGGTAATAACGCTGCAGAAGAAACCATTGCCTTTGTAGAAACAGCAACACCTGGAGCAATTACTGCACCTAAATAAGTTTTATTTTTATAGTATAAAAATTTTGAAGCTGTTCCTAAATCAATGACTAAACCTTCATCAAAAATTTGTGCCGCTGCGACAACATCACAAATTAAATCTGCTCCTACTGTTTTAGGATCATCACAAACAATTTGAATTCCTGTTTTTAATTTTTGTCCAACAATATAAGGTGTAACTTCAAAGTATTGTTGGGACAATTTTACAAATGCGCTTGTAATTTGAGGAACAACGGATGAAATGATGACATCTTCTACCGATTCAGTAATAAAATTTTTTAATAAAAGATAATATTCATCACTGGATTTATCCACAAAAGATTTCATACGATATGTACGCATTTGTTCTTGTTTATAAACCCCAAGACAAATATTAGAGTTACCAATATCAATAAGTAAAATCATTTTTAATCACCTAATGAAAGAGAAGTAAACACTTGCATCGCTGCGCCAATAATTCCTGCATCTTGATCATATTTTGCTGGAACAATTTTGATTTTACCTTTTAAGTATTCAAACACATAATCATTGACTTTTTCTTTTAATTCCTCTAAAAAATATTGTTTTGATTGCATCAAACCGCCACCTAAGACGAAAATATCTGGTTCCATATAGGCAACGATGCTACCAATAAAAGCAGCCATATTTTCTAGCCATTCATTTTTAATTTTTAATGCTACTTCGTTTTTTTGTTCGGCTAGTAAAAATAATTCTCCAGCATGATTTAACAAAAGATTGGCTTCTTTTGCTTGTTCCATTAACATTTGTCCTGAAGCTAAACCTTCAATACAACCCCCGGCTTTAAAAGCACTTGGCCTTCTTCCGCCCCTTTGAATGATCATACTGCCCACTTCTTGTCCAAAGCCATAATGTCCAGTAATCATTTTTTTAGATAGAATGAGACCTCCGCCAATACCCGTAGACAAAGTAAGATATTGAACTACTTCGGCATCTTTTCCATTGCCTACGCTAGCTTCTGCTAAAGCGGCAACATTCGCATCATTGCCAACATAAACCGGAAGCCCAAGGTGTTGTTTTACATATTCTTTTAAGGGAATATCTGTAATATTTAAATTAGGAATAACATAAACACTGCCATCTTTAGGGTTGACAGGCCCTGGAACACCAATGCCAATCCCTATGGGTTGATATTTTTTGATATCTAATTGATGATATAAAGAAACGATTTGCGTAAGCAAACTATCTTTTCCATTAGATTTATCTGTTTTTTCCTTAATGACTTGTTCAATTTTACCTGTTTTTGAAACAATCGCTAAACGAATATGGGTTCCACCGATGTCAATACCGACAGCATAACTCATAATTTAACAACCTTCATAAAGTTGGTATTTCCAACGCCGTTGCCACCAGTAATGATGATATTTTCTCCCTCTTTTACACCATAATAAGTAGCAATTTCACAAGCTTTATTGACATAGTCCAATTCAGAAGTAGGTTGATTGGAAACAACAGGATAAACGCCCCAATTCAAAGTTAAAGATAAGCGAATTTCTTCGCTACTTGTTACGGCAGCAATCGGACAACAAGGTCTAAATTTGGAAATTCTTTTTGCCGTTGTACCTGACTCTGTAAACGCAACAATTAATTTTGCATCCACAAGTAAAGCGGTGTCTGCTACAGATAAAGCAACCGCATCATTTAAAGTTTTTTCACTGCTATTATACGCTTTTTGAATTTTTCCTTTATAAAAAATTTCACATTCTGTACGAGAACAAATTTTAGATAAAGTAGAGACTGCTTCTACTGGATATTTTCCAGTTGCAGAAACATTTGAAAGCATGATTGCATCCACACCATCTAAGATGGCATTGGCTACATCACTAACTTCTGCACGACTTGGTTTTTTATTTCTTGACATGGAACTTAAAATTTGCGTAGCTACAATGACAAATTTTCCAGCATCATTACATTTTTTTACAATTCTTTTTTGTAAAATAGGAATATCCTCAACGGGAACTTCAATACTTAAATCCCCTCTAGCAATGACAATGCCATCAGCAGCCGCAATGATTTCATCTAAATGTTCAATTGCTTGTAAATTTTCAATTTTAGCAACAACTTTTTGATGCCCATTTTTAGAAGCAATATAATTTTTTAAATCTAAAACATCTTGTCCATTGCGAACAAAAGCGGCACCAATATAGTCTAAATTTTCAGCAATAGCAAAATCGACACGTACTAAATCATTTTGTGATAAATAAGGAACATTAATTTTGGCATTTGGGACATTGACAGAACTTTCGTCTTTAATCGTTGCTGAATTGATAGATTCGCAAACTAAACTGCGATTACTTTTATTTTTTTCAATGACTCGTAAAATTAAATTTCCATCATCCACTAAAATTTGATCATCTGCTTGAACATCATCAAATAATCCTTCATAAGTGACACTAAATTCATCACAAGATCCCACAATTGGTGTGGTATGAATGATGACTTTACATCCTTTAGCGATGGATGCATTGCCATCTTTAAACGTATGGGTGCGAACTTTAGGTCCTCTCGTATCAATCATAATAGATAAAGGTTTGCCATGAATTAAAGCTAATTTTTTTGCAGTCACTGCAAAACGACCTTGTGTCGTTAAATTACCGTGAGCAAAATTCAAACGGACAACATTCATTCCTTCAAGAAGCATTTGCTCCATGACAGATTCTGGTTCTGATTGAGAACCAATGGTACAGACAATTTTCGTTTTGTTTAGCATGTCAATCGATTTCTCCTTTACATTTTTTATATTTTTTGTACACAAGGTTTAATTTCTTGTGCTTGTTTCTTTGGTAAGCGATTTGCTTCTAAAATATTCGTGGCTTTTAATTGTTCACCCAAAACACCAACACATTTGCCTGTTTCACCTTTGCATAATAAATCAACAGCAAAAATGCCTAAGCGAATAGCTAAAACACGATCAAATGCGGAAGGTCTACCTCCTCTTTGAACATGTCCTAAAACCGTGCAACGTGGGTCTAAATCGGTTTTTTCTTGAATGACTTTTTCAAGTTCATCTACCGGAATCGTATGTTCTGCAACAACAATAATGATTTCTTTTTTTCCATGATCTCTTGCAACTTGTATGACCTTTAACATTTCATTTTCATCATACATTTCTTTATTGTATAATACATACTCTGCTTCACAAGATAAAGCACCACGTAATGCTAAATCTGGACAATATCTACCCATGACTTCAACAATAATACAACGATGATGAGAACCAGCGGTATCTCTTAATTTATCAATGGATTCTACAATCGTATTTAAACAAGTATCAAACCCAATGGTATATTCCGTTGAAGGAATATCATTATCAATCGTTCCTGGAACTCCAATACAGCGAATGCCTAATTCAGAAAGGCGAAGTCCGCCCATATATGTTCCATCTCCACCAATACAAACTAAAGCATCAATGCCATGATGATTTAAAATTTCTACAGCCTTTTTTTGTACTTCAACTTCTTTAAATTCAGGAAGTCGAGCAGAACCTAAAATGGTTCCACCCTTACTAACGATATTTTCAACATCTTTATATTGCAAAGGAAAAATTTGATCTTCAATTAATCCTTTATATCCATCCATAATTCCAAAAACTTCTAAATTTCTTTTTAATCCCGCTTTGACAATCGCATAAATTGCGGCATTCATTCCTGGGGCATCGCCACCAGATGTGAGTATTCCAATTTTTTTAATTGCATGCTCCATTTTAAAAACCTCCCTTAATGTCTTTCTATTATTAGTATATAATATACTAATAAAAAAAGAAAGAAAAAACGAAAAAAAAACGAGTTTTATCCTCGTTTTAATCAATTAATTCCTTCATTTTAGAAATTAGTTTTTCAGCCTTTAAATGATCTTTTTGTATTGTATACAACAAAGGCAATTGTTCTAAGCTAAACTCACTAATAAAAATGGTTGTTAAATGTTGGTCAATTCGCGCATTGAGTAATGGAAGTAAGATATCATCCCGACTCCAAGAAGTAATTGATTCTCCACCAATGTCATCTAAAATTAAAACATCACATTGGTAAACCTTCATTAAAAGATCTTCATAGCCATTTTTATCGGCAAATAATGCCTTTAAATCCGAAAGAAACTGACTTATTTTTACTAAACTGCAACGATATTGGTGCAATAATGTAGATAACAATCCAATTTCAAAAATTTTACGTTGACGACTATCTTTAATTTGTAAATAACATCCCTTTGTAGAAGAATGATGGTATAGTTTTAAATACATCGTTTGAAAACTTTTTGGTAATTGTAAACATATCGAGCGAAATTCTTGTAATCGATGTTGTGAAAAAATCGTTTCCATCGAATAAAAAGAATAGAGTAACCGTTGTTCTTTTTGATAAAACTCTTGATAATAATCACAGATTCGAATGGTTTCAACAAGAACATTGGAATTTTCTTCTTTATTTAAATAAAGTTGTGTCCCCTTTTTTGTTTTTTTACAATCCTTTAAACTTTGACATTGTTCACAACAGGCATTTTGTTGTACAAAAAACAAAATTTTATCGACATTGTTTAAAACTTCTTCTTTCGATAAATGAAGTTCTAAAATTAATTTTTTAGCAAGTGGAGAGGCATAAACCAAATCTAATAATGCTTCTTGATTCATTGAAGGGAGTGGTTGTTTAAAAATTCTTTCCATCATTATTTCCCCCATTCATTCAATGCTTTTTCAAATTCATCATTGATTGGATCTTCTATGGTTGTTGCAGAAGAAAAAACATTTTCTTCTTTTTTATCGAATTTACGCACTAGCGCCTTTTTTAAATAATTCAAAACTTGATAAGCATTTTGACATTTTTCTTTGATGACCGATGAAGCCACTTTTTGCACATAACCGTTAAAATTATAATCACTCTTTTTATTCTTTACACAATAATAAAGAACAGCATTAATCATGCCACTTGTCATTTTGGCATCTTGCAATTGCTTAATTAAGTAAAGATCATTTTTAAATAAGGATGGAATATGTAAAAGACCTTTATAATAGTCATAAGGATCACTATCATCTAAATGTTTGGCAAATAAAAAGAGATCGGATGTTTCATCTTTTGGTTGTTCAAGCACTGGAGTCGATTGTCCACATTTTTCGGCTTCTTGATTAAAAAGCATTAAATTGATTTTTTTCTTTTGATTTTCATCTATTTGTATGGAAGATAAAACACAATTTTCTAATTGCTTTTCATTTAAATCAAATAGCATTTTCACACGAGCAATTTCTTTTTTTACGGCACTCGTAAAAAGAGATTTTGGAATTAAATGTTCGGTCATTTTTACCACAAAAGCATCCATATTTAAATTGGATACGACATTTTTAGTCACCTTTTCACTATAATGTTGGGATAAATTTTTAATAGATGCGGGTTTGATGACAAAACTTTCTTCAAAAGAAGAACTAATATCAATATAGTCATCATTTTGGGGTTGATAGTCACTATAAAAATATTGTGTACGATAAAATTCATCTTCTCCTAAACTTTTTAAAAGCAAACTATTTAACACCGTATCATTAAAAAAATCATTGGGCGTTTTAGGAGATTGCAAAGCGTATAGATAATCTAGCGCAATTTTATTTTCATTTTCCTTAATCTTTGTATTTAATAAACCAATACTTTCTAATTTTTTTCTAGCCAATAAAAAGTCTGTTTTATTAATTTGCATTAGTGCAAATAATCGTTTGTGGGTACGATTGGTTGCAACTACTGGACTTAAACTATTTTCATTGAGTAAAGTTAAATATAAACTCGTTGCGGTATACCCAATAATCGGTTGGTAAAGACGAATGAGGACTTTTAAATCAAAGTCTGAAACAATGCCATTTTTTTGAATCGAATAAGTATCAAATTCTTTGACATCTTTTTTCATTTTCTTTTCCTCCCTTCATTGATGGTATATTCATTTTAGTTGATTTTCTTTAAATTATCAACTAAAGATTGTAGACTTTTTTTAGTCTTTTTTAAATTCATTTTATTTTCAATAATAAAATCGGCTCGACGTATTTTTTCTTTTTGCGACAATTGTTGTTTTTGTAAAAATTGCATAAAATGAAATTGTTGAAGATTTCGCGTTTTTAATCGCTTTTTTTGTAAGCATTTTGAAGTTTTAACTGTGATTGTATAATCACATAACGATTCTAAATGGCGTTCAAAAAGTAAAGGGATTTCTACAAAAACAAGATCATTTTCATACTTTTTTTTGATTTCTTGAATTTGACAAATGACAAAAGGATGGATGATTTGATTTAATTTTTGTAAATTTGAAGGTTGATTGTAAAGAAGTTCTTTTAATTTGGCTTTATCAAAAGGAGCATTGTTAAAAAAAGCTTTTTGAAGTGCAAGAAGAATCTTTTCATCTTGATAGGCTTTTAAAACAAATTCATCACTATCATAAACGGGATAGTTTTTTTCTTTTAATAATTGACCGATAAATGATTTTCCACTTCCAATCACACCTGTAATTCCAATTAACATTTTAATCCTCCTTTTGACAATTCGGACAATAATGCGTTCCACGACCACTCACTTTAATTTTAACAATGGGTTGATGGCAAATAGGACAAGGTTTACCCTTTTTTCCATAAACCATCAATTCATTTTGAAATAGACCATCAATGCCTTGGGCACTATGGTAACTTTTAATCGTAGAACCTCCTAGTTGAATAGCTTTACTTAACACGATTTTTGCTTGTTTGATTAATTCATTACAATCCTTTAAGGTTAACGTATTCCCTTTTTTTAAGGGAGATAAGCGACTAGCAAAACAAATTTCATCAGCATAAATATTGCCAATTCCTGCTAAAATCGTTTGATCTAATAAGATTTGCTTTAATGTTTTTTGACTTTTTTTTATTTTTTGATAAAAATACGTTCCATCTTTTAATTCAAAG
>HF998008.1:38701-53104 GCA_000433015.1 Firmicutes bacterium CAG:631
CCCTAGTTGACTTAAAGGTAAAACCTGATAGATATCTACATTTTTATCATAATAAACCATTCTTCCAAATTTACGAACATCATGATACACTAAATTTTTTTGGTTATCAAAGGTAAAAATAAGATGGCTATGGCGATCAATATGATGATAGTCATAGTAAAATTTTCCTTCCATGCGTAAATGAACGATTAAAAAGCCATCGCTTAAATGAAAAATGAGGTATTTTCCTTTTCGCATAATCTCATTAAAGGTTTGCCCAATGAGTTTTTTTGCAAACAATTGGACATCCATATTTTGAATCAACTTCGGATAATGGACTTGGACATCGACAATCTTTTGATTTAAAACGCATTGTTTTAATGTTTCTTTAATCGTTTCTACTTCTGGTAATTCTGGCATAAGTATTTCCTTCCTTATTTGGCTTCTAACCAATTTTTACCAATGCTATAGTGTACTTCTAATGGCATTTTTTGATCTAAAATATTTTCCATTATTTTTTGGATATCTTGAGCGACTTTTTCAGCGACTTCTTCTTTGACCTCTAATAATAACTCATCATGGATTTGGCAAGTTAAAAAGGCATCATGATTGCGATTGCAAAGATAGGTATCAACAGCAATCATAGCTAACTTAATAATGTCTGCAGCGCTTCCTTGAATGGGTGTATTCATGGCTACGCGTTTGCCAAATTCACGGACTTGATATACTTGAGAATGAATTTCTGGTACAATTCTTCGTCTTTTTAAAAGGGTGGTTACATAACCATTTTCTTTACAAAATGCAATATTTTGATCCAAATAGGCTTTTACTTTTGGATAGGTTTCAAAAAATGTTTCAATAAATTGTTTGGCAATCGCTAAATCAACGCCAATTTGTTCAGATAGTCCCCAAGGAGACATTCCATAAACAATTCCAAAATTGATGGCTTTTGCAATGCGTCGTTGTTCTTTACTGACTTCATTTAAAGGCACACGATAGACCTTAGAAGCCGTAATCGCATGAACATCCTCATGATTTTTAAAGGCTTGAATCATCGTTTCATCTTGAGATAATAAAGCTAAAAGACGTAATTCAATTTGTGAATAATCTAAAGAGATTAAAGCATACCCCTCTTGTGCAATAATTAATTTTCGAATAATCATTCTAGAATCATCTCGTACACTTAAGTTTTGCATATTGGGTTGAGAAGAAGATAATCTTCCCGTCATTGTTGAGGATTGATTAAACAAAGCATGAATACGTTGATGTTTATCTTTATAAGTATAAAAAGCATCAATATAAGTATTTAATAATTTGGTATATTTCCGGTATTCAAGAATTTTTGGAACAATCGGATGTAAATCTTGAATCTTTATTAAATCATCCGCACTGGTCGACATTTTTTTATTACAAGGGAGTTGTAATTGACGATATAACAAATCCGCTAATTGTTTAGAAGAATTGATATTTAAATCATCATTATTGGCCAAATGATGAATTTCTTGCTCTAGTAAATTTATTTTTTGTTCATATTCTTTGGATAAAGTATCGAGTAATTGGACATCCACTAAAACGCCAAATTGTTCCATTTTCTTTAAAATGAGCGCTAAAGGTTGCTCTACTTCATATAGTAATTTTTCATTATCAATTTGTTGAATGCGTCTTTTGACTTCTTCTTGAATGGAAAAACAGGCACTAGCAATGCTTCCAGCATAACTTGCTATTTCTTCAAAGGTTGCTTGTTTATTTAAGGGAGTTAAAGAAATTTGATACATGGAAAGCAAAGTTTGGACATCTTCATTAATATTTTGATTCAATAAATAATTAGCTAGCAAAATATCAAAAGAAAATCCTTGAGGAAAGATGTTTAATTTTTCTAATAAAATGCAACTTTTTTTGATATCATAAACGGACTTTTCAATGGCCTTATTTTGCAAATAATCGATAAAATCAAAATCAAATAAAAGACAATCTTTACTAATATATTCACATCGATTACCTGTGGATATCGCTACTCCTCGCAAATCTTTATAATGATAATTGTCTCCATCAAAATCAATATAAATCATTGCATGTGGTTGTAATAAAGAAGGAGAGACCTTTTGAACAATAGACACTTCACAAGAAAAATAACTAGCTTGACTTTCTTTGGTATATTTCATTAACGACTTGATGTCATATTTTTTAAAAAATTCATGCAAAGCAACCGGATCATAACTTTCATATTTTGCATCTTGTAAATCAAAATCAATTTGCATATGCGTATCAATCGTCGCCAATTGATAACTTAATAGAGCCGATTCTTTCCCTTCAATTAATTTTTCCTTTAATTTTCCTTTTAATTCATCGACATGTTGATAGACCTCTTGAACACTGCCAAAACGAATGATTAAATCAAAAGCAGTTTTTTCACCAATGCCTTTCACTCCAGGAATATTATCACTTGCATCTCCCATTAAGGCCTTAACATCAATAATTTGTTTCGGTTGAATATGATACACTTCATCTAAATGATTGGCATCAAAAACTTCCACTTCCGATAATCCTTTACGCATCATATGAATTTGGATATGATCATCAATGAGTTGCAATAAATCACGATCTCCTGTAAAAATTTGGACAAGCCATCCTTCTTTTTGTGCTTTACAAGCTAAAGATCCTAAAATATCATCCGCTTCATATCCTTCAATTTCAATGGTTTCAATATTAGTTAAACTCAAAAATTCTTTAATTAAAGGAAATTGCAATTTGAGTTCATCGGGAATTTGTTTACGATTCGCTTTGTAATCATCAAAAGCTTGATGTCTAATTTTTTTTCCTGGACTATCTAAAGCCACTATCATTTCATCAAAATCATGATTTTCAATCAATTTTAAAATAATGGAGGCAAAAAGATAAAGGGCATTGGTCGGTGTTTGATCCACACTTCGTGTCATTCGATTGGCAGTGGCATAAAATGCCCTAAAAATCAAAGCATTGCCATCAATTAAAACTAATTTTTTCATGTTTCTTTTCCTCCAATTTTTTGCATTCTTTGTATTAAAATAAAGGTTTTAGATTGTACATCAACATCCACAACAACTAAATCTTTTTTAAATAGTTGATCTCTTAAATTTAAAATTGTTGGTGAAAACCCATATAAAGTGACATTCCCCGTATCATCTTCTAATTGTACAACAAGCATATCCTTTCCGGATTTATTTTTTTTGAATTCTATTTTATTGATTTTTCCAAGAATGGAAACTTTTTGCTTTTCGTTTGAAAGATGCACAATATCAACAAAAGGAAGATTCATTTTTTCTTTTATTTTTTTAATCGGATGAACACTTAAATAAAACCCTAAATATTCTTTTTCCTTGGCTAACCAATCGATTTGCATTTCTTGTTGTTTTAAAAGGGGAATGGGTAAATAATCATAACTTTGATAATCATGAATTTGATAAGGTAAATCAATAAACATATTGCCATATTCAAATAAATTTTGTTGATTAGCAATCAAAAGAGGTCGTTTAATTTTAAAGCAATCCAATGCTCCACTATAAACTAAAGCCTCAAATTGTGCCATGCTCAAATTTCTTTTAATCATTCGAATCATAAAATCATAAATATCTAAAAAAAGACCTTCTTTTCTTTCTTCTAAAATTTGATTGGCCATGGTTGCTTTAATCGTTGCAATTTCGCCAAGTCCTACCCGTAAGCGATTGCTTTGAATGGTATAATGCAAAGCAGAATCATTGACACTTGGAAATTCCAATTGAATATGAAAATATTGTGCTTCTTGTAAAAGCAATAGTTTCTTTTGATCACTATCGGCATTCATTTCTAATAAAGTCTTATAAAAGATAGCCGGATAAAAAACTTTAATAGCGGCCATGACCATGGCAATTTTAGCATAACCTACCGAATGTGCGCGATTAAATCCATAATCGGCAAATTTTTCAATTAATGCAAACAAAGCAATTGCAAAATCCATAGGGTAATGATTGGCTACACAACTTTGAATAAATCGTTCTTTTTGTCTTTGAAGTTCTTGACTATCTTTTTTTCCAATGGCTCGCCGAAATAAATCGGCCTCTGAATAAGTATAATTGGCTATTTTTTGAACAATTTGCATGATTTGTTCTTGATACACAATAATCCCATAAGTTGGCTCTAAAATTTCTTTTAAGTCCTCATGCAAATAGGTAATCGGTTCTTGATGATGCTTTCTAGCAATAAAAGAATGAATATTTTTCATCGGTCCTGGACGATAGATGGCAAGTAAACTGACAATATCTTCAAAACAAGTAGGTTTTAATTCTTGGATTGTTCGTTTCATGCCTACACTTTCTAGTTGAAAAATACCCATGGTATTTCCTGTAGCTAAAAAATCATACACTTCTTTTTGATCATAAGGAAAAGTATCTAAAGTATAGTTTTGCTGGGTTTCTTGTTGAATCAAATGTAGACAAGCATCAATAATCGTTAGATTTTTTAATCCTAATAAATCCATTTTGACTAACCCTAATTTTTCAATTTGCTTATAATCATATTGGGTCACGAGTGTATTTTCATTGATTTGAATGGTTGGGACTGCTGCATCGATAGAATCTTTATATAAAACCACACCGGCCGCATGAATTCCACTTTGTCTTTTTAAACCTTCAATTTGACTAGCTAAAGCAATGAGTTGTTTATATTTTTGATGTCGATCCACAATGTCTTTAAAGGCCTCAACTTGTTTATAGGCTTGTGTAATGGAAAGATCTTCTTTTTTAGGATAAAAAGATAAAAGATAGTCGACTTCATCTGTATTCATGGATAAAACTCGAGCCATATCACGAATGGCACCTTTAGGTCCTAAAGTTGAAAAAGTGCCAATTTGACTAACATGACGATAGCCATATTTTTCTTTTAAATACGCAATGACTTGATCCCGTTTTACATCTAAAAAATCAATATCAATATCCGGCATAGATACCCGTGCAACATTTAAAAATCGTTCAAAAATGAGACGATATTGGATAGGATCTATAGAGGTAATCTCTAATAAATAAGCGACTAAAGAAGAGCCTGCACTTCCCCGCCCAGGTCCGACCATAATATCATGGGTTTTCGCATAATGCACATAATCAGCAACAATAAAAAAGTAGTCCACAAAGCCCATTTGATCAATGACTTGTAACTCATTTTGTAACCGAGTTTGATATTCTATTGTATTTAAATTTAATTCTAGCAATCGCTTTTGACATTGACTAGCAAGAAGATCAATGGTTTGCTTTTTGTCTTTTAAAGTTGAAGGCAAAGCAAAGGGAAGATGAGGAATGGAAACATCGATTTGATGCATCATTTTTTGTAATTGCTTTCTTTCATCTTCATCATACATCACTTTTAAATCATGCTCATCTTTTAAATAAGCCTCAACCATGGCAGGATGATTTAAAAAGTCTTTATTGGCCTTTGTTTGATTTTTAATGCAATCTAAAAGATTGACAATAATGGTATCTTTAGAGGATAAATGAAACGCATTTTGCATGGCTAAAGAAAAAACATTTTGTTGCATGCCCCATTCTTTGAAAGTTTGTAAATACGTTTCATCACAATGTTTATAACGATAAATGCCAAAATAAAGATCGGAATAAATCGCTTTTAAAGATTCTAGCCATGAATTGAGTTTTAAAAAGGCTTGCTCTTTGATATTTTCAATGAAATAAGGTTGATCAGATGGGATGACACAAATCAAATGTTGGCTATACATTTTTAAATATTTTTTATCTAAGGTACGCACTTGGTATTGGTTGACTAAAGAAGTAAGTTGTACTAATTGTTGATAACCAAAAGCATTTTTGGCAAATAAAAGGAGAGGAATTGTCATTTCTTCATCAAATGAAACATAAAATTCCACACCAATAACGGGTTTGATTTGATTTTTTAAACATAAATGATAAAATTCTGCAACCCCATGCATATTTTGAACATCACAAATGGCAACTGCAGGAAAACGATATTTTAAAGTATATTGAATCAGTTTTGAAACCGTGATGGTGCTACTTAAAAAAGTATTGTCTGTATGTACTCTTAAATTGAACATTGCCATCACCCTACTTGTTATTTATATCATACCATAATTATCATAAAATAGTAAGAGCGTTATCGGGAAATTGATTAATCCAATTTCCCATGATAAAACAAAAAAAGAACTTCCTTTTTGTTTTCAAGTTCTTTTTTATTTTTTTAAGATTGTGCAGTTTGGCGCGATTGGATATATAAATCAATATCGTTAACAATATATTTTGTGCCCGTTGTGTGTAAGACATCATAGAAGGCTTGAATGTATTCAAATACCGAATACTGATTAAACAAGTCCATTACTTCTTTGCCTGTCATTCCCTTTTGATGCTTATATTCCTCTACACAAAGCACAAGAAATGGTAATTCTTTACTCATTGTTTATTCCTCCGGAAAAACGACTTTGCCTGTCTCTTTTTCGTGTTTCCACATCATATAGATAGTCATTGGACTATAATGCCACATTTTAGTTTCTTCCTTTGATAATAAATCATAGACTTTAGACTGATAAAATGCATTCATCGCGGATAAATCATTTAATCTTTCTTTTTCACCTATCAAAGTTACAATTTGAGGTATCAAAACTATGCTTAATATCGAATTAAATTTTTCATCCATATTTACACCTCTCTTGCTTCAATAAATTTTAAAAATTGAAGTGCTTCTTGGGTTGCAAACACATATTGATTAAATAACTTTTTGATTTTTAACATCTCCAGTGCTTGTTCTTTTGTTAATAATCCTGCCGAATAAACTTGGAGGGTTCTATATACATCATCGTTTGCAACTGCACCAATAATCAAATCATATTTTTCTCCATTATAAGTTCCATTTCGATGTGCAGAAACAAAGTTTAACCATTCCTCATCGGGAGCAGAAAACTTCTTAATTTTCAATAAATGAGTGAATGCATTTTCATCAAGCTCATATACATTTACAATTGGCTTTCCACTTCTAAAAACAATAACCTTTTGAGCAAAATTTTTAACTTGTTCTTCGTTTGTGGTGGTATAAAAACCATAACCAAAATCCAAAAATCTATTTTGTTCAACGAGTTTAGGTTGCTTAACAACTACATTACTGCCGTGATATAAAATCATAAAATAGCCTCCAACTTTTTAATTTGCGTCTTTTCTTCTTTAAGCTTTTTGATGATTTCATCTATTTGTTTTCTTCTTACAAGTTGTTCACGTAGAGAAATCAAAGACGCTTCATCTTTGCCGACATATTTAGTAATGACTTTATCTCCGTCTCTAAAAATTAAATAATAATAAATTTTGTCTTTCACTTTTTTTGGTTTAATACTGCCCTTTGGTAAAGTTTTCAACTCTCGATTATACTCGATAATCATCTTTTCGTTTCGATTTTTTTCTTTTAAAAGCAAACTTGCAAGCACACTCATTTTCATCACCTATTATAATTATACCCTACAAAATCAAAAGTATCAACATTCATTGTTAGACAATTATAAAGTTATAAAACAAAAATTCGATGTCCATTAAAAAGAATTGACATTTAGGAGTCAATCCTTCAAAAATATATTTTTCATTTCTTTTTGATTTTTTCTATTCTTTCAACTAAGATGGATTTTTGTAATCGAATAATTTCTTCATCACGATCTTTAGAAAAGAGAGTTAAAAGGTCGATAAAATCATTATAAATTGGAGATTCTTTGAATTCTTTTTGGTGATTTTTAAAGAAATTTAATATGATTTGATAATCTAAAACTTGATAATATTGACTCAAAGCATATTGGGATAAATTCAATTTTTGATCTTTATTCATTAAAGTAGAAGCCTTATAAGTTGGAAAAACAATATAGAAATGTAAATTGTTTTGAATGTTTTCTATGGACTTTCCTTTTTTAGTTAAAGCATAGCATAACATCGTAATGTAATATTTAGAAAGTTGTGATGCTTCTTTTTGCCATTCCTCTTCTGGAATATCGTTTTTTAATTGTTCCATAAGATTTTGGCTGGTTACTTCATCGAAAGTTTCAACAATCTTTTCAATTTGCTCTGCTAATGTTTTTGAATTTGCTTTTGTTATACTTGCATGAATTTTATTTTCAAAGATAAAGAAATGATTAGATCCTTCAAAAAGAAGATCAATATTATATTTTTCACGATATAATAAAATATTTTTATCTTCAATTTTACATACTTCTTGTATAAAGTTTTTTTCCATATGGTATTTTTTTAAAAAAGAAGCGATGATATTTGAAATAGGAAGTTCATATTTTTGTATATCCATATAACTAAATACATTGTTATCCCAATTTTGTTTTTCTTTTAAAAGTTTTTGATATTCATCTTTTAATTTACTAACCGGTTTGTTTTCCCATAAATCATTATTGTTGATAATTTTATTTAAATTATCTATATCTTCTTGTTCAAAATTATATAATCTTAAATTTTCAGAAAATTGTTGTTTGCTTGTTATTTGAATATATGGACTTGTTAATTGAATAGATCGATTATTAAAATTAGAAAAAACAAGATAATGTTTTTCTTTAGCTAAATAAATCCCATCACTTTGAAAAGTAACTAATGTATTTTTTTCCGCATTTCCCCACAAATCTTGGTTTAAACCATATATTTCTTCTAAATAAACCCCATTATAGCAATATTTTCCTTTTTGTAATTCATATCTTTGGTGTTGTTCTTTTTTATCTCCAGAAAGATCAGCACCTTCTACGATTTTACAATTGATTGCTTTAGCCACAATTTGATAAATCTTTTCTTCTTGTGTCACCTTAGTAACAAAAACGATATCATAAGTAGAAGATTTCTTTCCATCATTAAAAATACCATTAGCATTTAACCACACATTAAAATGACCATTATCATCTTGAAATAAATTGATCATTTCATGACCTAAATTAGTTTGATAGTTAGATAAAGAAGTAGTTTCAAGTTTAATATCTTTTTTTAATTCTTCTTTAAATGAATCTTTTTTTAAGTATCTTGAATTAGAAAATATGTGACTTAAAATAATCTTATTAGCCATGAACTTTACCCCTTTTTCTTTTATTAATTTTCTGAATTATATCCCCAAACGACAGGGTTATTTAGATTAGATAAATTCCAATAATTATTCCATCCATTTGGCTTGGTCATAACTTCGCAGTAAATTGTTATATTTTTACAACTAGAAAAAACCCCATATCCCATTGTTGTGACACTGCTGGGTATTATAATATTTAGCAGACTACTGCATCCGTAAAATGCACCATTACCAATCATATCAACTCCATTTGTAATATTCACACTCATTAAATTTCCGCACCCAGAAAAGGCATAATCTTCAATAATAATTAAATTACTTGGAAGTGTTATATGAGTTAAACTATTAACATTACGAAAGGCATATTTACCTATTACCGAAACGGGTAGATTTTCACCATTATATTCAATAAATTCTGGTATTATGACTTCTAGTGCATTACCAAAATATTTTGTAATTTTTATGCATTTATTTCCTTGATTATCTTGTACAATCATATAATTATAATCTTCGTTTACCATCTCATCAAAACCGATATACCCCCAAATAATCATTTTATTTGTTAGATTCCAAAGAACACTCCAACCCGCAGGTTGTGAAATGGTTTCACAATAAATAATAAAATTACTATCTCCACAAAAAGCCAAATCACCTATAACATCTACACTACTAGGTATAAAAACACTATCTAATGATTTATTATCATAAAATGCATATGTTGAAATTACTTTTACAGGAACCTTTTCTCCTTTATATTCAAAAAAACTTGGAATTATTATATTTGTAGCATGGCCATTATATTTTATGATATTAATATATTTATTTTCATTGACATCATTCATAACAACCAAACTATAAGAATCAATTTGAATATTTTCTATATATCCCCATATAACAAGACTAGATGAATTCCAATATTCACTCCATTCCTTTGGTTTAACTGCAACTTCACAATAAATTACTGAAATATTGCATTCTGCAAAAGCCCTTGTTTGTATCTTTACAATAGTTTTTGGAATAAATATACTTTCCAAACTACACCCAGCAAATGTCATACTAACGATTGTTGTAACGGGAATATTTTCTCCATTGTATTCTATAAAATTTGGAACAATTACTTTACCACCATTTCCGACATATCTAGTAAGTGTGATATATTTATTTTTATTTTCATCTTCAGATACTGCATATTCAAATAATTCATTTTCACTTTTATCTATAATTCCCCAAATTATAGGCCTATTAGAAGAATTCCAATGTATATTCCATCCAATTGGTTGAGAGGGTACTTCACAATAAATTGTTAAAGAATCACAATTGGAAAAAACATAAGCCCCCATGTAATTTAAATTTTTATGAATTAGTACACTTACTAAATTACGGCATTCTGCAAATGCACTATTTTCAATTTTCAAAATACTTTTAGGAATCAAAACATTTTGTATGGCTCTCTTTTTTAAAAAAGCAGCATTTGAAATAGTTGTAACCAGATAATCTTTTCCGTCGACATCTCGAATAACTGATGGGATCTCGATAAAATTTATGTCTTTACTATCAACAATTTCAGCTTCATTATTGACAATTCTATAATCAATATTTTGTTCTTCCCAAATCGCATATAAAGTCATATCAGTCTTTACTACATCACTTGTAAAATCCCACAATAGATTATCTTCACCTGTACGAGACCATCCTATAAAACTATAAAATGATCTATGCTTTAAAGGTGTCTTTGGTAATTTTAATAAATTATTTTCAGTTCCTTCAACAACTTTTATGTTGCCATTATCTTCAAACTCTCCTCCATTTGCATCAAAAATAATTAAAAATGTCTCTTCAACAATAGGATTAGAAGATGTTTGTGATGAAATATTCTCACTTGTTGGAGAACTATTTGTTTGACTTAACCCACTATTATTTGTACATGATGTTAAAAAAATAAATACAAATAATAAAATTAAATAAACTGGTGCTATTAACGACTTTTTTTTCATTTTAATCCCCCTCAAATTTAACCATCTAATATCTTATTAGATGGTATTTTTTAAAAAAAAATGGACTTTTAAGCTCCCTTTTTTTGACATTTTAAGCATTGTATTATTCGATAAATTATGATAAAATATTTTTGTGAAATAAAAATGAGCATCTAATAAGATATTAGGTGCTCATTTTACTTGATTTTTGCTTTTAATCCTTTCAAAATAATAACTTAGAATTTAAAAAAAGAAAGGAAAATAAAAATATGAAATTTAAAAACTGGTTATCAATGTGGTCCAATACCTTTTTAAAAAATAAGGTCAAACCACGCACTTTTAAACTTTATCAAGACTTTATTCGTTTACACATTTTACCACAACTTGGTCATTATGATTTAAATCAATTAAATCCCTATCTATTGCAAGATTTTATCAATCAAAAGGCAACAAATGGAAATATTAAAACCGCACAACCTTTGTCTTCTAATACGCTATTAATTCTCGTGTCTATTTTAAAGCAATCTCTTCATCTTGCTTTTTTATTCAAACATATAAAAAAAGATTGCTTTTCTTTTTTAAAAATCCAAAAAAAATCCGAAAAAACCATGCAAGTTTTTTCATTAGAGGAGCAAAAAAAGTTAGAAAAGTATTGTCTTAGTAAAAAAAACCAAATTATTTTGGCATTTTTTTAACCTTATATACGGGAATACGAATAGGAGAATTGTTAGCTTTAACTTGGCAAGATATTGATTTTAAAAATGAAGTGCTTTTCATTCGTCATACCCAATCTATAATTAAAAAAGATCAAAAAAATATTCTTACATTAACTGAACCAAAATCTAAAAGTTCAAAACGAATCATTCCGTTATCTCCATTTCTTTTACAATTTTTAAAAAAGATGAAAGAAAAAAGTTCTTCTATCTATATTATTTCTACAAAAAGGAATCAAATGGTTTCTATTCGAAACTATCAGCGTTTGTTTCAAAATTTATTATGCCATTGTCATTTACCTCTTTATTCCTTTCATAGTTTGCGTCATACTTTTGCTACACGAGCCATTGAATGGGGAATGGATGTTAAAACATTATCAGAAATATTAGGTCATGCTAATGCATCTATGACTTTAAATCGCTATGTACATTCTGTATTTGTCCATAAAAGAAAACAAATGAATCAAATGACAAAATCCTTAATTTAAAAATGACTTTTTATTGTAGCAATCAGTGCTTGCGCATTTAAAGACAAGTATTGATTTTTTTTATGAATAATGGCCATTTTTGAAACAAAAAAGGATTCTTTTAAATAAGAAAAAGCAACATTTTCATTTCCTTGAATATAACTGGTTGCTGAAAAAGGAACAATGGCAATACCAAGTCCTTGACTTGCCCATAATACAGCTGTTCTTGCATCATCACATTGACAATAAATATTGGGTTGAATCATGTTTTGATCAAAAACGGATGCGATAATACTATAAAAACGGCGATATAAAATTAATGGTTGGTCTTTAAGTTCAGCTAAAGTGCCATTTTTCCCTTTAAAGGAAAATTTTTCTTTTTGATAAATAGCGACCATGGCATCTTCATTTAAATAATGAATTTGAAAATTGGCTTCTGAAAAAGGGGTCCGTATCAAAGCAAATTCAATAATATTGGCATTTAATAATTCAATGAGTTCATAGGTGTTTTTTTCATATAGTTCATAAGTGATTTTAGGATTTTTTTGATAAAAGGGTAAAATTCCTTTTTCTAATAAAACCATGTGTGCTGAAGAAACACAACCAAAGGCAATCGTTCCCTTCCCACTTTTTTTCAAATCTTGTATCTCTTTAGTTGTTTGTTTTTGTAATTCTAACAAATGTTGGGCTTTACTATATAAAATTTTCCCACTTTCGGTTAAAGTAATTTTTCTTTGCCCTCGAAAAAAAAGTGTGGTTTCTAATTCTTCTTCTAACATTTTAATGGCATGACTTAAAGGAGGCTGACTAATGTTTAATTGTTTTGCCGCTTTTGAAATATTCCCTTCATCGACTATCGTGACAAAATAATGTAATTGACGTAAGTCCATGTTCTTCCCTCCTATATTTTATTTATATAGTATACATATATTATAAATATTTTTAATATAGTTTGCAACGGCGTATAATAAAAAAGGTGATGCGAATGAAAAAAAGTTTAACCTACTTAAAACATTTTAAAAAGCAACTCATCTTAGGTCCAATTTTTAAATTAATTGAAGCTATTTTTGAGCTTTTAATTCCAATGATTATGGCTTATATTATTGATCATGGACTAACGGTTAATGATCAAGGATATGTCATTGCTGGCAATCAGCGATTCATTTTAACCATGGGATGTGTCATTTTAGTCATGGGAATTTTAGGGTTATGTAGTTCCTTGGTATGTCAATTTTATGCTTCTAGAGCTTCACAAGGATATGGAACCGTTTTAAGAAATGAACTCTTTGCTCATATCCACTCTTTATCGTTTCAAGAATTAGACCAAATTGGTTCGGCCAATTTAGTGACCATTATGACAAACGATATTAATCAATTACAATTAGCGGTGGCCATGTTTATTCGGCTTGTCATTCGCGCTCCTTTTTTAATTATAGGGAGTGTTGTCATGGCCTTTATTATCAATGTCTATGTGGGTCTTATTTTTGTGGCTATCATTCCTATTTTATCTATTATTTTATATGTCATCATGAAAAAATCAGCTAAAAGATATCCTGTTATTCAAAATCAATTAGATGTTTTATCCAATACGACTATGGAAAATTTATCTGGTGCACGCGTCATTAAAGCCTTTGTTAGACAAGAAAATGAAATGCAACGATTTGAAAAAGAAACAACGACTTTTCAAAATGAATCCAATCGTGTTGCTAAAATTACCGCTTTTTTAAATCCCCTTACCTTTGCTTGTATCAATTTGGCTATTTTAGCTGTTTTATATTTTGGAGGAAGACAAATTCAAATTGGAAATTTATCGCAAGGAGATGTCATCGCATTAGTCAATTACATGAATCAAATTTTACTTGCTTTAATTGTGGTCAGTAATTTAGTGGTCATTTTTACAAAGGCTAAAACTTCTTTACAACGCTGTGAACTTTTATTTTCTAAAACCTCTTCGATTTTAGATGAAAAAGAAGTTCCAACCTATGATGAAAATGCTCCTTTATTTGTATTTGATAAGGTGTCTTTTCAATATCCATTAAGTGAGAATGAAGTCATTCATCACATTTCATTTTCCATTCAAAAAGGTGAAACCATTGGGATGATTGGGGGAACAGGAGCCGGTAAAACCACCATTTTAAATTTGATTGAACGCTTTTATGATTGTACAAAGGGTTCTATTTATTATAAGGGACAAGAAATTCAAAAAACACCGCTTTC
>HF998008.1:53142-64915 GCA_000433015.1 Firmicutes bacterium CAG:631
CAAGTTTTTCAAAAAAACACATTATTTAAAGGAACCATTCGTTCAAATTTAAAAATGAAAAATCCACAGGCGAGTGATGAAGAAATCATTACGGCTTTAAAGCTTGCTTGTGCTTATGATTTTTGTAAAGAATATGATGATTTTTTAGATCACGCTGTTGAAGAAGGAGGCAAAAATTTTTCAGGAGGGCAACGACAACGACTTTGCATTGCTCGCGCTTTATTAGATCAATCCTCTTTATTAATTTTAGATGATGCAACCAGTGCATTAGATTATTTAACGGATAAAACTGTTCGTGAAAATTTAAAACACTTGCCCTTTCATCCATCAATTCTTTTAGTTTCTCAACGTGCCCATTCTATTCAATATGCCGATAAGATTTTAGTGATTGATGGTGGTGAAATTGTGGGCATGGGCACACATCAAGAATTGTTACAAAAATGTGAAGTTTATCAAGAAATCGTTCAATCACAACAACAAAGTGGGGTGAGTCATGCATGAAAAACTTTTTAAGTTATTTAAAGCCTCATCGTTTTTTACTTATTATTTCTTTTTTATTTTGTTTCATATCGGTTGCTTTTTCTTTAATTATTCCCATTTTTATTGGAAAAGCCATTGATGAAATGATAGGCCCTAATCAAGTTGATTTTGCCAATATCTATCCCATTTTATTATGGATTTTGATTTTTTTAACGCTTTCAGCTGTTTTTTCTTATTTTTATGAATGGATTGCAGCAAAATTAACGCAATCGGTTGTTAAAAAATTAAGAGACGATGCCTTTTATCATTTAGAATATAGTTCCGTTGTTTTTATTGATACACATGCGCATGGTGATTTAGTGAGTCGTATTGTTAGTGATATTGAACAAATTTCGAATGGTCTATTAGAAGGTTTCAAACAATTATATAAAGGAGTGATTACCATTTTAATCACCCTCATCTTTATGTTTTTTGTAAACTATATCTTGGCTTTTGTGGTCATTTTAATTACACCACTTTCGCTATTTGTTGCTTCTTATATTAGTAAAAGAAACCATCGTTTCTTTACGAAACAAGCAAAAATTCAAGGAGAAATTGGTGCTTATGTTTTAGAAATGATTGAAAATCAAAAAATTGTAAAAGGTCTCACTTATGAAAACCAAGCGATTGCACAATTTAAACAACAAAATCAAGAATTATATCAAGTAGGTTGTGATGCCCAATTCAGTTCTTCTTTAACCAATCCTTCTACTCGTTTTGTCAATAATTTAGTATATACTGCTGTCGGCATTATTGGAATGCTACTTATGTTACAAAATGCTTCTTTTATTCCTTTGTTAACCATTGGTGGCCTTTCCTCTTTTTTAACCTATGCCAATCAATACACAAAACCATTTAATGAGATTTCTGGTGTGGTCACCGAATTACAAACCGCACTTTCTAGTTTAAAACGGGTTCAAGAATTATTGCATGTTCAAAAAGAAGTAGATGATGGCAATCAAATGATTCATCATCCTATTGAAACCATTCATTTTGACCACATTTATTTTTCTTATGATCCGAATCGTCCACTCATTCATGATTTTCACTTTACAGTAAAAAAAGGTCAAAAAATTGCCATTGTTGGACCAACGGGTTGTGGCAAAACAACCATGATTAACCTTTTAATGCGTTTTTATGATGTAAATCATGGAGGTATTTTCATTAATAATCAAAATATTATTCAAATTCCAAAAGCTGATTTAAGAAAAAGTTTTGGTATGGTTTTACAAGACACTTGGATTTTTCATGGAACGGTTTTTGAAAATGTGGCTTATGGTAAAACGAATGCAACCAAAGAAGAGGTCATTGAAGCTTGTAAAAAAGTGCATGCCCATTCTTTTATTTCTCGTTTACCTAAAGGATATGATACCATCATTAGTGCAACAAGTGGTTTATCCACTGGAGAAAAACAATTACTCACGATTGCCCGAATGATGCTACGCCAACCAGAAATTATCATTTTAGATGAAGCCACATCAAACATTGATACAAGAACTGAAAAAAAGATTAATGATGCTTTTGATCAAATGATGCAAGGAAAAACGATTTTTGTCATTGCCCATCGACTATCTACGATTCAAAGCGCTGATCAAATTTTAGTCATGAAAGATGGCAATATCATTGAAAAAGGAACCCATCAACAATTATTAAAGCAAAATGGCTTTTATAAAAAATTGTATTTAAGTCAATTTGAACATCAAGAATTGATTTAAGGATTTACTTTTATTTCATTTATGATACAATAAAAATTGGAATGAAAAAGGAGAATTAAAAATGAAATATGTTCCTATTTTAGATAAAAATTATAAACCGGCTGTTTTAGAACTTCGTCAATTTCAACAAGATGTTTTAGCTTCTAAAAAAGCAAATAAAATTGCCATTTGTCTATTAAGAAATAATGGTTATGTTTATCGCTTTGATATGGATGTCTATCAAGATGGTGTCAACGATGAAAGAAACTTTTTTATCGTTGAACGGGTCATTAAATCTATGTTATGGGTTGTTGGAGGTTATAAGATTTACCTTGCTGGTTCTCATACTTTATATCAAAAAATCAAAGCAGCTTATCAAGATAAAGGATTAAGAGATTTTGATTATCACTTTATGTCTGGTGTTTATGAACATGATTTTGAAGTGGAAGAAGCCACTTTTGATACGCTTCCTGCAGTCAAAGAAAGTTCGGTTCCTGCTGGAGGACATTTAGAAGGTAATCGAATTGGTTTTGATGCTGGCGGTAGTGACCGTAAAGTTTCTGCTGTTGTTGATGGAAAGACCATTTATAGTGAAGAAGTGGTTTGGTTTCCAAAGACCAATGAAGATCCTAAATATCACTATGATGGCATTTACACAGCAATGAAAACAGCTGCAGAAAAAATGGGAAATAAAATTGATGCCATTGGTGTTAGTTCTGCTGGTGTTTACATTGATAATAAAATTATGGTTGCTTCATTATTTGTAAAGGTTCCAAAAGATCTTTTTGAAAAACATGTCAAATATATGTATATTGACATTGCAAAACAACTTGAAAAAGAAGTAGGACATCCAATTCCATTAGAAGTTGCAAATGATGGTGATGTTACAGCTTTAGCTGGAGCCATGGAACTTAAAGATACCAATGTTTTAGGTATTGCGATGGGTACCAGTGAAGCTGCAGGATATGTTGATTCTAACGGCAATTTAACAGGATGGCTTAATGAACTTGCCTTTGTTCCTGTTGACTTTAATAAAGATGCAATGGTCGATGAATGGTCTTTAGATTATGGCTGTGGTGTAAAATACTTCTCACAAGATTCTGTCATTAAATTAGCTCCGGCTGCAAACATTGAGCTTGACCCTTCTTTATCTCCTGCTGAAAAATTAAAAGTCGTTCAAAAATTAAGTGAACAAGATGATCCTCGTGCACATCAAATTTATGAAACGATTGGGGTTTATTTAGGTTATGCTATCGCTTATTATAGTGTCTTTTATTCTATTAAACATATTTTATTACTCGGCCGTGTAACGAGTGGTAAAGGTGGAAATATTATCTTAAAGAAAGCAAAAGAAGTATTAGAAAATGAATTCCCTGAATATGCTTCTATTCATCTTACAATGCCTGATGAAACCAATCGTCGAGTAGGACAATCCATTGCAGCAGCAAGTCTACCAAAAATTGATAAATAAAATTAAAAATTAAAATGATTAAGGTAGTTTCTTTACGGGAAACTGCCTTTTTTTATAACGATTTCAATAATTATTGTGTAATCTAACATTTTTAAAGTGAAATTATGTTATACTATTTTTAAGGGGGAGTTTTATGTTTTTGCGTCATCAAACAAAAGTTATTCAAGTAGGTTCGTTGTACATGGGTGGGAATCATCCTATCATTATTCAATCCATGACCAATACTCCAACAAAAGATATCAAAAAAACCGTGCAACAAATTTTAGATTTAGAAAAAGTAGGTTGCCAATTAATCCGAGTGGCTATTTTAGATATGGACGATGCAAGTGCCATTCAAGAAATAAAAAAAGAAATTCATATTCCTATCGTTGCCGATATCCATTTTGATTATCGATTGGCATTAAAAGCTATTGAATCAGGCGCCGATAAAATTCGCATTAATCCTGGAAATATTGGCGATAAAAATCATCTTTTAGCCATTATTGATGCTTGCAAAAAAGCACATATTCCCATTCGAATTGGTGTCAATTCAGGATCAATAGAAAAAGATCTTCTCCATCAATATGGTTCTAGTGTAAAGGCCATGATTGAAAGTGTAAAACGTTATGTTCAATTTTTTGAAGAAAATCAATTTTATGATCTCGTTTTATCTTTAAAATCATCTTCTGCGGATGATTGTATTGAAGCTTATCAACAAGCAGCTACACTTTTTAATTATCCACTTCATATTGGCATTACAGAATCGGGTCCTTTAATTCCTGGGATTGTGAAAACTACCACTGTTTTCAATCGTTTACTTTCTTTTCAACTTGGAAACACGATTCGTGTTTCTTTAAGTGATGATCCGATTTATGAAATTAAAGTTGCTAAACAAATTTTAAAAATCAATCATTTAATTACCATGCCTACCCTTATTAGTTGTCCTACTTGTGGTCGTACTCAAATTGACTTAATTCCCTATGCAAAGGCTATCGATGATTTTCTTTATACTATTGATAAACCCATTACTGTGGCTTTAATGGGATGTGTCGTCAATGGACCTGGAGAAGCAAAAGAAGCCGATATAGGTATTGCCGGAGGCAATAAAGTCGCTGCCTTATTTAAAAAAGGAAAAGTCATTCAAACGATTCCTGAAGATCAAATTCTTTCAACTTTAAAAGAAGAAATCAAACGTTTATAAAAAATTAAACTTTTACCCATAACTTTCCTTCCTAGGCTCATATAATAGCACTAAGGAAGGTGGCACAACTTGTTTAAAGGACTGATTGAAAATTATATTCAATATCTTACTCCACAATTAATGGAAAAATATGCTTTACAAAATGGAATTATTTTAACACCTCAAGAAGCAAAAGATGCCGTTGATTTTATCAAACAAAATTATACAGTCGTTTTATACCAATACAGTTATCCTGTCATTGTGGAACTAACAAAAAATCATTTTAAGGAAGAATCACAAGAAAAAATGCTTCTTTTATTAGAAAAAACAAAAAAAAGATATAATTTATAAAAAATAAAAACTGTAAGAATGAGGTTTCCTAAATAGGATTCAAATCAAAATTCTTACATTTTTTTTGTTTATCACATTTTTGGTGTACTTTTAGACCCATTTTTTCACATTTTTGGATACCTAATCGAAGTAAAAAATCACATTTTTGAAAAAATAAATGTTATATTGATTTTATTTTTCTTATTTTTTTCTTTTTCATTTCTTTAAAATATATAGTTATTTAACACGATTTGAACTTTTTGCATATGATAAGGCAGAAGAGGGGATAACATGAAACTTTATATCATTGGGGAAAATCCAATTGTACCTCATTTAATTGCTTTACTTGCAAAGGATTATGAAATCAAAGTCGATTGTAATGTTTATACGAAAGATTTAGATGTAGAAAAATTAACGGTTAGTGATTTAACATTAAAAACAAATTTTGTTGATGTCATTTTTCTTGTTAACACTAAACAAATTCATCAAAAAATCATCTTAAAAGATGGTTCAAAAACGTTGAATGATGCCATTTTTAATCTTTATCAAGAAAGTTTATGGTTTAGTTTAAACATGAATTCTTTAATGAATTATTACGTAGATAAATATGATTTAAAGCATTATGATTTATCAGAAATTTCGCCATTTTATATTTGTAGTCGTTTGGCCTTTAATGAAATTGTACTTCAAAAAATGATTACACAAAGTCAAAAATTATTACACCAACAAAAAGTATTAATTTTAGGCTATTCAACGACAACAAAATTATTATGTGAATTATTGTCTTCTAATCGTATGATTGTGGTGGTCAGTGACCGTCTTTTGCAAGAACTCATTGAAGCAAAACAAGAAGGATATGGCATTCTTTTAAAAGAAGAAATTAATACGACTCCAATTCATTTTGATACGATTATCATTGAAGATGAATATTTTATCAATCAAATCAAAAGCGCGGATAATCAGCAAATCTATTTCATAAATTATAAAGAAGAGAATACAAAACAAGAGCATATCCATTGCCTAAACCCTTATGAATTAGTTTGTACCCATTATCCAAAGCTCATTGCCCAAAACGTAGCAAGTAGTTTTAAAAAAGAAATTCGTGAATATTTTAAGGAGGCCTAGTCATGTTTGGAAAAATTATTACTGCAATTGTTACCCCATTTGACGAAAACAAAAATATTGATTACCGGGCCTTTGGTACTTTATTAAAAAAATTAGAAAAAGAACACACTGATTCATTTGTTGTATGCGGAACAACAGGGGAAGCGCCTACTTTATCCTTTAAAGAAAAACTTAATTTATTTCATTTTGCTAAAAAAATTGTCAA
The DNA here is from genome assembly GCA_000433015.1 of Firmicutes bacterium CAG:631. Classification (GTDB taxonomy): domain Bacteria; phylum Bacillota_I; class Bacilli_A; order RFN20; family CAG-631; genus Caccosoma; species Caccosoma faecigallinarum. The sequence goes on from HF998008.1 coordinate 59,646, forward strand.
CAAAGAAACCAAAATCATTGCTGGAGTGGGCACAAATAATACAGCCGAAACCATTAAACAAATCAAAATTTTAAATGAAACCGATGTGGATGCTTACCTTGTCGTTTGTCCCTATTATAATAAACCTTCACAAGAAGGTTTATATATGCATTTTAAATTGATTGATGAAGTGAGTACAAAACCCATTATTTTATATAATGTATTATCACGATGTGGTGTTGAAATTAATATTCCTACTTTAATTCGTCTTTTTAATGACTGTAATAATATTGTGGGTTTAAAACATGCAAGCACAAATATACAATATATCGCTTCTATCAAAAAAGAATTGCCACGATTATTGGTATATGGTGGCGAAGATCGCTATATTTTAGATGTCTTTAAAAATCATGGCGATGGTATTATTTCTGTTTTGACCAATTTTTATGGCAACGAAGTTTATGAATTAATTCAAGATTATCTAACCAATCATTTTGAAAATATTTCTTTATATGAATATATTCAGACACTTGCAGAAATTATCTTTATTGAATCTAGTCCTGCTCCAATAAAATATATTTTGTATCGTCATCATTTAATATTGAATCAATTACGCCTTCCATTAGTTCCTTTATCTACACCTTTTAAGCAACTCATTGACAATATTTTAGATTAATTTTATAATAAACTTGTTTATTATAAGGAGAGAATGTCATGGATTTTAATCGTTTTGCAACTACTCGTAAAAAAATAATGGCGATATCCATCATTTGTAGTGTCATTATTATCGCAGGAGGAACTTTAGCCCTTACTTTTTTAGAATGGTGGCTTGGAACGATTCTTTCTGTTGCCGCTATTGTTTTATTGGCTCTTTTTTCTATTTTTTGTTTAAGTCCAATGATGCGAACGTACAAAAGAATTGTCATTGAAGAAACTTTAAAATCTTACTTATCAGAAATTGAATTTGACACTTCTCGATTTAATAAAGAATTTATTAAAAGTCATCCCTTATTTGAACTAAAAAAGCAATTTAAAAGTGATTATTATTTTTTAGGAACTTATAAAGAAATTAATTTTGAAATTGGTAATGTTCAATCTTATGATGAATTAAAAGACCATCACGTCTATATCTCTTCTTATAGTTTTAATGGAAAAATCTTTTCTTTGCCGGTTGAAACGGATGAAAAAGCAGAAATTTTAATCATTGAAAAAAAAGATCGTTTAGCAAGCGAAGCTAATCGTTTAAAAAACACAGCCTTTCAATATCTTATAAAAAGTAAAAATGAGCCTTTTAATGAATTGTTTGAACTATTTAGTACAGTTGAAAATATTGAAATTACTTCTTTTATTAGTTTATGCATTGAATTAATTAGAAAAATCAAAAAAATTTGTGCTCATCGTTTGTTTTTGTTATTAAAAGATAATCGACTTTATTTAGCAATTGACGAACAAAACAGTTCATTTCAACTAAAATTAAAAAATCCCGTAACAACAGATGATGTCAACGAATTAAGAAAAGAATATAGTCCGTTTTTCCATTTTATGGATGCACTTCTTGAGCAAATTAAAAAAAGTTCTTCTTCATAAAAGCAATCTTTTAGTAAGGATTGTTTTTATTTTAAAAAAGATTTTTTTACTTATTATCTTGTTTTTAAGTTATTAATTTTGTATAATAATGCATAGTTGTTTACCCATTTTTTTTGAAATTTGGAGGTTATTATGAAAGAAATCGTTAAAATATTTGCTTTAGGTGGACTAGATGAAAACGGCAAGAACTTATATGTCGTTGATATTAATGAAGATTTGTATATTTTTGATGCAGGAATTCGTTATCCTGAAGAATCTTTATTAGGAATTGATATCATTTTACCTGGAATTAATTATTTATTTGAAAATCGTCATCGCATCAAAGCTTTTTTTATTAGTCATGGACATGATGAAAATATGGGCGCTATTCCCTTTTTATGTGAAGAAATTCAAGCCCCCGTTTTTGCCACCAAACTAACGATTGCTTTGATCAAAGATGCCGCTAAAAGATATAAAAAAGAAGAAGTCAATATTCCTTTTGTAGAAATTAAAAGAGATGAAACGATTCATGTTGATGATAAAACGATTTATGCTTTTGCTGTGACTCATGGTTCTAGTGAAGCCGTTGGATATGCTTTAGAAACCAAGCATGGTTTAATTGTTTATAGTGGCGATTATATTTTAGACTTTTCTGCAGATGAACCTTATCGCAGTGATTTTAATCGAATTAGTTATTTATCCACAAAGCCAACATTATGTTTACTTACTGATTCTTATAATAGTACTTATAAAGGAATGGTTTCCCCGAATCATAAAATTTATCACCGTCTTTGCCAAATCATGGAAGATGTAAAGGGGCGTATTTTTATTTCCTTGTATGGACAAAATTTATTTGGTTTACAAGAAATCATTGCAGCAACCATCAAAAGTAAACGAAAACTATTATTGTATACCGACTATAGCAAAAATATTTTAGATACCTTACAAGGACTTTATGAAAATCCTTTTATTGACGAAAAAAACATTTCAACCAATCCTTTAGAAGTAAATAGTGTCATTTTAGCGATGGATCTCGGTTCAAAAGTATTTGAAACATTAACCAAGATTGCCGAATCCAATGAAAATGAAGATTCTTTAAAAATCACGGAAGAAGATGCTTTTATTTTAGCTTCTCCTCCACATACAGGAACCGAATTAATGTATGCTAAAATTTTGGATAAACTTTATCGAACTAATGCACAAATTTTTAATATTAGTAGTAAAGAAATGGTTTCCATGCATGCGGGTAGTCAAGATTTAAAAATGTTACTTTCCATTTTAAAACCAAAATACTACATGCCTATTCGTGGTTATTATATTAAGATGATTGAAAATGCCAAACTTGCTGTTGATTTAGGTTACAATCATAACAATATTTTAGTTTATGATAATGGAATGGTTGCTAATTTTGAAGATGGCGTCTTAATCCGTAGTCATGAATCGGTAGAATGCAAAGAAATCATGGTTGATGGTATTGGTATTGGTGATGTTGGAAGTGTTGTTATCAATGATAGACGAAAACTATCCAGTGATGGCGTCATGATTCTTGGAATTTCTTTTTCGATGTCAACTAGAAAAATCGTTGCTGGGCCAGACATTCAAATGCGGGGATTAATCTTTTTAAAAGATGCAAATGAAATTGTTGATAAAATATCAGGGATTTTTGAAAAAACAGTATTTGATTATGTGCAAAAACCAGGACTTGTCGATTTTAATGAACTAAGAAATATTTGTAAAGAAAATATTAGTCGTGTTGTGCGTAGTGATTTAGGAAAAGATCCAATGATTCTTCCAGTCATTATTTCTGTTTAAAACCATAAATTTTTATAACAAAAAATGGATTCTAAAATTGAATCCATTTTTTTATCCAACAATATGATAATTTACATTTTGATTTTCATCATAGACAACGACGACACTTTTTTGATGATAGGTTAAGGCATATTCTTGTTGATCTTGATAAGTAATGGGTGATGTTAAAGTATAAACTTCTATTGCTTCAGAAGTAATCATTCGTTGATTTTCAACATAATTTAAATCAATACGGAATTGATCTTTATCAGCACCAAATGGATTATATTGATCAAAATAAGGTGTATAAGTAATATTGGACATTCCGCTATCATCAAATTGCATCAAACGCAAATAGCCATCCCCACTGCATCCTGAAACACTTCCAATGACATGTTTATCAGGATTGGAATCTACAAATTGATAATCTGATAAAATTTCCCAAACTTTCCGATCTGATTGTGGAATGCTGACTTCTCGTCTAAAAGCACCATTATCGTGGCCACATAAAACCATTAAAACATTTTCGTTGGGTATTACAATTTGATTAAATATTTCTTCATATCGTGAACTGGTAGAGGTTATACCATTTCCACCATTATACATTAAATAGTCATGCGTTGCTAAAATGACATTGCGATGAGGATAATGTCCAATCACTTCATTTGCCCAAGCAATTGTGTCTGGGTCACCTTCTACACCATATCCTAAATAAACAATCATAAAATCTTTATCCGCAATCGTAATTAAATCATAATGACTTGCATTGTTATTTAAACTACCTCCATACCATGGTTGGTTATTGAAACGATCTTGTCCAAAATAAGCCGAAAAGAAGCGATAATCTAAAGTTTGCAAAGAAGAGCCTGTGTCATGATTTCCAGTAACCACACCATTTGGCAAACCAACTTCTTCTACAATTTGATGGGCGCGGTCAGCAATTTTCCATTGTTTGGTTACTAAATCAATTTGTGCTTGAGATGGATTATCTCCTGCAGCGTTATCATCCACCAAATCACCCGTGTGAATCATATAACCAGCATTTCCTGTTGTATATTGTTCAGCACAATATTCCATCATTTTGTATAACATTTCATTGAGGTCATCAAATTTTGTATAATGTTGCGTATCCGTTACCCATAACATCGTATCACTACCATTAGAAACATAGTCTGGTACAATAAATAATTCTACTTCTCCTTGGTTAATGTAAGGCGTAGCTTCCAATTCAAACATCTTTGTTTCTGTTCCATAACCAAACGTTAAAGTGTCCCATTGTTGCGTAGTTTGATTTTTTGCTTGAATGGCAAAACGTTCATAAGGAGCGGTTCCTCCAACATAACGAACAAATAAATGATCTCCTTCTTTTGCTGAAAAATGAATACTATGATAAGGAATACCTTCTTTTAAAGTGGTCGTCGTTGGCAAAGTTAACGCTTCTTTGGTTTTGTCTTTTACTCCTTGATTGAAAGAAATTGATACTGGATTTGCTTGATATTGAATTAAAGAAAAGGGCTCATCAGAAGTAAATTGACTAAAATCCGCAGAGGTTTTGTAATTTTTAAATTGACCTACTTCACTAGCATAAAATTCACTAAACTGATAAATTTCATTCCCTGCTCGATCTTTTGCATAAATAACGAGTGTATGTTTCCCTTGCGATAAATTTCTAGGAAATGGTCCATTACTCGTTTGGCTAACACCATCAATTTGTACATATTGTTTACTGACTCCACTTAAAGAATCACGAACTGTTGTTGAAAGTTTTTCAATATCGGTATTTATAATCGATAAAGGCTTTAAACTAGATTCAATCGTTGGTTTTGTATTATCAATTCCTACTTTTTTAAAATAAACCTGACGATCTCCTTCAAATAATTGAAAATCATAATATCCATCTTCAAATAAAGTTGTATCTACTTTAAATTGATAAT
>HF998008.1:64955-70151 GCA_000433015.1 Firmicutes bacterium CAG:631
AGAAAAATTCTACTTTAAAAGGAATATTAAAGCGAGGATCTTCATGTCCATAATAAGTATCATAACTACCCCAACCATCTCCAATCCAAAAGAGTTCATTAGGATCATAAGGTGAATCAACAATTTGCGTATTATTTAAATTAGCAGGAATACCAACCTGTATAGGATAATAACGACGAATCGTTGTGGGGTATAACTTTTTTTGATTGGGTAATACAATATGAAAATCGCGAAGTTGAAAATCATCACAACTTTGCCATTTATTGCCGTGATTTAAAGACTCATTGTATTCCGTTGTACTCCAATAACGGCCAATCGTAACCATCATTGAATTTTGTCCATTTATTAATTGATTTTCTTCAATCGTTACACCTTTTTCGCCATTAGAAGGAATTTTACCTAATTTTTGTTGATTTAAATAAAGATAGTCAGCGGCATTGTTGGAATTATCCGAATTAATGCCAATCGCCTCATATCGAATGATAGCTTTTGGAGCATCAATACCATCTTCTTCAATGAATTGATTCCCCACTTTTAGGGTAATTGGTTGATCTGGCCCATTTTTTGCAGAAGCAATCAATTCAAGTGTTCCTTTAGCATAATCGATTGATTCAATAGAAACCGTATAATTTTTATCATTTACAAAGGGCTGTTCAGATTCTTTTTTACATCCAGTTAAAATCATAGTTGATGCAAAAGTAAAGTACAAAAAATATTTTGGCTTTACCATGTTTTTCACCTCATATTTATTGTACTATATTTTCATTTAAATTGCCATCTTTAACCTAAAGCAACATCTAAAATCATCATCACAACGAATCCAATCATAACACCAAATGAGGCCAAATTTTTATGATTTTTGCAAGATTCAGGAATTAATTCACTCGATACGACACAAATCATCGCTCCAGCAGAAAAAGCTAATAAAAAGGGTAAAATGGATTGAATAAAAATGGCAGCTAAACATCCCAAAACACCACTAATGGGTTCAACAATTCCGCTTAATTGGCCATAGAATAAACTTTTTTGAATCGAATATCCTTCTCTTCTTAAAGGCAAAGAAACCGCTGCTCCTTCAGGGAAATTTTGCAAACCAATTCCGATGGCTAACATCATTGCCCCAATTAATGTCGTCATTGAAGAATCAATAAATAAACCACCAAAAGCAACCCCAATGGCTAATCCTTCAGGAATATTATGCAAGGTCACTGCTAAAACTAGTAAAATGCTTCTTTTTTTAGAAACATCTTTCTTTTTAGCCAAAATCACTTTATCTAAAAATCGATCCGCCAAAATGACAAATAATCCACCACTAACAAACCCAATGGATGGAAGTAACCAAGGAATATAATTTAAATCTTCAGATAAACTAATTGCTGGAGCAAGCAAGGACCAAAAACTAGCAGCAATCATCACTCCTGCACCAAAACCTAACATGACATCTAAAAATTTTGTATTTACTTTTTTGATAAAACAAACCACCAAAGCACCTAAAAAAGTGATAAACCAAGTAAACAAAGTTGCTAAAAAAGCAAGTAAAACGGGATGAAGTTGCAGTAATTTCTCCATTCTATCACACTCCATATTATAAAATATTCAAAGATGAATAGGGAAGTTCAACTTCTACCCATAAAAAAAAGCCTTCACGGCTTTTCTTATTTTTTAGTAGGAACAGTTTTTGGTTCACGACTAATTTTGATTTCTTTATTTTGTTCTTTAATTGTTTGAAAACGTTCTTTTTGTCTATCTTTCATGACTTTCGTTAATGCTTTTGATTTAGTTATCTTTTCAATGCCAATAATATCTGTTACAAAACTGCGAATGGGATAGATTTTTTTATCTTTAAAAGCAATAATTGAAAGCATTTCTTCAAATCGGTCTATTTTCATTTTAAAGACAAGATGATTTCTTTCTTCAATAACGATTTTATCTCGTTGCAATAATTGACAAGCTTCTTGATAAAAATCAATGCGTTGATTTTTATAAATAAAACCCAGTTGAGAAAGGGTAACATCTTTAAAAGAGGCATTATATAAATTAATATTTAAGGTCACATTTGAATTTTCAGTAGAAAGTTCTACATCGGCTCTCATGGTGATTTGACTTTCGTTATTTTGCCGATAAATTTTTCGACTTTTTAAATAAGTTAACAATCCTAGTAAAATTAAAACAACTAAAAGTACAAAAACAAAGATGAAACAAAGTCCGATATTTTTTTCAAGCCATTCCATGATTATTTCCCACCTTTTTGAATTAAATATTGTAATAATACTGACATTTGTTTTAAAGTATTTTCTTTATTTTCAAAATAAGCCCCCGCTTCAATCAACTCTGCCATAATTAAAGGATCGGAGTTCACAAATTGCAATCCCTTTTTCTTTCCTTCAATTGTCGCATCTTTTAAAAAGATTTGCACCACTTCTTCATTTTCAACTTTACAAGCGCTAATTAAGGCTTGATCTTTGTTAAGTTGTTGATAGGCATTTTGATAAATAAAGCGATAAATTTCGACTTTCTTTTGCATCAAAGCCTTTTCAAACCCTTCATTGATATTCGTATAATATTGTTTTTGTAATAACACACTTAAAAGTTCTAAATTTTCTTCTATGCAATATCTTAAAAATAGATTTTGAATATTGGTTGCATAATTTTTGGCTTGGCTTAAAAAATGAGGATCTGAGGCTTGGAAATAAAGAAGAATAGCTTTTTCATAATCCTTTTTTAAAGCATAATCAACAAAGAATTGAAAATCTAACATTTTTTTGCCTAAATAAGTTGCTATATAATCTAAATGATATTCAATGGCATAAATCGCTAAAGAAGAATAAGATAAAATGTCATCTTGAACTTTTAAAAATTTTATTTTGTAATACTTTTTAGCTAAAATTTCATCTAAAACTAAATCTAATTGATTCTTGTTAATGTAATATAAAAATAAATAACGATACTCATCTTCAAAACCTTTAAATAATCCATGGTTAAGCATACCAAATTTGCTAATAAGATAATACTGTTTGGATAATTGATGTTTTAAAATAAATAATAGACAACGGAAATATAATTCTTTATCTTTACTAGAAAGTAATAGATGCTTTTTTAAATATTGGTCATTGGCTAAAGCAAAATAGTTATTTTCTAAAATATAATTAAAGGAATCAATAGCATTTTCATCCATTGCATATTCAATGATGTGAACACCATAACTATCGGGTTCTAAAAGATTGGTCCCTTGATTTTTTAAAGATGCAATGGCTTGTGGCCCATTTTTAACAGCAGTTTCAAATTTTGCTGTAAATTTCTTCGTCGTTTTTTTCTTACATAAAATAATCGTATCAATGCTTACTTTTAAAATATCAGCAATTTGATCATATAAATCAATGTTGATACTACTTGATAAAGCATCGGCTAATTCATCCACATTCATTTTTAATTGCTTTGCTAATGAAGTTAATGTTAATTTGCGTTCATCCAATAAATTAATGATATATTCATTCATTTTAGAACAATCCATAGCTATCACTCCTTCTTTATTATCATACCACTTTTTTAAGGGATTGAAAACAAAAAAGAAAGGTTATAGTAGAAAAACATTGTCATTGTAAAACATATGGGAATGATATAAAATAAATTTAGAATGATTAAACTAGAAACATACCATTATTTTGTAATAAAAATAAATGTTAATGGCAATGAAGTAGAAAAATATACTAGAATGATTTTTAATTCATTATTTTAGTAAAAGAAACCTTGAAAATTTTGTCAATAACAAAGTTTTAATTGGTTACAATCCAATGAAGCAAAAAGTCTTTTCACATTATTAAAAATTAAAGAAAGAAGAAAAAACGATTTTAAGTATTTTGTTAATTGCAAGTATTGTTTTGATTTTCTTCCCATAATAAAACCTCCGTTGTAGACTTTAATTATTTTATTTGTCTACTTCGGAGGTATCATATCATGATTGCACTTTTTTGCTTTTTTAATTGATACAACATCAAGAATTAATTTTTTTCTACAATTTGTTTTCCATCATATTGACCACATGCTTGACACATATGATGTGGCAAAACTTTTGCACCACAATTGGGGCAAACATTTAATTGTACAGGCTTTAAGGCATCATGTGATCTACGTTGTGCTTTGACTGTTTTTGATGTTCTTCTCTTTGGTACTGCCATAATTACACCTCCTGGGTAAACAAATTCAGCGTTTTTATTATACTAATAAAATATGGAAGTGTCAACTAAAATTAGACTATTTCCGTAACTCAGCTTGCAATTCTTTTTGACAAGCCGCATAAATTTTATTAAATACAGTTTGGATATCTGCATCTTGTAATGTTTTTGTATAATCAACAAAAGATATGGTTAGAGCAATAGACTTATATCCTAGTTGGACATGTTCTCCTTGATAAACATCAAAAATATCCACATCTTTTAATAAACTTCCTCCCGCTTTTTTAATCGTTTTAACGATTTGAATGGCTGAAATCTCTTCTTTTACAACAAGTGAAATATCGCGTTGCACTAAAGGATATTTTGAAACAGGGCTATATTTTAATTTACTTGTTTTTAAAGCAAAAAATTTCGTTAAATCGAGTTCAAAATAAATGGTTGCATCAATATCTTCTTTTTGTAAAGTTAAAGGATGAATTTCTCCAAGTGTTCCCATTACTTGGCCATTAATCTTTAAAACAGCGGCTTTTCCTGGATGATATAGATTTTGATTTGGGAAAATAGAAGTAATCGGTTCAAAAGCAAATCGTGAAGATTCAATGCCAAATAGAGCAAGCAATCCTTCTACAATCCCTTTTATTCGATAAAAATCATTTGGATATTGCAAAGAAGTCCATTTTGTTTGGTTCATTCCATTTGAAATTGCAATAGCCAATTTTTCTTTTTCGCCTTGTTTGGTATACACATTAGAAAGTTCAAAAATTGCTACATTTTTGGTTTTTCTTGCTTGATTATAATAAATAGTTTGTAACATGCTAGCCATTAATGATTTTCTTAAATATTCTTTTTCAACCGTTAAAGGATGAGGTAAAACGATAAATTCTTCTTGATCCCATTGATCATAATAAGTGGCTGTCGCTTTGGATTGTAAAGTATAAGAAAGTGTTTCGGTAAGACCAATATCTAATAAATAATTTTTGATAATTTTTCTTTTTCTTTGTGTTTCGGTTAAACCGATTTCTTT
>HF998009.1 GCA_000433015.1 Firmicutes bacterium CAG:631
TATCCATGAAGCGGTCAAAAGTGAGGACGGAAGCCGGGAACAGGAGGTAGAAATCTTCTACCGCTTTATCGGCAAAATCGAATGACACATCTTGAGATACCCAACAATATCTTTAACTAAGGGAAACTGGAAGGTCGTTGCCTGATTCTTCTATTATGATTAATCTTTGCAATTGTCTAGACATAACTGTTAATGAGTTATTGGCTGGTGAGAAAATAGAAAAAGAGAAATATAACGAAAAATACGAGGAAAATTTGCTTTCAATAGAAAAAGAAGATTTAGATAGACGCTTGCTGATATCAGAAATTATTTTTGGAATATTCGGAATTTTTACAATAATAACGTTAATAATGCTTGGGGCTCTTTTAGAAATTGAAATGTGGTTAAGATTGGTTTTAATTTTTGGGGCTGTGATTCTTATAGTTCCTTTTGCATTATTTTTATTATGGATTGAGCAAAAGACAGGATATTATATTTGCCCACATTGCGGATATAGATATGTGCCTACATATAAAAGTGTATTAATGGCACCTCATTACTTTACAACTAGATTGATGAAATGCCCCAAATGTGGTAAAAAAGGATGGCACAAAAAATCGATAAAAAAGATGAAAAGAAAATAGAATGCAAATAAACCTTCAGTTAATCTTTAGCTCAAAAAAATAGGAGGTTGTAAAAATGGCATGAGGTTGCAACTGTATCAAAATAGGTAATTATCGCCAATAAATATAGTAGACGAATAGATTTGAATTCAAAGGAAGTAGATAGCGATATCTGCTTTTTTGTTATCATTAAACTTTTTAATAAAAACATGACAAAAAATGTTTACCAAAGTACATATTTAATTTAGATGAATATGATATGTCTAAAGATGGAATAACTCATTTTAATATTGAAGATTGGCTTTTAAATAAGGTTGATGTGACATTATCATAATGTGTTATAAAATCAAAATTATTTTAAATATAACACATTATTCATAGAAACTAATAAAAATCTAGTGATACTATGTTGCAAATAACATGATAAAGTCGCAATTATATGCTATAATATTTCTATAGAGATTTTTTATATTGTTATAAAATCATCATTTCCTATTGCACAATAGCAAACGGGATAAAATTCATAACTTGTCTCAAAGTTATAGGATTCTTACAATTACTTTAAAAGAAGGGGTAATATGAAACTGAAAAAATATAGTTTAATTGGACTTCCTATAATAGCAATTATACTTGAAATTCTTCCTTATGGTGCCATATGTAACTTTGCCACTTTCGAAGGAGAAATTTCAAGACACACCTACTCCTATTTTGATTTAACTCCATTTGGTTATGCAAACTTTGGTCCGCTAATTACGGCAGTACTGAGTTGTGTTCTCCTTTTATTGGCGTTAATCGCTATTTTTAAGCAAAGCAAAGTGTTAGAAACCATCATTAAAGTGATTTCTGGCATTGCAATTGTTACTTCACTTATGCCACTGATGTTAGGCATTAGGTTTTTTAGTGTAATAGGTGCATTAATTTCGTTGGTGTTAACTTTAAATTTTTGCTTGTGTTTTATTAAAGATAAATCAAACATTGAAACAAAGTGAAGTTGGATTCATTCTAGCAAAAAGATAAGTTTAAAATGCATACCCCAATCGTATTAAAAAATAGCTATAATGAAATTAATTTAGAAGAATTCAAAATGAAAAAGATGGAGAAAAGAGAAATGAAAAAAATATGGAAAATTGCCTTATTTATAGTACTAATGATTCCTTTAAGTTCATGTTTCAACACCAATAGACGAATAAATTATTTTATTTCAGGCTTTTTTATAGGATATAATGAAAATAATAACACACAAACCTGTTATTTTAATGTTGAAGAAATAACGAAAAATTCTTTTCAAGAAGCAAATGGTGTAAATGTGATTCATGATTTAGTTTCAAACAAATTTTATAGTCTTGAATTTTATGTTATAGATCATGAATCTAATCAATACACAATTGATTTTATAAACCTTAAGGACGCTTACGATGGGGCTAAGGGAACACCTATTGCATATAAAGATGATAATCAAAATTGGATAACTCCATTTGCTGGAATGGTTTCTGAAAAAGAAGCAAATTACTATAGTATTCACATAACTAATGAAAATTTTGAAATATATACTTATTTATCTCTTAATGAAGATAATTCATGAAGAAATGTTTTTATTGGCTATAATGCAAGAAACCCATTTAGCATATTTTTATAAGAATGCAATAGAAACTATAGCAAAATATTTATCGTCGAAATTTTTTTAGACTTCGAATTTTTTGCTTTGTTCAAAATAAGATATTTCTTTAACTTAGTGTCAAGATATCATAAATATTGTAAAAATTTAAAATTATACCCTAGCAATATCATTATCAATTGACTAATAGATATCCAGCATGTAATATTAAAAATAGGTATAAACCACAATTTTTTGATACATGATAGAAATTCAAAGCCTCGATTAACTCGTTCGTGCTTTGAAACAAAAAAGTGGTAAAAACCAATCTAAAGTAGTCAAAGTCACAAGAAGAAATAAATTTTGAAGAAAGGAATTGGTATATTCATCGTGACTTTTAGATGAGTCATTTGCAATATACTAAGGTGAATGCTTATGAACCAGTTTAATATGCAAAACTCAAAAAATGAATATAATAATTTTATTATGGACGAAATTATTGTTAACAAAGAAGCGTCACATGAAACCGGTGAATATAACGAAATTCAAATTGTAAACGGACTTATCGCTACTGTAGAAGAAAAATCGTCTAGTTCTAAAGATTCAACTTCTAAAGCAATGACCATTAGCAGTTCAATTGGCATGGTTGTTGGTATGGTTGGCATCGTCATTGGCACAATTGTTAGCATTTCAACTTCTTTAAATTTTTTAAATACAGAAAGCATTATTGGTATTAGTCAAGCTAAATGTTTCTTTGAATTATCAAATATGAATTATGATGAAGTGTATATTCAACTAGAAGATGGAAGTGGACAAGTGATTCAATTAGCGAATTTATTTCCGACAGATTTAGATAATCAGTATGTCGCAACATTTTACGATTTATCGCCTCATTCAACTTATTACTTACAAGGCTTAAATGATGAAGGCGAAGAAGTATCATTAGGAAAAAATAACTTTTTTACAACTTTAGATATTCCTCATTATGATATAACAATTGATACAAGCGCATACGATAAATCAAATGAGCAATATGACTTAACTTTTAGCATTGATAACCCTAATAAATATCATATAGAGGCTTTGCTTATCTGTGAAAATGACGAAACCTTAAATCAACATTTACTTGCTATAGATGGAATTTATTCCTTTACTTTACCTAACATCTTATCCTCTTATCGCTTAGAACTTTATCAAGAAGATTTCTTAGTGGGTCAAACTACATTTAGTGATTACATGGGGATAGAAATCATAGATGAAACAATTGAAATAGGAATTTCATCCATTTATATGGGCTTATCCCCTGGTGAAATTTACACAGATGCAATCAGCGTGTCCATTGTAACTAATAACAATCTTAGTGAAGTTGCTGGAGTTGAATTTGCTTTAGATGGATATGAATTATTTGTCACGTGCTATGAACTTGAAGCAAACACCGATTACATCTTAAAAATCAGTGATATTGCTAGGCCATCTTTCACTTATTTTTCTTATCACTTTAAAACTATCCCGATTCCTCAATATGAAATTACAATTGATGATTCTAATTTTGATATTGTAAATAATGTTTACAATTTAACCTTTAATATTCATAACCCGCATAACTATTTGATTGACGCTCATTTAAATTGCCTTAATGATGAAACATTAAATGACTCTTTTCTCATCATCGGCAATACTTTAAACATTACATTGCCAACACTTTATTCAGAGTATCGCCTAGATTTAACGCAAGAAGAATATGATGTCGGCTCAATTACTTTTAGTTACTACACTCCGATGCGTGTTTTATCCGATACACTTCTTATTGAATCAACAACTTTCAACACTGAAGTAGATTTAGGAAGTGTTCCTATCGAAAATATTTCTGCTTTTATTCGTCCACGTGATGGAATGGGCGATGAATTAGAAGTAGAAATCGCTCCAATTGAAAACACTTCTCGCATTTCTTTAAGGATGGAAGGGTTGATAAATAATACTTCTTATTTCTTAGAAATACGCGACAACTCTAGAGCAACATTAGTCTATCTTAATTACGCATTTGAAACACTTGCTTAATAATCATAATAATAAAGAAAGGATGGAGAATTATGAACAAAATCAAGAAAAACAAGAAATGGATGATACTAAGTCATAGCCTCATTATCGCTATCATCATTGCCGCTTATGTACTATTAATTGTCGGCTCCTATTTTTGGAAAGATGAACACTGGTATCAGGTTTTAAATCCCTTCGTAGAGTTTCCTACTGAAAAGACAGCAGCAGAATATGTTTTAGAAATGCTTGTTCGTATTGTTTCATTAAGTTTTCTTGTCATCACAATCACGCACATTATGCGTCTACTTTTACGCATTATTGGATTAAAATGTAAAAGAGGAAAAGCGCTAGCAAGTTTGCTTTCAAGTTTTGCTAAATATTTAGGAGCGATAATTTTAATCTTTGCCATTTTAGGAACATTAGGCGTTAATACCACCGTCTTGCTTGCAAGCGCAGGCATTTTATCTTTAATTGTTGGTCTTGGTGCTCAACCATTAATTGAAGATATTTTTGCTGGCATATTCATCGTTTTTGAACATTCTTTTGAAATTGGCGATATCATTATCGTCGATGGCTTTAGAGGGACTGTAAAGGAAATGGGTATCCGTACGACCAAAATCGAAGACGCTGGTGGGGATATAAAAGTCATCAATAATTCCGACATTCGCACGCTCATTAATATGACTTCGAAATTATCGACTGCTATTTGTGATGTATCAATTAGTTACTTTGATGATATTGAACGAGTTGAAAAAGTTTTAAACGAAAATTTAAAGAAAATTAAAGAAAAGTATAAATCCATTGTTAACGGACCAACTTATGTAGGTGTACAATCCCTTTCCGATAGTGGCGTGGTGCTTCGCATCATCGCTGAATGTAACGAGATGCTGCGTTATCAAGTGCAACGAGACATCAATCGTGAAATTAAAATTATTTTTGATCAAAATAATATCACGATCCCGTTCCCTCAAATTGTTATCCATGAGACAAAAGAAAACAAAGATTAAACTGAAATTCATGATTTACTCATGATAATATACTTTGAATAAAGGAATGGAGATTCAAGATGTGTCAGTATGTTAAAGCAACAGAATTTGAATTAAAAGAATGTCAAAATTTGAAAAACCAAGTTGTGCAAAGACTAATTGATGAAGGAATGCCCATTTGGAATGATGAATATCCTAATGATGATTGCATCAAAGAAGATGTATTAAAAGGATATGCTCGAATTCTTAAAAAAGAAGATGAAATTATTGCCTTTACTGCTTTAATGGCTGCTGATGAAGAATTTGGAAAAGGTGTTTTTGAAAAAAATACTGCATCTTTTTCTAGATTAATGGTAAAAAGCACATTTCTTCATCAAGGCATTGGATCTTACTTTGTGAATTGCTTAACTAAAGAAGCCAAACAAATGGGATATAAAGCATTAGGAATATTAGTTCATGATATTAATGAAAAAGCGAAAACAATGTATGCGAAGCTTGGTTTTGATTTTCTTGGAAAAAGACAATTTGAATTTGGAGAATTTCTACTTTATCAGTTGAATATCTAAATTTTAAAAGTTAATCATCGTTATAAACGATGATTTTTTTATTCAAGTCATTTAAAAAAATCAACTATTTTTTATTTCCTTTTTTTAGGAAAAATTTAATTTATATTGATTTTTCAATATAAATCCGTTATAATTTTAAAATCATAAATAAAAAAAGGAGAGAAAAAATAATGAAAAAGTATCAAAAGTTTTTATTGCCTTTAGTTCTTTTGGCCTTAACCGCTTGTACAACCAATGATACTGGTTCTTCTTCTAACTCTGGAAGTAGTGTTAGTAGTGGTGGAAGTTCTGAACCTGATATTATTGAAGTAACTAAAAAGTTTGAATTAACTACTCAAGCTGCCGAAGGATCTACGATTACAGTTTCTACAACAGCAGAAAATTCAGAATATGAAGCTGGAACTTTAATCGAATTTAGTGTCACAGTGGATGATGCAAACAAAGAATTAACATCTGTATTGGTCAACGATAAATTAATCGCCCCAACTAGTGGAAATTCTTATGAGTTTTATATGCCAAATCAAGACACAACCATTAAAACTGAAGTTCTTGTTTTAGGAGATGAAAGTGTTGTTACACCTAGTCCAGTTGATGCAGAATCTGTTCCTGAAACTGTTCAAGAACTTTATGAAGTTTTAAAAGCAAGTAAAACTGCTGAAAGTCTTTATTTACAAAATGCTTCCTATAGTAGTACTTTTGAAGAATCTTATGAAAGCTTAGATTTAGTAGGTACTGTTTATAACAATGATGTTGTCTTTATTGATGGTCGTTATTTACAATATGAATCTTCTGATATGTTATTTTATTTAGGCTATGAAAAAGGCATTCAAGAAGATCGTTATTATAGTGTAGAAACTTCTACTCGTGTCACTTCTTTAGAACAATCAGGAACTTTACAAACTATAGTTGATGATGAAACACAAACTTTAACTAATAATCAAATTAAAGAAAGTGATGCAACAATTGAAGCTTCCACCGTTGGCTTTGTTGATCGTTTATTAGAATTAACTTTTTCAGAAACAGATAGCAATAGTTTTTTAAGTACGAATAGTTACGGATGGGTAGACATTACGATGAGCACTACTACAGACTCTAGTAATTTATTCTATACTGCAACCGTTAATGCTGTTTACAACTATTCTAGTAGCCGAAACTATATGGTTTCTTTAGATGTTGTTATAGATGGTGATAATTTTGTAAAAAGTGCTGATTTCTCTTATGAGCAATATGCCGAAGATGATTGGGATTCAGAAAACAATGTTGCTTATGATGATGCTGAACCAACTGCAGTTCAAAGCATTGAAATCGTTCAAGAAAGAAATTATCGTCACACGGCAAATCAAAAATTAGATTTAACACAACATGTCATGAATAACTATGATGTCGTTACAAGTTATCAATTAACAGGACAATCTACAGTTGTTGCTACAGACAATGTTGTTGAAAATTCAGGTCGTTTGACTTTTGCTTATCGTCAAACAGATAATAAACCGGTAATGTTTGAACCAACACTTGTTGGTGCAAAAGAAGATGGATTTATTACTTTTGATGAAGATGATGTTTATGTTAATCAAGAAGGAACTTTTACTTTGTTATTTGACAATGGTTTAGGAGAAATTAAAGAAGTTTCTTTAACTTCAGTACAACCAGCACCTTATAGCATTACAGCAACTCTTCCAGGAAATATCGTATACAATGGTGAAACCAATATCTTAACTGTAGCGATTTCTCCAGCCGGAGCTGATCAAAGTGCAACTGTTACGAAAAATGAATCTTCTACTGGAGATGTCACAATTCAAGACAATCAAGATGGAACATTTACTTTAACAGGTGTTACAAATGGTAGTGTCACTTTAGATGTTGCTTCTATTGTTAACCCAGAAATTAAAACCTCTATTACGATTAGTGTAGAAAATGTACCAAATCGTGAAAATATTATAAGTTTCTTAACTACAACAACTTTACATGGAGAAGTTAGTGGTTGGGGTAGTCATTATGTTAATTTCAATTCAGATGGATCAGGTCAATACGTTTGCTATGAAGGTTCTAAAGGTGAAGTTGTTGCATTCACATGGGAATTAACAGAGGCTTTCCAAATCGAAATCACCGTTGATGGCGATGGCGTTTCTGGTTATTATACTCTTGAAGGATTTGAAAATGTATCTGAAACTTCTTTAACTTTAATTTATAGTTATTATGGTTCTAATAAAGAAGCAACCTTAACAGCTACTGATTCTAAATTAGACCTTTCAACTGCAGAATTATCTTAATAAAAAAACTGAATAAAGTTGGGCTTTTGCTCAACTTTATCCCTGTTTATATTTAAAATTTAAGGAGTGTTTATTTATGAAAAAAAGAATTTTATTGCTACTACTACCCATGTTAGTTTTAGCCGCTTGTAATCAAACTACTGGAAATTCAAGTTCAAATAGTTCATCTCAAGAACCAAGTCCCGAAACCGAAATTAGTCTAGAAGGGTTCTCTAATTTATTAACCATGGATTTATTTGAACAAGAAGTTGAAAATTCAAATGAAGTTACTTTTTCAGAAGTTTATAACCAAGGCGATGCACGTATCTTAACAGCAAATGAAACCTTAACCATCTATAATGATGAAACTTCTTTTGCTACTGGCACTGAAAAAATGACTTATCCAGCTACAACGTCTGGCGGTCAAGAAACTTCTTATGAAGATTCTTACCAAAGAATTATTAATACAAAAACTTATGGTACTCAAAAAGTTTTCTATTATGTTACAGACTATGCAGATGGCACTTTACGTACGACATGGGCTGATTCAGCAAAAAGATTACCTGTTGTGGCATCGGGAGATGAAAGCCTAGATGGTGTTGATTATTTATTGGCATCTAGTGTACCTGCTCAATTGACCAAACAAGTTTCTTTACTAACCAATCAATTCATTTCGACGTATTTACTTAATAATCCAGATGTTCAAATGATTCTTCCAAAGGTTGCAATTGAAACAAACAATGATACAACAACTTATTCATTAAATGATTTTACTTATTCTTATACCGATGATGATAATTCAACTGTCACGGTATTAATTGAATTTGAAGTGGATGTCACTTCACAAGGAATTGTTCAATCCGAATTACACTATCACACTACGCAAGTACGTGGTGAAGATCGTTATGAAGTCGATGATTTAATGACTTATAACATTAGTTATGGAACTAGAGCCTCTTCTTCAACAAATACAAATTTAATTAATCCTGAAGATTATTTCTTAGAAGAAGTCAATGAAGTTAGAGCCTTTATCTATAATGATAGTTGGGAAAAAGAATATGTCGATTTAAATAATTTACCTTTAAATGAATATATTACTTTTGAAGCCAGTGATTATGTTCCAGCTAAAGCTGTTGATTTACAAATGTATGCAACTTCTTCTACAGAACCAACAATTATTGCTACAAGTGGAGATGTTTTTGAAACATTAGCTACTGGAGAAGCAACGATTACTGTGGAAAGTGCAACAGGAGTTGAAAAGACTTTAGACGTTCGCGTTAACATGCAACCAATTTCAAGAATTAAATATAATGATGCTAGTAGTGACATTGAAACAGAAGTTGAAGGATCAACTACAACTCGTTATATTTATACTAACACAACTTATGATAGTATTTATTTAACCGTTTCTCCAACGGCTGCAAGTTTAGAAGATATTGAAATTGAAGTTTCTGATCCAACTGTCTTAGAAGTATCTATTTTAACACAAGGAAGCGACTTTTTAGAACTTCAATATGTCGTCAAAGAAAATAATGATACCCAAAGTGTATCCGTAACCTTTAGTTCTAAAGTGGACGAATCTGTTTTCACCACCATTACTTATCAAATTAAAAATCGTTTAACTCCAGAAGAAATGTCTGCTTATTTAATTGGACATACTTATCGTTGGGATAACTTATATGATGATTCATCTTATTCTATTATGACATTTACTGACGAAACAACAGGAACTATTTCTTACTATGATGGTGAAACTTTACTTCAAACAACTACTTTCACCTATACATTTGATGGAGTAAACTTTAATCCTGTAATGGCTGATGATGCTTTATATGGATATAATAGTGGTGATTTAAAATTGGACGGAACCCAAATTGTCATGAGAGTCGATGAAACTTTATACGTTCATTATTATGATGTTGTAGAGGAATAATCAATGAAACTTGGATTTAAAATTCTTTGCGCATTATTATGCTTTGCATCTTTAAGCGCATGTGATAAAAGCAAAAACTCTTCATCGATTTCATCTTCAACTTCTACTACCACACCTGTTGATCCTAACGAAGAAACAATCGCTTCCTTAAATGCATTTAAAGAAACACTTTCTTCGTTAAATAAAGGTGCGACTGCAAAATCTTTTAATATTAGCCAAATAAATAATTATTATGGCATGGAGATGGAAGTTGGAGAACAAGGAACGACAACAAAATATCTTGATGATTTTATACATACTGAATCAACGCAACAAATTGGTGATGTTACAATTGAAGGTGTAAAGACAGAAATTGGTATTACCACCGATAACTATCTTTATGAAATTCGTTATTTTTCTGAAGGAGATTCAAATAATGGTGTTCTCTTTTATGAAAATAACACCTATAATTATGGATATTTATTTGATTTTGATTTCACAAGTGAATACATCTATAACATCATTGATGTTACATTGAATTATTATCGAACACCAGGATTAAAATTATCATTAACCACTAATTATGAATTACTTGATTTAACTCAAGATGGAACCCATGTTCTTCAATATCGTTTTACTCGATATGGAAGCAATGGTGTATCAAAAACAGAGGATGTACAACGTGATGATGAAATTCTCATTGAAAATGGAAAAATTACAACGGTCAAAACAACAATGTTATATGCTTTAGAAGATGCTATCAACTATCAATATATGGAATCTTCTACAACTTATACTTATGATGAATTGACTTCTTATCCGTTTGAAAAATTAAATCCCGATGATTTTCCACCTATCACGAATTCATAAACAATCATTCTCAATAAAGTAAAAATCCAACATGGACAATTTTGTCTACGTTGGATTTTTTTATCCGTTACAAAGGTAAATAACAATAACTATTGGGGATTTAATCAATAAATTTTATAACATAAAGCAGCATGATCTTCTTGTACTAAATCACTCGATTGTTTAAATCGTAAAGTATAGACTCCTTCTGGATATTCACTAGTTAATGTAAACGTAAAACTTTCATTTGGATCATAAGTTTGTACCGAATGTATCATTACATATTCTTCATTGGTACTATTATTTTTATAAATTAATGCCAAATCATAATCCGTACAAGAGGTTCCGTTTGCATTTCCATTCGCTTTAGATAGCCATGCTGCTGTTGCTCTAATTGTTTGATTATGCAACAATACTACATTAAAGGTTCTTGTTAAATACACACTTTCTGAGTTATTAGTAATAGGAATGATATTGTTTATATAAGTCATCATTTGTTCTTGTTAAATACACACTGTTTGAATTGTTGGTAATAGGAATGATATTGTTTATATAAGTCATCATGGATTCAAAATTGATTCTTCCTCCTCCAACATATTCATCAAGTCCCATTGTATTCCCTTCATCACTTCTGTCTCCATTATTCATCATCAATGCTAAAACATATTCTGGATGAATCGTTAAATCTGTTCTTTCTTCCATTAATAATGCCACACATGATGCTACAATTGGGGATGAAAGACTTGAACCATTCAAAATACCAAATGGGGTAATTTCTATATTCAAACCTGGAGCTACGATATTCGGTTTATCCGGACCATTATTTACTTTATATTTTCTGTCTCCATTATTCATCATCAAGGCTAAAACATATTCTGGATGAATCGTTAAATCTGTTCTTTCTTCCATTAATAACGCCACACATGATGCTACAATTGGTGCTGAAAAACTTGTTCCGCTTTGATGATCAAAAGGATCAATCTTAATTGCCAATCCAGGGGCCAAAATATTAGGTTTGTCTGGTCCATTAATTTCTGCGTAAGCAGAAAAGGAAGCATTACTTGCATTTACTATTCTAGATGCACCAACACCAATAACATTATATCCTAATGCTGGGTTGGCAACATAGCCTGTATCTTCTCCATTGTTTCCAACAGCAGCCACAATGGTTACTTTATAGGTATTGACTATATAATCCATATAAGCAGAATTGGAATCATAATTTCCAGTAGGATTGTCGTTACCATAACTTAAATTGATAACATTTACATTTCGATCTAACATCCAATCTATTTCACTAACTGCATTCCCTGATAATTCTACACTTAATAATTTCGCATCAGGGCACATTTTGGCTATGATTGATGCTATCATTGTGGCATGTTCATCTATTGTTTCGATAAAATACCACGGCATAATAATTATCTGAATTGCCTGCACCAACCGTAATGACATTATACCCCAATGCTGGATTCGTTATATATCCTGTATCTAATCCTTCATTACCACTAGAAGATATGATTGTTACTTTATAGGTATTAACTATATAGTCTACGTAAGCGGATTCTGAATTATAATTTCCTGTTGGATTTTTTTCTCCAAAACTCATATTGATTATATTTACATTTCGATCTAACATCCAATCTATTTCACTAACTGCATTTCCTGATAATTCTACGCTTAATAACTTCGCATCGGGACACATTTTAGCAATAACGGATGCTACCGTTGTGGCATGTTCAGTTACTGTTTCAATATAGTACCATTCATTTCTGACAGTTAAATCGATATTATTGAAATTACTATGATCTTCATCGGCTATTCCTAAATCTAGTATTCCTATCACAATATCTTCCCCGGTTAAGGTTCCTGTATCGATATAATCAGCTACACCTATGGCTTCTGTTGCTTCTTC
>HF998010.1:0-6968 GCA_000433015.1 Firmicutes bacterium CAG:631
GGTTTGAATTTATTTGCTTATTGTTTTAATAATCCAATTATGTATGCTGATCCTAGTGGATGTTTTCCAATTTTAGCATTAATATTAGGTATCACCGCATTAACTGGATTAGGATTGACTATTGGTGGTGTTGCAAGCGATAATAACACTATAACTGCCATAGGACTAACAATGGTAGCAATACCCGCATTGATTAGTGGAGGAATGGGTCTTGCGTGTTTTGGCGCTTGGGAAACAATGACAGTTGGTGGAGTAACCACTGGTGCGGGATTATTTGCAGGATTGTTTGCATCAGCAGAGTATCAAGAAGCGTTCACAGGTGGAAACTGGATTAAGGACACAACAGAAATGAGTGAAGGCCTATATAATGGATTAATGTTGTCTATTGCGGCTGTTGCTACTGCTGGCACGATTGCTTCAATGGTTGGAGTAACAGGATATCAAAACTATGGTAATGGCAATTGGCTTAATGGTTGGCGAGAAATGAGAAGTCATTATTTAAAACACGGAAGACTAGAAATGGGATATAGGCGTGTATTTGATTATACTAATGGAGCAAATGCAATTATCAATAACGGTGGTGTATATCTTTCTAATGCGAATTCATATGCCCAATGGATTGCTGGTAATAAGTATTTATATGTTGGTGTAGGACGTGGTTCTAATTTAATTACAACATACTCTATTAGAACAATTAAGTATGCAAAATCTTTGTCGTTGCTATAAAATTAGGGGAGGTGACACTATGCGCATAAAAAAAGTTCTTGAATATGATTATAATTATGCTGAATACATTGTTACTGACGGCATAAACAATGTTAAATGTGTATGTATGTCAGTTCCTTTACCAAACGGAAGAAAACCAGAAAGTGGTTTAAATATTACAAAAATTTATGCCTTTAGTGTTGAAGGAGTAATCTTAAAAAAAAGTAATTGAAGAAAAGAATATGAAAGATGAAATTATTAAATCTTTGTTTAAGCCTCTAGGATATGAGTTAAAAGGTAGAATTTTGGACTCTAATAAAGCAATTGTTCAAGTGTTTAATTTCGAGATTGACTTAGAATATGATTACCCTGATGGTTTTGGCGAAGAATTTAAAAACGGTGAACATGTTGAATTTTCAGTCGATAGGCTTGATTGTATAATTGAAAATTATTATTAAAAGCATAAATATAGCAAATTTCTTTCATAAGAATTGTTATAATTTAAATCCGCACTTGTATAAGGATTTACTGGTTCTAATTCATATAAAATAGCACCAATATGATTAGCTATAATTTGAGCAATTCTTTCGGTATTATTTGTTGCTGAATAATAAACGACGATGGCATGTCCTGTTTTAGGAGCATTTTCTAATCCATTTGAATTCGTACATCCAGCAAGTATCCCTCCACAAAGTAAAATCGTTATTGGTAAAATTTTGTTCATTGTTATTCCTCCTCTTTTCTTGATTTTATTTTAAAATATTGAGTTTAAAAACGTTTATATCAAGTAATTAAGGTAGTATAACTAAAATGAATAGATTAAAAGGCATGTTATTTTTTTATTACTTTTTTACACCATGATTTTTGATAGCAAGCAGGACATTTTAATTTTCTTGTTCTACCACTATGCAAAGAAAATAAAACTTGTTTATAAGTTGGAATAAACTTCTTTTTGCACTTTTGACATTCATAATACCCAACTCTTTGTTCAATGAATAGTAATCCTGCAATTCCAATAATTAAGATTATTAAAGCTATAACCAATAAAAAAATTCTCCATATTAAATTTTCAGTAGCAAAAATTCCAGCAAAAATCATCACAATGCAGGCGATTGTTATCGCTATTCCAGTAATAGTTTCTACAACAAGAAGTTTTTTATCTGAATCTTCTTTTTCTTTTTGAAGGATTAATAAATTACTTTCTGTTGCTGCATTATAATCTTTTTTTGGTAATTTTTTACCTAAAAGTAATTCGTTCACGGTTATTCCTAATTCTTCACATAATGAAAGCATAATGGAGGTATCTGGCATTCCCTTACCACGTTCCCATTTTGATATTGTTCGATCACTAACATATAATTTATTTGCTAATTCAACTTGCGTCATTCCTTTTTCTTTTCTACATGAAAGTATAAATTCTCCTATTTTATCTTGTCTCAATGGATTCACCTCTTGTCTTGATTATATCCTATATCTTTTAAAAAGTATCCAAACTATCCGTTGAGGCATATAAATATCAACAAATATAAAAAAGATAGATTAAACTTCTAATAACAAATTAGTTTACATCATTCATTTGAAAAACCACGCATTTTACATAGATCAATAGCCATTTGATAATTCATTTTTGCTGATTGAAGCATATAAGTTTTAGCTTTTTTTTCATCCTTTTCTACATAGATTCCATCAAGATAAAAACGACCTAGATTGTAAGTTCCTACAGCATCCCAATACTTGTGAGCAAGTGAATAATCATCAAAAGCTTCTTTTAAATTTCCTGCATTTTCTCGTAAAATACCTGCATTATTCATACACCCACCATGTTCATAAGACCATCCAGCAGTTTCCCATATTTCAATTGCCTTTTCATCATTTTTTGGACATAATCGTCCTTCATAAAACGCATAGCCGATATTTTGAAAATCATCGCCATCTAAATTGTTAGTGTGAGCATTATTAATATTATTCATTTTTAACAAATACTGTAAAGCCAATTTCATCGATAAATCATCATATTTCTTTACATAATAAGAAACCAAAATAGCTAATCCATCATCCCCATGCTGAGCAAGATAATTCATTACTTCACTAAGGTTCGTAAAAGGACATACGACTTCTTTATTTTGAGGTATGCCATAACGCAAAGCTAATTCAGCAGATTGAAGCGGTGTAGCAATTTGAAACACTTTTTCATAATTATATCCACTCGATAAAGCAGTAAAAATATAAATTTGATTAGCGTCATCTTCATTTCTTCTTTTTATTTTATCAGCAAGTTCCCATGTTTCTTTAAAATATCCTATTGCAACTAAAGCTTTACCAATCATCAAAAAATCTTCACTACATTCTGCACATTTTAAAAGATAATCACGAATAGGATTTAAAGAAGGAAGATTTGCTTTGAGTTGTTTCGCATTATCATAAATAATATCAATAAATAAATAAGAAAAATCAACAATTGTCCATGCATAGTCGAGATCTTTAGAAGCTTCATAAACAAGTTCTGATGCTTTTTTTACATCTTTAGGAAAAGAATGAATTCCTTTAAAATAATAACCAGCAAGACAAAAATCACGATACGCATCATCATAAGCATTAATACTCCAAATAAAATCAGCATAACTCATATTCGGTAATTTTAAATCTATTCTACTCATACAACCTGTTTCATAATTATACATCAAAAAAAGAATAGCGTTAGCTTCTCCACTTTTTGCTCCTTGTAACATTTCGTCTGTTGATTTTATAATAGATTCCCAAGAAAGAGCTCTAATAAATCCTGCTTCAATAGCTTTTTGACGATAATAAAAAAGATTCTTTCCAATACTAGCATTAGGTTCTTCATTTGGTGCAAGTTCAGCAAGAAGCGTATCAAAATGTGAAAGATAATATCGCGCAACATGATAAAGAGGTTCTCCTCCTTCAGTATCTGCCCATTCTTTTAGTTTTATAAAAGCCATATCTTCTTTTTCTTTACTACTCAGTTGATAATTTAAAATAAGTGCGAGTTCTTTTTCTTTTTTATTTTGAGAATATTTTACTTTATTGAAGACATCTTCTGTTGTAAATCGATTAGGATAAGGACAAAGATAATAAGAAGGAACTCCAGATACAAATTGATAAATGTAGCTATCTACATCTTTAACTAATATCGGATGTTGTGTTTTTAATTTATTCATAATTAACCCCTCATCTTTTTTTAATTGTATCATTCAATGCTTAATTCAATTATATAAAATGAATAAAGATAAAGCAAAATAAATTGTAAATAAAGAAGATTAACCAAATATCAAAATATATAGTATCTACTCAAATTTTATTTCCTACTTGAATAAGTTGATTATTGATATTGTTATGATTGTGTTTTGATTAAGTTTAAAATAAAAACCAATACTTACTGAAGATTTTTATGTATATCAACACAGTTTTCTTTTTTCCGTGAATTTTATATAAGCAACAAAAATATTTTATTGAACTTGCACTTATACCATATTTTCTTTCAATTTCATAAATTGGCACGTTTTCTTCAACGTGCAGTTTCACCTAAAGAAGCTTTTCTTTTAAAGTAAACTTTATATTTAAAACCCCCATTTCTATCATACCATAATGGGTAAAGAAATGGGGGTAGTTTCAAAATCTATGGAGCAGATAACGGGAATCGAACCCGCATAACTACCTTGGCAAGGTAGTGTTCTACCATTGAACTATATCTGCATCAAATGTGCTAATATAATATAGCACATCATTTTTATTTTTTCAACTATTAGTTATTGTTTTTTAACATCTCTTGTAATTGTAGACTATTTTCCATTAGACAACGAGGTAAATGGAAAGGTCCTTTAAAAATGTTTCCTTTTAGATCTGTTGAGACTGTACCATCACGGTGAAGATATCCATACCATTCTCCAAATTGATTGTCTTTAAAATGACCAAACGCATAATCATGAACTAAACGATATTGTTGAAGGTAATGTTCATCTTTGGTAAGTTTATAAGCCATTAAAAAGGCAATTAACATTTCGTTATGAGGCCACCACAATTTCATATCCCATTCTAAAGCTTGTACAGGTTTATTTTCTACGTCAACAAAATAACGTAATCCACCTTCTTTAATATCCCATCCTAAATCAAAAGACCAATTTAAAATATTTAAAGCTAAATCCATTAATTGTTGATCATTTTGACGATAAACAGCTTCTGTCATTAAAAACCAACTGGCTTCAATGGAGTGCCCTGGATTGACTAATCTTCCTCTAGAGCCACTGACTTGACTTCCATCTGGATTCACATTTTCAAATACAGCTTTTGCTTCTGGATGAACATGTAATTTAATTTCTGCAATACTATCATTAATAATTTGATGATAATAATCTTTTTTTTCAACATCAATTTCTCTTAAAATTTGACTAGTTACTAATAAGATCATTGGACTAGCTAATGAAATACATTGAATGACTTCTGGATTATATTTAGGTTCTGTTTTAATAACTCCTGTTTTTACTTTTAACATCGTATCAAATGTTTTTCTAGCTGTTTGTAAATATTTTTCATCTTTGGTAGCACGATAAAGTTCAGCAGATCCAACAACAGTAAAAGATTCTGAAAACCAATATCTTCTCTTTTGAATTCCTTTACCATCTCCAGTAACAGTAAACCACATTCTGCCATCTGTATCAAAGCAATGTTTTGTTACAAAATCATAAGCATCTTGAGCCGCTTTTAAATAACGTGGATCTTTTTTTATAAAATTATAAGCTCTTGCAAAAACCCACATTCCTCTTCCTTGAGCCCAAACTGATTTATCGGTATCATAAACATCCCCATTTCGTTCTAGACAAGTATAAAATCCACCATGTTCCTTGTCGTAACCATAGTTATACCAAAAAGATAAAGTTTCTTCTAATTCTTTGTTATAGAATTGTTGTAATTCTTCAAAATATTTTCTATTCATTTTCCTCATTTCCTTTTCACAAATATTGTACCACTCTTCATTTTTAAAGAAAAGAAAAAGATTCCTAAAGGAATCTTCATTACTAATTATACGTTCTTACAGGTAAAATTAATTCAATTAAGTTAGGATTTGTCTTCGATTTTAAAATAATTGGTTTCATATCTCCTGTAAAATGTAAAGTGATTTCTTCACTATTTAAAGCTCTTACTGCTTCAACTAAGAAACGAGCACTAAATGAAATCATCAATGGATTTCCTTCATAATAGTAATCATTTAATTTTTCAACAACATAACCGACTTCCATACTTTTTGCTGAAACAAAAACTTCATCATCTTTCATATTTAATTTTACGACATTATTTCTTTCAGTCAGTAAAATAGAAGCACGATCTACGGCACCTAATAAATCTTTGGTTGATAATGTTAAAGTTTGATCAAATGCATTAGGAATTAATCTTGAAGTATCAGGATAAGTTCCACTAATTAAACGACTAATCACAACACAATCTTCTAAATCAAAAATTACTTTTTTTTCTGTAATATAAACTTGAACCATTGTTCCTAATTCAATAATCTTATTTAATTCATCTAAAGAAGATTTAGGAATCGTAACATTAAATTCATTTGATGTAGATAACTCAATAATCTTTTTGGATAATCGATAAGTATCTGTTGCTACAAATTCTAATGTGTTATTCGCACACTTTACATTTAATCCTGTTAATATTGGACGAGCTTCTTTATCACTAGAAGCAAATAGTGTTTGATCAAAAACATTTTTTAATTCTAAAGCATCAATACTAAATGAATCTCCAATTAAAGAAAAGTCAATACTAGGATAATCAATAGCAGGAATTGTATTTACACTAAAAATAGATTTATCGCTTCTAATTTTAGCTAAATTATCCATGACATCAATTTCAATCATATCCGATTCAACTTTACGAACAATTTCGCAAATAATTTTTTCATTGATAACCGTTGAACCTACTTCTTCAATTTCAATCACTTGATCTCCATTTACTTCTTTATTGATAATACAACGAATACATAAATCATTATCACTACCTATTAATTCTAAATATTCACTGGTTAAATTAAATAAAATACCTGTTAAAGCTAAAAATGGAGTTTTATTATTTACTGCTTTAGAAACTTTAGATAGATTAGCTAGTAAGATTTGACGATTAATTTTGAATTTCATTTGGATCTCTCCCTTTTTACTTTTTATTTTTTTATTATTTTTTATATATAATAACAATAATAAGCAGTGTAGTTTTGTTGATAATTTTTAACCACTAATGCTTATATA
>HF998010.1:7032-19419 GCA_000433015.1 Firmicutes bacterium CAG:631
CTTGTGGATAACTTTTATTTTGTTGTTAATAACTTTTTAATTTTGTTGATAGCTAACTTATAATTTTCATTTTCTGTATATAATTTTTCAATTTTTAAACATGCATTCATAACTGTTGTATGGTCTCGATTTCCAAAAGCAGAACCAATATCCTCAAATGTCATATTCAATAAAGTCCGACATAAATAGATAGCAATATGACGAGGAATGGTTAATACATTTGTTCGACTTTTTGAAATGAGTTGTGAAGTAGTTAATGAATAATATTCAGCAACTGCTTTTTTTACTTGATCTGCAGTTAAAGAAGAAATATTTCCCTTAGGTGGGGTAATAGATTTAAAAGCTTCTAATGCTAAATCCATATCAATTCGATCACTTTTATTAATCGTTGTAGCATAAAAAAATAAACGAGTTAAAGATCCTTCTAATTGTCGAACATCACTTGAAAAATTGCTAGCTAAATAATGTAAAACATCATCATCAATATTTTTAATTCCAAGATTTTTTGCTTCGATTTTTCTTTTTAAAATCGCATAAGCCGTTTCATATTCTGGAGCGTCCATACCAACAGTAAGTCCAGAAGCAAAACGACTAACTAAACGTGATTCTAACCCTCTTAAATCATTAGGATAACGATCAGAAGTTAATACAATTTGCTTTTTTTCATTAAATAAATTATTAAAGATGTGGAAAAATACTTCCCCCGTTTTATCTTTACCTGCTAGAAATTGAACATCATCTAAAAGTAAAACATCAATACTTCTAAATTTTGCTTTTAAAGATTCAATGTCTTTATTTTGATTAGAACGCATGAAATCATCGACAAAATCATTAGCCGTAGTATAATAAATATTCATTGTTTTATTGTGATGTTCTTTGCAATAATTTCCGATAGCATGGAGCAAATGTGTTTTTCCAATACCACTTTTTCCATAAATAAACAAAGGATTGTAAAATTTTCCAGGTTCTAGAGCTGCTGCTAAGGAAGCTTCATAGCATTCACGATTTGAAGGGCCAACAACAAAATTTTCAAACAAAAATTGAGGGTTTAAATTCGAAGATAAACGCACAGCGTTTTCTTTTGCAAAAACTTTTGTTTCTGTATTTTCAGAGGCCTCTTTAACTACCAAATAAAAATCGGTTTCTGTAATCGTTTTTAGATAATCATTAATGGTTTGACCAAATTGACCTATCAAAACTTCTTTAACAAATCGAGATGGTGCTTCCACTACAAATTGTTGATCATCCACATATAAAGGGCGAACAGGAAGAAAAAAAGTGCTATAAGCATTTGCATCAAATTTTTTTTCTGCTCGGTTTAAAATTTCTTTCCATATTTTTTGAATCGTTTGATTTTGTGTTACTTCCATAAGCATATACCTCTCTGCTTTTAATAGAATAACATATATTTGTGGAAAAGTAACTAAAAATTATAAAAAAATAACTTATCCACAATTTTATATATAATATAAAATCAGTTATCCACATTTTTTATTTGTGGATAACTTGTTTTTAATTTTTATTCACGTTGATAAGTGGATAATGAAAAAATAATTTTCCACAAGAAATAATAAATGAATTTTTAATTTAACCTAAAAATTGGGATAAACTAGACTTATCCACAAAATAATCCACAAAACACTGTGGAAATAATATAAATATATTATTTGACTTATGAGGGATAAAAAGGTATAATTCTACTTGCATAGTGAAAAATCGGAGGTGTAGTAGATTATGAAAAGAACGTATCAACCAAGTAAAAGAAAACATAAAAATGTACATGGATTTAGAGCCCGTATGGCCACTCCTAATGGAAGAAAAGTAATTGCAAGAAGAAGACGTAGAAATCGCCAAGTCCTTTCTGCTTAAAATTCGTGGCCACTAGCACTGCTAGTGGTTTTNNNCTAGCACTGCTAGTGGTTTTTTCCATTTATTAAGAGGTGTTTTTGTGAAGAAAAAATTTCGATTAAAAAGAAATGAAGAAATTTCAAAAATTGTGAATTTAAAGCAGTCTGTTTATGCCACTTCGTTTTCTATTTATTATCAAAAAAATGAAATCCATCAATCTAGAATTTGTATATCTGTAAGTAAAAAAATGGGAAATGCAGTTCTTAGAAATAAAATCAAAAGACAAGTAAGAGAAATGGTACAACAATGTTTTGATTTTCAAATTGGGATGGATTATGTCATTGTTGTACGGAAAAGATATTTAGATTTTAATTTTCAAGAAAATTTAAAAATTTTAAACCAACTTTATTTAAAAATTCGATAGGAGTGAAGATATGAAAAGTAAATGGATTAAAAGGCTAGCGATTTTATTTACTTTTGCCTTTTTATTTATTGGTACTGGATGTTCATCCAATCCTTATGATGGTCAATTTTGTGGAAATGCAGAAGATCCAAATACCGAATTTGGTAAAATCCGTTATACCTATATTATTGATTATTTAGCAGATGAACATGAAATTCAAGACCAATTTATCATGCAAAATGGTGACTTAGTAAAGGTGGATGAAAACGGGCAATATTTATTTGTACTTTATGCAAATTATTATGGTAAAGATACAGATGAAATTCAAACTATTGATTATCAAAATGCAGTAGGACGTTATTTTGCATCGAATTATCAAGTGAATTTTAATGGATTAGAAGCGGATCCTATTTATACTGGTACAGATGAAACTGCAGTAAGTAGCGCAACTGAAGCATTAGCCGATACCCAAAGTATTGCCGCAGATTTTATTCATCGAATTGATACTCCATCTACAGATAAATCAGGTGGACAAAATAATCCTTTAACCGTTTATTATCGTTTACAAAGCCATTCTAAAGCTTGTTTTGTTGTTGGTGATGATATCCAAGATCCAGACACAGGAGTAACTTTAACACACAAGACATGGGGAGATGCTTTTAAAGTTAGTTTCTTTACAGGTTTAATTGTTTATCCAATGGCTTGGCTTTTAAATACTTTTGTTAACTGGTTTGGTGGCACAGGGGTTGCACAAGTTTTTGCAATATTACTCGTTACTTTAATTATTAAAGTTTTAGTGATGTTAGTCACTTTTAAAGGAACAATGAGTACCCATCGTATGCAAGAAATTCAACCAGAAATTGCAAAAATCCAAGCAAAATATGGAAATAACAAATCACCAGAAGTTCGACAACGAATGGGAATGGAAATGATGAATGTTTATAAAAAATATAATATTAAACCATTTGCTCCATTTCTTTCTTTAATTATTACATTCCCTATATTTATTGGAATGTATCGTGCAGTTATTACAACAGCAGTATTAAGAACTGGAAGTTTTTTAGGAATTGTTTTAGGAACAACGATTTCCTCTAATATTTTTGGAACCTTTAGAGTCGGAGCTTTAATCATCTTCTTATTTATGGCTGCTAGCCAAATTCTATCGATGAAGATGCCAAATCTTTTAAATCGTAAACGAATGACTTATGAAGCTAAAAAAGCACAAAAGCAAACGAGTATGATGACTAATATTTTTATGATTATGATTTTAGTAATGGGCTTTATGATGCCTGCAACCATGTCTATTTACTGGATTGCTAGTGCTTTGGTACAAGTTTTACAAAATGTGATTATGCATCATATCAATAATGCAGCTAAAGGAAAAGGAAGATATAAACTAAAAAAAGTAGAAAAAACCTATACCATTCCTAAAGGAACAAGTACAGAAAAATAAGGAGGATTTAAAATGAAATATTTTGTTGGCAAAAGTGTTGAAGAAGCTTTAGAAAAAGCAAGTGAAGAATTAAATAGTCCTATTGAAGATATTACTTATGAAGTTGTTAGTGAAACAAAATCAATGTTAGGCTTAAAAAAGAAAGTGCAAATTGCTGCTTATACCGAAGCGATGGTGATTGAATTTGTACAAAATTATTTGATTGATGTAATTCAAGCTTTAGGCCTTGAAGTAGAATTATCTACAAAATATGAAGATGGTTTTATTCGTATTAAAATATCAACAAATCATAATTCTATTTTAATTGGAAAAAATGGTAGAACTTTGCAAGCTTTAAATCAAATTGTTCGTTGTGTAGCTAATTTTGTTTTTAAAAAACGGATTCGCATTTTGCTCGATATTAATGATTATAAAGAAGAAAAATATGCAAAATTAGCGGCTTTAGCTAAAAGAGAAGCCATCAAAGTTTCTAAAACAAAAATTACTGCTGTATTAGATCCAATGACAGCAGATGAAAGAAGAGCGATTCACAATGCCATTGCTAATTTTAAAAATGTAAAGACGGTAAGTGAAGGAGAAGGAAAAAATCGACATATTACCATTGTCTATGAAGAAAATTAAATAGGTGATTCACATGAAAATACACAAAAATAATGTAAAGTTATATTTTAAAGATAAAAATACAATTATCGCACTTTGCTTACTTTTTGTGTTTTTATGTGCCTTTTTAATCTCTTTTGCTCCTTTTGCAACATCTGTAAAAGGGATATCTGAAATGTTTTCATCTTCTAAAATTAAAGATGTTTATAGTAACAATTATTCAATTATTTATGCTGTAGATGAGGATAATGTTTTACATTATAGTTTTGATAAAAGAATTCCAGGGCATTTGAATGAGTATGCAGAAATTTCTTCATTAGATAATGAATATGGAGATGCGACCAGCCATTATTATAATTTTATAACCATTGATTATGATTTTGGAAATATTGTAAAAGTAGATGGATTTAGAGATAATGCATTTGGATTAGACGGATATACTTTAGTTTTAACAGAAATCAATGATTTGTATATGTTATACAATAATACGACCACTTTTGTAAAAATTTTATCCGATGTCATTGATGTTGATGCAGGATATACTAATTTTACGGTTTTAACCAAAGATCATAAAGTTTATGAATTTATTCAAAAAGGCGCGTATCTTTATCGGTTTGATCCACAAGTAGATCATGTTGAAAAGATTGCTACACAAGGGCATTTAAGAGTAGATGATATAGAAAGCACAAATGATCGTCAATATACATCTTATTATGTAACGCAACAAAATGAAATTATTCAAAATCAAATGACTATTGATTATGATCGTTTGCATTTGTATGCGCAACAAGATGTCAATGAAATCATTAAAGATATTCAAGAAGAAGGAATCATACAAACACAAACTTTACTAATGGATATAGATGTTCAAACGATATGCTCCATTGAAAATGCGACCTTTGTATTCACAAATCAACAACAACTTTATGCAATAGGGAATAATTACATTGATGAAGATTATGGAATTTTTGGTGTTGGAGAAGGTGTTGATTCTTATTCAACATTTACTTTAATTCCTCACGGATTAAACAATATTGAAAAGATTTATACGACGGGGCCTTTTGCTTTAGTCATCCAAACTACTTCAGATTTTTATTATAGTGGAAATATCGGTTATGAAAATTCTTCAACTTTTAAAAGAATTACTGAATTTGGTGATATAGATCAAATCATAGGTGGTTATTATTCTACTATTGTATTAAAAGATGAAATTGTTTATTATATTGATTATGAGGACAATAATCATTTAATAAGAATGTATGATAACTTTATTGTTCAATATGTCATCAAATATTTAAGTTTATTTTTGATGGTGATGACTTTATTTTACCTTGTTGTTTATTTCTTTGAACAAAATGGAAAATACAATCGGTATTTTAAAAGGAGATATCAAGATGAAAGCAATGAATAACTTAAAAATTGGAATGTTGACTTGTATTGGTGTATTAGGATTATCCTCTTGTTTTTTAGCTGAAAAGCCTAAAACTTTTTCTAATAATGGAATTACGATTACTTTAGATAATACTTTTTTTAAAGTAAATGTAGAAGATGCAGCATTAGTATATACGAGTTCTAAAGGAGTAAATATTCTTTTTTATCAAATAGATGTAGGATTAAGTTCGTTTTTTAACGCCTTTGATCAGAGCTATACTTTATATCCTATTGTAGAAGGAGAAGATTATAAAGAATTAAAAAATAAAGGGAATATTTCTTATTATGATTTTTATCTTTTTAATGAAGGTAGTGAAGTTTTTGTTCTTTTAACTGCTTTTGGGGATGAATATATTTGTGAAGTGAATATGGACTTTACTAAATCAAATCAAACCTTATATGAAGAAACTGTTTTTACTTGGTTAGAATCTGTTACTATTGAATAAAATATCGGGATTTCCGATATTTTTTTGAATTAAAATTCAATTCATATTCAATCGTTTAATTTTCATGATACGGAGTAAACTTTTTTCTTTTACTAATAAAAAATAATTGAATAAACTTTTTTTGAATGATAGAAATTTTATAATCTTTAAAGTTATCAATGAAACCTTTTTTATCTTTCTTTTTTTCATGAAATTCTTTTGAAATCTCTTGAAAAATTAAAGGTAATATACTAATATTGAAGTGTACAAAAAAGGAGATTAAAATCATGGATAAAAAATTAAAAGTTGCTATTATTGGTTGTGGAAATATAAGTCATAGCCACACGCAAGCTTATCAAAAAAATCCAAATGTTGAAATTGTTGCTTGTTGTGATATTAATGAACAAAGAGCAAAAGATTATGCAAAAACTTATAATATTCCACATGCTTTTGGTAGCGTTGATGAAATGTTAAAAATGAAAGAAATTGATGCTGTTAGTGTTTGTGTTTGGAACAATGGTCACTGCCCAGAAACAATTAAGGCTTTAAATGCCAAAAAACATGTATTGTGTGAAAAACCATTAGCGATGAATACAGAACAAGCTTTAGAAATGCAAGAAGCAGCCAAGAAAAACAATCGTTTGTTAATGGTTGGTTTTGTTAAAAGATATGCTTCTACAACAAAAGTTTTTAATGATTTTAAAGATGCTGGAACTTTTGGTGATATTTATTTAATTAAAGCTCATTATTTAAGAAGAATTGGAAATCCTGGTGGATGGTTTGCAGATAAAAAACGTTCTGGTGGAGGACCATTAATTGATTTAGGAGTACACATTATTGATCTTTCAAGATTTTTATTAGGTGGACCAAAACCTATTTCTGTTTATGGTGCTACCTTCAATAAATTAGGAATGAAAAAACATATTAAAGGTGTATCTCATTGGCATCCAATGGATTATTCTGATGATGATGTTTGCACAGTTGAAGATTCTGTTGTAGCCATGATTCGTTTTGATAATGGTAGTGTTTTAGAAGTTGAAGCTAGTTTTACTTTAGATTTAAAAGAAGGACAAACTTCTATTGAAATTTTTGGAGATAAAGGTGGAGCACTAGTTGAACCAAATTTAGAAATTTATAAAGATATGAATGATTATATGGTAAATATTACACCAGTTATTGATAATAATGCCAATGTTTTTGGATCGATGTTCCAAAACGAAATTGATCATTTCGTTGATTGTGTTCTCAACAATAAACCATGCATTAGTCCAGTAGAAGATGGTGTTGAATTAATGAGAATTTTAGATGCAATTTATGAATCTGCAAAAACTGGACACGAAGTTGTCATTAAACGTTAGGAGAATTAAAAATGAAATTAAGTGTTGCTTTATGGACTTATGTTTCTTTAATTGAAAAAGGAATGTCTGTTCCAGATATCCTTCGACATATGCATAAAAATGGTGTTCAATATGTTGAATTACTCGATATCTTTTTAAAAACAGATGAAGAAAAAAAGAAAGCAAAAGAAGTCATTGATGAATTAGGAATGAAAGTGGCATCTTATTCTATTACGAATAATTTTGTTTGCGATGAAGAAACTCGTTTACAACAAGTTGAAATTGTTAAAAATGCTTGTCAAATAGCGCATTATTACAACACGGATACCATTCGTGTTTTCTGTGGTGATTTAAAAGAAGGGTATGACTTTGATAAAGCTTTTGATTTAATCGTTAAAAGCTTTAAAGAATGTGTCAAAGTTGCTGAAAAAGAAAATATCTACTTTTGTTTAGAAAATCATGGAAAATTAGCGGGTAAAAGCAAACAAATTGAGGCAGTCATCAGAGCCGTTAATTCAAAACATTTAAAAATAACGGCAGATACAGGAAACTTTTTATTAGTTGGTGAAAATCCTTTAGAAGCCATTCAATATTTAAAAAATGATATTGGATTAGTTCATTTTAAAGATTTCTTATTAGTAGATAAGGAACATGTTCAATATTATGGTTTGGATGGTATTTACACAAGAGGAGTTGTTTTAACCAAAGGTGATGTTCCTTTAAAAGAAATTATTGCCTTTTTAAAACAAGAAAATTATCAAGGATTTATTTCTATTGAATATGAAGGAAAAGCTACTTTAGAAATAGTAGAAGAATGTATTGCTAATACAATGGCTTTAATGAAATAGGTGTAGGCACATGAAATTAAAACAAAATGATGTTGTTGTATTTTTTGGTGATAGTGTAACAGACACATGCCATCAAGTAAAGCAAGACTATCCTTATGGTTCAGGATACGTCAATATGGTAGATAGTCACATCAATACCAATTATTGTGATTTAAATGTTCGTGTTTGGAATAAAGGGATTAATGGTAATCGTACAAAAGATTTGGTTGCAAGAGTAAAAGAAGATGTTTTAGATTTACATCCGAATATGGTTTTTATTTTGATTGGTGTCAATGATGCTTGGAGAAGTTATGATCAAAACGATCCGACTTCAGTTGAACAATTTGTAAAAAATTATAAAACAATTCTTGATGCTATAAGAGCTGCAGATACAACGACACAAATTGTTATGATGAGTCCATTTATTATTCCTTCTGTTGAATGGGTATTGAATTTTAAAGATGATTTAGATGAAAAGACAAAAGCCGTCATTGATTTAGCAAAAGAATATCAAATACCTTTAATTCCTCTTCATGAATTAATGCCGCAATATGATCAAAAATTACCAGGCATGGTTTCTTTTGATGGTGTTCATCCAAGTGTAGTTGGACATGCTTTAATTGCTCAACAAATCATTCAATATTTATTAGGATAAAAAAAACTGCTTCGGCAGTTTTTTTATTGAATGCGTTTTGAAATGTTGCTTTCTTTTTCAACATAAATAGGACGATTTTTAACCTCAGCATAGGTTTTAGAAAGATATAAGCCAACAATTCCTAAACAAACCAGTCCAATTCCAAAAAGAAAGACTAAAACAGTAAGGAAATAAACCCAACTATCAAAAATCATTGGATTTGGAAGGACCCCCACAATTAAACAAAATATTGCAAAAATGATGGATAAAGCAATAAAGGTAACTCCTAATTTTGAAATGAGTTTTAAAGGTGCAGTTGAAAAAGAAATAATGCCATCAATAGAATAACGTAAAAGTTTTTTAAAAGACCATTTGGTTTCGCCAGCAACACGTTGAATATTTTTGTATTCTAACCATTTTGTTTTAAAACCGACCCAACTAAATATTCCTTTTGAAAAGCGATTATATTCGCTTACCGATAAGATAGCATCCACCATCTTACGCGTCATTAATCGATAATCTCTAGCGCCATCAACAATTTCTGTTTCAGACATTTTATTGATTAATTTATAAAATTGTCTTGCAAAGAAAGAACGAATTTTAGGTTCTCCTTCTCGAGAAATTCGACGGATTCCTACACAATCATAGCCCTCGACAACAATGCCATGATACATTTCTATTAAACGTTCAGGAGGATCTTGTAAGTCAGCATCCATAATAGCGACATAATCTCCCTTACTTTTTTCAAGGCCAGCATACATGGCGCTTTCTTTACCAAAATTGCGAGAAAAAATACAATATTTGACATGGCTATCTTGTTTAGCTAAATCTTTAATAATGGTAGCTGTTTGATCTTTTGAACCATCATCGACAAAAATAATTTCATAATCGGGTTCTAATTGTTTTAAAATTGGCGTTACTGCTTTGTAATAAAAAGGAAGGGCTTCTTCTTCGTTATAACAAGGAACAACAATTGAAATTAATTTCATGATTTACACCTCTTAATTGTATTGTACTCGCTTTTTTTTATTTTTGCAATTTTGAAGTAGGTAAGGACATTTCTACTTGATAATATTTTTGATTTTCTTTGTTTTCAATTTGATATAAATGAGGACGAATTTTGGTTAAATATTTTTGTGGTTTTAATGGATAAATACTATAAATATATTGCTTTTCTTGATTTTTGATAAAAGATCCTTTTAAAATTTGATGGTTTCTTTTTTGTTTTATAATGGGACGAATTGTCGCATTACTTCCAATAATACTTAAAGGTTTAACAGGGCTGACTTGCAAAACCTTACAACAATGTGGTTGAAGAACACAAGAGTAAGTCGATTGATAGATTCCTTCATATTGATCATCCCAAAAACTATAGACATGGTGATTATTCATAGGAAGATCAAATTTTTTATCTTTTTCTTCCCAGTTTACTAAAATATAAACTTGAATGTCGTTAATATTTTTAAAATCTAATTTCGAAATGAGATGAGATTCCATTAAATCCATTGGAATCGCACTAAAGGAAACATTTGGAAAAATTTTATCAATAAGTTGTAATTGTTTTGACGATAAATTTTGTAATTTATCAGCAAGCATAATCGAACCTCCATTAGATGCTAATAAAGTAAGATAAGTGATAATTTCATCATCATTTCGAACACAAGCTAGACGACATTCTTCATCTTCATTTTCTTTTTTACGAATCACAAGACAATCGGCATCCGTAATATAAAGATTTTGATGAAGATAATATCGTTTTAGTGTACTATTAAAAATATAAACTAAAGATTCCCAAGTTCCAAAAACATCTCCACTAATACGCATATAATCACAAAATCCAGCAACAGGAGCTAAAGGACAAGTACAAGCTAAAATTTCACCATCTTTTCCAATCGCTTCTTTAATGATGCGAAATCCTTCTTGAAGATTTTTAAGGGTATTAAAGGATGGATCATAATATCGACCTGGGGCTAATCTTGAAGTGATGATGTCCAATTTAAAATAACAAAAACCATACTCATGCGCATAAGTATAAAACAAATCATAAATATATTTTTTTACTTCAGGGTGAGAAAAATCTAGCGAAGGAATGCCATAAATTTCATCACTTTCCCATTGCTTTACAAACCAATCTTGATGATGTTGAAAAAGATAAGAATTTTTATCCACACCAAAGGGAGCAAACCATAAGCCGGGTTTATACCCTTTGCTTTTGATTTCTTGAACGAGTTGTTTAAAATGTGTAAATTTAGAATTGGGTTCCCATTGACCCCAACAAATTTGCCAACCATCATCAATTTGAATATATTGGATAGGAAATGGAGTATGATTTTGAATAAAATCGATATTTTGATTTAATGTGTTTTCAGAAATGGAAGAATAATAGTAATACCATGTACAATATCCTACGGGAGGAACTTTATGAGTTAAATTTACATTCATGTTTTTAGCGATAATTTTTGCATATTGAGGTAATCCATGATAGGGAATATCAGGATAAAATCCAATATAAATCCAATCGCTACAAATGGTTTCATTTAATGATACTGGATGATGTTCTAAATGATGATGAACTTGTAAAGTACCATCATGTGAACAATAAACAGTATTAAAATATTCATTAAAAGTAACGAGTCCAAAAAGAACATTTCTTTCCTTTTCATCGATAAAAGCAACATTATCAGCACTCATCACTTGTTTTCCAGATAATAAGGTGAACACTTCTAAAGTGGATTGCATTTCATTGACCATATTATCGTTTGCATAAACGAAATGATTGATGAGACATTTTTTGATGGAATGATGATAAAGTCCTTTAAAAGCACAAAAGTAAGAAACGTTTTGGAAATTTTGTTTAGTATTTGTTAAAGAAACTTGAAATTTTACACCATGATTTTCTTTTTTTAAAACAATTTTGCAATTAGACGAAACAGCAATAGATAAGTCCTTTTGTTTTTCAATCATCCAATGTGTATCGTTATTTAATATTTCTTTTTCTTGATGAATCAAAGAGCAATGAATATTTTCAATGATGCATTGATTGTGATTATAAAGACATAATTGATTATTTTTAATTTTAAATTCCATTGTTATTTTCCTCGTTTCTTTTTTGTTTAAAATTATGAATGCAGTAAACATCATGAACTAAGTCTAGATTGCAATAATGTTTCACGATTTGATCTATTTTTTTCATGCCATTTCGTATGGCTACGCGTATTGACGCAAATTTATTATCTCGAATGATGGAATAAACTTTTTTCATTTTTATCACCTTTTAAAAAGTCAATTCTATTATACACAATCTTTAAAAGAGAAGAAATTAAAACTTATAGTAAAAAGGATATTACAAATTGCGTGACAGAAAAAAATAAAAATTATATCATGAGAGTGTAAAGGAGAAAAGGTTATGATAGATCTTATTGCTGTAGG
>HF998010.1:19440-23046 GCA_000433015.1 Firmicutes bacterium CAG:631
CTGTAGGGAAAAAGATATCTCAAAATCGTTTAAAGCATCATCTAAGTCAAGATCAATTGGCAGAGAAGCTATCTGTTACTAGACAAGCAATTTCTCATTGGGAAAAAGGAATAGCTTTGCCAACAATTGATAATCTAGTTGTTTTAGCGCATTTTTTTAATATTTCTATAGAAGATTTACTTTGTTTATATGATCAAATTGAAATTGATCCTAAAAATATTTTTAAGTATCACCGAAGAGAATTTATTGTCAATAAAATTTGTAAAGGAGAACTTCATTTGAATTTAACAGATGTTTTTCATCAATTTACAAAACAAGAACGATTTTTGATTCTTTATTCTTTTAAAAACAATCACATTCCAATTGAAGAAAGTTTATTCTCAAAACTAACTTTTGAAGAACAAGTTTTAATAGGAGGAAAAAACAAATGAATATAAATAAAATGTTGGCTTTTTTATCACAAGAAGATTTACAAGAATTAACTGAAAAAATTTTAAGTACGGAAGATAAAACATTCCAAAATATTACTTTTCGCCAAGTGCTTCCTTTTTTGGATGAATCTTATATTGATGCATTATTTACAAAGCATCTTTTGGAACAAGAGATATTTAATTCTCTTTTACCCTTTGTTTCTGATTCAATTTTAGAAACCGTCGTTCAATCTTATTTAAATAAAGAAATAGATTGTGATATTAAAAGCATGCTGCCCTTTTTAAATAGTGATTGTGTCGCTAAAATTGCTTATCAATGGATCGATGAAAATAAAAGCATTCATAAAATACTTCCTTTTCTTTCTGATCAAACCTTACATGAAATCGTTTTAGATTATACAAATGGGAATGAGAAATATGATATAGATGAACTCTTACCTTTTTTAAGTCAGCAGGACATTCGATTGGTATTTCAGTATAATTTAAAAAAAGAAAAGTAAATTGTTGATATAACTTTATTGATAAAACGATGACAATCCTTTCAAAATAAAGTTTATTCAAATTAGAAAATCAAAAAAAATAAATAATAAAAAAAATTCAAAATTATTTTTGAATTTTTTTAATGCGCTTTTTTAAAACGATGAACTAAAACATAAATTACAATGAATAATAGTGTAGATATGATAAGAATCAAATACATCACACCAATTGAAACTTGCTGATTAAAAAAATAAAGATTACAATCTAATGCGTTTTTCATTTCAGTAATGACAGAAGAGGGCAATCCTTGATTCATCATCTCTTGAAAAACACCATTTGTTGCATGATTACGAAGCAGAGATGTTCCATAAGTTCCAGGTAAAAACATAACCACATTTTGTAATCCTTGTGAAAAAGAAGCAATGGGCATATAGGCTCCACAAATAAAACCATACCCAGCACTGACAATCGTTCCTACAGCAGAAATTTGTCCCATCGTTTTTAAAAAGATATTGATTAAAGAAGATAATGCCGTTCCAAATAAAACCAGTAAAAAAACATCAAAAAGAAATAAAAAAACATCTCCTATAGTCAAATAAAATCCAACAATGGCCAAATAAATAAAACTAATTCCTGCTCCTATAAAACAAATCATGAAACTAGATAAAAAAGATGCAATAAAATAACTTAAAGATAAAACAGAAGACCGAATTGGTGTAATCATTAAATCTTTGCTTGTT
Organism: Firmicutes bacterium CAG:631; assembly: GCA_000433015.1. Lineage (GTDB taxonomy): Bacteria > Bacillota_I > Bacilli_A > RFN20 > CAG-631 > Caccosoma > Caccosoma faecigallinarum. Next base: position 21,092 of record HF998010.1, read on the forward strand.
CCATTTGCTTTATCTTGTACCATTAAAAAATTGGTGCAAAAAGAAACGGTAACGCAAGAAACGGCAAATAAAGAAGATACTAGTTGTCCAGCTACTAAGGCATCAATTAATTTTGATGAAATTTGAACGTTTTCTGGTATACTTGAAAGAAAATTATCTTTATAAAGATTTGCTAAAAAAGTAGCATATAAAATAAGTAAAATCATTGGGGTAATTAAAGCGGTTAAAAACATACCTTTGTCTTTAAAAAACAATTTTGTATGTCTTTTAATGAGAACAAGTAAAGTATTCATAATGTTTCTCCTCCATTTAATTCCTTTCCAGTGACCGATAAAAAGACATCATCCATTTGTCCCTTTGTAATTTCATAGTCCACAAAAATTTCAGGATATTGAATGATCAGTTCAGTTGCTTTTTGTGTATTTGGAACATAAACACGATAAGCATCTTTTATTTTCTTATATTTGTATCCTAGTTTTTTAATGTTTTCTTCTAAAGAATTGTAAATTGTAATATAATCACCAGTATAAGTATTTTTCAAAGTTAAAGGAGTGCCCTTAGCTTTTATTTTTCCATTATCAATGATTAAAACATAATCTGCATCAGCTGCTTCTTCCATATAATGAGTGGTTAAAAAAACAGTTATTTTTTGTTTTTGACGTAATGTAGAGAGAACATTCCAAATTCTTTTTCTTGTTTGAGGGTCAAGACCTGTAGTGGGTTCATCTAAAATTAAAATTTTTGGTTGATGAATTAAAGCTCGAGCAATGTCAATGCGACGTTTTTGACCACCAGATAATTGCTGTAAAGGACGTTTTAATAAGTTTTGAAAATCAAACATTTTTGCTAGTTCTTCAATTCTTTTTTTTGCTTTTTCTTTAGTAATCCCATATAAAGCAGCTCGACTTTCAAGATTATCATAAACAGATAAAACTTGATCTAATAAAGAGGATTGAAAAACAACACCAATTTTGGTTTTAATATCATTTAAATTTTCATCAATATTTATTCCATCTACGCAAACACTTCCAGCATCTTTTTTTAATTCTCCACAAAGAATATGAATGGTTGTAGATTTTCCTGCGCCATTAACACCTAAAAAAGCAAACAATTCCCCTTCTTTAACACAAAAACTGAGATCATCCACGGCTTTAATGTTTTGAAATTGTTTGCTTAAATGTTCAATTTCAATGATATTTTTATCCATTTTATCACCTAAACTTCGTTGATAGTATATCTATAAAATTAAAAACAAACAATAGAATTTATAATTTATTTACGAAGATTTTACAATTTTTAATTGTCTTCCCCCATTCTTTCTAAAAAAGATTTGTTTTCTTTTCGAATTTCTTTGCTGCTTTTTCTTTCTTTAACAAAAAGAAAAACGACCGTGGCAAGAATCATCATAAAAGCACTATAAACATAAAGTAAACGTAAACCAGAGTCATTTAAGGACATAATAATACCAATTAAAATCGGTGTTAATGTTTGTGCTATCATAGAAGCACTATAGTAATAGCCAGTAAATTTACCAATATTATTTTTGTTAGCCATTTCTACAATCATTGGATAAGAATTAATATTGACTAAAGCCCAACTAAAACCAATTAAAATGGTACATACATAAATTGCCCATACCCAATTTGCAATGGATTCAACAGGAGTAAAATAGGCCAAAATTGCAATGATAGTTAAACCAATGATTAAACCAAGTAAACCAATAAGGATAGAAGCTTTTCTTCCAATTTTATCGGCAAGAGGGGATAAAACAATAAAGGAAATGATAGAAGAAACGGTTAAAATAATCGTAAAAGTACCATGAATTCCACTATCATTTAATATTTTTTGACAAAATAAACTATTAAAAGTTTCAATGGCATTAAAGGACATAAACCAAAAGAAAATAGCAATTAGAATAATGATTAAATTTTTAAAATCTTTTTTGCTTAAGGGAC
>HF998010.1:23110-100836 GCA_000433015.1 Firmicutes bacterium CAG:631
ATTTTTCACCATATTCGATGGCTTCTTTGTTTTCTTTTAGCAATTTGATTTCATCGACTTTAAAATAAAGAATAAACATAGCAATTAACATAAATATAGAGGCAATTACAAAAGGCCATAAATAAACAAGAGATTGACTAGAACCATCCGTCTTTTTAAACACCATTGCTAAAGCACCGGCAATAATTGCGCCGATATAACCAACCAAATTAATAATACCATTCGCTTTACTTCTTAATGGTTTAGGGGTAATATCAGGCATTAAAGCAACTGCAGGAGAACGATATCCTTGCATAATGATTAACACAAGCATCATTAATAAAATGACACCCATTAAAGAATTTAACAAATAAAAAGTAGCGATTAAAGGAAAAAGTAAAGCGGATGCTAGCATGCCAATTAAAATATAAGGTATTCTTTTTCCTTTTTTTGTCTTTGTTTTATCGGATAAAACACCAAAAATAGGCATTAAAATTAAAGCAGCCAAATTATCCATTGCCATAATAATTCCGATGACATAAGTTAGTTTATTGGCATCTTCATATCGATTAGCTAATAATTCCTCTAAAATTAAAGGACAATACGTATTATAAACTTGCCAAAGCATTAAAATTGCAAAAAAAGCAAGTCCAATGAGAAAGGTATTTTTATAATTTAATTTTAATTGTTTCTTTTCCATAAATGCGCTCCTTTTATTTTTAATTATTCATACCATCCAAATAAACTTTGATTGGTATCTAACTGTGCAATTTTTATTAAATCCTCGTTTGATAATTCAAAATCAAATAAATCTATATTTTCTTTCATACGCTGAGAATGTGAAGTTTTAGTCGATAACCTACTTTTATTGCTTCACAAACGCAATAAATACAAGTATCGTTAGTTAAAGGATAAGTACCAAAGCCAATGATGGGCATTTTGATTCCATTATTCAAGGTTACTAATTTTGATTTCATTATTAATCATCACTTTCAATAATTTATTTTTTTACAATGACGTACATCATTTTATTAAATAACGGTGTCATTGAAATAATACCATTTTCAATAATTTGCAATTGATTTTTTAAAATCTCTTTTTTGAAATTTTCCCAATTGATAATTCTACATGAAGTTGCTGGTAGCATCATAGTTTTTCTTTTGTAATTTCTTTTTTGCAATTCAAAAGCTTCTTGAATATTACTTTTTGACTCGTAAATTCCATCTCCTAGAGAACAAATTAAAGCCAATCCATTTTCATTTAAATGTTTTTTTACAAACATATAAAAAGAATCTCTATCTTCATCTAAAACAAACATATGAATGACAGCAATAGCATAAATAAAATCATATTGATGATTTAGTGTATCATGAAGGCAATTCAAAATCTGAAATTGATTTTGATATTTCGAAAAATTTTTTTTGCAATATTGAATGGCTTCGTTTGAAATATCTGTGGCTAAAACAGAATACCCTTTTTTTAAAAGATAAAAGGCATCTCTTCCTTCTCCACAACCGATTTCTAAAATAGAATGTTTTTTTGTAATTTGATATTTTTTTATTGTTCTTTTTAAAATACTTGATTCTTTTTTACCAAACCAACGAATTCCTTTTTGATGAACAATTTTGTATCTTTCATCATAGGCTTCATAGTATTTTTTCAATTTATCACCTCTTCTTTTTCTTTTAAGCTTTAAATATTAAAATTAAAAATAAAAGAATTGAAATGACAATAGAAAGAGAACTTAATATGATTCCAGTAATTTCACAACTTTTTTTACCCGATGGTGATTTTTTTAAACTAGAAATAGAAAGAATAAGTGAAACAATTCCTGTAATTAAAGAAATAGCATTTAAAAACAACCAAATCGCTAATAATAATACAGAGGCGAGGGCACCAGCAAAAGCTTCAGCGACACTTTCTGCATTATTAATCGCGGAAAAAACACTAGTGTATAATAAAATTGATAAAACAATTTCCCCAAAGGAGATTCCTCCTAAAATTAGGCCAACTAAAGCTTTTTTTGAAGTTTTCTTTTCTTGTATAGTTTCCATTTTTTTATCCTCTTTTTGTTTTATTATAATTTAATAATACAAAGAATGCAATTTTATAAGTTTATTATAAAGTATTTTTATCATTTTTATAAAATTTTGTATCATATGAATATATGACTAAATCTGTAAAAACAAAAAATCAAACAAAAATGATGGATATGTATGAAGCCTTTGGTTGGGAAGTTACGGATGTTTCGCCATCAATGGTTGATCATGTTGTGATTTCTTTTAAAAGAAATCGTAAGCAAAAACATAAACAAGAATTAACAAAATTAGAAAGAGAAGCAGAAAGTACTTTTAATGTTATTAACAATTTAGAGGCTTCTAAGACAAGATTTCCTAGTATATTTGCATATAGTTTTGGAATCTTATCTGCTCTTGTTTTTGGTGGAGGAATGTGTTTAAGTATGTTAATTAACGGGAATACTTTTGCATTGGTGGGCGGTATTCTTCTTGGTATTTTAGGGTTGACATTATGTTTTATAAATTTTATTATTTTTAAAAAGATGGTAGAAAAGAAAACGAAAGAAATTTTACCTATTATTGATGACAACGAAGAAAAACTAGCCAACATTTTAGAAAAAGGGAACGATCTTTTAAATACAGATTTTATTTAAGAAAGGAATATAGGATGGAAAATCAAAACAAAAAAAATAAAATAAAAGAATATTATGTTCGATTAAAAGAAAATTATATTCTACGAACATTGGTTTTCGCATCCTTTTCTTTTTTTGTTACGATAGGGTTTTGTCTATTTAATTTATTTATTGGAATACGCGATCAAATTGCATGGAATATTAGCATTGGTGTGTATTACTTATTATTAGTAGTCATTAAAATTTTAGTTGGCTATCACGAAATAAAATGGAAAAAACAGCATTTAAATGAACTTCAAAAAGAAGAAAAACGGGAAACGATCTATTTAACACAAAGTATTTTATTATTGATTATTGATTTAGCTTTAATTACGCCAATTACATTAATGATGTTACAAGAAAAAGAAGTACATTATTCTTCTATTGCGGCGATTACCATTGCTACTTATACGGTTTATAAAATTGTCATGGCATCGATTAATTTTTATAAAACGAGAAAATTGAATCATCTTAGCGTTAAAATTGTTCGAAATATCAATTTTGTTGATGCATTGGTTTCTATTTTAACACTTCAATATACATTAATTATGACGTTTGGAACAGGGATGGATGATGGTTTAAAAGTTGTTTGTTCTCTTTCTAGTTTTGCTATATGGGGAGCATTGATAACCATTTCTATATTTAGTTTAATTCAATCGATAAAGGGAAAAAAATGTATAATTAAAAGCCTCTTTAATAAATAAGAGGCTTTTTTGAAAAAAATATTTTTATTAAATACTCCATGATGAGGATTCTTTTTGAAGTTGAACCATTTTTGCAAATTCTTTTTGTTTTTGAATTAAGTCGGTAGGCTTTCCTTCTTCAATAATTTTACCTTCTTTTAAAACAATGATATGATCGGCGTTTTCAACTGTCCTCATTCGATGCGCAATAACAATAACGGTTTTATTTTTTGTTACTTTAGAAATAGCTTCTTGGATAATTGTTTCATTTTCAGCATCTAAAGAGGCCGTGGCTTCATCTAATAAAATAATAGGTGCATCTTTTAGTAACGCTCTTGCAATACTAATTCGTTGTCTTTCTCCACCAGAAAGTTCAGTTCCATTTTCGCCAATAAAAGTGTGATACTGGTCTTTTAATTTTAAAACGAATTCATCACAATTTGCCATTTTAGCTGCAGCGATAACTTCTTCGTCGCTAGCATCTTTTTTCCCTATTCGAATGTTTTCTAAAATGGTATTGTTAAATAAATTGACATCTTGGAAAACAATAGAGAAATTATTCATTAATGTTTCAGGATCAATTTGACAAATATTTTCTCCTCCTAATTCAATTTTACCTTTATTTACATCCCAAAATCGTGCGCATAATTTACTAATTGTAGATTTACCACAACCTGATGGCCCTACTAAGGCGGTTACTTCTCCTTGTTTGGCGACAAAAGAGACTTGATGGAGAACGCCTTCATTTTCATTATAAGAAAAATCAACATTTTTAAATTCAACATTGTAATTTTTTGGATGAAAATCTTTTGTTCCGTCTTGAATAGAAACACGGTAAAATTCCTTCATTCTTTCAATATTTAAATAAGTAGAATTTATTGCTGCTAAATTTTGTAAAGCAGAGGCCATTGGTTCATATAATCTAGAGATTAAAAGTAAAAACAAGAAGAAAGTCATAATTGGTAAACTTCCATCAACTAAAAATATAGCACCAGCTAAGGCAGTAGTAGCAATACCAAATTTTAAAATCATTTGCGCACTAACTACAAATAAAGCTACGCCTAATTCGGATTTAATTTGTTTTTTTTCAACATCTCGAATATTTATTTTTACTTTTTGTAAATAAGAATCTTGATAATTACTGGACCGAATATCCTTCATATCATCAATACATTCTTGAACTTTATCATGTAAATCCAAAACACTATCATTTTTTTTCTTATTAAAATAATTTTGTGCCTTTTTAGAACAAGCAACAATAATAATTGCTACTGGTAATACCCATAAAGAGGCGATGGCCATACGCCAATCTATAATTATAATTGGAATAGCAATGATGATGGTTGAAATCATTGAACCAAAAAAACTAGGCATAAAGTGAGAAAAAGATTGTTCTAATGCGGTTGCATCATTTAAGATTACATTGGTCATATCCGTCAAATCTTTATGTGCAAAGAAAGATAAAGGCAACTTTCTTAATCGTTCAGCAAGTTGAATTCTCCTTTTTCCACTTTCTTTATAAGTTAAAAAGAAAGAACAATTATATTCGAAATAATAAACAACAAACATAAGAACAAGAATGCCAAAAATACCTAAACTTAATATATAATAATGACTCGTTGGTATGTGTCCTGAAATTAAATCTTGAACTAATAAAAACAATAATGAAGCTGGAAGCATTAATAAAAGATTACTTAAAATAAAATGAATCGTTGCTTTTAAAAAGTCTTTTGCACCTTGTTGAGTAAGTGCATATTTTTTCATTAAATATTGGATCATTTTTATAGCCTCCATTCAATTGATTTTTGATAATCATTCCACATTTTTTGATAAACTCCATTGTTTTTAAGCAATTCTTGATGTTTTCCACTTTCAATAATTGTGCCGTTTTGAATTACAAAGATTTGATTGGCATTTTTAATGCTAGAAAGTCGATGAGCAATCATTAATACGGTTTTATTTTTACTTAATGAGGTAAAAGCCTTTTGGATGAGATACTCATTTTCTGGATCTGCAAAAGCAGTGGCTTCATCTAAAATAATAATATCCGCATCTTTTAAAATTGCTCGTGCAATGCAAATACGTTGTAACTCTCCACCAGATAAATAAGTTCCTTTAGAACCAATAACGGTCTCAATTCCTTGAGGTAATTTAGTAATAATATCATCACATTCTGCTAAATGAAGAGCATGTAATACTTCTTGTTTTGTCGCGCTTGGACGAGCCAAACGTACGTTTTCTAAAATGGAAGTTTTTAAAAGTTTGCCATTTTGAAAAACATAGGCGATTTTATTCATTAATGTTTTTGTTTCTATATTTCGAATATCTACGCCATTAATTGCAATTTCACCTTCGTCAACGTCATAAAAACGCTGTATTAAACTAGCAATTGTGCTTTTGCCTCCGCCAGAAGGGCCAACCAAAGCGGTAATGGAATTTTGTTTGATTTTAAGATTAATATTTTTTAATGCATAAGCACTTTCATCTTTATATTTAAAAGAAACATTTTTAAATTCAATATCATTTCCTAATGGAACAATAGGATTGTTTGTTTCTTTTAATGGCTGAATGGACAATAAAGAATCTACGCGATTCAACGAATCTTCTACAATCATAGTATTTTCAGATAGATACATTACTCGAAGCAAAGTTGTTGAAATAATAGGAGTAAAGATGACATAAAAGATAAAGTTTAATACAAAAGTTTCACTCCATATTTGAGAACTTTTTAAAATGAGTGTCAACGCAATTAAAAAGGCAAACACTGAATTAACAGCCACTTCAAATGCAATCATCGGTCCACGACATTTTTTAGTGTATGAAATACAAAAGTTAGAATAATTATCAATTGCTCCTTTAAATCTTTTAAAGGAGTAAACCGATTGATTAAATGTTTTTACAACAGGGATTCCCCGGACATATTCTACGGCTTCATTATTAATATTTTCCATGGCGTTTTGATACTGTGCCATATCTTCTTTCATCTTTGGGCCCACCATTTTAAACATACAAGCAAAACCTAACACACAAGGTAACAAAGAAACAAGTCCTAACCTCCAATCAAAAATGCATAAAATAATAATCATAGCAAGAGGCATTAAAAGAGCTTGGGCCATGTCAGGAAGTTGATGGGCTAAATAAGTTTCAGTTGCACTCGTAGAATCCATAACGATTTTTCTAACTTTACCACTTCCTAATTCATCAATTTTGCCAATGGGCATTTTGGTAATATGCTCCATTAATTTCATTCTCATGTTTCCAGCGATCCTAAACGCCGAAATATGAGAACACATTAAACCACCAAAATAAACAAGCATACTGAGTAAAGCAAATAAAACGGCCATCCATCCATAAAAAGCGATGTTTGTGGCTTCGTTAAAATTTGGACTAACTTGAATAACATCGCGAATTATAAACCAAATATATACAAAGGGAATTAAACTTAAAATTCCACTCATAGCAGATAAAACTAAAGATAAATAGGTTAGAATTTTATATTTCCCTGAATAAGACATGAGAATGTTAAAAACACTCTTTTTTTTCGTTTTCATTGGTTATTTCTCCTTTTTTAAAATTTTACTCCTAATAATTCCATCCATCCGACTTCATAAAAGCGATAAACTTTGTCAATATATTCTATGGCTTCTTTTTTTTGCATTTGATGAACAACAACCTCGAAAATAGCTCTAAAAAGAGAAGTGCAAAGAATATGATTTAAATTATCATCGACATCATGTACAGGAATGTTTTTCTTTTTTAAATCTTGAATAAATCTTTTTGTGTTTTTAACTTCTATATCAACCATACTGTCGATAAAATATTCATATTTTGAGCCGTTACTTTTACAAATAATTAATTGAAATGAATCAAAATGATTATAGATGTAATCTATCATTTCTTTCATTTTAAAATGAGTATAAGATTCCATTTCTTTAATTTGTTTCATTACAGAAAAAGTGGCAAAATTTTCTTGAGCCTGAATAAACATATTTAATAAATTAGAGGCATCTTGTCCTACAATTGCATCAAAAAGTTCAGCTTTATCGATAAAACGGTAATATAGCGATCCTGTGGTCAATTTTGCTTTGCTAGCAATATTTCTCATGGATGCCTCTTGATAACCAAAAGTAAGAAATTCTTCTTTTGCGGCCTGCAAAATTTCATCTTTTATGCTTTCATCCATTATTATCATCCCTCCTATAACATTGTTATTATAACACTGTTATAATTGAAGTCAACAAAAAAGTTAGACAAAACTAACTTTAATAGAAAAAAATAAAACCAATCATCTTAAATTTAAAAAAATGGTTGTGTATTTTGAATGAATTCCAATAATCTTTTTTCTAAATTTGCTGTCTAAGTGCGGTATCTCCAATAAAATCATAAGCTTTGGTAAACTCTCGATAAAATACACCAAAAACCATTGCTAATATGGCATAAATAAGTGCAAATTTAATGTGTCTTTTCATTGTATTTACCTCCTAAAATTTTTAATATTCTTTAATTTGAAGTAAAAAGCCAAGGGAAGACCTTGGCCTTACTTATAGTGAAATTTATAAAGCGTGATAATCACCAAGTTTAGCTTCAATAACAACATTATCTTTATGAATCGTTAAAAGTGAATTTCCTCTTTCGGCATTTGGTTGTAATGAATAATCCGAACTTGAAGATTTGGCTTCAAGACAAATCCAAATTCTATCACTAACTTCTTCTCCTTCAACAAAGATTTGTACTCCATAGGTATGGCCAACAGCAAATTTAAAGTTTTCAATAGAAGCAGAGGTATATGTTTCTGTAAGAGGAATATCTATTTGAACATTGTAATCTGCTGAATAACCATATACTTCTTCTTCTGCTGCTGTATCTGTAAGACCTAAAGAAATTTCTGTAGGAGTTTCAGATTCACGCGCAATAATATCTTCTAATCCGGTTAAATCAACATTAAGAGTGATATTATAAGTTTCAACTTCTATCGTCCCAAAGGCTTTAACATGAATGTCCAAACAAATTGTTGTTAATATATTCATTGAGGATAGACCATTTCCAGGTTTTACTTCAATTTTTAACTTGCTTTCTCCTGGTTGAATGAATTCTCTATCGAAAATAATATCAATAGCATCTATTTCGTTGCTTCCGGAAGAGCCAACAAGTTCAGAATTTAAAACTAAATCTAAAGAAACAGATCCTTCTGGTAAAACTTTTTCATCTTCGGCAACAATTCTTGTATAGCGTTCGGTAAGCCTTGTGCAACCATTCCAACTTGAATCAGTAGTAAGTCTAATTTTTGCTTCTGGAGGGAAAGAATCACCATCTTGAATGGTTGAAAATGTATAACTGCTTTCTGTAGCAGAAAGTCCATTATCAGAAGTTTTGATAGTAAAATCTTCTTGCGATGGATTTTCGTTCCCACTTGAATCAGAAATCGGAGTAACAGAAGATGAGATGGTAGAAGAACTAGCATCATCATCATGACAAGCACTAAGACCAAAAACCATTAAAAAAGTTAAACTTCCCAAAAGTATTTTTTTCATATTCATCTTCTCCTTATTCAACTATTTCTATTATAAGAGATTAAAAACTCTTTTTCTAGGTGGAATCAATCATAATTAAAATAAAAACACCATTTTTAATTAAACGATGTGATTTTAATTTCAATGGTGTTTTTATCAATACTATTTTATCAAATCGAAAGACTAATAGAAGTTTTTATTCTTCCACTTGAACGGGTTGACCATTTTGAGAAATCTGCCAATTGGAATATTTTTCTACTAATTCGAATAAAGATAATCCGGTTAATTCATAAGTGTTTGAATGTTCAAAAATCTTAGGTTCTAGAAAATGTAAATCTCCAAACCCTGTTTTTACAACCCAGTTACCTACAATGTCACCTTCAGTAGAAACATAAAAATCCGTTTGCTTAAACTCTAATTCATTTGTTGGTATTTCACAAATGAATGTATCATTCCACCAAACTTCTACGGTTTCTTGATATGAAATAAATCCATTCGTTTCTAATCGAGGATACTTAAATGATATATATTCGCCTATAAATTTATAATGCTTTTGATGAATTGAAATATAGCCATTTGTAATTTTAATGTCATATCTTTGATCATTGGTAAATATTGAATATAAAGTATAACCTCCACCAGTCACTTGCCAATTATTAGTTGTGTCTTCATATACAGGCATTTCTAGTAAATTTAATACCATATATTTATCTTCCATGTCAAAACTATAGGCAATGTTGATTAAACTGCCTGGAGCAACACCAATATAGCCTCTTTCATATCTAACTTCTACCACATCGTTGATAGAAAGTTCAGGTAAATTTAAAGCATTACGAATATCAGTATATTCAGTACTAGAAATTGTTTCTCTAGGTTTATAATCGTATAAACCATCTACTCTAATGGAACCGGTTGTTTTTGGTAATGAAGCATACAATATAGTTTTTTCAGGATATTGATCATATTTTTTAAACGTTTCATCTTGAGATAATACATAGCCTTCATTTAATAAGAGATAATTATTATATTTAGAATCAATCGGAACTAAACCTAATTCATTACTTCCAGGTATAGTTAACACACTAAATTCAACAATATCAGCTTCTATAACATCAATGGACTGAATATCCATTTTATCCGCATTCACTCTACCAGGATAAGTTTCTTGAACTTCGTATTTACCAGTATATTTGATTATAAGTTCGTCACCAGCAACTAATTCATGGATTCCATATTCTGATGGATTAAACCATATTAAATTTCCATTTAATAAAGTGGTAACTTTACCGCTTATATACATTCCATAATCATGCATTACAGTAACATTTAATATTTGAAAGTCATTAGGCATAAAATCCTTATAACTCACTTTATCTTTTGATTCATATAATACTTCATCAGTTAAATAATATAATTTATGGTCTAAAACATAAAAGTTTATTCCTTCATTTGTATTGTCAAAAGTTAAATAAAGCCAAAATCTATACTCTTCTTTTATTTTTCTAACATCATTATATGACATGTTACTTAAGACATAATCTACATCTAATATTTTTTTATAATCTCCTTCAAATAAAAATTGCGCAGATTGCATTGGACCTTCATTAATTAGAACTTGACTTACATCATTTATTTCTTTATTTGTTATATCTTTAAATGAGTACTTATTTGATTGTAATGGATTACAACTAGTTAAACCAAAAACAACCAAAATTAATAAAAACAAACTTTTTAATTTCTTTAACATGTTAATAGCCCTCCTTATTTAATAAATAGCAAAAAAAACATCATTAAGGTATACGAAACCTCAGAAAATTGAATTGCCGAGTTAGAAGAAACGGGCGAAACAAGATTCAACAAAACTTAAATTTGTCATAATTTAGTCCTCCATAGCGTGTAAAGATACGGATAATACAGATTCTTTAAATTCTAGTAACTCAGATTCAGTGCCTAAATTCATTTTTGTACCCTCCGCTATTCAATATTATTGAACCATATTTCACTCTATTTGTCACTCTATTTAAATATAATTTAGGAATCGCAAATGAACAAAAGCTAGAATTTTATCTTGACGTTTATAGTATTCTAACATAATCGTGTAATTATGCCATCTTTCGTTTAATCGTGGGGCCATCGTGTAATTGTAAGATTGTGTTCAACCAAAGAATATTTTTCTTTATTATTTTTTCTTATTTTTACTCTTATAAATATTCAAAAAAGTATTGAAAGCCAACAAATTCATTACTTTATAGGATTCAAACACCTTTTTGAATATAAAAAAGACTTTGACGTTTTGTATCAAAGTCGTTCTTTCAATATGTGAAAGGTAAGTATTGTTAATACAATGCACCCTCTATGGACGAAGGTGCCCCCTCTATAACTATATTTATTGGTATATATACTTAGTGACACGTGACTGGCGTGACAGATGTGACAGTTATTTATCTTCATCAATTTCATTTTTTAGTTTTTTAAACAAATCAGGAAATAAGTCTCCCAATGTAGGACCTTTGAATTCTTTTTTTTCAAACTTAGGTTCTTTTTTCTTTGCCCTTTGTCTTGGTTTTGCTTTCTTATAAAAACTGCTTGCATCAGGGAATGGCATTGTGCTTAGTTCTTCCTCTGTTACATTTAGTATTTTAAGCAATTCATCAAATGAAATAATTTTGATATTCTTGCCTTCTGCTATTACATCATTAACATGCTTTAATCTAGAACAGTGCCTAATGTTACCTTCATCATCCTTTGCATCGCAAGTTACAAATATATCATTATCAGATGCTCTCATCTTATATGTAGCATTATGATTTGTTAATAATTGAACCAACGATAGCATCTCTTTGAAATGACCAATTTCATAATTTAAACTTACACAAAGTGATTTGTCATTCAAATCTGATTCAACAATATCTCCTTGAGGCTTTACTCCATCTAGAAATTGTAGGAACATTCTATAATTACGACCTTTAACAGTATTATTGACTCCACTTTTAGCAGCTTCATATCTTTTTTGTTGTCTTATTTCAAAATCATCATAAGTAATTTGATTATTCTCGCTTTTACCAAAACATGAATCACATAACTCAATTAACTCTTCTAGCGAACAGTCTAATTGCTTACACATTCCTTTAACAAGATTCATTGTCAATTCTGAATCATCATCGCTTTTATGAAGATATTTAGGTTTTTCAACATTCATGTTTTCACCAGCTGTTTCTAAAGAAATGCTTTTTCTAATGTTAGCGAATTCAGAAAACATTCTTTGGCTATCAGCAAATTTAAAATTAATTGGATCTAATTTGTATCTTCTACAAGCACTTCTTAGAAATCCTGCATCATTAGAAATAGCATGTCCAACTATAAGTTGATCTGGATATTCTATTAACTTTTTAATATTTTCATAAAAATATGGAAATTTATTACTTCTATAATAAGTTGACTCAGGATAATAAAGATATAAATCTCTACCATCAGGTCTACCAGTAAGATTAAATTTGTTTTCTGGATTAATTGTAATATCTTTCTTTTCTAATATATTGAATTTATCATCAGTAATAACATAACCAAATTCACATATATTTCTACCATTACAACACTCAATATCGAAAAATAAATATCTCATATGTTTCATCTCCCTTTTACGCTTCTATTATACCTTTATGCTGATGCTTAGAATAGAACATAAATTACACTACTAGAAAAGAGGAACGAGTCCTCTTAGTCTAGTCTATGAAGTTAACCTTATCATCAACCATTTGCATTCGTTTAAGTGTCACATCTTTACAAATATTTGATTCTTTATTTGACACAAGAATATATTTTCTACTTCCGCCATCTTCTTTATTCAAATCAACCACAGCATGACCAACTGTACCTGATCCTGCAAAAAAATCTAAAATAATAGAGTCTTTATTTGAAGTAGCTCTAACAAGTTCCTTCATAAGTTTTAAAGGCTTAGGGGTTTGGAAATAAGATCTATTACCAAATAGTTCTGCTATTTCATCCTTTGCTGATGAATTAGTACCAAAGCATCTAAATGTTGATGGAACTTTAGATTCCTTTTCTTTCAAAACTTCACCATCTAAATATGGTTGTTTAATAAAATTCAATTTAGACGCTTTAGATTTATAACATACGATAATAAATTCGTATTTCACAACCTTTTTGTTTGGATTAACATTTCTATTTTTATCAAAATAAGGATGAAGCTTTTCCCACTTATAGATTTGAATCCTATGGAATAGATTTTTTAAAACTGATAAAGAAGATAGATGATCTACTTCTCCTTCATCAATATTGATAACTAAGAACCCATCATCAGTTAAAAGTTCACTTGCAAGTTTAAACCTATCAACCATGAACTTTTCATAACCACTATCAAATTCGTCTTTGTATCCGATGTAATCAATGCGAGAATTATATGGTGGGTCGATTAAAATCGATTTAATCTTGCCTCTATATGACTTAGTCATTGATTTTAGAGTATATAAGTTGTCTGATTCAACGACATAATTTGATAATTCTTCTCTAATATTAATGTTAACATTGCTGTTTAATGTAGCATTATTATCGATAAAACAGTCTTTATACACTGATACTTCTTTCAAATTAGTGCAATGAGCAAACGCCCATTCGCCAATATAAGTAACCAAATCTGAGCAATATACTTTTTCTAATGAATTACAATTTGTGAAACAAGTCTTTGAGATAATTGAAACATTATGCAAATGGATATTAGTCATCCTATCACAGCCTGAAAATGCTCCACGTTCAAGTGTTATAACTTCATCAGGAAGATAAATATCGCCAATAGCATATTTAGCTGGATAACAAACCAATTTTGATTTATCAGCTGTATATAATGCATTATCGTAAACCATATAGTTTTCACTATTAGATTCAAATTCAATATTAGAGCAGCTAACAAATGGATTATATCCAATGGATTCAAGTGTTTTTGGAAGAACTATCTTTCTAATTCCTTTACAATTCCAAAATGAATTTCTACAAATTCTCTTAACATCTTTTAGAACTAGGCAATCGGTATTAATTGAATTAAGACAACCAATTACTGATGAATAATCTTTATCATAAATAACAGAATCATCGATGTGATAATAATCAGATTTATTAACTAGATTAATCTTTGTGCATCCAGAGAATGGATTGTTTTCTAATTTAATGATTGATGATGGGATGATTACTTCTTTAAGATTATCACATAGATAAAATGAATGCTTTCCTAAGATTCTACATCCTTCTTTTATTTCATATCTATCATCTTTTTTAGAAATAGGATAATAAATAAGTCTTGTAAAATCTCTATTATATAAAACACCATCAACTAAATTGAAATATGGTGATTCATTATTTACTTCTATATTAGGACATCCAGCAAAAGGATTATTACCCATAAACTTTACATTTTTGGGGATATTAACCTTTCTAAGGTTAGATGAATTATAGAATGTGTCACCTGAAATATTAACTAATGTATCTGGAAGAATTACTTCTTTAATTACTTGATTATCCCAGAATAAACATGGTGCCAATTCAGTAACACCTTCAGGAACTACAACTATACTTTTATTACCAGTATATTTAGTTGCTACTCCAGCCTTAACAATGAAATCATCTGAGATAATATCACTAGAATTATACAAATTATAATTATCTAATCTTGATTCACTTTCAAAGATGCCATGATTATAGATAGATCCATCAGCAGTTTTAATTGATGTTCTTCTTTCAATTACTCCACTGATTAATCTAGACTCGTAAGAAATAGATTTGAATGTATCTTTCTTGAATTCTATTTTATCTTCTTCAAGATTGTTCCATTCATAGCATTTAATGTATAAATCTTTGCAGTAAATGTCATACTCGTTATCAAGATCAATAATTATCTCACTATACTTATATCCCATAGTCAATAATTTATCGATACATTCTAAGATAACAAAACTTTTATGTGTTGTTAGAAGTAAAGTTTCTCCATTAACAATAGAAATCTTATTACCTAAATCAACCTGTTGCTTATCGGCATTAATCTCAACTTTAAGGTTATTATTGTAAACTTTAGTAAATATACCTTTATTAAGCTCTTCAAAGCCTAAAGCCCAATAAAGGACCTCGTACTTCATATCCTTTGCAAGTCTTAAATTATCAACATTCATTCTATTAAAGCACCTCGATTCTCTTCAAAATTTCATCAACTACTGTTTCAACATCTTTATTTGTTGTATCTATAACAATATATTCAAGTTTCTTGGCTTCACAAAAATATATCATTCTCTCATATGCCTTTTCACTTTTACCAACTTTAGCAATATCAGAATCATTAATATCCCTTTTCTTAAGGCGAGCTAGTATTGCTTCTGGTGTAGCATATAGAATTACAGTAAGTTTTGGTTTTCCAATTTTCTTTAAGATTAGATTATATATATCTTTATTATATGTTGTACCACTCCAACAATAATTTGAAACTATATGACGATCAGTAACAATATTTTGATCTTTGAATTTCTCATAAAGATAAATATTATTTAATCCATAATACCAAGCAGTAAAGTTTCTATTAGGATTAGCATTTACTCTTTTAGCAACTTTCTGATATTGTTTAATCTCATCATCACTATCATCTAGTAAATAATGCAATGGCTTTTCAACAAATATATATCCTAGTTTCTCAGCAAGCAATTTACATGTAGTTGATTTACCAACTCCATCCATACCCTCAATTGATATATGGTTCATCCTTGTTTACTTCCTTAAATTTCATTAATTCTTTTAATGTTCTTGGCTCAAAGTCTATTACATCGACTCCAGCATTATATGCTTTTAAGTTTTTATAATAGTCTTTCATTAATTTATAAGCATAGCCATTTTTTTCGGTTTTATTATGGATATGTCCATAAACTAAAAGTTCATCTCTATTGAACTCCATCCAATCCATAAGTGGATAATGACAAACACAAACTTTATAATCACCATCAATAATTAGATCAATAAACTTGATGGATTCAAATACATTAGATTTCTTAATAGCATCTATCATATCATGGTCATGATTTCCTACTATAAGGTGCTTATGACCTTTTAATTTTTTAAAGATATCTATAGTAGATGGATCATCATCTTTGCCTATATCACCAAGAACATAAACAATGTCTGTATCTTTAACTTTATTATTCCATTTTTTGATAATTGTTTCTTTCATTTCATCAAGTGATTCAAATGGTCTCTTACATTTATCAAATATCTTTTGGTCATTAAAATGAGTATCGGAAATGTAATATATCATCTATTTCTTTCTCCTAAAAAGAAACTCACCATAAACTCCATTTCCTTTTACATAGCCATTAGACAAAATGGTTTCGTATCCATCATCTTCAACAATAGCACTAATAGAATTTCTAAATTTTTCAGTTAATGGAATTCCTTCAAATTTTTTCATCCTTAATTTTCCCTCCTATTCTTTTCTTCTGCTTTCTTGCCTTTAGTAAACCCATCTAAGATTTCTAAATAACCAGATACTCTTCTAATTCTAGTTATATTCTTTGATTTACATTTAGGGCAGAAATCAAATACACCAGTTGTTCCACAATCATTACATACATCTTTAGGAAAATTGAAGCCTAGATAATGCACACCTGCTTCAACCGCTATATTGATATATTCTTCTAGCGATTCTTCATTACCTAGTGGGGCTTCACCTAGTTCAATATATGTAATACATCCACCATTACAAATTTCATGGAATAATCCTTCAAGTTGAATCTTCTTATATCCTGGAAGTCTAGAATCAACATCAATATGGAATGAATTTGTATAATAACCTTTAGAGAAAATATCTACATCAAGCTTATATAAATCTTTATCGAAATCAATGAATCTACCACTAATTAATTCACCTGAAGTTGCAAGTAATGAGAAATTAAGCTTGTATTCATTCTTTAAGAAATCGCAATAATCTCTCATATGCTTTACGAAGCCCAAAGTCATAATATAATTATCCATGCTTGAATAATACTTTGAACCAGTAATAACTTCTATAGCTTCACTTAATCCAATGAACCCTAATGATAATGTACCATGTTTGAATACTTCTTCCAAATTATCTTTAAAGTCCTCACACCATAGATGATAAGAACTATTTGTTGGAAAATCATCAGGAGTTCTTTTACAAACCTTATGATATCTATCAAGTAAGATATCTTTTGTAACTCTCGCCACTTCATCCCATTTTGATTTAAGAAGATCAAATTTTTCATCAATTGATAATTCTTTATTATTCTTATCAATCTCTAAAGCAAGTCTAGGAAGATTAATAGAAATATTAGTGATATTACCTCTACCCATTGCACCATCTTCACCATAAAGGTCGGATACAACTCTAGTCCTACATCCCATTACTGATAATCTTTCAGGATTTGTTTCTTTATCACCTTTACAATCACAAAGTAGATAAGTAGGAATCATCTTTTTAGACGAGCAATTTAGAGCTAATTTAAGTAGATCATAATTAGGATCATTTGTTTTATTATTTATTCCATCAACTACTTTAAATACGATATTTGGTTTAAATACCATATCACCTAATTTCAAGAATCTATCAATTACTTCATGAGCGATGAATCTAGCACATTCATTTTTAGCTAAACCAATATTTAAAGTTACGTAATAACTAGTTTGACCCATTCTTGAGTGATTCACATTACACCATAATATTAATTCAGCAATTGAATCACTAATTAAATCTTTATACTTTGAATAATCAATTTCAAGTGTAGACAAGATTTCAGCTATTTCATTATCGAAATTAGCAAATGCCATACCACCAGATTGTTCATTACCTAGTTTAGTAAATAAATCTTTGATAAATTCAAACAAATGAATGATTTTTCCTTGTCCACTAAACATCTTGAATTCATCATATGGGAACTTATTGATGATATCAAATGTTAAACAATTATAAGTTAAATCATATGCATCCAAATCATGAATGTGAATTGCACCTGTTCTATGTAAATCTGCCCATTCTTTTGGAAGACTATTTAATATCTTATTTTTATATTCTTTTTCACCTACGTTATATACGTATCCAACATAACTAGTTCTATTAGCAGCATTATCATTATTTAGTTGTTTCATCCTTAGATACCTCCTTAAAGATTTGATTTTCTGAACCTACAAAAGGTTTAATTGTTGTTTTTAATTCTTGAATAAAATTACCAGTCTTTAAATACTTAAGCTTTGTAATAATTTCGGGAGGAACCTCATCTCTTGTGTGTCCTGTATACAAAGCTATATCAAAGCCTTCTTCAGCAAGTCTGTCAATAAGTTTTACTAATTCATCTTTTTGAACCAATGGCTCACCTCCAGAAATAGTTATTTTCTTATTAAATACTTTTTGCTTCAATTCATTTACTAAGTCATCAATACTTACTTCTTTGCCTTTATTGATGTCCCATGTGGATTTATTTTGACATCCTTTACAATGAATGTTGCATCCTTGCATAAATAGTACAGTTCTAATTCCAGGACCATCAACATGAGAATTATTATATTTAATAGAATTAATACGCATAGCAGTAATCCTCCTTCTTTGAAGATTTTTCTAAAATTTTGAATTTTCTTAATTTATAAGCAACTCTATCTTTTCTTGCTTGTTTATCAAATGATTGTTTTACATTATGTAGATCAGCAACCATTCTTTCAGCTAGATTAACTATTAGATTTTGTTCTTGTCTTGAATGACATTTTAAATAAGGATCATTATCATTGATTTCTTTTATTTCTAAGAATTCTTCTAATGTAATGCATCTTACATCTAGAATTGCATCCTTATGATCGTGTTTAACTCTTGGAAATTGTCTTACCTTTTTAGCTGCTTCTTTACCTGATTCAGCTACTACTGCAAATTTAACTGGAATATAGTTTTTTCTACCTACATGTCCACATTTAGCGATTACCATAAAATACTTTTCAAATTCATTTTTCATTGTCTTGTCCTCCAATTTCACTTATAGTTTATCAAGCAATAATTCTTCTCGATAGGACGCCGTTTGCACTACCTCTTTCTTCCCATCAAATCGACGAATTATTAACTTTTACACCTCCATTTTAGTTTGAAATTGGAGTCCTTCATAGGACGCTATTTGCACTACTAATTATCGATGAGTTTGTTATCTTATGTTATCTTATATATATATATATATATTGATAAAGGTGCCTGAGCCAAATTTAGGCGTAAAAAAAAGGAGCCTCCTATTTAAGAAGCTCCATAAAATCTATTTCTAAAACCTCAGCAATATACATAATAGTAGATAAACTATTAACACCATGTTTAATCCATCTACGGATTACTGAAGGGTCTTGACCCATACCATCCAAAGCGAAAGAAACCTGTGTTTTATACTTAGATTCAGAAATAAATTTTTTAAGATTTTGACCAACCTTAGCTAGTCTTTCATCTACTTGTGTCATATGCAATACCTCCTTTGCGAAGGTATGTTTGTACCAATGCTCCAGAGTATTCTTCTGACACGCTTATATTATATCAAAAAAAGGACCAAATTTCCATCAATTCGGCCCTATCTATATAACACTATTTTCAATTTTGTTTATCTATCAAATTTATAATATTTTCCGTTATAGTAGTATGAATACTTTCCATCTAATCTTGAATGGTATTTATGACTTGTTTTTATATAACCCTCATAAAATAATATACCGTCAGCAACAACAACTATTAATAATGGTAATGCATATACGTTACCATCATTTGCAGATAAAGCAAATATTGCTATCATCATTCCAACCCATATAGTTAATAGATTCATAAGAAATGCAAATATTCCCATAATGCTAAATCTTTCTTCTGATACAACATTTCCATCAGAATTTAATCTATTCTTTTCTCTATGAGCATTTAAAAGTGACGAACACTTAATCTTATCTTTTTGTACAAATGCTTTTACAACCAATAATACTCCAAATATTAATGGGAATATAAAAGGAAATAACCAATACCATTCGCCAAGTATTGAAACTACCACCCCTGCAGCTGAGACCATTGCTATAAGTGCTCCCAAAATCAAATTAGATTTATTAATTCTTTTTGAAATAACTTTATCATTATATTCAAAATACATTTGTCCATTGATTTTAATTTCTTTTATTTCTTCAAAAGATAAATCATTTTTTGGCTTTGCAGCAGCTTTATTATCTTCAACTAATTTGTCATAGTTAATATCATAATCTTTTGATGCAAGGCATGTTAACTCTTCAAATACTTCTTTAGTAATTTTTAAAGATATCTTTTTTGTTAATTCAATCAAACTCAAGCAATCTTCAACAAGCATTATGTTGAAATCTTTAATCGCTTTTAATTCTACATTTTTTATCTCGTTGTAGACATTTAAAAAGTACTCTTCAAGAACATAAATATAATCAGAATCAGTATCATCATATTCCTTTTTATATTTAAAATAATGGTCCTTAGTCTTAAGCATATTATCTTCTATTATTTCAATACACCTGGACATTTCAGATTCTTTTTTATCACTATCTAATTCTAAACTATTAATATATCTAATTGTTGAAATAATGATTTTTTCAGTTTGTTCAGGAACTTTAGTCCAAAAAAACATATCATGATAGCCTTTAAAATTACATAATGATGCATATAATGGTGCTTCCCAATCTAAAGGGTTTAATAGGCTGATATGATTATAATATTTTTGAGCAGTTTGAAAATCACCATAATCCCATGTCCTTTTAGCTAGGGCATATAAATCATTTATGCTAATACCTTCAAGTCTTTGAGATATATCTTCAATTTGTTCTCCTTGCTTATCAAGTTTTTCAAATACATTTTGAGGCTTATTTTCCATTTTTAATCGCCTCCAACTTTAATCTTTCAGCTGCTAGTTCTTCATCAGTAATTTCTCTACCATCAATTAATTTAGATGTTCTTCTAGCAATTATTCTATTTTCAACTAAATAATCCTGCATGTTATTGAGCATATCAATAGTCTTATTTAGTTTTTCTTCCATAGAATTTAACTTAATATCTTTTAATATGCTGATTTGAGCTTGTAACCTTTGATTTTGTTCATCAAGATTTAAAAGTTCAATATCTTTGATAGATAATAATGATTTATATTGTTCTAAGTCCTGTTCAGATAATTTGTTGTTGTCGTATGCTTCCTTCAATTCATCTTTAAGTTTTAATACTTCTTCTCTATATTCATTATTTAACCTTTCAGTTTCACCATATATTGACGAAAAATAATCAGCATCAAATTCAACATTGATTGCTTTTATAAATGTTAAGTAGTAATTAACTAAACTGAAATATACTTTCAAATAATTAATGATACTTTCAACACCAAGAGTCTTCTCTTTTTTGTGTTTATGGTCATTACATTTCTTAATATAATCAGGAAGCTTATTATATGTATAGTCATCTAGTTTTAATACAACAAGTAAAAAATTCTTAATAGATTCTTCTTTTACTAAATAGCCACAAGTTCTTGAATCATCGTAAGCAATATTATTCTCATCAAGAATGTATTTAATTGTTGCTTCTAGAAGATCTAAATAAGAATCATAAAAGGAATTACTTTTAGATTTGATATTTCTTTCTAATGTATTAAATCTTGTTGTAAGTGAATCATTAAACAATTGCATATTTTTGCCTCCTATTCTTTTATTTCAATGTGCCAAGATATATCGGTTATTCCTTTAGAACAACTATTCATATCTTTAATATATCCAGTTCTATATGATTTAGGTAAAATCTTGATAAATATATTTAGAACTTCTTCTAATGTTTTTCCGTTATATAGATGATTTAATAATATCTTGTTATGTACTACACTATTTCTAAATTCAGTTATTGTTTTCTTTTCTTTTAATAATAATTGCAAATCAATATCATCATAATTTGCTGCATCACCAATAGATAAATACTCCTCTAAAGCTCTTCCAAATTCGAATCTTAATAAGTTTCCTTGATTAATTGTTTTGTGTTTTTTAATAAATGATTTATATAATTCCTCAAGAAACACAATATATTTGAAAGAATTAATAAGAATTCTTTTGTCATATTTTATGTAATAAGTAACATTATTCCAGGTGTACTCGATATTTTTCTTTTTTAGGAATTCTATAATCGTAAGATATCTATATTCACCTTTTAGATTGACCCAATGAAGTATTTCTTGCTCATGTTCTTTATAATCAATAATTTTTTCTTCTAACATAATTATTAACCTCTTCTATAAACACTTCACAAGATGATTTTTTGGATGGATCATTGTCGTTCTTTCTTTTTTCAATTACTTTTCTAGGGAGAACATAATTCTCAATTAAATCTTGTTTTTCAAAAGGAGATAGTTTATCAAGTTTTTTATATGCATCATTGAATTTAGGAAGTTGATTCCAAGTAAATTCATTAATACTTGAATTACGTTTGTTATTTCTTCTAATTATTTCTTTATTTTGAGGGAATAATCGAATTATTACAAAGTCATAAGAATACTTGTCTCTAAGATTGATTAGAGTTACTGCTGTAGTAGAATTTTCAACTCTAAAGTTTTTATTATTTTTAAAAGCTTCATTTAAGCAATTAAAGAAGTCGTTTTTTATCTTTGTAGCATTCTTTAATCCATTTTTTAAATATTCTTCAGAATTGCTAGTTAACAGTAGTTGATAATCAATATCCCAGAAGCCTTTACTATCCTTTAAGATTGTGTTCCATTGAGCTGAACCAACTAATCTTTCTGCAAAAGCATATTTATCACTCAATTCATTATGAAGAAAGTTTAAAACCTCTTTTGCGAATTCTCTTGCTTCACTGCTTTGCTTTTTTGTTACTCTTTCCACTAAGCATCGACTCCTTTCTTTTTTTATTTTAAACCTAATGTAATAGTTACTGCATCTTCTTCAGCTAATAATTCTCTTAACTCAGATTTACTTAAATTGATATGACCAAGTTTAGTAAATGACCAACTATTATTATCATAATATAAGCATATTTGATTAGAGTTATATAAAACAACTTCCCCTGGAC
Source organism: Firmicutes bacterium CAG:631 (assembly GCA_000433015.1). Taxonomy (GTDB): domain Bacteria; phylum Bacillota_I; class Bacilli_A; order RFN20; family CAG-631; genus Caccosoma; species Caccosoma faecigallinarum. The sequence continues at coordinate 46,052 of HF998010.1, forward strand.
CTACACTCATATTTGAATCATTACTAACGAGTGCAAATCCTAATGATCCTGTTTGTTCAAAATCACCATATTGATGTAATTCAATAGTTAATCCATCTTTAGCATGTTTCTTTAAATCTTTTACCGATTCATTATCTAACCAGAATAAATCAACTAAAGTATTTCCTATTTTTAATGTTAATGTCATATTTGCAGTTTCAACTACTTCTTCAGTTGTGGTTGTTGGATTATCATCTGTTGGAGTAGTAATTGTTGTACTAGGATCATCAGTAGTTGGTTGTATTGATGAGCTATTTGATTTGTCACAGGATGTCATTGTAATAAGCATAATTGTTAGAATTATTGTTAAGAGTTTCTTCATAGGCTAATCTTCGCTTTCTTTCAATTTAGCTCTGACTTTAAACTCACTTTGTTCTACAGAAAATCTGCTATTATTAAAGAAATTCTCTCCATTTTCAAACAATAATATATTACCTAATACTATTGGATTTTGAGGCTTTTCATTTACTATAGGAACAAACCATAATTCATATGAATCTTTATGTTTTTCAGCAAAATCAAATTCGTTCTTTGTTAATGTAAAATCAATATTGTTTGCAGAACTTCCTTTAACTTCAACATAATGAATACCATTAGAATCTGAATATCTCATATCATATCCTAAGGTATCATCTCCATGCTCAACTTTATTTGCTTTTTCAGCATTACCTGATAGCCATTCAACACTTCCGTTTTCACCAATCTTTTTATTAAGAACGTTAAACACTTTACTTTCAGCAACAAATCCATTATAATCTTTTGTTTCTTGTGAAGAGTCACTGTGAGACTTTCCTTTTTTTCCTTTATGGCCACCACGAGTCTCCTTATTAATCGGATTAGCAACTATATCCCCTTTCACTGTTATAGAATTATCTTCATTAGCAATCTCATCATTTAATGCGGAATAGTCTATATTTTTTTTAGGAGCAGCTGGCATTTGCTCTTCTTGATTATTTTCGGATTCTTTTTTTGTTTCAGAGGAGTTTTCAATATTTTTTAAATCTTGTAATAATTCTTCATAATCATCATCAAGCAAGTCTAGTTCATCAAGCGAAACACCTATAAAATCCTCAATGCTATCTTTGATGTTGAAGTGAATACTGTTCACCATAGAAAGATTAAAGAAATCATAACTATGTCTTTTACCATCAAAATCTTCATAGCATCCATTATTTTCAATAGCGTCTTTAAGTAGATATTTTAGATATTTACTCCTATATTTGTTTTTTAAGGAAATAAATTCATTCTGATAATGCAATGTTAAATCTATTGGTTCATAAGCATATTTGTTATAGTCAGCTATATCAATTTTCAATGATTCAAATATATTAATAAAAGCATCGTAATTATCATCACTATTCAAGTTATCATAATTGATTTGAGTATTATAAACGTCAAGTTCCATCAAATCGTTAATATCTAAATTAGTTGCTTGTGAAATAGCATCCCAAAACTCTTCTTTTGAGTCAATTATAGTACTAAATCGTTCTTTAGATAAATTAACAATAGATAAAGTTTCATCTCCATTACCCTTAAAATATTCCTCAACTTCTTTTGTTGTGTGCTTGCTTAATATAATAATAAATGCATCTTTATCCCCATCAACATCAATCATTGTTGTTATTACTTCTGATACAGCATTGATAAATGGTGTTTGTTCTTTCAATTGATCTATACTTTGCAAAAATTCTGGTATTTTAATATAAGCAATTTTATCATTAATTGAATAGATTACTTCATAATCTTTTAATATACCTTTCTTTTCCTCTCCACCAATGTAATATACAGTTGATGCTTGAGAGACCAAACATAATTTGCTCTTTTTTAAAACATTAAGTTCTCTATTTTTATAATCAAAGTCTATTCGTTTTGCATAAATGTATGGCAATATCTTTTGATATTCTTTCTGATAAGTCGAATTCAAGGCATGTTCAATAACATCTTTTACTTCAACATTGCCAATTTTCAATATAGATTGAACACCAAACATTTTTTCAACTTTTGAATCGCCAACTCTTCTATTAAGAGCCAATTTAGGGAATGAATCTAAAATATCGTCACTATAAACCTTTTTGCCAACATAATAGACTTCTTTTAATGGCAAATATTGATATTTTTTATTAACTTCAGCTAGAACTTTTCCTTCTTTTTTAAATTCTTCATACTTTTTGTTATCAGTTATTAGTTTATTTAATCTATCATCTTTAAAGTATAGATTTAACTGAGTATAAATCTTTTTTCCCAATGTATAGTCTTTATCTAATTCTGGTAAATTTAGCATTATTTCATATATTTTTTCTTTTGATAAATATTCAATATCATCTGCAACATTCAATTTTTCCAATAATGCTTCGATATCCTTTTTACAGTTTCTATTAAATAAAGAATTTAGAGACTCGTAGTTGACATTAAGCACCTCAACAATTGGAGATAGTTTATGCTGTGCTAAAGTACAATTATATGAATTAACTTTTTTATTAGATAACGTTGGAAGCCACTCATATTCCATAAATACTTTATTAAGCCATGATTTCATTTGTGACTTTCTAACAAATCTAGCCTCTTTTTTGTTAGGAGGCCATCCTCTCATATATGCATCATCACTAATTTCAATGTCACTAATAATATGAGAATAAAGATCTTTATCATTTAAAATCCAGTATAAAATATCGTTAAAATCAGATTTTTCTAAAATAGACTCTATGTCCTTTATTGCATCTACTTTTATAATTCTTCCATATTGACTAAAAAATGTTGAATGTGTCATAGATCCATCTCTATCTGTATGCAAAGTAGAAAAGAACTTCGCGTTATAATTGATGTAATCAGATATTTGTTCATTAGATAGCTCAATTAATTCTATTATAGGATATTCTTTTACCCCCAGCTGTTTAAGGAAGATTTTAACAAGCTCAGGAGATTCATTTTCTAATCCTAATTCATTTGGTTTAGATATAAAAGTTGAGTTAGTAGTATTGTTTATAATTCTTTCCCCAATAATATTATTGTATTCACTGCCAAAATAGCACTTGCTACAACCAATAATATTACCTTTCCTTGATATAGCTTTAACATCTATATTAGTTAACGAAGAAACAAATTTTTGATCATTATTTTTCCACGTTGTAAATAGCCAATTCAATAGACTTGTTATCTTATCTTTTTCTTCTTTGCACTGACTAATTAACTCTCTTAGAACCCTATCAAAAGAATACTCATCACAATTAAAATATTCTAATTTATCAGCCATTTGTCGTGCGTTACATTTCCAATAACTACGTAAACTGTTTTCCAACGTTTTATTGATAAATCTTAATTTACTCCATGAAGGCAAAGAAAAAATATTTTCTGGATTATTAAAAACTTTTATAGAATTATCGGTTATACGATTTCCATCATTGTCTGATAAAATATTAGGAGCAACCTGAGAGTTACGATATTGTTCACAATACAATTCAATCAACTTAGTATTACTTTGATTTTGAACATACTCATCAGCATCCAAATTTATAAGATTAGTAATCTCTTCATCAGAATAGAAATTAATGCGGTTATCTATTACCATAAAATTTCTAATTCTATTATCGTCGCAATGTTTTAACAAATTAGAAAATGTATTAGGATTTAAAACACTGCAAAAATCTTTATCCGAATATTTAGGGTCATCATTAATAGATATATACATTCCATTAATAGTCGGAAAAACTTTATATTTTTTTACTTTTTCTTTTAATAAATTAGAAAAATCATATTCCTTATCTAAAAAATATAAATCTGTCGCAGGGATTAAAAACTTTAAAGCTTCATAATCACATGACTCTTTACTATCTGCAATAATAGTTCCTTTTTCAATTATAAAATCAACTAAATATTCAATTAAAATTCGATTGTTATCATTATCCTTTATAAGACTATTTCTTTCGCTTGTTAGGTCAAATGTTCCATGAATCAAAAATGGAAAAGGCATAGGGATTTCAGTTTTAAAGAAAGAATATAAAACACCATTTTTCCTGATATTTTCTCTAATAGCAGGATCGGTATTATAAGCAATAACAAGTTCATATTTCTTATCTTCACCGTTAGGTTGTTTTATTGTCCCATTCTTTTCCCAAATTTTCCATTCAGTACATTGGTTTTCTTCTTGAATTAAGAATGTATCGTTCTCTTTTATAGCTTCTATATTTCTCGTAATCGCATCAGACTCAATTACGATATTCCTAACATGTTTTAAAAATAACAATTCCTCAAATTGAAGTTCTTTTAATTGAGTTTGAATACTGCTGACATATTTTTCTTCACAGCATAAAACAATCGCCGTTGAATACTTATCATCTAAGAATTCACTAATCTTGGATTCATCCATCAAACTAGCAGAACATAATACAGCAATTCTATCTATTTTATCTAATTCTTCAATATATGATTTATCAGAATATTCTTTATAATAGTCATACTTTTCTTTAGCTTTTGCTTCTGAAAAATTGACGCAAAACTCTTTAGTACAGATAGTTACATCATTTGCCCAGTTCAAAACAGATCTAAAACCTAAACCTTTACAGCCAATTGTATCACTATATTTTGAACTTGCATTTGAATGCATCAATGAAGCAATTCCTCTAGCATCAAATGGCTTTCCAGTATTTTGAATTATTAGAGTATTACCGATTAACTTAATTTTAACATCAATATCATTACATTCAGCTGTAAAGCAATCATCAGCATTTTGCAATAACTCATATAACTGGCGGCCTTTATAGTCGTTTTTTGTTTCATTTTCTTTTTTATAATCTGATATGATTTCAAGAACATTTTCAAGGTATTTATTATTTACTTTGTCTATTTCTTTTTTTATTAGTTCAATTTTTGACATTTAACAAAACCTCCTTGAATCATTCTTCTATAACGCTAAATAAATCATCGCTAGTTTTTAATTCTAATATCATTACATTTTTATTATTTGCGAGAGTAATTAAATTTTTATATTCTTCTGATGTTTTATCTACCTTACAACCTATATATATCTTTGAAATATTGGTAGGCATTTTATATAAACTCAATTCTTCTAACGTAGATACACCTTCGCTATTTGGAGACAAGACACATCTAACCTCTTCTTCATATTTCCAATCTAATGATTTAACAATAAATGGTTTAGATATGCATCTTATTAGTCCTTTATCATTAACATCAACTTCTTCATTTGATAGCATATATCCTAGTACTCTTCTTGTAGTATCTTCCAAATCAAATTTGCATCTTTTCTTAGAATACTTAACATCCAGGAAATCATTTTCAGGTCTATCAAATTCGATGCAAATTCCTTTATGCTTATCCCCATAATGCGACCACATTAAAATAGAATCGTATCTTTTACTAAAGCATGATATTAAGGCGTTATTTCGAGCATCTTTTACTTTTCGAATAATTTCATTAGTAAACTTTTCTTTTAATTCTTCAAAAGAATTTTCACCTTTTTGAGCAGCATATCTAACCACAAATTTAGTTAAAGCCTGAGCTCCGGGAATAGAATCATAGTACTTATTCCTTTTTGAGACCTTCAAATATAGATTAATACCAAATCTAGCCCACTTCATTATTAGCTTTGTTAAAAAGCCAACTTTAATATTCTTATTATTTAACAATTTCAAAAATTCTTGAATTAAATAGTATTCAACTACTATAGAAATTGATTTTTCAATATCGCCATCATCAAAATCTATAACACTATCAAAAGGGTCATTATAGTTTTGTGGATTATTAAGTGCAACAGCATTACTTTCTAATATCTTGATTGCACTTTCTAATGATGTATACTTGTATATTTTTTCCACACTAAATGACTCCTTTCTTTTATTTTGGAATTATTTTAATCATTTCTCTAAAAATTAACAAAAAAAGAAATTAAAAACGTTACACATATTATATCACAATTCCATTATAACTTCTTCTATTTAGAAGAAAAAACTTACTATAATTTTGTTTTAAGGCTGTATCAGTAATTTCCCAAAACATAAATGAATTGATTGGGTAATTACGAAGAATACTATCGAATAAGGTCTCAATTTGTTCTGGTCTCCATACAAATTTTCTTTGAATTGCAGGAAGAACGTAATTATTTGAAGCTATCTTATTCATAGCTTCTCTAACAGTTATCGAATTATATTTGCCCATACTCTTTAGAACCCATATAAATCCTTTCTAATCTTAGCTAAGTTTTCAGTTAACGCTCCAATAATTTTTTTCTTAGTTTCCTTATCAAATTTATCGTTGATAATTAGCTCAACTATCTGCTTAAAAAGATTAGCAGGACAAGCATTAAATGGGAGTTTGTATTCAGTAACTTTGTTGATTAGATCTTCATCTATATATGGTGCTAATTTTTTAATTTCTTCAGTAACATCGTCACTAATTTCGATTTTCCAAAAGTGCCAATTTTCCTTAGGAACTTTAACTTCTTTAAATTCCTTCCAGTTAGTATTATTTAATTGTGCGCCACTCAATTCAATTATCAAGACTCTCAAAAAATACTCAGACGCCTTTTTAAATTTATTGTTTCTCAAATAATATTTTCCTATCCAATGAAGATGTGAAGTCCCTAAATAAAAATCATCATGTCTCCATTCTGCCTTATGATATTGGAAGTTTATATCATCAAGAGATTTTGTCTCTCTCAACTTTAAAAATTCACTGTAGTTGATATTGCTATCATGCAACTCGAAACAATACTCAATTTCAAATTTATGCTCTTTTTTAAATTCGTCTACCTTTTCAGATAATTCATATATGTCGTAACCAAAATAACTCTTTAATTGATCAAAGGATAACAATTGACTAAGTTGTTCAATAAGAGCATCTTTTTTACCTTTAATTTGCAAATTGAACGCTTTTGAAACTTCTTTTAATTCAGAGACTTTTAATCTATTCAAATATAATAAAGGGTCGTTTCCTTTTTTATAAAACCCTTTAGAAAATAGTTCTTCATGAAGTTTTCTAACCTCATTTATATTATTTACACCAGCACGCGTAAATTCGAACCAAACATAATTTAGTTTATCTCTATTTTCAGGAGCTTCTATAACTGGATATTTATTAAAAAACAACAAATAAGCGTATGTTTCATCATATGCTGCATCGAAAGGATTATTTTCGCTTACTTCTGTTGTAATGGTTACCTTAATTGTTCCATTTTCGGTTTCGTGTTCTGTTTCGACAACACGAATTTTTTCTTGTTTATCTTTTTCGATAAAATCTTTATTTGCATCCTTATCAAAATCAATAAGTTCACCGCATTTAGGGCAAAAACCATCAAGAAGTTTTGTTCCACATTTTCGGCAAAACATGCTTTTTTCTTCAACTGTTATTTCTTTAGCTGAAGCAGCGAACTCTTGCGTACTTAAACTGTGTGCGGTCGAAGTATTTTCTGCCTGTGTTTCACCTACTTCTTTCGTTAATATCGCTTCTTTTTTCTTTTTTCTTTTAAAAAAATCAAAAATACTCATAATTACCCCCTTTTTTTAAATTAATAAAACGCACAATGTTACTATTAGCGAGATAATGACAACACCTAATGCAATCAATAATCCAATATATAATCTCTTATTTTTAACAGTGCCGTCATTAGAAAGATTTTTAATTTCTACCAAAAGACTATCATCAAATGAAATTGGCTTTTTAACCTCGAAAATATTCTTTTTGTTTTCTTTACTGTAAATATAGTTATAACTTTCATCATACAATTTTTTAATTTTATCCTTGGTTTCCTTATCCAAAGATCCTAAATATTTACGTGCAGATTTAAAAAGTGATAATGATATGCCGTAATATGTTTTCGCACCATCTAATTCTTTAATATTCGTGTTTTCTCTTATAAGAATTAAAGCATTAACAGTGTATAATAGTGGAATTCTATCCTTGTTGCTAATAATAGTTTTATTGAAAGAATTTGCCAAGCAATTGTAATAATTTACTTCTTCTTTTTCTTTTATCAGTAATTCATTTATATTTTTAATAAAATTAGTATAACCCAAATCATCAATAATGTACTTAAGCAAGTTTTCAAACACATCAATATTATCTTCAGTTATTAAAGATAAAATTTTTTGTATGAATTTTCTCCTTAAATTTTCGTCTTTTATAGCAGGTCTTAAATCAGAAATGGCTCTAATGAAATTATCTTTTTCAGTATTATTCCCTTTTAACAAGAAATAATCTAATTTAGATAACAGATCATTGGATTTACGTTTCAGTATTTCATTCTCTATGTCAACATCTTTCAATAAATAAGAATCGTCCATTAGCGATACGAAATTAGAATAAGAAAATTCGTTAAAATATTTATTAGCTAAAGAATTGTAGATTTCACAAAAAACGTTATAAATTTTATTAACTTTCGCGTTATTAACTTTATCGTTTGGAATATTATCTTTTAAAATTAAGCATTTCTTTAAGTAATTATATTTTGTTAAATCATTAAGTTCAGTTTTCTCGATTAATAAATATAAATGCTCAAAGCAAAGATATGAGGCATATTTCAAATGCTCTCTAGCATTATGTTTATAGCAGAAACTAACATAATCAGTAAAAACCCAAGTATCACTACTACTCAAACTACTTATCTTAGATTTTGCAAGTGCTTGATATGAATTTGCTTTTAATAGTAAAAAATAAGAGTAAGTATCATTATCGGTTTTAAATAGCTCTTCATTAAAACCTATAATAGCACCAAAATTTTGACTTCGATAGTTTTCATTAGCTTGTAATAACTTTCCCAAAATTAAATTGTATGATGTATAAATTTGATTAATTTCTTTTGCTCCATCTCTTAACCTAGAAAATGATTTATCATATTCGGTTTTTATTTCACTATAAGTAGAATTGAATGTATTTTCTATTTTTCTCTTTGCGTATTTAAAAATAGATTTTATTCTACTATCTACAGCTTTTTCCCCATATTTGGATTGATCAAACTCTAATTTTTCGATTTTAGAACTTATATCAGTTTGGCGTGATAGATGTTTTTCATATTCTTTTTGAAGATTTTTGACTTCTCGCTCAAGATTTTTGAAATCGTATGTACTACTCATTTTATCACCCGCCTAATTAATTCTTTTAAAACCTAAATCACTACACTTTATAAAATCATCAGGATGCTTATACGAAACCATCATTATTTTTGCGGCCGTTGGCACATCATAAAAAGATTCTTTTAGAGTATTAGATAAGAGTAAGGTATACTTAGAATTTTCAAATTTATGTATTAAAGTCAATTCATCGTATTGCAACGTAGTATTTAGTTCTACTATTTTCCTTGTCGATAGTCGCGGATCTATAGTTAATTTATCAAAAGAATCTCTACTTAAATAATGTGAATGTGCCATACTCCAACCAGATACTAACAAGAAAAACTTACCAAACAATAAATCGAGAGATTCATCTTTGTTATCTTCTAAAAATTCCAATAACAAATCAGTATCATTTAAAATGTCAAAAAAGTCTTTGTTAGCTAAATCATCTTTATATTTGGCATACATAGCACCTAAAAGAATTTTATTCTTATCAACGCTATTTCCAGCAAATTTAATACCTTCATTTAATTGAGACAAATTTAAGTTATACATAAAATGCCTATTGATAAATAATTGTTTAATTTCATCATTGTCTAATGGAGTATTTTTTCTAATGATAATTTTTTTCTTAGGTATATCCTTTTCCGTTGTCTCATTTGCTAAAATTTCATCAATATTAGAAATGAGATTTTGCTGATAAGACCTTTCTTCATAAGTTACTACTTTATTTGATTCATCGTTTTCTTCTAACAATGCCTTATTATTTATAGTTTCGTCAACTATATCAGCAACATCATCTTTCTCATCTTCAACATTCTCATTTTCATTAACAATTGGAAATACGAATAAATCATGGTCATCACTTAGCGAAATGCTATTAGAAATATCTATATCACTTAATTTGCCAATATTAGAAAAAAGTTCATCGAATTTCTTTCTGTAATTAGAATTTAACTCGTTTATTTTACTATTCAATAAATCAACATTTTTAGAAAATAAATCATTTATTCCTTCTTTCCTAAAAAAAATACCACTTCCGTTAGTTAACTCTCTAATTGCCCTTTCAACATACTTTTGACTTTGGTTTGCATCATCAGAATATTGTTTAATTTTTCTATACAAACGTGAATAATCAAAAGAGTTTTTACTAGTTAAATTTTCAATATCACTTAAAACTTCATTTATCTCTTCTATTGATTCATTTATTTGTCGTAATTCATAATCAGAAAGTTCTGGCATTCTATAGAACCCCCTTTACAACAAATTGGCACTTAATTTTAGATTTGAATTCAGTCTCTAAAGATTTTTTCTTCGCATCTATTTCTTTTAAATATGTTTCTTCCATCTCTTTAAGCATTTCATTTTGAGAGGTTTTATATTCACGCAAGTTTTTTTCAAAGTTTGAAATAAGATTATTTACTTCCTTTTCTATATTTACTAAGGTTTGATTTATACTTTCTTCCACTTTTCCTACATTAGAAGAATAAAAACGTTCCAAATCTTTAATTTGTGAGTTTCCTTTTTCTATAATGCTTTTAATTTTCCATCTAGTATCATCGTAAGATTTCTTTAGATCTCTTAATTCTCTATCTAAATTCACAAAACCACCACCAATTTAGTGAATTATATCATAAAAGTATGATTTTTTCTATTATAAAACGCAAAAAGACCAAGGAATCACTCCTCAGCCTTTATCGTTGTTTCAAACCCGCTATAGAACTTGAATGTTATTGATTTGTCTTTATGCACTATCGCTTTTTCTAGGTTGAAATTGAATATTGCTTCATCAAAATCAGTAATCAGTTCGCCTTTTTTAAAGTTTCGATGAATGAATTAATATTGCTTTCTTTTAGTTTTCTTTCTTCTTTTTGACTAATTAAATTTTTATATTCAGATTCCTTGTTTTTATATTTATCTTCAAGTTCTGCATACTTTTTTCGCCAAATCGACTGATCTTGTTAAGTCTTTGTGTTCATTTTAACGAGAAGATTAAATTCATTATGTATCTCTTCTTTTTCTTTCACTAGCTTATTTAACTCACCATCTATTTTAAAAACATCAGTAATCAGCTCTAAATCTCCAACAAGAATGAGTTCCAAATATGATAAGTTTATGTTGATTTTCTAGGGGTGTGCAAGGGACTTATTCAATAGCCTTACGCCGTGTAAAAATTCCTACACCGTGTAAACTTGGCTCTAAAAAATGATATATTTCCTTCCGTTTTCATTAAGTTGCTACACGGCGTAATTTTAAAAAGTGCGTATTTATCGGATAAAACAAAAAAAGTCTGCACACCCTTAGAAGTTCTAAGTTTGTATCAGACATGTCGTACAAATATGGCGGAACGGGTGGGATTCGAACCCACGGTACCTTAAAAAGATACAACTGATTTCGAGTCAGTCTCGTTATAACCACTTCGATACCGCTCCAAAAATTTTTATTTTTTATAGCAAAATGATTATAAAATGAATTATAAGTTTTTGCAAGTCGTTGATTCTAAAAGGTTTATTTATTGAAGTCAAGGAAATAATTTTATATAATATATAAAAAAGGAAAAGGATCATGGAAACAAAGGCAGAAAAATTAAAAAGATTTGCTAAAAAAGTATTTTTAAATGAATATTCCATCGTATTTATGATTTTATTTGGCATAGGCGTTGGAACTTTTTTATATGCTTTGCTTACCAATCATTTTATGTTACCCATTAATGGAGATTATGTCTTACAGACTTATTCTTTTTATGCGAATGGGTATCATCAAATGTGGGACTTTTTTAAAACGGGAGAGTTTCCTTTATTTGATTACTCTAATTTTTTAGGGGCTAATTATATTGGATCTGCAAGTTTTTATTATTTATTTAGTCCTTTGTTTTATTTATTATTGATTTGGCCTAAAGCATGGCTTTATCAAGGCATTTTCTTTCATATGATGTTTAAATATGCTTTGGGTGGATTATTATTTTATGTTTTGTTACGTAAATATTTTCATTTAAAGAAATTTACTTCGACAATAGGAGCAATTATTTATAGTTTTTCAGGGTGGAATTTGTTTTATATTTGGTTCCATTATAGTGATGTTTCGGCCTTATTTCCGTTAATTTTAATTGGTATTGAACGTTGCTTACAAGAACGAAAAGGTGGAATATTGACTTTAGCCATCTTTTTAATGGGAATAGCCAATTATTTCTTTTTCTTCACTTTTGCATTATTAGGTGTGTTGTATGCCTTATATCGGTGGATTTATTTATATGGAATCAATAAACGCTTAGGACATTCTGCAAAAGAACGATGGGGAGTTTTACTGCAAGGAATTTTATATTTTATTGCTGGTGGAATCATGGCTTCATTTGTTGTTGTTCCATCCATGGTTGTTGCTTTGGATAGTGGGAGAGGTGATTCTCAATCACTCATTCAATTTTTAAGCTTTTTCTTTGAAAACCCGCAACGATTAGAAACAGGATTAGAATTAGGAAAATTAAAAGGATGGGACTTTTTTGCTTGGTCTAATATTAAAGAGTTATTAAAATTTATGTTTGTATGGCAAGAAAGACCAATGAGTGCTACAGAAATTATTAGTCCGATTCAATCCATAGGTTATGTTTTTACAGGCTTTTTATTTATGAATACGGATGTTTGGAGTTCAACTGTTTTTAGCACTTCTGTTTTAGATAACACCATTGGTGGATTATTTATCACAACACCAATGATTATGATGTTAGTCCCAGCAATCATTAAAGGATTTAAAACCAAACGTCCTTGGACAATTTTTGGCATTATCATTTGTATACTAATGCCACTCATACCATTTTCTTATTATTTATTCCATGGGTTTACTATCATGTATGGACGATGGTTATTGTTTATTGTGGCCATTGCATTAATCTTTATTTTATGTACTTTCGATCAATTTGATCAAATTAAAAAGAAATATATTTTAATTAATTTCTTGATTAATTTAGGAATTGGCATTTTCTTTGTTGTTTATTCTTATCAACATCAAACTTTAACCAATATTTTTAAAATCTATGCGGTCGTTTTCCAATTCCTTTATATGGTTGTTGTTTGGTTAATTATTGGATTTAGCTATATTAAATGGGAATATCTAAAGAAAATATTATTTGTCATGGTTGTTGGAGAAGTGGCGATGAGTGCGATTGTAACGGTTGAAATGAAAGGTTATGTATCGTATCAATATTTTATGGGTGGTCCTGAAAAAAGAAAAGAACAGACACAAATTATTGAAGATATACAAGAAATGGATGATGGTTTTTATCGTATCTACAATATTTTAGCAACCAGAGGAAATGTGAATTTGCCTTCAGATTTATCTTATAATGGAGCTTCAGTGTTTAATTCTATTTACAATTTTGAACAAAAAGAATTTATTGATCGTTCACGAATGGCTTATGGAGGTTCTTGGTCTATGGGCTATCATGAAAAACGTTATTATTTTGATCAATTTGTGGGTATTAAATATTATATCGTAGATAAAAGAGATAAAAATAACGATACCTATTTAAACGATGTTTTTGATGGGCGAACCTCACTAGAGGAAGAACAAAATTTAGATTATCGCATCAACATTCCTTTTGGGTATGAACTTGTGCGATCTTATGAATATTTTGATGTATACGAAAATAAAAATTTTATAGAGTTAGGATATGGTTTAGATGAATATATTCCTTGGGATTCTGTCTCTTATCAATCTCAAAGCGGAACGATTTATCACAATTATTCAGCATCTATTTATGAAGAAATGTATTCTAAAATGGCCATTGTTAAAATGGAAGATTTAGAAGATTTTGAAAAAGAAGGCTTTGAAAAAAATGAAGCCTATGTACGGCAATATTATCGAACGAGTTATACTAAATGGAATAAAAAATTGAGTCTTCGTGAGGATTTAGTTGGCTATCGAATAGACCCTATAACAGGAGAAGTAGAGCGATACCAAAAAGATTATAATTCGATTGATTTTGATTTAGAAGACAGTGCAAGTCGAAGATATATTTATGATTTTGGACGTAATGAAATCACGTCTTCAGTCGTTGAAACTTTACTTCCTAAAAATGAGCCTTTCTTCCATCAAAGATACGATCAATATGGATTTTATGGAGATCAACTCATCTATGAATTAAAAGATGGAGAAAGAAAAGTTTGTTCTTTGGCAAGTGATGATAATATTTGTTATATTAATTTGCCATTTAAAATGGGACCAAGAGTTTTAATTAGTCTTTATAATGATGATGTACTTGTAACACAAGATGCTCACATGGATTTTCATAGCTATAGTAATGAAGAATACGAATGGAAATATGAACGAGGCTTTTATGTCAATCAACCAATTAATAAGATTGTCATCGAATTTATTTCAGATACATGGCTCAATAGTGTGTATCGTTCAACCTCTACAGGAATAGCTGAAACCATGTTATCCATGAATTTGTATTATACGTATGAGCAAGACATTAAAAAAACACAAGATCAATTAAAAAAGGATGCAGTTACAGATGTTGTATATAACAAAAACGAGTTTACCTTTAAAACCAATTATGATAAGAAAAAAATTGTTGTTTTAAGTGTTCCTTATGATGCTGGATGGTCTTTAACTAGAACACAAAATGGCCAAGAAGAAGAGGTGAAAATTTATAATTTAAATGGTGGTTTTGTTGGATTTATTGCTAAAGATGGAGAATGGAATTATAATTTATCTTATTATACGCCTTATTTAAAAGAGGGTATTTATTTATCTATTGCTGGATTGGCTTTATTTGTTGCTATTGCAGTGGTTTATGCATTTTTAATTAAACCACCAAAACCCGTATTTATTGATCATTTTTTACCAAAGGTAAAAAAAGAAAAAATAACAGAAAACAAAAATAAAAAGAAAAAGCATAAAAAGAAAAAGAAGAAGAAAAAGAAAAGGAGAAGATGAAAATGACATCATTATCAGATTTAGAAATTGCAAAAGCAACGAAAATGAAACCAATAAAAAAAGTTGCTCAAAAATTAGGATTAACAGAACAAGATTATGAGCCTTATGGTCATTATAAAGCCAAAGTGGATTTTTCTGTTTTACAAACTAAGCCAAATAAAAACGGGAAAGTGATTTTAGTGACGGCGATTACGCCAACTAGTGCAGGAGAAGGTAAAACAACGACTTGTATTGGTTTAGCTGAAGCTTTATTTGCATTGAAAAAGAATGTTGTTGCTGTTTTGCGTGAGCCAAGTTTAGGACCTGTTATGGGCATTAAAGGTGGAGCTGCAGGAGGCGGATATGCACAAGTTATGCCAATGGATGAAATTAATCTTCACTTTACGGGAGATATTCATGCCATTACGACAGCAAATAATGCTATTAGTGCTTTTATTGACAATCATATTTATCAAGGAAATGAGTTGCAATTTGATTTAAATCATATTACTTGGAAAAGATGTTTAGATTTAAATGATCGCGCTTTACGATATATTAAAGTCGGCCAAGGAGGACCTAAAGATGGTGTGGCTAGAAATGATGGATTTAATATTTCAGTAGCAAGTGAAATTATGGCTATTTTTTGTCTAGCAAAAGATTACCAAGATTTAAGAAATCGTATTGATCGCATTGTTGTCGGTTATAATACGTCTAAAAAGCCAATTACTGTTGCTGATTTAAAGATTGGTGGAGCCATAACATTACTTTTAAAAGATGCTTTTAAACCAAATTTAGTTCAAACATTAGAAGGAGGACCTGTTCTCATTCATGGAGGGCCTTTTGCTAATATTGCTCACGGATGTAATTCTATCGTTGCAACAAAAATGGGAATGCATCTAGCGGATTATGTGGTTACAGAAGCCGGCTTTGGTGCGGATTTGGGTGCTGAAAAATTTTTAGATATTAAATGTAGAGTAGGAGACATTCATCCAAGTGCAGTTGTTGTTGTTGCGACAATTCGTGCTTTAAAAATGCATGGTGGTGTAGCCAAAGAAAATTTAAAGGAAGAAAATGTCAAAGCTTTAATTAAAGGTGCTGAAAATCTCAAAAAACATGTTGAAACGATTCAAGCTTTTCGTTTGCCATTTGTGGTTGCCATCAATAAATTCCCAACAGATACACCAAAAGAAATTGCTGCTTTAAAAAGATGGTGTAAAAAACAAGGATATCCAATTGAATTAAGTGATGTCTGGGCCAAAGGTGGAAAAGGAGGCATTCAACTAGCTAAAAAAGTTTTAGAAATTGTGCAACAAGAAAATCATTTTTCTTATTTATACAATTTAGATGATTCTATCGAAGAAAAAATTAATAAAATTGCTAAAATTGCTTATGGGGCTAAAGATGTAGAATTTAGTGATTTAGCAAAAGAGCAACTAAAACTTTATAAAGAAAACGGATGGGATCATTTGGCAGTTTGCATTGCGAAAACGCCTTCTTCTTTATCGGATGATCCAAAATTATTGGGAGCTCCTAAAGAGTTTACCTTACATGTCAAAGAAATTCGACCTTCTATTGGAGCAGGGTTTTTAGTTTGTATTACAGGAAATATTATGACAATGCCAGGTCTTCCTAAAGAACCGGCTGCTTTAAAAATGGATTTAGATGAAAATAATCAACCAGTAGGAATCTTTTAAAAAAAAGAATAAAGATGATAAAAATGCACAAATTAATTCATGGGAGGAGTTTTCTATGAGTAAATTAAAGTGCAACGAAAGAGAATGTAAGCATAATCATTTTTGTATTTGTAATAAACAATGTATCGTTTTAGATGATGATGCTGTATGTGTAAGTTTTCAAAAAAGACAACCAACAGATACAAAATTTAGTTATGAATTAGGTGGAGATATTACGCCATCTTATTCTGAAATGGAAACAGCAATAAGTTGTAATGATTTATCTTGTTATTACAACAAAGATTGCTATTGTAAAGCAAGTGATGTAAAAATTGATTGTGATGCATGGTGCGAAACGTATAGAAGAAAATAAATTTTGCTTTTAAAAATTATTGTATACAATAATCTTTTCGTAAAAAAATGATATCCATAGAGATATCATTTTTTACTTTTTTCTGAATCTTGAATTAAATCGTTTGCTAGTTGTAAAATTTCATCTTGATATTTTTCTTTATATTTAACAAATAATTTTTTATATAAGAAATAAGTATAAATCATTTCAATTATTCCTAAGATACTAAAAGAAATACCTATTTTTTGGGTCTTTTATCTAAAGTTCTTAATTCATCTAATTTAGATTATGTTTTTGGTTCCTCATATTTTTTTAAAGTTTTTTACATATTTTTTTTCATTTTTAATCTCTCCTTTTTCTTTACACCCATAGTATAAAGATTAGATGTTAATTTCTTTTTTTCAAAATGTCAAAGTTTTGTAAAAGTTAAAAAATAAAACCATCTATTTTTTTTATTTAAATTTGTCGTTTTTTATTATATAATGATTAAGTATTGGAAGGAAGTTTGGCTCAATGTATCATGTTATCGCAAATCCAGTTGCAGGAAGAAAAAAAGTAAATCAAACTTATGTAGAAACTTTGAAATATTTAAAAGAGGCTTCTATTGAGCATATTTTATATGAAACAAAAGAATATGAAGATCCTTTACAAGTTGCTAAACAAATTGATAAGGCATATCCCAATGGAGGAAAGATGATTGTCATTGGGGGAGATGGGACAATTAATGAAGTCATTAATGGACTCACCAATTTATCAAAATGGGAAATTGGAATTATTCCAGCTGGTTCTGGTAACGATATCGCCGCCAAACTAAATATTCCAATCAAAAAGCCATTAGAAGCATTAAATTTAATTTTAAACGGGGAAGCAAAAGAAATGGATTTAATCGATGTAAATGGTATGAAATGCATTAATATTGCTGGTTCAGGAATTGATATTGATGTATTGATGCGTTTTGAAAAATATACGAAATTAAAAGGAAAATTTCGCTATTTTTGGGCATTATTAATGACAATTTTAACTTTTAAATGGCATGAGTTTGAAATTAGTGTTGATGATGGAGAGTTTTTTAAAATGTCTGGTTTTATTACCGCAGCTTGTAATGGAAGTAGCTATGGCGGAGGCATTCGTATTTGTCCTGAATCTATTGTAGATGATGGTTATATGGATTATGTATTTGCCAAAAAAATCAAAAAAATTACTATACCTTATTATTTAATTCAATTGATGAAGGGAAAAATTAATCGTTATTCTTTTTATATTCATCAACTTTGTAAAAAAATAGTTTATCGAAGTGATAAGGAATTTTATTTCAATGTAGATGGAAAAATTATAAAATCAAATTATTTTGAATGTAAAATATTGCCAAAAGGGATAGCGATTTATCGATAAATTTATTTATAATAAATAGGGAGGAAAAGAAAATGAGTCAAAAATTTATTGTTGAAACATCAGCTAGACATGTTCATTTAACAGAAGAACATTTCAAAATTTTATTTGGAGAACAAGCCACTTTAACCAAAAAGAAAGATTTATCTCAACCTGGACAATTTGCTTGTGAGGAAAGAGTAGAAGTAATAGGACCAAAAAAAAGCATTGCAGGTGTTTCAATTTTAGGGCCTTATCGCAAAAGCACACAAGTTGAATTATCTGCAACCGATGCTAGAAGTTTAGGAATTCCTATTGTCATTCGTGAATCTGGCGATTTAAATGGAACTCCTGGTTGTAAATTAGTTGGACCTTGTGGAGAAATTGATCTTCAAGAAGGAGTGATTGTGGCCAAAAGACACATTCATGCTACACCAGAAGATGCAAAACTTTTAAATGTTCAAGATAAAGATATTGTACAAGTAAAAGTAGATACGGCTCAACGTTCTTTAATTTTTGGTGATGTCGTTGTTCGTGTTAGCTCATCCTATGCTTTAGCCATGCATATTGATACAGATGAATCTAATGCTGCAGGATGTGGCAAAGAAGTTTATGGTGAAATTGTAAAATAATTTTTTTGCGCTATGATTGATCAATGAAAAAGATGTAGGATGCTACATCTTTTTTTATAAAATTTTATGATTTTAAAATTTCAAAACGAACACCAATCTTTTTCATCGTTTGATAAAAAGAGGGATAAGATTTATTAATACATTCTGCACCTTCTATAACGATTGGATTTTGACAATTGACACAACACATAAATAAAGCCATTAAAATGCGGTGATCATGATGAGAAAATAAGTTTTGGTGACAAAAATGTTCATTTGAAGAACCATGAATAATGAGAGTGTCATCTAACATAGAAATATCTACACCTAGTTTAATCATTTCTTCAATAATTGATTGCATTCGATTGGATTCTTTATAAGCTAAACGATGAACATTTTTTAGAATAAATGTTCCCTGACAAAACATTCCTAAAACACATAAAGATAAAGCTAAATCAGGATAATCTGAAATATCAAAGGTATAAGAAGATATCATTGATGGAAAAATGGTCAATTGACTGGCCTTTTCAATCATTTTAACATTTAAATCTTTTAATATTTTTAAGATAATTTTATCTCCTTGAAAGGAATGAAATGGAACATTTGTAAAAGTAATTGGTTGGTTTAAAATTCCAAGCAATGCTAAATAAGAAAGTTGAGAAAAATCCCCTTCTATCGTAAAATCTTTGGGAAGATATTTTTGATTACCAGCGATAAAAAATTTATTTTTACCTCTTTTTTCGATATGAATATGAAATTGTTGTAGTATATGAATGGTTAACAAAATGTAAGGATAAGATTCAATTTTTTCAGTCACTTCAATAATAGAATTTTCTTGACACAAGGGTAAAGCAAAAAACAATCCACTAATAAATTGACTACTAACATTTCCACGAATTGAAAATTCTCCACCTTTTAATGGTCCATGAATACTAATATAGTCTGGATGTGTGACAAACATTAAATTCATCTTTTGAAATAAATCTTGATAAATTTGAAGTGGTCTTGATAACAAAGATTCTTTACCGATAAAAACACTATTTTGGTTTAATAAAGCAAATAAAGGAATAAAAAATCTTAATGTAGAAGCACTTTCGTTACAATATATTTCGTGTGTTGTATTTTTTATAAAGCCATTTCCCTGAATGAGAAGAGTATCATTAAGCGTTGTAATTGTTGAACCTAATTCTTTTGCGCCATTGATGGTAGCTAAAATATCTTCACTATATTCTATTGGAGTAAGTTTACTTGTTCCATTGGCCAAAGATGCACAAATAATTGCGCGATGAGCGATACTTTTTGATGGAGGCAGATTGATAAATGGATTCGTATCAATTGTACTAGGATAAACTTTTACTTTCATTACTTTTTACCGATGGCTTCTGCCACTTTTTTACATTTTTGCATTAATTGTTTAAAATCATCAATAGTCAATGCTTGTAAACCATCACTTTTTGCAAATAATGGTTGATCGTGAACTTCAACCATAATACCATCTGCTCCAGCCGCAATAGCAGCTAGGGCCATAGCTTCAACATATTCTCTTTTACCTACTGAATGAGAAGGATCAACAAAAACTGGAAGATGCGTTAATTTTTTTAAAACAGGAATAGCACTTAAATCTAATGTTGTTCTTGTGCTTTTTTCAAATGTGCGGATGCCTCTTTCACACAAAATCACTTGTTGATTTCCTCCACTTAAAATATATTCAGCAGATAAAAGTAATTCTTCTATCGTATTGCCCATTCCTCTTTTAAGTAATATAGGTTTGTTAATTTTTCCTAAAGCCTTTAATAATTCAAAGTTTTGCATATTGCGAGCACCAACTTGAATAATGTCAACATATTGAACGAATAAATCGAGATGTTCAATACTTGTGATTTCACTGACAACGGGAAGATGATATTTTTTCTTTATTTCAAACAAAAGCTGTAGCCCTTTTTCTTCTAATCCTTGAAAATCGTAAGGTGAAGAACGAGGCTTATATGCTCCAGCTCGTAAAATGTTACAACCTAGAGGTTTTATTTTTGAAGTAATTTGTTGAAGTTGTTGTTCATTTTCAATACTACAAGGACCAGCAATAATCGTGATATGTTGATTATCAATTTGCCAGTTATCTAATAAAATGGATGTATATTGAGGGTGATTCTTTAAATCCCATAAATATTTTTTTTGATTAAAATGGATTGAAAGAACACCTTCAAATGCATATAAATTTTTTTCATCAAAAGGGAAAGTATCAGTCAGTGTTTCAATAATTGAGCATGTTTTTTGATGAGAAGTATAAAAATGAATATGAAATGTATTTAAATAATTTTCAATATTTGCAACTTGCTCTTTTTTATCTACAACAATAATCATTTTTTATCTCCCTCCTTTTTTTGAATATAATCTAATGCTTCACCATAACTTAAAAATCCTTTTCCAACAAAAGAACATTGGCAATATTGACGAATAAAATTAATTTTACGAAAATCTTCTCGTTGATCCACTTGACTAAGATGAATTTCTATAACAGGGATGCTACAGCTCGCAATTGCGTCGGCCAAAGCAACACTTGTATGGGTAAGCCCGCCAGCATTTAATAATACATAATCATATTTTTTGGAAGCTTTTTGTAATTGAGTAATGAGATAACCTTCATAATTAGATTGTTTAATCTTAATTTTTTGATGGAAAGTATGACTTTTTTGTTTTAAATAACGACATAAATCTTTATAAGTTTTTGTCCCATAAATGGCAGGTTCTCGTATGCCTAGTAAATTGAGATTAGGACCATTTAAAATGAGTATACGCATAAATAGCCTCCTGAATTTTTTCTAAAACTTGATGAATAGAAAGATTATTATCAATTTTAATATCACAATATCGTTCATATCGATCTTTTCTTTGTTGATATAATTGTTTTAAATCGGAATAGTTTTGAGCTAATGGACGTTCTTTGTTTAATTGAATATTATCTAATCCACGGTTAATATAAACAAGAATTCCATTTTTTTTCAAAGAAAAAATATTACTTTCATTTAAAACGATTCCTCCGCCAGTATCAATGATTTTTCCTTGGCATAAACCAATTTGTTGTGTTATGGATTGTTCAATATCACGAAAGTGTTTTTCTCCGTATAAAAGGAAAATTTCTTTAATAGGTAATTGTTCTTTTTTTTCAATTTCTTGATCAATAGAAAGATATTCTTTATTCCATTTGTTAGATAAAAGTTTTGTAATTGTTGTTTTTCCTGCTCCAGGCATACCAATGAGAACAATATTCATTGTTGCTAGAAATAATTTTTGATACTCTTCTAAGATTTTATGTGTATCTAATGTTTGTTGTTGAAATAATTCTTCACTATAAAAAGCTTGTGCTACGAGCATCAATAATCCTGAAGCGATTTTAATATTTTTACTTTCGGCTTCTAATAATAAAGAAGTTTTGAGTGGATTATAAATTAAATCAATAGCCCATTCCAAATGATTGAATATATTGAAATCCACTAATTTTTTTTCTTCTTTTCCTTTCATCCCATTTGGTGTTGTATTAATTAAAATTTCATAATCTTGTAACTGTTTTAAATCTTCATAAGTCCATCCATTTTCTTTTTTTTCTCTTGAGACGAAAGCAATTGATTTACATTTTCTTTTTTTAGCCACATAGGCGACAGTTTTAGCCGTTCCTCCACTTCCTAATATGATAATTTTTTTATTTTCTAATGGAATTTGGTACATATCTAATAAAAACTCAAATCCTAAATAATCGGTGTTATAGCCAATTAATTTTTGATCTTTTTTAATAATTGTATTGATAGAACCGATGGTTTTAGCTGTTGAATCAACTTCATCTACAACTTGTATCGCTACTTCTTTATAAGGAATCGTAACATTGATACCATTAAAATTTTTTTGTTTTAAAAATGTTAAAAAATGTTCTTTAGACAAAGACCATAATTCATAGGAAGGGGAATGTAAGTTTTTATGAATTTGTTTTGAAAAACTAAATTGAACATTTTCACCAATTAGTCCATATAACATTTTTTTAGCTCCTTTTTTTGGTTTCTAAAAGTAAATCATAAATGGCAATCGCAGTCATTGCTTCAATAATGACAGCAATGCGAGAAATAATAGCAGGATCATGTTTTCCTTGAATGGTTATGGTTGTGTTTTTGTGTGTTTGTAGATTCACAGTTTCTTGTGTTAATCCAATGGAAGGAGTTGGTCTTACAACACATTGAAAAATAATAGGCATTCCATTACTCATTCCACCATTTATTCCGCCATTATGATTGGTTTTAGTTATCATTTTTTCATTTTCAATTTTCCAGGAGTCATTGATTTCACTGCCTGTATGCAATGCAAAATCAAAGCCAGAACCAAAACTGATTCCTTTGATTCCCGGAATTGAAAACATGAATTTAGAAAGTTGACTTTCTAAAGAGTCAAAAAGAGGTTCTCCGACTCCTACAGGAAGATTATAAATCATCGTTTGTACAATGCCACCAATTGAATCGTGTTTTTTTGCAGTGTCTTGAATTCTTTGCATCATTTGTTCTTTGATGTGAGGATTAATAACAGGGAAAGATTGTTTAGATAAAGATTTTAGTTGATCTACTTGTTCTAAATTTGAAAAATCATCATCTTTTAATTCTTGAATTTGACTAATATGCGCAGCAATATAAATATTTTTAGCCATTAAAAGTTGTTTGAAAATTGCACCTGCGATGACAAATAAGACAGTTAATCGACCGCTAAAGTGTCCACTTCCTCGATAATCAAAAAAACCATGATATTTTTTATAAATAACATAATCAACATGAGAAGGACGAATCAAATCAGTTTGATAAACAGATGAATCAAAATTTTCGTTAGTGACTAAAATACATAAGGGAGATCCTGTTGTTTTGTTATTGAAATAACCACTGACGATTTCGTAAGCATCTTTTTCAATTCTTTTTGTGGATAAATCATTGAAAGGACGTCGGCGAGTTAATTCTTGATTGATGAAATCAAAATCAATGGTAACCCCAGCAGGGATGCCTTCAATGGTAATGCCCATTGTTTTTTGGTGAGATTCGCCAAATATAGAAAGACTAATATTATTTTTAAAGCAACTACTCATGGATTTCATCTCCCATCTGTTTAAAAAACACATTCATAGATATTTCAACGAGTTGACATGAACCGATTTGATTGATTTGTGGAATAATAATCGATTGATGTACTCTTTTTTTGTCTTGCATGATATAAGGCTTTAACAATGTTAAAGGAATAGGCTTTATCTTTTTTAGATGAATTTTTTTATAAATTTGTAAAAGTTGTTCTTTTATTTCGTTTTGTTTTGTTTCTAAAACCATTCCATAAGCTACAGCTTCGCCATGCAAAACTTTAAAATTGCAATAACTTTCTATGGCATGTCCAAGAGTATGCCCATAATTTAAGATTTGTCGAATACCTATATCATGAACATCTTGTTCAATAATATCAATTTTATTTTTTAATGAATGGAAAATAATAGATTGGATATTTTTTTTGATATTTTTTGTAGCAATCAAGTCAAATAAATTTTTATCGTGGATTAACCCCATTTTTAATGCTTCAATTAAACCATTATTCCAATGCCTTTTTGGTAAAGTATCTAAAACGAGAGGGTCAATTAAAACAAATTTTGGATGATAAAATGTACCCACTCCATTTTTGAATGAATCATAATTGATTCCATTCTTGCCACCAATGCAACTATCTACTTGAGCAAGAACTGTAGTTGGAATAGAACCATAATGCATTCCTCTTTTATAAATGGACGCCACAAAAGCACAAAGATCAAGGACAACGCCGCCTCCAATAGCTAAGATTAAATCATGACGATCAAAATTGTTGATAAATAGTTGATGCAAAATAGCGTTAGCGGATTGCATATTTTTATTTTTTTCACCTTTTTTTAAAGTAAAAAGAAGACAATGTGGAATTTCTTTTTTAACGATATCTATGTATTGTTTGGGGACACCACTATCTGTAACTAAAAGAATTTTTGAATAAGAAAGACAAAAAGAGGAAACGGCATTTAAAATTCCTTTTTTGATATGAATAGAATAGGAGTTTTCTTTTAAATGAACGCGTAATTTCATCAAATTCCTCCTTTTTATGTAATTTTATTATAACATGTTGCCTTTAGTCTTTCATCTATATTATTTTAAAATTCTATTCCTTTTGATATAATAATATAAATTATAAAGGAGGAGTCGATATGAAAAAAATGATTCCAGAGTTAACAGCATTAAAAAGAAAATATGGCGTAAAAAGTTATGGTTTAGAAAGGTTTTCTTATTATAAAAAATGAAAGAAGATTTAGTTTATTTACGCCATAAAATACAAAAGATTGATGAAAAAATTCAAGATTTATTTTTAAAAAGAATAGAATATATTTTACAAGTAAAAACTATAAAAATAAAACAAAATCTACCTGTTGAACAAAAAAATGTGGAAAAAGAAAAAAAAGAAAAACTTTTAAAACGTTTAAAAAATAAACTATATGAAAAAGAATATCTTGAATTAATCGATAAATTTTTTGATTTATCAAAGCAAATACAAACGAAAGGAGAAAACATTAATGAGTAAAGTTTTATTGATTAATGGTAGTCCAAATGAAAAAGGTTGTACCTATACGGCATTAGCAGAAATTATGACGACCTTACAAAAAAACGGGATTGAAACAGAATTAGTCTATCTTGGAAAAAAGCCAATAGCGGGTTGTATTGCTTGTGGAAAATGTTATCAAACAAGAAGATGTGTTTTTCAAGATCAAGTGAATGAAATTTTAGATCGATTAGATGAATACGACGGATTAATTGTTGGTTCTCCTGTCTATTATGCTGGGCCAGCAGGACAACTCTGTGCTTTTTTAGATCGTTTATTTTATTGTGCTGGAAAAAAGATGCAAGGAAAATTGGCTGCTTCTATCGTATCTTGTCGTAGAGGAGGAGCAAGCGCCGCTTTTGACCGATTAAATAAATATTTTGGCATTAGTAATATGCACATTATTGGTTCTCAATATTGGAATCAAGTTCATGGTAAAAAACCAGAGGATGTTTATAAAGATCAAGAAGGATTACAAACCATGCGGACATTAGCTTTAAATATGGCATGGATGTTAAAAAATTTAGAAATTGGTAAAAAGCACATTCCTTCACCAGAATATGAAGAAAAAATTTATACCAATTTTATAAAAGATTAAAGTAAAAAGGGCGAAATACAATTCGCCCTTTTATACTAAATTCTAATTAGAAAATTCGTTCAATATTTTCTAAAATTTGTTCTTTTGTTTTAAACCCTAATTCTCTTTTTTCTAATTTTTTTTCTTTGATATAAATCATAGTTGGAATGGATTGAATGCCAAATAAACTTGCTAATTCAGTAGCTTCATCTACATTAACTTTGACGAATTTTACATTTTGAGTGGTTGCAGCAACATTTTCAAAAATAGGAGCTAACATTTTACAAGGCCCACACCAAGATGCATAAAAGTCGATTACAACATTTTTATTTTCATTTGTCAACTGATCAAATTCTTGTTTTGTTTTAATTTGTTCCATGATTATTCCTCCTTATAATAGTATTATAGCAGAAAATAGATTTTACTACAAAATTCTATTCATTGTTCATCTTTTTTATTGAATCGTTGATTTGATTGTTTTTTACAGCATTAATAATTTTATCTTCTTTTTCTTTATCAACATCTTTTCCTGCCATTTGTGCAATGTTATGAATTAATTCTCTCAAATTTTTTTCATCACTCATATTTTTATTTTGAATCGATTTTGCTAAAGAAATAATATCTGCTTTTTTAACATTGGTTTTGGATTCAACCTTTTTAAATAAATTATTATTCATACAAACCTCCTAACATAATATATGTATGAATAAGGTTAAATATTATTCTCTAGCACGACAAACAATTTTGATAGGAGTACCTTCAAAGTCAATTCGTTCTCGGATTTTGTTTTCTAAATATCGTTGATAACTAAAATGCATATAATCAGGATTATTAACAAACAAAATAAATAAAGGAGGACAAGTATCTACTTGATTGGCAAAAAAGATTTTTAAACGCCCTCCATTAAAATCAGGAGTGGGATTATAAGCAAAAGCATCTAAAATAATTTCATTGACAATACTAGTAGGGATATGTTTGTTTGCATTGTTAAAAACTCTTTGGATTTCATCAAAAAGAAGATGAATTCGTTGTTTTGTTTTTGCACTAACAAATAAAATAGGTGCATAAGATAAAAATTTAAAATTTTCGCGAATTTTTTTGGTAAATTCATTGACTGATTTTTCATTTTTATGAACAAGATCCCATTTGTTGACAACGATAATAATTGCCTTACCTTCTTCAACCGCATAACCCACAATGTTTTTATCTTGTTCGCGAATTCCTGCTTCTCCATCTAAAACAAGCAAGCAAACATCACTTCGATCAATTGCGTTTAATGCACGTAAAGCAGCATATTTATCGATAGCTTCATAAATTTTTCCGCTTTTTTTAAGACCTGCTGTATCAATGACACAAAATTTTTGATTATCTCGAACAAAAAGCGTATCAATAGCATCTCTTGTTGTTCCTTCAATATTGGATACAATGACTCGTTCTTGATTTAAACAAGCATTAACCAAGGAAGACTTTCCAACATTTGGACGTCCAATCATACAAAAATGGATGACATCTTCTTCTTTTTGTGTTGAAATAACAGGCAAATGTTCAATAATTCGATCAAGTAAATCTCCAATACCAATTCCATGATTACAAGAAATGATGGTTAAATCGCTATCTATTCCTAATTGATAAAACTGATAAGCTTCTGCAGTTAAAGTAATATCATCAATTTTATTAATAGCTAAAAGAATTGGTTTGTTCGATTTTTTTAATATTTTAGCAATTAATAGATCATCTTCTGTGATATCTTGACGGCCATCACAAACAAAGACAATTACATCTGCTTCTTGAATGGCGATTTCGGCTTGGATTCGAATACTTTCTTGAAAGGGTTTATTTTCAATTTCAATACCACCAGTATCAATAATATTAAAGGTGCGAGTTAACCATGTAGCCGTTCCATAAATTCGATCACGAGTTACTCCTGGTTCATCATAAACAATTGATTTTCTTTCTCCAACAATACGATTAAAAAGGCTTGATTTTCCTACATTTGGTTTTCCTACAATGGCAACGGTTGCTTTTTTCATTTTATCAAATCCTTTGCTAATTTGATGATTGTTTCAACCACTTCTTCTATAGACATATTTGAAGTGTCAATTTCAATGGCATCTTTGGCCTTTTTTAAAGCGCCAAAGGGTTTATTTTCATCTAAATAATCTCTTTGTTTTATCTCTTCTTCTAAAACAGATAAAGGAGTATGAATTCCTTTTTTTAAATTTTCTTCATATCTTCTTTGTGCTCGGATACGGCTAGAAGCTACTTGAAAGATTTTTAAATCGGCAAAAGGTAAAACAACGGTTCCAATATCCCTTCCATCCATAACAACACCCTTTTGTTTTTGTGCTAATTTTTGTTGTAAAAGAACAAACTTTTCTCGAACACAACGAGGAGAGGATACTAAAGAAACAGAGTTTGTTACTTCTCGATTACGAATAGCCGTGGTGACATCTTTTTGGTTAAGATAAACAGATCCATGATTTGTCAACTGAATATCTAAATGATCAACTGCCTCACATAAAGCTTTTTCGTCTTTTAAAGGTATTTGATTTTCTAAAGCATATAGTGTTAAACAGCGATACATGGCGCCTGTGTCAATATAAGTATAGTTTAATCGGCGAGCAACTTCTTTAGCAACACTGCTTTTTCCTGCTGCTCCAGGGCCATCAATGGCAATTGTAATGTACTTCATTTTGCTCACCTCTTATAAAAAAATAATTAAAAATATTGCTATCAATAAAAAAAAGGCAATAATTCCAATAATCCAATATATTGGTTTTGCTTTTTTTTGTTTGGTTTGTGGTTTTTTAGTGGTGGAAGTGGCAAAAAAATTAGGGTCAACCGCACTTAAAAAATTTTTATTTTCTAAATGTTTAGGATCTTGTAAATATAAATCGTATTGTCTATTTGCTTCGTTGACTTTTTGATGCAATTCCTTGTTTCTTTCCATACGTGTTTCCACAATATCACCACCGAACGTATTATAGCAAAAATAAAGTTGTAAAAAAAGATTAATTACATAATTCTTTTATGATATAAGACGCAATACACATTCCCGCAACGGCAGGAACAAAACTGATACTTCCAGGAATATGTTTGCCAAATTCGTTCGTTAAAATATGACGAGACGGAACTTCTTTTGAATATAAAACGGGAACGTGATGAATATTTCTCTTTTTAAGTTCATAACGCATCGTTTTAGCCAAAGGACAAACAGAGGTTTTACTAATATCTGTGATTTCAAACAAAAATGGATTTAAACGGTTTCCCGTCCCCATACAGGAAATGATGGGAATGTTTTTTTCTTTAGCCCATTGAATTAATAAAATTTTAGAGGAAACCATATCAATAGCGTCGACGATAAAATCAATTTTGGTAAAATCAATTTGGTTTGCCGTTTCTTGATTCCACATTAAATCATAAATTTGAATTTTTGCTTTAGGCTGAATTTTTAAAATTCTTTCTTTTTGCAAAACGGTTTTTTTAAAACCAATAGTTTCATTGAAAGCCAAAAGATGCCGATTGATATTGGTTTTTGAAATGACATCATAATCAACAAGAATAAAAGAAGAAATTCCAGCTCGAACTAACCCTTCTACGACATAACAACCTACTCCCCCCAAACCAAAAACGGCTATAGTTTTATTTTTTAATGAATTGGTGTTGATTAACATGTTGGTTCTTTCTAAAAACTCCATTTTATTTCCTCCTCATGATAGCATCTTTTTTTACTGGTTTTGAAAATTGAATTTTAATAATTTGTTGAGGATGTCTTGCAATAGTCAAAGGGTTATCATTTAAATCCCACATTTGTAAAATTTTAACACTTTGATTCGGTTGATTTGGTTGAATAATTTCTACTTTTGTATCTAATGTAAAGTGGTTACGTTGTTCTACAAAGGCACAATGATAGCTATCACTATCTTCTAAAATCATTCCTATAAAAGATTGATTCGCATTATTTGTGTTTTGGTGAATTAGAATTCCTTCGTTTTTTAAATGAGGATTTAAAAAGACCGGAGACAAAGAACGACTTTCAATTTTTAATAATTCTTTTTTGTAATAGTTCATTTGTTTTTTATCGATTTTTTTAAATTGACAATAGAAATCAATGAATTGTCGATAAATTTTAACAACATTAGCAATATAATAAATTGATTTCATTCGTCCTTCAATTTTAAAACTATCGATTTGAGCATCAATTAATTGTGGCAAATAATTAATTCCCATTAAATCAGTTGAAGCGAAAGAAATTTCTTTGTCACTGATGGGGGTTTCTTCATGATATAAAAAATACGGCCAACGACAACTATGAGCACACCCTCCCTTATTGGCATCACGATTAGCCATAGCATTGCTTAATGTACAACGTCCCGAAAAAGAAGAGCACATTCCGCCATGAATAAATACTTCTAAAGGAAGAGTTGTATTTTTTTTGATTTGTTGAATTTCTAAAATATTTAATTCTCTTGCTAAGACGACACGGTCAGCGCCTAAGTTTTTAAAAAATTGAATGGCATAAGAATTGAGTATAGAATGTTGTGTGCTAACATGAACTTCAAATCGACAGTGTAATTTTTTTGCTTGAAGTAAAACTGATATAGAAGATACGATAATCGCATCCACATTTACACGATCTAAAGCTAATAAATAAGAGGACAAATTTTTAAAATCATCTTCATTAGGAACAATATTAACTGTTACATATACTTTTGCATGATGTTGATGTGCAAATAAGACGCCTTCTTCAATATCTTTTAAAGAAAAATTGTTTGCTTTAGCCCGTAAAGAAAAAAACTTTCCTCCGATAAAGACGGCATCCGCGCCATATAATATTGCTACTTTTAAACGATTTAAATCTCCTGCAGGAGCTAATAATTCTGGTTTTTTCATGTTTTTACTCCAATTCTGTTTTTTTAAATAAAAAACCTGAAGAAAAATTTTTTAAATCTAAATCTTGGATCATTTGATTTTCATTGAGTACTTTTTGATAAAGATGAATCCATTGAATTAAATCATTTATATTTTCAAAAATGTTGTCAAAAATAATGAAAGAAAGATGATCTTTTAAAGTTAAAATAGATTCAATATAAGATAAAGGAGTCGGCAAAAAAACAAGTGTGCCACTTTTGTTTTCAATAACAGGATAAAAGTCTTCACGAATTTTTTCTTTTAAAAAAAATCCTTCATTAAAATTGTTAGGTTTTTTAAAATGGTTTACACGATAAAAGTTAGAAAGAATTTTTCTTTTAGAGTAATAAATTGGAACATAGCCCTGAACAATCACACCGGCAAAATCTTTGTATTCAGGTTTTAAAGAACAAATATCTTTTATCGTTGCATCTTTTGAAAATACACAACGAGGGATTCCAATTTGATGATATGCTAAAAGGTCAGTAGCACTTTTTAAAAACGTTTCATGATAAAATACAAGCAAATTTTCAATATGTAATTCTTTAGCTATTTCAAAAACAGCAAAATCACAAAAAAAGATGCCATCAACTTGAATCTTTTTTAAAAAAATTAAATATTTTTTTAATCGATTGAGTTCAGAATTAGTAAAAATTTTATTGACTAAAACATATATTTTTTTATGATTTTCTTTGCAATATTTTTTTGCTTGAATAATTTGTTTTTGATTAAAAGAAGCGCTTAATCGATTGGCATAAAAAGAATGACCTATTAAAAAACTGTCAACTCGTAATAATTGTGGCATATCTTGTAGTGAACAAATTGTTGCAATATATTCCATAATCTCTCTTCTTTCTTGTTTATTATAGCATAAAAAAAGGACAACTTTTAAAAAAAATAATTTAATATTATTTTAATTGAAAAATTGATGAAAAAATGTATAATAATAATGAGTAAAAATGTTTTTATAAATTTTTATAAAAATAGGAGGAAAACAAAATGAAAAATTCAAAATTTCTTTTATTACCAGCAATGATAGCGCTTATATCGCTTACTGGTTGTAAAAAGAATGAAGTTCAAACAGGACATGATGATTTGGGATTTATTCCAGAATCCGTCACTTCGTATCAGGGAGACATTGATGTTCTACTTTATATTGAAGGACAAAGCGGTGAAATGAGAGATATTGGTAATCCAAAAAGAACTCAAAGCGACTTTTTTGATGCGGCTTTGGCACGTTTTGGTGCTGCGGCAAGAGAGTTTAGAAATATCGCTCCTGGAGTAAAAATTAATGTTCGCTATACATCTATTGCAAATTATAACGATTCTATTATGGCTTACATTAGTGAAAAAGGACATGTCCCTCACATTATGCACGGAACAGACCATGTTAATGAAATGATTCAAAAAGGATATGCTACAGATTTAACAAAATATAAAGATTCGGAATTGTATAAATCTTATGATGATGGTATTTTGAATGAATTTAACTTTGGAGGATTTCAAGGTGCTTTTCCTTATATGATTTATCCAATGGGTGTATTTGTAAATACCCGTTTATTTGAATCTTCACAAGCTAATTATGGAGACTTTGATGCATTATTAGCAGATTATACTTTTGAAAATTTTGTTGAAGCTTGTGAAAACGCAAAAAATTTTGATGCAAATGTCGCAGCATTGCCTCATATGCAACAAGACTTTGTTAGTTATATGGCCCCCTCTATTAATCAATCTTATAAATTTGATAGAAGAGTCGAATTAAATAATTCTTTGGTTGAAGATTTATTAGCATTAGAAAAAAGATTATATGATACAGTCGCTTATGAATACATTGTTGGCAATAATAACTCTCCAAAACCAGGAATGGATGATGCAGAAATTGCTGACTGGAATGGAAATAAAGATTTCATTCAAAACGATCGTTATGTATTTAATGCAGAAATGCCATGGAATCTAGGATTATTATCTTTAATGGCTACAGAAGCTGGTAAAGAAGCTGATTTTGATTATTTACCTTGGCCAAAGGCAGATGAAGACTCTGAAAATGTTGTAGGAATGATTGCAGAAGGATTAACAATTGGCAATCAATGTCCATTAGACGCTACAGGAACAGCAAGATGTGTTGAAGGTGGCGAATTAGCTACAGATGTGGCTGCTTATTTCACGATGTTTTTAACAAACGACCCAAGATCTTTAGAAGCAAGAAGTGAAATTGATTGGTTAAACATTGACGAACCTGTAAAAGGTGTATTAGATTTACCAACAGTAGACAAAAACTTTAAATTTTCTTTCCAAGCTGAAGATGAAGAAAATGCTTTCTATCTTCAATTAAGAGACTGGTTAGAATGCTATTCTACTTGGTGGGAAAAAGAAAGTGAAGATGATGTTCCAGATATTTACAATTATGAAAATATAAAACCTGGATTTAAACAAGTATTAGAAATTTTCTATGGTGAAGATGAAACGCGTAGAATTAATTTCTATGGTATTCCAGATAATTTACCGAATGCTCAAGGTGGAACAGATGATATTATGAAAGAATGGATGGGAAGATATAATTGTAATAATATTTTAATTTCTGATTCTACATGGGTAAGTACGGTTAGAGCTCGCCTTTCTGAATGGGAAGATTCTATAAATCAAAAAATTGACGCTGTTTATAATTATTTCCAAGAATGTATTAATGAATATTATGGAGAGGGTGTATACAATGTTTTACAATAAAAAATGGCTTCCAATCGCTGCAAGTGTACTTTTACTTTTAACTGGTTGTAAAAAAGATACAACGACAAATAAAGGACATGATGATGCAGGAATCATGCCAGAGTTAAATTATACTGGTGATTTAGATATTTTAGTCTACATTCAAGGAATGGATGGCGAATTTAGAGATATTGGTAGTGATAAAGTTGTAACTTCAGATTTAACTGATGGCAATTTGCAAAAATATCATGCCGTTGCGAAAGAATTCAACAAGATTTATCCTAATATTACCATTAATTTATTATACGATAACATTGAGGAATATACGAATCGAGTTATTGAGTATCAAAGTTCGCATAATCAAAAATTACCTCATATTATGCACTTACCTGTAACGGTGCAAGAAGGGTTAGCTAGTGGCTATTGTGCGGATTTATCAAAATATGATTATTTTAAACTTTATAATGCCATTGATGAAAGTGTTTTTGATTATTTCACCTTTGGTGATTTTGTAGCTGCTGTGCCATTTTACATTTATCCAACTGGGATTTTTGTAAATAAAGATATTTTGGAAAACAATTGGATTGACACAGAAAATTTATTAGATAACTGGACATTTGATGATATGTTAAATTATTTAGAAACAGTAGTTGGCGCAACAGGAACTTCTTCAAATATTGGAGGGACCGGCGTGTTATCAAATGATATGACAGATATTATTTCAAGTACAATTAATGAAACTTTGCTAACTAATCAAACGGTTAATTTAAATACTAATGAAATTATTGATTTGATTGAAAAAGAAAATGAATTGGCACAATATTCAGTTTGGGATTATGCAACCAAAGCCATCAAACCGCAATACAATCAAATTCAACCTTGGAGTTACAATACTAACTTTATTCAAGATGAATTATATGCTATGGAAATGTCTCGTTCTTATGCTGCTGGTTTATATTCACAAATGATTGTGGAACAAAATAAAGTTGGGTCATTTGATTTTTTGCCTTTTCCAAAAGTAACAAATGATGATGCAGAAGAATTTAAAATTGGCATGATTGCAGAAGGTTTAGTTGTTGGAAATCAATGTCCACTTGATGCGGCAGGCAATGAAAATTGTACACAAGCCGATAGAGATGCTGAAGAAGCTGCGGCAGCATTTGCATTGTTTATGGCAGCAGACACAAGAGCAGTAGAAAGTATTGCTACTACAAAATGGTTATATCAAGGAGAAGAAATTACAGGAAATTATGAATCTTTACCAGTCATTAAAAAAGACATTGTTTATCCATATAATGAAAATAAAACAGACGCTTATGATGAAGAAACTTATACGGATGAAAATGTAACTTTAAATGACTATCAAATTCAACTGAATCATTATAAAAAGATGACAGAAGCATTTAATGAGCAAGAAGGATTCCAAGAAGTATTAAGAATCTTTGAAGAAGATAAAGAAAATTGTTATGCTTATAACACTATTCCAAGAAAGGTACCATTGGCTACCGGTGGTCAAGAAGATATTTTAGAAGATTGGAATAAACGTTTTGACTCTTTTAATGCTGTTGGTTCTACTGGTTGGGTCAGTTCTATTACGAGTCAATTAGCAACCTGGACAGAAAAAGCAAATGAAAATATTTCAAAAGCTTGGCAACTTCTTCAAGATAATGTCGATTCTTGGTACGGAGAAGGAAAATATAATATTTATAACGGATAAAAAATTATAAATTAAAAAGTAGACAAAATTAAAAACATTGTCTACTTTTTTGTTAAGCGTATATTAAAAAACCTCAATTCAGTAAAATGAATTGAGGTTCAATCTTATTGCTTAAACTTTTAACACTAATCCTACACCAAATGTTCCAGGGCCTGTATGGGCACAAACATTAATAGACATTGGTGTAATATAAACTGGAAGATTTGGAAATTTTTCTTCAGCAGCTTTTTTAATTTCTTTACAAATTTTCATGGAATCAAACTCAATAATATGAATTTCATATAAATCTAAATCTTTTACTTTAGCAAATTCATTAAGTGCTGAAAGATAAGCTTTTCTTAAGGTTCTTGTAATTCCTTCTTTTTCAATACCATTTGTTCCAAGTTTTAAAACAGGTTTTATACCTAATAAACCACCAATTGCTGCAACAGCAGGAGGAATTCTTCCACCTCTTTTTAAATAAACCATGGTTTCTGGGACAAAACGTACGACTTCTGTTCCGACTCGTTTTTGAACTAATTCTACTATTTTCTTGGGTTCAAAACCTTCATTATTTAATTTTACGGCATAACGAACTAAATTTCCCATAAAGGAACAAACAGACAAAGAATCAACGATGATAACTTTGTCCCCATATTTTTCTTTACATAAATTTGTAAATAAAGAAAACATACTACTTAATTTTGATGAAATTGTAAAATGAATGATGGTTTCAGCTTGTTTTTCTTCAAAAATGCGATCAAAGAAAGTTTCAATTTCTACAGGTGTAGGAGTAGAAGTAGAAATCGCTGCTTTATTTTTCATCATTGTACACAAAGTTTCATTATCAATTGTGATGCCATCATGATATTCTTTTGCGTCAACAATAACATTTAAAGGTAAAACATAGATACCTAATTTTTGAGCTTCTTTTTTATTGATACATGCAGTTGTATCGCAAGATATAATAACTTTATTCATAAGGAATACCTCCTTTTAAGATTATACTATTAAGTTTTAAAAAAAGCAATAAATGGATTTGTTGGGAATATTCACTATTTTGTGATAATATTAATAAGAAGAAGGTGAAAGTATGAGTGAAAAAATACTAGCAATGGATATTGGAGGTACGAGTATCAAATTGGCGATTGTAGAAGAAGATCAAATTATTAAGTTTACTTCTTATAAAAATATTTGGAAAAGTAAACAAGATCAAATGCTTATGGATTTAAAAGGAATTTTGACTCGTTGGATTCAAGAATATCAAATTACTAAAATCGGTATAGGTTGTCCTGGAGATATTAAAGACAACGTTGTCGTTTTTGCCGCTAATTTAAATTGGAAAGATTTTCATTTAGTTGATCAATTACATGAAATTTTTCCTAATTTATCTATAAAAATTGCTAACGATGGACAAGCTGCAACACTAGCAGAAATGAACTATGGTTTATTAAAAGGGGTAGAAAATGGAATTTTTATTGTATTTGGTCGTGGTGTTGGCGGT
Organism: Firmicutes bacterium CAG:631; assembly: GCA_000433015.1. Taxonomy (GTDB): domain Bacteria; phylum Bacillota_I; class Bacilli_A; order RFN20; family CAG-631; genus Caccosoma; species Caccosoma faecigallinarum. The sequence goes on from HF998010.1 coordinate 83,085, forward strand.
TCGTTAATTTTAAATCATCATATTTATCAAGGCTCCAATCAAAGAGGTGGAAATTTTGGGCATATGGTCATTAAGGGACCAAAAGCAAGAAAATGTAATTGTGGAAGAAAAGGATGCTTTGAAACCTATGCTAGTGTGGCAGGATTAATACAAACAATTAAAGAAACGAATTATCGAAGTGGGCAAAATACGCCATTAGGAAAGCTAGGAGGATTAAGAATTTCTGAATTGGCACATAATCAAAATCCCATCATTTTAAAAGCCATTAAACAATGGAATAAAGATATTGCTGAAAGTATTTTAAGTTTGACATTAATTATTGATCCTAGCCATATTGTTTTAGCAGGAGGAATCACAGAAAGCGGATTAATTGACCTTGACGAAATTAAAAATAAATTGAGTGAACAAGGTTTTGATCATGTTGTCGTTGAAATTTCAAAATTTAGAGGTAAAGCGGGTGTTGTTGGAGCAGCTTCTTTGCATAAAGAAAACAATTAATCTGTCATTAAAAAAATTTCAAAATCAATATAGCGATCTTTTAAGCCCTTTTTAATACTTAAATCCAAATCAGCTAATTTTAATAATTTTGTTTTAATTTCTTTGAGTGAAAATTGACGACAATTATCTAAAGCTATTTTTACACGATAAGGATGAGCATTTAATTCATTTGCAATTTGTTCATTACTATATTTTTCATTTTTTAATATTTTTACTTGTAATAAAAACCGAAATTGTTTTGCTAATAAAGCAATGAGTTGGATAGGTTCGGTTTTTATTTTTTTTAAATCATCATATAATTTCATCGTTTTTTGTTTGTCTTTTTTTAGTATTGCATTGGATAAATCAAAAACATTATCTTCTAAGGGTCTAGATACCAATTGGTCAACACTTTCATAATCTAAATGTTGTCCATAAAGAGACAATTTGGTAATTTCTCTTTCTAAAGTAGAAACATTTGTGCAACGATTTAAAAAAAGTTGAAAAGCATCAGCATCAAAAGATAATCCCAATTTTTCTTTTAAGGTAATTGCATAGTTTTTTAAATCTTCTTGATTTTCAAATAAAAGGTTTTGAACTTGACTATATTTTTTAACCAATTGGAAATATTTATTTTTAGGTAAGTAATATTGTTGAGAACAAATAATAACAAAAATGCTGTCTTGATTAGGATTTTGTAAATATTCATCCAAAAGTTTTAAATTGTTTTCAAAAGGTAATTTCTTTTTTTCGTCAGAAAAAAAATAAGGATTTTTGGCGATGACAACTTTTTTTTCTGAATTAAAGGAAGGAGTTTGTAATTGATCAATGATTTCATCTAGTGAAGTGGTTTCAAAATCGACATCAATACAATTTAATTCATCTTTAAATGGCAAAGCTTCATTGATAATTTGATTTAAAGTTGATTTTAATAATAAAGATGGATCACTAATTAATAAATAATTCATATCAATCACTCCTTTATCAATTATAGCATTATTTTGCAGTTTTTAGGTAATAAAAATGATAACGATAAGAAAAGGTAATTCCTCCGTGAATATTCGTTTGGTATAAGATGACATTGTGTTTTTTTAGTCGTTCAATTACTTCTAAGGAAGGATGACCATAAAAATTTTTTCCAACACTAATAATAGCAATTTTAGGTTGAATGAATTGCAAAAATTCATCACTAGTAGAAGTTTTACTTCCATGGTGTGCCACTTTTAAAACATCAACAGGTAATGACTCATATTGTTGAATGATATTTTTTTCGACAGATTGGTCAATGTCTCCTGTAAATAAAAAGTTTAAATGGGCAATGTTGCCGTATAATACAATACTTTGATTATTAGAATCAGAATATAAATTGGCAAAAGAATTAAGATTCATTAATGTAAGTGAACCTAAAGAAATTTTTTTAATATTTGGATTATCAATCACTTTTTTTACAATAAATTGTTTTTTTAAAGAAGGAAGCGCACCATTATGATCATAATCATCGTGTGAAATAACAACTAAATCAATTTGTTTAATACCATAATATTCTAAATAAGGAATAATTTTTTTAGATGCAATATCATAGTTTTGTATGCCTCCCGTATCAATAAGCATTACACCTTGACCCCATTTTACTTGAATGACAGCACAATCACCTTGATATACATCTAAAAAGGTAATCTGATCATAGAATTTAAAATAATTTTTATGATAATTGATAAACAATATTAAAATAGTAAAACTAAATTGTAAAAGAAAAGCTTTAATATTTCTTTTTTCTAATGCTAAAAAAACAAAAAATAAAATAATATAATATAAAAGTATAAAAAATGTTGAAGGCTTTCCAAAAATTAATAATTGCGTTTGATTAGCAAAAGTATTGATTTTATCTAAAAAAAATCGATAAATAAAAGAAAACAGATTACCATCGATAAATGAAAGGCAGATAGAAAGTAAAGAAAAAATAAATAAAATTAAAACAATTGGAGAAAGTAAAATATTGCTAAAAAAACTTATAAAATTAATTTTATAATTAATGGACAACTGAATTGGAATCATAATCATAAAAGCGATAAAAGATAAAAGAAAACTTTGTGTTATTTTACTTTTATCTTTTAATATTTTTTTAGATAAGATTAAAATAAAAGCTAAACTATAACTCATGATAAAGGATAAGTTAAAAATAGATAATGGTTCGAATAAAAACAAAATAAATCCACTAAAGGCTAATCCATCTAATGCAGTAAAACGATGTTTTTTATCAATAAAAGTAAAAAACAAGCAAAAAAGGGATCGAAAAGCACTAATAGAAAAATTTAATAAATAAAGATAAAAAAATAAAATACAAAAAGATAAATAAGAAGCTTTGTTTTTTAAAAAAAGCGAAAATATTCGATTGAAAAGTTGAAATAAAAAAACAAAATGAAATCCAGAAACCACAAATAGGTGTAAAGCATTAATTTGAAGTAATGAATCATAGGCCAAAGGGTCAATATAACGATCATTAAATAAAAGTAAAGCAATAAAAGATTGGCTTTCATTCGATAAATTTGATAAAATGAAATTCGTTATTTTTAAAGATAATGGTTTACTCCTTTGAAGAATTTGAAAGTTGTTAATATTTTCGAATTGATAATAAACACGCTTGTTTTTTAAATAATTTTGAAATTCAAAGCCTACTAGTTGTGAATCTTTTGAAATTTTTTTTAAGTTTGCTTCAAAAGACAAAAGATCATTTGGGAAAATTTCTTGTTCTTCCGTATATAATAAGATAAATTTATCTTTATAATTTACAATACAATAAGTTTCTTTAACCTCTTTTACTTTGACTTGATAGGATTGATACGTTGTGCTTAAATGGTAAGGAGAATTGGTTTTATAAAAACAAAAAAATAGAAAGCACCCAACCATAATGAGTACGGGTTGAATGCTTGCTTTTTTATACATATAGAGTAATAAAAGAACATTTAAACCAATAAATAAAACTTGTTTTGTATTAATGAATAAAATACCTAAACAAGCAGAAAGGAAAAAGAAAAAGTAATACCCTTTCATAAAATAATAAAATCACGAATTTTATTAAAAATTTTAGTTCCAATTCCTTGAACATCTAAAAGTTGTTCTAGATAAGAAAAAATGCCAATTTCATTACGATATTGTACAATTCGATTGGCCAAAGTTAATCCAATATTCGGTATGTCTTGTAAAGCATCCACATCGGCTTCGTTGATTGAAATTTTAGTTTCATCTGATACTTTTGGAATATAAATTTGTATATCGTTTTCTAAAACTAAATATAAATTAAAAGCATCATAATCAGTGTCGTCTAAAACACCTCCAGCTAATTCTAAAGCAGATTCTAAAAAAGAACCCCTTTCGATGGTATATGTACCAGGATCTTTTATATTTCCAGTTAAAGTAATTTTAATTTCTTCTTCTGTCAATTCAAAATCAGTAGAAAGATTTTCTTGATTCAAACTGGCATAAAATGATGCCTTGTTTTTTTCAATCATCTGTAACCCTGATACAATCGTAAAAACAAAAATAACCACTCCTATAATTACCTTCATCATATCCCTCCAGTAATATAGTAGTGGTTTATTTAAAAAAAACTTTTAATTAAATGATTTGATAATAATTTTATAAGGTACTTCACTTGGTACTTCTACTTCTTTATTGGATATTTCTTTTCCAAGTAAAGCCGCGCCTAATGCTGATTCATTTGAAATTTTACCGCTTAAAGGATCTGCTTCAACGGAACCAACAATGGTGTAAGTATATTCTTCATTATCTGATAAATCTAAAAAAGTAACTGTTGAACCCATGTGAATCTTTTTTTGTTTTTTACCCGTTTCATCTTCAATAATTTGAACATTAGCTAAAATGTGTTCAATTTGTTTGATTCTTGCTTCTACTTCTGCTTGGCGTGCTCGAGCTGCATCATAATCCGCATTTTCGGATAAGTCACCTTGAGCTCTAGCTTCTTGTAAATCTTTAATGACATTAGGTCTTTCAACATCAATTAAATTTCGAAATTCTTCTTGAAGTTCTTCTACACCTTTTTTAGTTAAAAATATTTTTTCAGCTTCTACCATTTTTTATTCACCTCATTGAATATCTTTCATATTATATACTATTTTATTAAAAAAATAAACTATTTATTCTGTATAAAAGGGTAAGATTACGATGATGCTTTTTCTAATTTTACTAGTAAATCATGCAATTCTAATTCAACTTTTTCAATTTTTTCTTGTAATTCCCGATATTGTAACCAATCATAAACAGCATCTTCATCGTTAATTTGTTCTTGTAACTGTTGAAGTTCATCTTCTTTTTTTAACATTTCTTTTTCAATTTTTTCAATTTCTTTTTTGTTTTCTTTTTTTTCATTCAAAAGATTCTTTTCTTTGCTATCATTTTTTTGTTTTTTTAAAGCATAAGTAAATTGGTTGTTTTCAATTTGATGTAAAGACAAAAAGTGTTCATAATTTCCTGGTTCAATGATGAATTTTTTATTTTGTAAGTAAATAATTTTATTAGCTACTCGATTGATAAAATAACGATCGTGACTAACCATAATAATAGTTCCTTGGTAATCTTCTAAGATGTCAGCCACAACTTCTTTTGTTGTAAAATCTAAGTGGTTTGTTGGTTCATCTAAATAAAGAATTTGATATTTTCTTAAAGAGATTAAAGCAAAAATTAAACGTACTTTTTCTCCTCCACTTAATTGACTGACTGTTTTAAAAACATCATCTTCAACAAATAAGAATCGACCAAGCAAAGTACGAACTTCGGTATTTGTCATCAAAGGGAATTCTTCATGAATGGTATCAAATAATGTCATTGAAGGATCTAATAATTCTTGATTTTGATCAAAGTAAAAATAACGAAGGTCTCTAACATCATGATTTTCTCCTGAAATTTTATGTTTATTGTCTTTTAAACATTGAATTAGAGTCGTTTTTCCACTTCCGTTTTGTCCCATGATGCAAATTTTATCTTGATTATAAATATCTAAAGTTAAGGGCTCTGTTAAAGGATAGTCATATCCAAAAGTTAATTGCTTTGTTTGATGCATTAAAACTTTTTCTTCTAAATCGGTATGAAAAGATCCTTTAATTGTTTTTGTTTTTTGTTTGGGCTTTTCGATTTTTTCCATTTTCTTTAATTTTAATTCTAAAGAAGCGGCAAAAGAAGTTTTTGTTGGTTTGGGTTTAAATTTACGAATTAACATGTCGTATCTTTTAATTTCTTTTTCTTGTAATTGGTATTGCTTTAATTGTTGTTCATATCTTGCCACTTTTTCTTGACTATAATAAGTATAATTTCCGGGATATACTGCACATTGATGATTTTCAATTTCGATAATTTTATTGACTAAATTATCGATAAATACTCTATCATGTGAAACAATAATCACGGTTCCTGGATAAGACTTTAAATATTTTTCTAACCATTCAATCATGACTAAGTCTAAATGATTAGTGGGTTCATCTAATAATAATAAAGTTGGTTTTTTTAATAACAATTTGACAAAACTAGCTCGTGTTTTTTCTCCTCCAGAAAAAGTATGAATTTTTCTTTGATAAAAGGAGGAATTAAAACCAAATTTATTTAAAAGTGTTTCAATTTGATAATGATATTCATATCCTCCTTTAAAACGATATTGTTCTTCTAAATGCGTATATTGATGGATATCTTTATCATTGGAATCTTGTGCAATTTTTGTTAATAACTGCTCCATTTCCTTTTCCATTGATTTGAGTTCTAAAAAAGCCGTTTCCATTTCTTCTATTAAAGTATGATTAGGATTAGAAATGACTTCTTGTGAAAGATAACCTAAAGTGGTATGGGGATCAATATAGAGATTTCCACTATCTTTAGGAATTTGTTTTGTGATGATTTTTAATAATGTAGATTTGCCTTCACCATTATCTCCTACGATGGCCACTTTATCATTTTTTTGAATAGAAAAAGTGACGTGAGATAAAACAACTTTGTCACCAAAACTTTTGCTGATATCGTTCAAACTTAAAACAGCCATGATATCACCCACCTTAAAAAAAGGCAATTTGCATTGCCTTTTGTTATTCTGCGTTTTCTTCTTTTTCTTTTGTTTCTTCTTGATTTTTCTTTAATCCAATTCTTTCTTTTCTAGCAACTAATACTTCAGTCGTTGTTGGATCAAAGAAATGAACTTTATTCATATCAAAAGTAAATAAAATTTTATCGTGAACTTGAATATCATTATTAGCAGAAGTTTTAACAATGATTCTTTGTCCATTCATATAACCATAAACGATGAGTTCATGTCCTAATAATTCAACGACATCACATTCAACTTCTGTTGCTGATTTAGGATATTTTTGAACAATTTCTCCATTAATATGAATGTCTTCTGGACGAATACCTAAAATGACTTCATCATTTTCATATCCTTGAATATTTGGTCTTAATTTTTCAGGAATGAAGATTTTAATTGTTCTTTCTGTTTTTGAACCTTCAATAACAAAGCAATCGTCAATATATTTTCCCTTTAAAAAGTTCATTGCAGGAGAACCGATAAATCCACCAACGAAAATATTTGCTGGATTGTTATATACTTCTTTTGGTGTTCCAATTTGTTGAATATAACCATCTTTCATAACGACAATACGAGTAGCCATTGTCATCGCTTCGGTTTGGTCGTGGGTAACGTAAATCGTTGTTGCACCTACACGTTCATGAATTTTAATAATTTCAGATCTCATTTGTACCCGTAGTTTAGCATCTAGGTTAGATAAAGGTTCATCCATTAAGAATACTTTAGGGTTTCTAACAATAGCTCTTCCTAAAGCAACCCGTTGTCTTTGACCACCAGAAAGTGCTTTTGGACGACGATTTAAATAAGGTTCTAGTCCTAAAATTGCTGCTGCTTCATTGACTCTTCTTTCGATTTCTTCTTTAGGAATTTTACGTAATTTTAATCCAAAAGCCATGTTATCATAAACAGTCATATGAGGATACAAAGCATAGCTTTGGAAAACCATCGCAATGTCTCTATCTTTTGGTGCAATGTCATTCACTAAACGATTGTTAATGTATAATTCACCACTTGTAATTTCTTCAAGACCAGCAACCATTCTTAATGTTGTTGTTTTTCCACATCCAGAAGGGCCGACAAAAACGATAAATTCATGATCGTTTACATCTAAATTAAAATCAAAAACAGCTTGAACTTTATTGTCATAAATTTTATTAATATCTTTAAATTTTAATGTTGCCATAATTATTCTCCTTTTTACTATTCTTTATTATAACAAAAAAAATTTTTTTGTATTTGTGCATTGTGCACAAATTTATAAGTGATAACTCGAAAATAAGAGTTTTAAAAAAATGGCTGTATCAAAATCTTTAATATCCATACCACTGGTATAATAAAATTGATTGAGTCGATATTGAAAGGAGTTGCGATGTAAATATAATTCTTTTGCCGCTTCTGTTGCATTTAAATTACAATTAATAAAGACATTTGCTGTATCTAAATATTCTTTTTTGATGGAGTGCAACAATTGTTGCATATCTTTAAGAATGTGTTCGTTTGATAAATTTCTCAAAAGAAACTCGAAAGCTGTAAAGACTTGATTGTGAATAAAAGATAAATATTTTAAAAATAAAGTATCAAATTTTGGAACAATAAAACAAGAAACGACCATGGCATAATCATTAATAATCATTTGAACAGCTTGTTTTAATCGATAAACAAAACTATCACAATCATAAACAATAATCATTGCCAATGAATCTTCCCAAAAAAGATCTATTTTTTGATTGAAATGTTGTTTTAATAATTGTTCAATACTATTTTGAAATTGAATATTAGAAATTTGTAGATAAGCTTTCGATTGTTTCATGATTTGTTCACCCTGCACAAATAGTATATCATATTCCTATTAAAATAAAAAACTCTTTTTCAAGAGTTTATTGCATTTGTGCATCAATAATTTCCATGATTTCATCTTTTGCAGATTTATCAGGATTCAGTTGACCTACAACATCAAAATGATCTAATCGATAATAATAATTAGGATAAGAATTATAAATAATTCTAGATTTAAATAATCGAGATAAAACCCGTTTAATTGCTCCTTTTTCATAGAAAGGATTTTTTTCGTCATCCTTGATGTTATCTAAAATCTTTTTAGCAGTCAAATAGCCATTTTTTAAACGAAATTCAATGTTTGCCGGTTTAAAATCTAAAGCATCAAATCGACTCGTTCCAAGTTGATAGGGAGGAGTAAAATCAATGACAGAAATGCCTTCTAATTCTTCTGGCGTTGGATGATATTCAGGACGTAAACCAATAATAATAATGACATCACAACCGGTATTTTTAAGCACACGAACCGGCACATTATCTTTAAAGCCATCACTATAATAATGCTCACCAATTTTTACTGGAGCATAAACATAAGGGATAGCTGAACTAGCTAAGGTATAAGATAAAATCTCTTCTTTGGTTTTACCATTTGCTAAAAAATATTCGATTTTTTGTGTATCTTTATTAAAAGCGGTAATATATAATTTTTTATCAGATTGAGAAACATGGTCAAAATCAATATTATTTTCTAAAATTTTAATCAATCCGTTGCGTGAAAAAATACCACCTTTTTCTGATTTTGATTTTAATTTTAAAGCATCTTTTTTACTAATGGTTTTCCAAACCTCAGCACAACCTTCTATTTTTTCATCGACAACCATTAAAGCATTGATGGACCCAATAGAATTAGCTGAAACATGAGTTACATAAGGTAAGATATTTGCTTCCTTTAAAGCTTTTAAAACACCAGCTTGATAAGCCCCTTTTGCGCCGCCCCCGCCTAAAACGAGACCAATTTTTTGTTTTCTATCCTTCAATTTGTGGTTCATATATTTCCTCACCCTCTAAGCATCGATCTTGTTTTGCTATTTTTAATATTATATGAGATACATCAATTTCTCTATGCTTCATTACCGTATAAAACGTTTGAATAATAAGTTCTTCTGTGTTTGTTTCTAAACTACGATGTAAAAAACAAATTTCTTTCGTATTTGGCCCCATCACATTGGAAAGGGTCACACAACAATCTTGATTCGATAAATGCCCTTTTATAGATAAAATTCGTTGTTTTAAATACATTGGACGATGAGATAACATCAGCATTCTTGGATCATGGTTGCTTTCAATTAGATAATAATGACAATTGTTCATTAATCGTTGAATTTGAACATGGACATAACCTGTATCGGTTATATAAGCCATTTTTTCATTTTGGTAATCAATCAAAAAGCCAATGGTTCCTTCTATATCATGAGACATTGGTAAAACAAGTAAATGAAATCCTAAAATATCAATGTTTTCATAATCGTGTAATTGGTGATCTACCAAAAGATCTAATTGAGAATCCACATGAGCATAAATCATTTCTTTATCAAAAGCACGCAAGCATACGCAATGATCTTTATGTAAATGAGTTATAATGACGGCTTTAATTTGTTGAAAAGATAAATGTGCTTGTATTAGTCGTTTGTTTAATTCATTTAAACTTAATCCACAATCAATGAGCAAAATTTCATTTTTATCATTGACTAAAGCAGTACTGTTTCCTTTTGAGCCACTAGATAAAACAAAATATTTCATGCATTTTTATCTCCTGTCATGACTCTATTGGTTTGATTGTCCAACTCAAAAAATTTACTAATGTGTTTATAAAATAACATATCAATGGTTCCTAAAGCTCCATTACGATGCTTTGCAATAATCAGTTTTGTTTCACTGACGGATTCGGCTCCAGGTGAAACTTTTTCACCATCGGTGGATTCCCCATAATCATTACGATGAATGAATAAAACAATATCCGCATCTTGTTCAATGTTGCCAGATTCTCTTAAGTCCGATAACATTGGTATTTTTCCGCTTCTTTTTTCCACATCACGATTTAATTGAGATAAAACTAAAATTGGGGTTTTAAAATCGCGAGCTAAAGCTTTTAAAGCAGCAGAAATTTCTCCTAATTCTAAGGAACGATTGTCTTTTTTAGAGCGAAAATCAGGGGAAATCAATCCAATATAATCTACAACAACTAATCCGATATCACCATATGCCGCTTGCAATTTTTGTAATTTTGCACGCATTTCAATGACTTTTATGGCTGGAGTTTCATCAATAAAAATCTTCATTTCTTGTAAATCACGGATGGCTTTACTTACACGTAATTCCTCTTCTTTATTAAATGAAGCGGTTTGAATTTTACGAATACTGATACCACTTGTGGCTGCAAGTATCCGATTGGTCAATTGATCAACACCCATTTCTAAACTAAACATGACGGTTGCTTTATCCGATGATTTGGCAGCATTAACTAAAAAATTTAAAGCTAAAGCGGATTTACCAACACTAGGACGAGCAGCTAAAATAATTAAATCACCAGGGTGAAATCCCAAAGTAATGCGATCCAAAGTAGGAATTCCAGTTTTTGTGCCTTCATTAGCATTCGTGCCACTAATTAATTCTTGAGTTCTTAGTTTATATTGTTGTAAAGCGGTATCCATTTTTACAAAATTTTCTACTCTTCTTTGTTTGGTAATGGATAAAGTTTCTTTTTCAATTTGATTAATATAATCAGCAATATTTCCATCAACTTCTTTTTTCCAATTCGTGATGATACTATTGCTTAATAAAATTAATTTTCGTAAAATGGATCTTTCTTCTACTGTATTAATATAATAACGACTATTGCTAATATCAATAAAAGAATCACAAAGTTCGATAATATAAGCAGCATCTCCTACTTTTTCTAATTGATTATCCATAGATAGGCGATCAATTAAAACAGAGGGTTCAATTTTTGCTTTGTTTTCATTAAAAATTTTCATTAAAGTTGCAAAAATAATTTGATTTTTTTCAAAGTAAAAATCTTCAGGTTTTAAACGTGTACCTGCCTCAATTAATGCATCTTTTGAGAAAATCATATTGGCTAAAACTTGCTTTTCGGCATCTAAATTATTTGGGAGTTCCATATGACGACTCTCCTCCTTTAATGATATTAGTTATGTTTTTCAATCACTTCAATTTCAATTTTTGCAGTTATGTCTTTATATAATACTACTTCAAAAATTGCTTCGCCTACCGCTTTTAAAGGAACAAAATTTTTAATGTTTTTCTTATCAATAACGATACCATATTGATTTTTTAACTGTTCTTCAATCATTTTGGCGGTAATGGCATGGTGTAATTTTCCTTCTTTTCCAGCAGGTTCTTCAAATAAAAGATGAATGTTTTTTAACTTTTCCTTTAATTGCATCGCTTGTTCACGATTTTGTATATCCCGTTTTCTTTCTTCTTCTTTTAACTTATTAAGTTCATTTAATGTGCCTTTTGTTTGAGCAACTGCTAATCCTTTTTTTATTAAAAAGTTATTTGCATATCCATCAGAAACTTCAATGACTTCGTTTTTCTTTCCAACATTTTTTACATCTTGTAATAAAATTACTTTCATTTTGCATCTTCCCCTTTTCTTTAAATTTTTCCATCTCGTAAAAAGACATCAATATTTTCTTTTAATTGTTCCATAACACTGTGAATACTTACATTGCTGATTTGAGTAGCAGAAGCGCTAAAATGTCCCCCACCGCCCATTTTTTCCATAATAATTTGGACATTAAAGGATGTCGTAGAACGAGCACTGATACTAACTTGTTTTTCAGAAGTTCTGCCGACAACAAATGCAGCATTGACACCCCGTGTGTTTAAAATTTCTTCAGCGGCCTTGGCTAAAACCGTTCTAGTAACAATATATTCTTCATTGACTGAAGAAACAATAATTCCTGTATGAATTGGGTCACTATTATTAATGATACTATTCAATAACATTTTTTCTTCATATTCTTCTTTAAAGAATTCACTGACCTCTTCTACGCTTGCATTATAAGTTTTTAAAATCATACTCATTTCAAATGTTTTACTACTTGTGTTAGATGTAAAGAATTTTGTATCTAAACAAATTCCAGCAAGCAAGAAATTAGCAATATCAATGGATAATTTTACTTTTTCCGATTGATAAAATAACATTTCAGTGACCAATTCACTAGCAGAACTAGATTGTGGTTCTTGATAAGAGAAAATTGGATTTTCAATATAAGAATCAGATTTCCGATGATGGTCGATAACACAAATATTATTACATAATTCTAACAACTTTGGCTGCATGGTTAAAGCAGGACGGTGCGTGTCAACGACAACAACCAAGGAATTTTCTTCAACTAAATTGATGGCTTTTGCTGGGCTAATGGTCATTTTAGCAATTTCAGTTTGCGTGAAAGTTTGTTTAAAGGCTCTTCTAGCTTCGTGTTCTATGAGGTTATCTTCATAAACAATATAAGCAGGAACGTTTAAATTTTTAACTAATGCATACATTCCTAAACTGGCACCAATTGCATCAAAGTCCATATCTTTATGACCCATAATAAATACATTTTTACTATCTTTAATTAAATTGGCAATCGCTGTCGCTAAAACACGACCACGAACATGGGATCGACTTTGTTTAACTTCACTTTTTGCTCCATAATATTCGGTTGGTTTGCCAAAAATATTGACAATTACTTGGTTTCCACCCCGACTTAAAGCCATATTGAGAGCTTGATAAGAAAGTTCACTTAATCTTAAAATTGTTGATTGACCTTTGCCAATACCAATACTTACAGTTAATGCGTTTTCTTCTTTTTCCATTAAAACGCGAATATCATCTAATAAAGAGAATCGTTCTTCTTTAATTTTGCGATAATTTTTTTCTTCTCCCATAATTAAAAAAGTATCAACGCTACACGAACGAATAAAAAGATGATTTTCTGAAGCCCATTTCATAATCAAATTTTTGATATTTGTTACATGAACCATAAAATCTGTTTCATTATATAAAGTGATGGTATCTTGATAATTATCTATCATGACATATCCAATAAATGGTGCACTATCATCAATTAAAGTTCGTTGCATATCTTCAATGGTAATATCTTTTAAATAAATGACATGTAGCCCTTTGTTAATATTCACTAAGAATTTTTTTCCGTCAATGGTTGTTGTGATATCACTTTTTAGATTTTCTTCTAAAATCGTATCCATATTTGGAATCAACGTGTAAATGTTTTTACCGATAACGCTTGATTTTTTAAACATAGAAGTAGAATTTGTCCAAATAATTTCATCTTCTTCATTATAGACTAGCATGGCAACATTACCAAATTCAAAAATAGAACTCATCTCATTTCCAAAAATAGATGAAATATTAATATCTGTTCGAATTAAAAAAGATTCTATTTTTTTATTAAAATGAAGAATATTGAAAAAACTATGTAAACAAACGAGTAACAAATAGCCACATAAGATAAATAAATCATATTTTTTAGTAATTCCTTGTAAAAATATAAAAAGGGCAAGACCTAAACCAATGAGCATTTCGAATAAAAAAATGACGAGAATGTTCATTTTTTCTTTTACAATTTTTTTGAGCACGCGGATCACTCCTTCTATTTAGTATACCAGTTTTTGAAATATAAATATATATATATTTATAACACAACAAAAAAAATCAGAAAATGAAAACATTTATAAATAAACAAAAAACAAAGAGAAAAATACGATAAAAACAAGTAAATTTAAAATTAAATAAATTAGTTGTCTTCCTTGAAAACGATTGGCATGATTTTTGGCAACTTCTTTAAAAATTTTTAAAATTTGTTCTTTTTCTTCTAAACTGACATCTTCAAATATCACTTCAATTTTTCCTTCTACTTTTCTTAAACTAATATGATTTTTTAAATAATAGCCATCTTTATATTTTTCATCATAAGCAATTAAAGCATTTCCATAACTAGCCAAATTGGTATGAACACCATCAACAATCCAATAGATTCTTCGTCTAATAATTAAAAAATAAAGGATTAAAACAATTGGAGTTAAAGCAACACCAACATAGCCAACAATCAAGTTTTTAGTAATGGCGACAACAAAACAAACGAAAGAAAGATAAAATAGATAAATATAATTTTGTTCATCTAAAATAAATTTTTTATGGCAAAGGATGAGAGCGGATAGGATACTACGATACAAAAATAGTAGTGATATAACAAGACAAATAAATCCAATAACACTCATAATGTCACCCTTTTCTATATAAAATATTTTAACATTATTATGTAAAAAAAACAATTTTTGCTATAATATAAAATAGGTGAGTAAAATGAAAGAAAAAAGTTATGCAAAAATCAATGTCGCATTAAATGTTGTTAAAGCCTTATCTAATGGCTATCATGAATTAGATATGATTAATGTATCTATAAGATTACATGATACAATTAAAGTTAAATTTAATAAAACTGGGGAAATCAAATTGTCTTCTAATGATCATCACCTTCCTGTAGATGATACTAATACGGTTGTCAAAATTATTCAAAAAGTAAAACAACAATTTAAATTAGATTTTGGTTGTGATGTGTATATCCAAAAAAGAATTCCACAACAATCTGGTTTAGGCGGTGGAAGTGGAAATGCAGCAGCAATTTTAAAATTATTAAATAAAAAATTTAAATTGAAAATGACGCCAGTTCAAATGATTAATTTTGTGAAACCCATTTCTTCTGATGCCCCATATCAATTAATTAATTATCCAAGTAGAGTGAAAAAAATGGGAGAAGATGTTAAACCATTTGAATGTAAATTAAAAGGAAAACTTTTTGTGATTAAACCAAAAAGTGGCAATTCAACACAAAAGGTTTTTGAAAATTTAAAAGATGAAACAATGGACCATCCAAATATTAATAAAGTAGAACGAGCTATGAAGGATGGCAATAGTGAATTGCTTAGTAAACATGTTACCAATAGTTTGTTAAAATCTGCTTGTGAATTGAATAAAGATATTGAACCAATCATTGAAAAACTTAAAAATTTAGGTTTTGAAGTTGTAAGTATGTCTGGAAGTGGAAGTACTTGTTTTGCTTATTCTAAAAATAAAAAAGTTTATAAAGCAGCAAAAAATTATTTTGTTAAAGATAATTATGATGTTTGTAAATCCTATTCTTTCATTAAATAAAGGTCCTCTCGGACCTTTATTTTTCTTTATCTTTATCTTTGTCTTTATCCTTATCTTTATCTTCTTGTTCTTCTTTGCTTTCTTCTTTAAGCAAAGTGACAACTACTTTGTTAATACATCTTTCTTCAATATTTAAAACTTCAATCTTCATTTGATCTGTAGAAACTTCAAAAGTTGTTCCATCTTCTGGTAAAGAATCAATTAAACTAGAGACATATCCACTAAAAGTTTCAAAATATTCATTTTCATTTTTTGGAATTTTAATCTTTAATGTTTCTTCGACTTCATCAATTGGTGCAAGACCATTAATTTGCCATTTATTTTCTTCTAATGGAATAATTTCATAATCAGCTTGTTCATCTTTTTCAATTAAATCACCAACAATTAATTCAATTAAGTCGTGCAATGTAATAATTCCACTTACACCACCATACTCGTCAACAACCACTGCAAAATATTCTCGAGTAGATTTCATTTTACTAAATAACATATTAGCAGGAGTTGTTTCAGCAACAAATAAAGCAGGGCTGACCGCTTTTTCCATAACATTTTTACGAGATGTATTTTCTAATCTAAAATAATCTTTTGTATTCAATACACCAACAATATCATCAATGTTTTTCCCACATATTGGATAGTAAGTATGATGGGTTTCTTTTATTTTTTGTGACCATTCTAAATCACTTTCTTGCATAAAAAGTAAATCAGCATCTTTTCTATGGGTACAAGCTTCACCTACAGTTTGTTCTTTAAAGTCAAAAATATTTTTGATTAATTCGTTTTCTTCGGTTTCAATCGACCCTTTTTCGCTTCCAGCCTCGGCCATCATCACAATATCTTCTTCTGTAACTTCTTCTCCTTCATCATTAGGGTTAATTCCCATTAATCGAAGTAAACCGTTTGTGGATGCTGTTAATAACCATACGATTGGAGCAAAAATAACAGAAACTACACGTAAAAGGCCAGAAACACCAAGAGCCGTTTTTTCTGCTCGCTTCATCGCAATGTGTTTTGGAATTAATTCACCAAAAACAATATTAAAGTAAGCTAAGATAATCGTAATTAAGACAACGCAAATGGAATGGAGAATTCCTCTAGACAGGGGAATACCCGTATTGACCAACACATCAACAAGAGGGCCGGCAAAATTTTCTGCAGCAAAGGCACTACCTAAAAATCCAGCAAGCGTAATAGCGACTTGAATGGTCGAAAGAAATTTTGAGGGTTGATCTTTTAATTTTAAAAGGCGATTAGCCCTTTTATCCCCCGATTTTGCTAATTTCTGTAATTTCCTTTCATTGGTGGAAATGACAGCAATTTCCGCACTCGCAAATATCGCATTAAAAAAGATTAATACAATTTGCAGTATGATAGAACCTAACATAGTTTATATTCACTCCAAATCTGTTCATTTTGATTTCTTTGTAAGTTCATTTTTAAAATAATTATGCTTTTTGTTCGCTTTGATCATGTTTTCTTTGTTTTAACACTAAATAATAAGAAGTAATGATGCCTAGTACGAATAAAACGATTGCTAAGGTTAAATCTAAAACATTAATTCCAGAATGGTGCCAAGATTGATAAATCAACATGGTATCAGGATTAATAAACATCGAAAGAATAGATCCTAGCGATAAGCCTATAATAATTAAGTAAATCGTGTGATACATCTTTGAAAAAAGATGTGTCAATAATTTTGAAAATGTAATAATTCCAATGATAAATCCGATAATCATTGTTCCATATAATAGAAAAATGATGGGTTGTGCTTGCCAATAAGTTAAACTAATTGTATTAAATAAAAATTTAAACCAGCCGATTACCATCAAAAATGCTGTAGCACTTAATCCTGGGACGACTTGTGTGATAGCAATGATATAACCAACGGGAAGGCCTAAAAGAATCATACCCACTGTTGGTTTTTGACTAAGATCAATTGCTGTTGTATCGTTATTTCCAAAAATAATAGAAATAGCACTAATTATAAGAGGAATAAGAATACCAATACCAATTAAAAGATAATGTTTTTTGCTTAATTGAATATTTTGAACTTTTTCTTTTACAGCAGGGAAAGCCCCACACATTAATCCGGCAAATAGTCCAATCATTGCAAAAGGAAGAATATCTAGTAATTTTTTAATAAGTAAAAAACCGACGGCAACGCCGAC
>HF998010.1:100859-108257 GCA_000433015.1 Firmicutes bacterium CAG:631
CGACGGCAACGCCGACAATCATTCCTAAAAAAATAGGTAGTAGAAAACGAACACATTTCTTAAATTTTTTTAAAATATTTCCAAACGCAAATAAAAGTTGTGCGTATAAACCAAAAATAATGGCGATAGTAGAACCACTAATTCCTGGAATAATTACTCCAAGGCCCAAAAAAATTCCAAGTATAAAACTTTTGGTCCAGGATGCTTTATTATATTTTATTAATTCTATTTCTTGCTCTTGTTCTTGTTCTTTCATTTTTAATATCCTTATATTATCTTCTTATATTTGATTTTACTAATACAAAAAGTTACTCAAATTTATCTTTTTTATTTATTTGAGCATCACTTATAATAAAAATGCAATAATTAAAACATCAAAAGTAATTGAAACGTCTTTAATCATTTTTTGATATTTTTCCATTTGTATCTCCTTTAGTAAAACGTGTAAAAATAGTTTTACAAAAGATATTATAGCATGATTATTATAAAATATCTATAAATATTTTTAATGCCAGCAAGATGGGCTTGTTTTATTTTGTCGAATAAATTTTTCTTGCAACCCCTTTGCTATCAATTCCGCCCATTCCTTTTCCTTTCGAAACGGTATCTTTTAAAACTTTTTCTACTTCTACATATTGATTGACATGGGTATTTGCAATGGAAACCGCAATACAAGCAGGATCGAGTGCATGAATGTTGATTTTTGTCGGTGAACTTGCAAAATTTGCCCCACTTTTAATTAATCCTTCATAATTGGATTGACACGCACCGGCAATAATGATGAGTGCATCTTTATTGGGTTGGTACAGTCTAGCTTGTTTAACAGTTTCAATAAAATGATGAGAATTCTTATATCCTTCATGCTCATTTTCTCTTTTAAAACTAAATGAATCATGACCCGTAATAATAAGAATATCCGGTTGATGTTTTTTTAATAAAGGAATGATATTTTCTTTCATTTTATCTTCTTGTAAATGACATCCTACAACAGGGGTTGTATATTCTTTATAAAAATTCATACATTTTTCTAAATAGGTTTTATCTCCATCAACATGTAATATTTTCCCTTTAATCATACTATTATCTTGATCAATTAAAACTTTGATTTCTTTTTCATCAACTGGAGAAGAATAAGGTTCTAAATCATCTATAGAGGTGTCGGCTATTAAACGAAACATTTCTCCATGCAAAAAAACTTTATTATCCTCAATTTTTATAATTCTAAAAATAATATCGTGGTTATATTTTTTTCTAGTTACATAATCTCCAACTTTCATGTCCATCACCTAATTCAAGATATGCGAAAATAAAAAAAAGAAATGGGCAATTAACAAAGATGATTGCAAATTTCAATGATTTCATCTAATGATAATTGTTCAATTCTTTTTTCACAGGTGATATTTCGTTGATTTAAAAAAAGGATTGTCTCTTCTTTAGTAGGAAAGTAGGCTTGTAAATTATTTACAAGCGTTTTTCTTCTTTCTTGAAATAGATGCTTAATTAATTGGTAAAAAAACATTTCATTATGAACTTTTATTTTTGGTGTTTTAGGTGTTATTTTTAAAACAATAGAATCAATATTGGGTCGTGGCAAATAAGCATTTTTGCTGACATATTCGACTATACTTAAGTTATATTGATAATCCAAAATGACATGAAGAGGGCTTTTTTCTTTTAATTGAGGATTCATTAATTTTTTTCCTACTTCTTTTTGCATCATGACCATTAAAGACGAAAAAGGAATAGCATTAAAAATTAATTTATTTAAAATAGCACTAGTTACATAATAGGGTAAATTAGAAACGATAGACAAATGGCTCGTATCTATATTTTTTAACCAAGTTGTAAAATCAAATTTTAAAAAATCATGATGAATAATAGTTAAATTAGTGTGTTGACCGAGCGTTTCTTTTAAAATGGTACACATTCGATTATCGATTTCGATAGCATAAACATGTTTAGCTAATGCAACTAACTTTTCAGTTAGGGCGCCAAGACCTGGCCCTATTTCTAAAACAATGGATTGAGAATTTAAGTTTAATTGATGAATCATTGTATCTACAATTTTTTCTTCGACTAAAAAATTTTGACCTAAAGATGGTTTTGCTTGAATTTGATATTTTTTTAAGGTTTCATCGACATATTTTTTAGAACTAATCATGATTTAAAACCACCTCTATTTCTTTTTTTGTTAAATTTAATAAATTTAATCTTTTTAAAAAAGTTTTTCCGTTACAGTAACCCAAGTGAAAGTAAAGACTTATTTTTTCTCTGTTTAATTTACTTTCAGGCCCAAGCAAGTGTAAATCAAATAAATCCTTTGGTGTTAATAAAGGATGAATTGGATTCGAAGTTGGGGTTAAAGCATGTTTTAAAGCATGTAAAATTTCTTCTTTATCACATTCAGCAACGCCCACTTTATTTTTTTTAATGGCTCTTTTTTTATCAATAAAAGCATGCTTGCAATTAGGAATTTGTTGAGCAATGGTATTACGAATTTTTTCTCCGGGATAGTCAGGATCCGTTAATATAATCAGATTTCGATGTTTTGAAAGTTCTTTTAAATAATCCATGGAAAACCCATCCATTGCTGAACCATTACAAGTTAAAATATCCGCTTGAATAAAGGTGGATAGATAGTTTTTATCGCTTAATCCTTCCACAATGATGACATCTTGAATCTGAATCATAAATGAAACACCCGCAATGCATTTTGAAAAGTAATTTGAGCTAATTCTTGTATGTCTATGTTTTTAATTTGTGCAATTTCTTTTAAAACAAAATAGACATAGGCTGGACAATTTGGTTTTCCTCTAAATGGAACAGGAGTTAAATAAGGATCATCAGTTTCAACAAGTAAACGATCTAAAGGTACAACTTCTGCCACTTTTTTGATTTCTTTGGCATTTTTAAAAGTGACTACTCCAGAAATAGAAATATAACAACCTAGTTTTAAAAAACGTTGCATCATTTCAACACTTCCAGAATAGCAATGTAAGATGATACCATCTAATTGTTTGTGGTATTTTTCTAGTAATTGAAAAGTATCTAAATAAGCATCACGGCAATGAATAATCACCGGTTTTTGATATTGAGTGGCTAATTTTAAAAACGACTCAAAATAATGGATTTGTTTTTCTTTAGATGGTGTATCATAATGATAATCTAATCCAATTTCACCAATTCCTACAGTCTTTTTGTGTTCAATGAGTTGAATTAATGTATCATAATCATCACAAAATGAATCTAAATCAGAAGGATGGATACCACAAATGGCATAAATATTTTCATATTGCATAGCAATATCAATGGCTTTTTGAGAAGTGGATAAGTCGCTTCCAACGACTGCTAAATGGCTAACTTCATATTCTTTTGCTTGCAAAACAAGATCAGAAACAGATGAAACACTAGGATCATT
This sequence comes from Firmicutes bacterium CAG:631, assembly GCA_000433015.1. Lineage (GTDB taxonomy): Bacteria > Bacillota_I > Bacilli_A > RFN20 > CAG-631 > Caccosoma > Caccosoma faecigallinarum. The sequence continues at coordinate 104,278 of HF998010.1, forward strand.
TAAATGCGTATGTGTATTAAAAATATTCATTTTTTATTTCCCCAAACAAAACTTAGAAAAAATGTGGTCTAATAAATCTAAATGAGGATTTTTTCCAAGGATTTCAAGAATACATTTATAAGCTTGTTCAATATCAATGTAGATAAGATCAATGACTTGATGTTGTAAACTTTGTCTTTGTGCTTCTAGTAAATGTTGTTTTGCTTGATTTAAAAGTCCAAGTTGTCTAGCGTTAAATAATAATGGGTCATGGTTATATTCTAATTCATGAAACATTTGATGAATTTTTTCTTCTAATGGTTGCAATTCGTGATTTTTGGCAGAAATGACGACGGCGTTTTCTAATTGAATTGTTTGTTTTAAATCTCCTTTATTTAAAACAATAATTCGAGGTTGGTTTTTGGTTAATTCTAATAAAGCTTTATCTTGTTCATCTAAAGGTGAAGAAGCATCAAAAACGAGTAAAACAAGTTCTGCTTGTTTTAAAGCCTCGATGGATTTTTGAATGCCAATTTTTTCGATTTTATCGATACCTTGATGAATGCCAGCCGTATCAATTAAATTTAAAGTAATCCCATCCATATCGATATATCCTTCTACGATATCTCGAGTGGTTCCTGCAATATCGGTAACAATGGCTTTATCTTCTTTTAATAAAGCATTCAAAAGACTTGATTTTCCGACATTTGGTTTTCCAAGAATAACGGTTTTGATTCCTTCTTTAATGGTTTGCCCTCTTTTTGTATCTGCAATGACTTTTTCTAGTAATGTTAAAAATTGATTGATTTTGGGTAAAATGGTTTGATGGGTTAATTCTTCAACATCATCATATTCAGGATAATCAATGTTCACTTCAATTGTACCCATGACATCTAATAATTGTTCACTTAAATCAACAACATATTTTGAAGTTAATCCTTTTAAACCACTTAATGCAAGTTGTACGGCTTGTTTATTGGATGCCATAATTAAATCATTAATGGATTCGGCCTTGACCAAATCAATTCGACCATTTAAAAAGGCTCTTTTAGTAAATTCGCCACGTTCTGCTAAACGTGCTCCATGTTGGATACATAAAGCAATGATGTGTTGAATAATATATGGATTTCCATGACAATTAATTTCAACCATATTTTCACAAGTAAAGGAGTGAGGAGCCAAAAAACAAGAAACCATGACTTCATCAACAACTTCTTGTTGGTCCATAATATAGCCATAATAAATTTTTTGATGTTCATATTGTTTTTGATTGGAAAAAATTGCAGATAAAATCTCAAAAGATTGACTGCCACTTAAACGAATAATGGCGATTGCCGCTTTCATCGTTCCACTACTTAATGCTACTATGGTTTCGTTCATCATCTATCACCAATAGTATTGTAGTACTTTTTTCATCATTAGAAAAGAAAAAAGACAATGATTTTTGCATTGTCTTATAAAGATTGATCGTATTTTAATACAATATTTTTTAAATTAAGATTAAAACGATCGGCTACTCTTTTTCCATAATCAGGATCGGCTTTATAAAAATAATAAATTTCTTGTTCTAAGACGGGTCGAGAAACTCCTTGTAATGCATTAACTAAATTATCAATTAAGGTAGTTTTTTCTTGTTCGCTATAAGAACGATACAAATCACCAGCTTGTTCAAAATTATCATTGTATTCATTCTTAAATCGAGAAATGACAACTCCTTTAATAAAATATTTTCCTTCACTATAATGATTACTTGTATTTTCTTTTAAAGAGTTACTTTCTTGATTCGGAAAGAAATTGATTTCTCCTTTTTGATTGCGAATATCCATTTGACCATTTTGTTGATAATTATGAATGCCATCTAAAGGACGATTGACCTTTAAAAAAGGATAATTAATACCTAGTCGATAACGATTCGCATCAGGATAAGCAAACATTAAACCTTGCAATAATTTGCTTTCAGAAGCCTCTATACCGGCAACAAAAGATCCAGGGTCAAAAGCCACTTGTTCGCTATATTCAAAAAAGTTATCTGGAATTTCATTTAAAGTTAGTGTTCCAATCTTTTGCAGTGGTAATACTTTTTCATCCCATATTTTTGTCGTATCTAAAGGATGAAATGGGAAAGTATCTAAATTTCTTTCTTCTAAAATTTGTACATATACATCCCATTTTGGATAATTTTTATTGGAAAGATTTGAATATAAATTGTTAGTTGCAGAGGCAGATGTATTTTTTTGTATTTCTTGGGCTTGCTGTTTGGTTAAATAGGCTGCTCCTTTTTGTGGAAGAAAATGATATTTTACATAAAAAACATCTCCATCTTCATTTAACCATTTATAAACACAAACAGAATGGCCTTCCATTTGAATATAATTTGCAGGAATGCCATATTTTCCATAAAGATAAGTAATGGCATTTAAGGTTTCAGGAAGTTTAGAAAAATATTGCCATGTTCTTTCAGGAAGAATTAAATTCGTTACAGGAGATGGCTTTAAAGCATGTAATAAGTCTGGTACTTTCATTGCATCACGAACATAAAAAACAGGTAAATGAATATTAACTAAATCATAATTTCCTGAATTAGTATAAAACTTGATATGAAATCCTCGGATATCTCTTACGACTTCAGAAGACCCCTTTGATAAAACAAAAGTTGAAAAGCGAACGAAAACTTTTGTTTGTGCGCCTTCTTTTTGTAAAAAATCAGCTTTAGTATAATTTTTCATACTTTTTGTTGTTTCAAAAACGCCATAGGCACCAGCACCTCTAGCAAAGGCAACTCGTTCAGGAATTCGTTCATGATCCAAATGTGCTAGTTTTTGTGTCAATTGTGTATCAATAATTAAAGTTGGTCCAAATTCTCCAATGGTTAAAGAACTCGTATCGTTTTCAACTGGTCGACCATAGTTATTGGTAAGATCTTGTTTGTTATCCATTATAACACCTCAATGCAATGTATTCTTTTTTAATGAAAAATATGTACATTCTTATGATAAAAGTATATAATATTTTTATCTTCAGGGTCAGGTGAAATTCCTAATCGGTGGTAAAGCCCACGAGCGAAAGCAGAACTAGTTAGATTCTAGTGCCGACAGTTAAAGTCTGGATAAAAGAAGATGTTTTTTTATCACCCCTGATGCGGTGTTTTTTTATTTTTAAGGGAGTGTTATGATGCAAAAAAAAGCCGTATCATTTTTTGTTAAAGTAGCCATGTTTGCTGCTTTATCCATTGTGTTATATTTTATTAGTTTTCCATTGCCGTTTTTTGTTCCTTTTTTAAAGGTTCAGTTTTCAAATCTACCCGCTTATATTGCTGGATTTGCTTTACACCCTGTTGGGGGATTGCTCGTTGTTGTTATTCGATTTTTAATTAAAATTCCAATGTCAGATACAGGTGTTGTTGGTGAATTAGCTGATTTAGCAATTGGTGTTGTTGCGGTTGGTGTTTCATCGATGATTTATCAAAAATATAAAACAAAAAAGGGAGCGATTGTTGCTTTAATTGTTGGTACCATTTGTTGGATTGTTACAGCAATGCTGATGAATGCCTTTGTATTGGCTCCTTTGTATGATTTGCCAACAAATGATCAATCTTTTATGAATACCTATTTGTTTGCAAATGTATTACCATTTAATGCGATTTTATCGGTTCTTGTGGCTATTATTACATTTTTGGTTTATAAACGAATATCAAATTTATTACAAAAATTTTAAAAGAAAATGGATTTTCTCTTCAAATTGTAAACAAACCTCACATTAAAAAATGTGAGGTTTTCTTTTATATATTTTTTTGCATAAATTTTTAAAAATTGACTTTGTTAACAATCACTTTTCCTGTTCTTGTTGCTTTATTACCCGTTTTATCTTATACTAAAATTAGAAATACTTTTATTATTAGGGGGGGTAATATGAGGGTGGTTTGTCATCTGTTTTGTTTTTAAAGTTGAATTTAAAAAAGCAATAGCCAAAGGAGAACAAAATGAAAAAATTTTTATGTGCTT
>HF998010.1:108326-147059 GCA_000433015.1 Firmicutes bacterium CAG:631
AGTTGAAGCAAGTAATGATTATAATGTGGACTTAGAAAATTATATAAATATGTTTATTTCTTCTGGCTACACACATGTAACTTTAGAACAAGCTTATGATAGAAATGATGAAATTAATGGAATTCGCTATGGAGCGACTCCTTATTTTAAAGATTACTGGCCAGTGAATAATCCTATAACTGTTACAATATCTTCTTCTACTCAACAAGGAGTTTCTTATGGTTTATCTACAAAAGATGGGTTTAGTATTGGTGGAAATATTAGTTATGGCTATTCTAAATCCATTACAACAACAGAACCACAAGTGAGTGCACAATTAGCTCCAAACTTAAAGGAAGCACAATGGTCATATAAAATTAATACAAAAGGTAATTTTAGTTTTGATCAAGAATCAAATTATATGTATGAGATTGGCAAAACAGGGAATAATATGATATTTGGGGATGTGCGATTAAAAATTGATTATAAAATAGTGTTTGCAATATATATTCCAAACTTTGGTGGTATTATGTTGCCGGCAAAAGAAGCGGAACACTCTTTAGATTTAATGGTTCGTCCTTCAAATGGTCGAATTTGGGATTTTAGCAATGGAATGATTTGAAAGGAGAGAACAAAATGGAGAAAAAACTTGCTTTATTAATTTCTTTTTTAGTTTTAATTTTAAGTGCTTTTATTTTAATTGCATCCGCTTCACAAATATCACCAGGAACAATAGAATCAATTTTAAACGATTTTTTTGATGTTTTTGCATTTATAGTGATTGGCATAGTAGGAATTGTTTATAGTGTTAAAAAAATATTTCAACAATTTTAATTAAAAAGTAAAAATGTTAAAAGTAAAAAAGCCTATTAACGATGATGTGTTAATAGGCTTTTAAATTATTATAACTTTTATTTGTTTTGTTTTATTGCCTTTAACAAATTGTTTTGTTTCCAGTTGTATTCATTTTTTTGGCAACAAAAAAACCGCATTTTATACATGCGGTTTTCATCATATAATAATAAAACTTATTTTGTATCCATTACTTTAGAAGCAACGAGTAATCCGCCACCAAGGATAGCACTTACTGCAAATAAGATGGATCCAATACCAAGTTTAAAATTATATAGATCCATTATATCTTTAAAAGCAGTTCCTTCAGAATCTGTTCCAGCAACCATAACTAATAAAACACAAAGTCCAGCAACAACAGCAACGGCACCAGCAGGAATTAGTAAATTTGATTTTTTCATCACAATAGCAACGATAGCTAAAACGATAGCAACAACTAATAAAATAAAAGCTAATAAACCAAAAATACTCATGCAACCTTTATAGTCTGTAGATCTATTGGCGCTTTCTCCGCCTCCAGAAAATGTCATTTTTAAAGGTCCACCACCAAATACTAATCCAATTAATGAAATGCTTATTGTGGCAGTTGCGCCCATTTCTGAAACTTTTTGACTAACTCCTGGTAAAAATAAACATACAATCGCTAAAACGGCAAAAAAAGCTGCAACAATTTGCAAAATATTTGAAAGTTTAAGTTTCATTTTGTATTTCCCCTTTCATACACTTTTTAACTTCCATTTATAAGAATAATACAAAAAGTATCAAAAAGCAAGCAAATTTATTTCACTAAAAAATTATATTTTATTCAAAAAAAGTTAAAATAAAATTAAAAAACGATCTTTTTCGACCGTTTTTTTAACTTATTTAGAATATAACGAAACTTCTATTCAATAACAATTGCAGAAACAGGGCAACTAGCAGCAGCTTCTTCAACTGAACTATCTACTTCATCACTGATTACTTCTGCTTTTTCACCTGATGCATCAAATGCAAATACTGCAGATGCTAAACTAACACACATTCCGCAACCGATACAAGTATCTTCAACTCTAACTTTTGCCATTTTTCATTCCTCCAATTCATTTTCTATTATAGCCTATTTTTAAAAAAAATCAATCTTTTATCTATTTCTATTTTTTTAACAATCCGTTAAAATAAAAATAGAAAGAAGGTTCATAAAAATGTTGATACAAATTAATCCTGTTGTTCAAAAAGCACTTCAAGAAAAGAAACCTGTTGTTGCTTTAGAATCAACCATTATTTCACATGGAATGCCTTATCCTGAAAATGTTAAAACGGCTTTAGAAGTTGAAAGAATTGTTTTAGAAAACGGAGCGGTTCCTGCAACCATTGGCATTATAGATGGGGTTGCCATTATTGGAATGACAAAAGAACAAATTGAACAATTTGGACAAAGAAAAGGAATTGTTAAAGCAAGTAAAAGAGACTTGCCCATTATTATGGCCCAAAAATTATGGGGTGCAACAACTGTTGCAACAACCATGTTTTTTGCATCTAAAGCCAACATTGAAATTTTTGTAACGGGTGGTATTGGTGGTGTTCATAAAAATGCGCAACAAACATTTGATATTAGTGCGGATTTACAAGAATTAGCTTCTACAAATGTAAGTGTCGTTTGTGCAGGAGCAAAAGCCATTTTAGATTTGCCATTAACTTTGGAATATTTAGAGACTTTTGGTGTGCCGGTTATCGGCTATCAAAGTGATGAATTAGCTGCTTTTTATAGTGTTTCTAGTGGACTAAAAATTGATGCAGCAATGAAAGATGAAAAAGAAATCGCTCAAGTGATTCATGCTAAAAGAAAATTAAATATTTCAGGGGGAATTTTAATTTCTAATCCAATTCCTGCAAAAGATGCAATTCCTAACGCAGTGATTAATGAATACATTGATCAAGCTTTAAAGGAAGCTAACGCAAAGGGGATTAAAGGAAAAGAGGTCACACCATTTTTATTACAAAACATTGTCTTAAAAACAAAAGGTGAAAGTTTAAAAGCAAATATCGCTTTAATTTATAATAATGCTAAAATTGGTGCAAGAATTGCTTGTGAATACAATAAATTACAACATTAGACAAAAACTCCAAAAATAACCCTCTTTGTCGATGAAATATTTATTATTTTAACAGGTTTATAGGTTCAGTTTTTAAAAATATTATTAAAATAGAATCTGCTGAAAGGGAGAACAGATTATGGTAGCAGATTCTTTTTTTATTGAATGTTTATTCAAGGATTACCAACGATTAAAAATGTTAAATCAACTTTTATCAGATGAAGATAATCTATCTCAAATGGAAGTGGATGATATTTTAGAAGAAAGTTTTCGATTAATTCATACGATTAAAGGAACATTAGGATTTTTAAAATACAATAAAGAGATGCAAAAGGTACATGAATTAGAAAGTTATTATCTTCAATTAATTAAACATCCCACCAATAAAGATGAGATATATTATTCGAATTTAAAGGTTGAACAAGCTTTAACACTTGTTTTAGAAAAAGTACCCCATGATAATGAACAATTTCAATATATTGATTTAAATGAGTTGTTATGTTCTATTAAACAAGAAATGGACAAGCAAAATCAAATGGAAGGAAAAGATATTCAAATTATTGTCATTGCAAGTGAAGGGAAAATACATCAAAGTGTTGCAAAAGATGTTTATCAATTAACCTATCAAATTTTAAAAAATGCAATTGCTCATGGTTATTTTCATAAAAAAATGATTATTAAAATGAATGGGACGATGACATCTTCTCATTTAAAATTAAAAATTACCAATGATGGGTTAACGATTGATTATTTTCAATTATTAAAAGAAGCAAAAAATAAAACGCAATCTTTTAATTCTTTAGAAGAAGTTGTTTTTTTAAATCAAGTGACGACAAAATCGGTTCGTGATGAAATGGCCGGTAGTGGAATGGGACTAAGTGTTGTTCAAAAAATTGTAGAAAAATATCGAGGAAAAATTAAAATTTTGAATCAGGAAGATTTGACAGGATTTTATTTGGATCTTCCCTTAAAAGAGGCTTTTGACTTTTTAAAACAACAATAGTACAATACTATTGTTATTTTTTTATAGTTGGAGGATTAAAAATGAAAAAAATATTTGCTGTAAATGCAGGCAGTTCATCCTTAAAATTTCAAATTATTGAAATGCCTGAAGAAGAAGTGATTACTGTTGGACAAGTAGAAAGAATTGGGTTTGATGATTCCATTTTTTCTATTACTTTTGAAAACCATACACAAAAAACAATTTTACCGGTAAAAACTCAAAAAGATGCTGTTCAATTGGTTTTAAAAACAGTATTGGAAATGGGGATTGTAAAAAATTTAGATGAAATTAAAGGTGTGGGCCATCGTGTTGTTCAAGGGGGAGAATTTTTTGATAAAACAGTTGTGGTTACCCCTGAAGTAGTGGAAAAAATTGATTATTTGGCTCAATTTGCTCCTTTACATAATAAAGCAAATTTAGAAGGCTATAAAGCTTTCCATGAATTATTACCGAATGTCATTCATACCGTTGTTTTTGATACGGCATTCCATCAAACCATGGAAGAACAAAACTATATTTTTCCAATTCCCTATCATTATTATAAAGATTATGCGATTCGTCGTTATGGAGCACATGGAACTTCTCATAAATATATTGCTTCTGTCGTTGAAGAATTGCTTGGTACAAAAGAATATAAATTAATTTCTTGCCATTTAGGATCTGGCGCTTCTCTTTGTGCCATTAAAAATGGGAAATGTATTGATACATCCATGGGCTTTACACCTTTAGGTGGAATTATGATGGGAACTCGTTGTGGTGATGTTGATCCTTCAGCAATCCTTTATATGATGGAAAAAGAAAATTTAACTCCAGCTCAAATGAATCATATTTTAAATAAAGAATCTGGATTACTTGGCGTTTCAGGCCGTTCTAGTGATATGCGTGATATTGATAAAGGAATTGCAGCTGATGAACATCAATCCCTATTAGCACAAAAATTATATTGTACAAGAGTAGCACAATTTATCGGTTCATATTTTGTTGAATTAGGTGGATGTGATGCTTTAGTTTTTACAGCAGGAGTTGGTGAAAATTCAAAAAGTACAAGAAGTCGTTTATTGCCTATAATTTCTGAAGCATTAGGCATTGAAGTAGATGAAAGTCAAGCAATAGATGTTAAACATGGTCAATTAATTTCAACAAAGAATTCAAAAGTGAAAGTCTATATTATCCCTACAAATGAAGAATTAATGATTGCGAGAGATACCTATGAATTGGTGCAACAAAACGGATAAAAGATATGCTTCTATTTTAAAAGCAATTAAAAAATATGATACGATTATTATTCTCCGCCATGAAATGCCTGATTTTGATGCATCAGGAAGTCAATTTGGTTTAAAATCTTGGATTTTACATCATTTTCCTACTAAAAAGGTTTATGCTCTAGGTGAAAATCACAAATATTTTAGCGAAGATAATTCCTTATATCCAAAAACAGATATTTTATTAAAGCAACCTAAAGACTATTTAGTTTTTATATTAGATGTCGCTAATTTTGATCGCATTGATGGAAAAGAAATCATTCAAAATGCTAGTTATACCATTAAAATCGATCATCACATTTTTGTGGAATCTTTTGGGAATATAGAAATCGTTAAAACAGATTATAGTGCAGCTTGTGAATTAATTGCAGAAATGTTACTCAGTTTTAAAAAATACAAAATGAATCAAGAAGCAGCCTATTATTTATATAGTGGTCTTGTTGGAGATAATGGACGTTTTCAATATAGTTCTACTAGTCAAAGATCTTTTGAAATTGCAGCACAATTGATTCACACAGGAATTGATTTTACCGATATTTATGAAAAAATGTATACTAAAAATTTAGAAGATATTAAAATTTTAAAATATTTATATAATCATTATCAAATTTCAAAACATGGAGTCATTTATACCCATACAGATAAAAAAGCTTTAGAAAAATTAGGTGTTGAAAGAGAAAAAATGAAAGCTTATGTCAATTTGTTTTCTGGGTATAAAGAATCTAGAATCTGGGTTAGTTTTACAGAAGATGCTGAAAAAAATATTTGGATGGTTAGTATTCGTAGTCGTAAAATTCCTATCAATATGGTAGCTGAAAGGCATCATGGTGGCGGACATGCCAATGCCTCTGGAGCAAGGGTTGAAACCTATGAAGAAACGATGCAAATCATTCAAGAATTAGATGATTTATTAAAATAAAGGAAGATTTGTATGAAAATTGGAATGATTTCACTAGGATGTGCAAAAAATCTTGTCGATAGTGAATGGATTTTAGGGATGTTAAAAAAAGATGGGCATGAAATTGTTGGACAAATTCAAGAGGCAGATGCGCTTTTCATTAATACTTGCGGATTTATTAATGATGCTAAAAAAGAATCCATTCAAACAATATTAGAAGCTATACAACAAAAGAAAGAATCGACTTATTTAATTGTAATTGGATGTCTTGCCAAACGATATAAAGAAGAATTACAAAAAGAAATTCCAGAAATTGATTTAATTATTGGTGTTGATGAATATGAACAAATCGGTCATCTTTTAAATCAACTTTTGCATTCAAAATTATCAACAACTTGGGATATCAATGATCGCGTTTTGACCTCTTATTTACCTTATGCTTATTTAAAAATTGGCGAAGGATGTTCCAATTGTTGTGCCTATTGTGCCATTCCTTTGATTCGTGGACCTTATTATAGTTATCCAAAAGAAAATATTTTAAAAGAAGCACATCATTTAATTAATATGGGTATAAAAGAACTTGTTATCATTGCTCAAGATACAACCCGTTATGGTAAAGATTTGTATACAAATTATTTCTTAGAAGATTTATTAGAAGAAATAGCACAAATCAATCCAAATGTTTATATTCGATTATTATATTTATATCCTGATCGAATTACCGATAGATTGATTCAAATTTTTAAAAAATACGATAACATTTTTCCTTATTTTGATATTCCTATTCAACATAGTAGTGATGTTTTATTAAAAGCAATGAATCGAACGGGAAATAGAAAAATTTATTTAGATGTCATTCAAAAAATAAAAAAAGAAATTCCTCAAGCTATTTTAAGAACGACAATTATTGTCGGATTCCCAAATGAAACGGAACAAGACTTTTTGGACATCCAAGAATTCTTAAAAGAAGTGGAATTCGATCATGTGGGTATATTCACTTATTCTAATGAAGAAAACACCAAAGCATATGAACTCAAAAATAAAATTCCTAAAAGAATTGCTAATCAAAGAAAAAAAGAACTATTACTTTTACAACAAAAAATTTCACTCAAAAAAAATCAAAATCGTATAAATCAAACACATCTTGTTTTAATTGAAGACTATGATGGTAATAATTATTATGGTCGCAGTTATGTTTATGCTCCTGATGATGTCGATGGCAAAGTGATTATTAAAAGCAAGAAAAAACTTTTTATTGGTGATGAAGTTCTTGTAAAAATCACAAAAGCCTATGCATATGATATAGAAGGAGAAGCTCAAGTTTAAAATAAGAAGGTGATGTTTGTTTGAAGTTTCAAAGCGATCTGAAAGCAAAACAAAAATTTTTAAAGATTACTAGAAATATTGAAAAAAAATTAGCAAGTATTGATTCTGAAGTAGCTTTAGAATTTGTAGATTGGTTTGAAAGAAAAGCTACTTATTTAAAACAAACATCACAAAAAAGTAGTTATTGTCCTCAACCCGATGACTTGCAAAAGGGAGATGTTGTATGGGTTGAATTTGGCATTAATGTGGGGACAGAATTGTCCGATCGAAATAAAAAAGGACATTATGCTGTCGTTTGGGCAATTGATTTAGGAAATGTCATTGTAATCCCTTTATCTAGTAAACCCATCCAAGGTTCAAAATTATCTTTAGATTTGGGAGTCATTGAATCTTTAAATATAGACAATCATTCGAATGCACATTCTTATTTAAAACTAGATGCAATCCGATCAATTTGTAAAAGAAGAATTAATCGAATGAGCAAACAAGAAAGTGGTAAAATTACACTAAATGATGAAACCATCAATAGAATTCGTACATTTATGCAAGAAAATTTCATATAAGTTTTGACAAAACGGGCAAATATGGGTAAAATAATATTTGCCTGCCAATATAGTTAAATGGCATAACAAATCCATGGTAAGGATTAGTTCGGTGTTCGATTCACCGTATTGGCACCATTTGACATAAAAAGTCCTAAAATTAGGACTTTTATTTTTTATTTTTTTTATAAGCGTCCTTTTTTACTGGATAAAATATTTGTTGTCATCTCTTCTAGTTGATTTTTAAAACGAAAAGACACATATTATAAATGTAAGTTTTTCACTTACTAACGCTGTGAGAATTCAGTGGTTAGTGATGAGGTTAGATTCCTCATCTTTTTATTTTTTATGCACATTTTTTGAAATAAAAATAAATAATGATTGAGCATCATTTTGATATTTTAATATTTATAATAGCAATAAAACATAAAATTTTTTTGAAAATGCCACATTTTTCGACAAATTCAAAAAAAAATATTTTTTTCGATTTTTTAAATAAAAAATATGTTTTAATCGATAAAATATTATTTTTTAATAAATTTATGAGATTTATTTTTTTGTCACAATTGGTTACGAAAGATTGTAATTTTTTCATCTTTTATGTAGCATAAACGTACATATCTTAAAGGGGGAGACAAAAATATGAATAGAAAATTATATGCCTTATTGCTTCCAGTAATTGGTGGAGCAGTAATCGTTGGAAGTGGTTTTAGTGCATGGTATTTTAATGAAGCAACTGTATCAAAATTGACAGAAGGGACTGGGACTGTAGAAGGTTTAATTGATACAGGAGTTTTAACAATTAACCATGAAACATTTACATTTACTTTAGATCAAGGTGGAAGAGAAAATGCTACTGATGCAACTAAAGGAATAACTATAACAGAAGGACAATTATCTTTTACTTACGTAGGGGATAAAGGATACGAAAATTCTGTTTTTGCGCAAGAAAAAACTTTATCTTATACTTATACTTTTGCATTAAGTAGTGATAATGATGCTTTATTAAACTATGTTCAATTGGCAGAAACGACTGGTAGTTTCAATGCATCTGAAGGTGTTCAAACGAATCAAACCGTAGATTTTCCTGCATTAATTTATAAAGATAAGCCAGAAACAGCACAAGAATATAAAGCAATGATTGATGCTTTAAATGGCGGAGCAGGTCATGATTATTCTACTGCTTTGTCGGACTTGGATTTGACAATTACAGTAACTGTTACAGCAGTCGAAGGAGAATAATAAAGATGGCAAGAAAGATGAGTCTATGGGTAACTATAGCTCCCTTTCTTTGCTCTTTTTGCATTATCGGTTCTGGTTTTGCTTTGTGGCAATTTAATGATGTTTTAGAAACACAAGCAACAGGTGTTGCTACAGTTCAAGTTGCTGCAGGAGCAAAAGAAGGGAAATTAAGTGTCATTCCAAATGAGAACTTTTTGGAATATCGTCTCATTTTAGAACAAAAAAATGGAGAGTTTTCTCAAGAAGATGAAGGAATTTATTTTGTTCCTTCAATTGATTTACTATACACAGATTTTTATATATCAGAAAATGTCAAAGCTACATTAACTGGAACAATGATCATATCTAACAATGCATTATCCGAGTATGTAGAACTCAAAGATTATGTTTCTTATAATCAACCAACTTCTACATACACTTTTTTTAATCAAGAGATCATTTTAAAGGATTTAGATTCCTTTGAAATTTCCATTTCTCCTCAATTTTGTTATAAAGAAGGAATGGAGCCAGAAACATCTCAACAATATAGTGAAATGATTCATGCAATCAATAATGCGTTTAATAATGGTTATTTATGTGATATCAATATCGAATTTACTGTTCAGTTTGAGGAGGAAAAAATATGAAAAAAATAATTTTTTTCTTATCTTTTCTTTTGATTGTGTCTACAGGAATTGGGTATGCTACATTTGTTTTTGATTCTGAAGAATCAAAAACCTCTCAAAATGCAAGTGTTTATGTTGATGATATGCGGGACAATTATATTTTAGGTGAAATCAATGATCCACAACCTTCTGGACAAAAATATAACGTTTATTTTTTTGCACAAAGTGACTTTAATCCTGGAAGAAATTCTCAAAACACAGGGCCAAATCAATACTATTATGGAACAAGTTTAGATTTAAGATATGGACAATTTTCTGATGGAAGCTATTATAAAGTTTTAGAAAATGTTACTGAAATTAAAGTTTCTGATATTTATAGCACAATAGGTACGCCTACAACGATTCTACAAGATAGCCACAATTTTGACTTAACATTTAATGGCTGGAGTTTAGATTATTCGATAGGAAATTATATAGGGATTAATACGAATACAAATACAGTTGCTGGGAATTTTCCTTATGGAAATAGTAGTGTGAATTTAATGTACTTTAATCTATCTTTAGAATCATTGTTTAATGATATGTATAAAGATAATAATTATCCACAAAAAAATTCGGATAGTAATACATTAGATGTTTATGTTTTTCCAATTTATACAACAGGGAAAGACTATTATGATTCTGTGCAGTTGGAATCATCAAATGATGCATTTCGAATGATACTAAATAATAGCGAAGAAAATGCGAATTATTTTAATCAAGATAGAAATTTACAAGAAGGCTTAAATCAAATAAATATGTCTAGTATTAGAGCGTATTCCTATAATACTTTTGTTTTTGAAAATTTAATAGGAGAATTAAAATTTGATTTTTCTAAATATTCTTGGGATGATTGGGTTACACTTTCATTAAATGATGGGAAAAGCAATTTTATAGAACAAGATGCTTTAACTACAATTAACGAACAAGGACAGCGTGTTGGCTCAGGAATTTATAATATCCATGTTTTTTATAAAGAATATCAAACATGGTATTTAACCCCTAATCATAATGCAATAACTTCAGAAGAAATAATAAATATTGATGCTTTATTAAAAAATAGAGGAATTCAAAGATATTGCTCGTTTCAAACGACAAATATAGTGTTAAAAAGAGTGGGTTTAGCTAGAGCAATATGGGGAAGTTTTTATATTGTATTCGAAAGACAATTTGAACCACATTTAATAGGAGGACCTTCGCAAAGCTTAGAATATAATCAAATTTCACATGAATATCAATTTAATCGAGATGTGAATAATCATAATGTTTATATTTTAAAAAACGTTCGATTAAATGTTGAAAATGAAACTGATTGGTATACTTATTTTGAAGATCAAAACTATCAATTATCAAATATTGTTTTTGGGATACAATTAGATTTAAATAATGATTTAAATATTCCAATAAATATTGGCCAGCAGGGAAGTATAGCAGGATATGAAGAATATAATCAAACAGAGTTTATAACAAAAATAAGTGAAGTTTCTTCGTCAAAAGATATTATTCGGAATAAAAATAATCCTACACAAGAAATTGATATTACACAAGTTCGTGGTTATGAAAATAATTTAGCAAATTTATTTCGTGTCAACGAAAAAGTAAATCCGCCCTACGTGAATGAAAATGAAAAGGCAAAAGGATATGGAATTTATTCATTAGCTATAAGAATTAATTATGAAAATATCGTTGATGGAGATTTTAAAGTTTATAAGCCAACTAGTATTGATGTATTCGCCTATCGACAACACAATATTTATATTGCTATTTATGATGAACATGATATTTTTCATGAAAATGAAATTATAACTGATGAAGATAATGCTATCACTTTTGTAAAGCCAAATATTGTATATGATACAACAAGTTCTTATTCTTTTATTGCTCCTAATTTATATTTAGATACTCTTTTAGATGGCAATGAAGAATTTATCAATACAAAAAATGGTGATTTGGGTATAGGAATGAGAGTCAGTTTAAGAGATATTATTTCTTATTATGAACAAAAAGGATATGAAATTTATGACCGTGTTAGTGGTCAAATCATCAATTTAGAAAGTTTACAGCAATATCCTTTTAGGATTATGAAAAATTATATTTTTCATGTTAGGAGGAAGTAAAAATGAAACTTATTTTAAGTGTTTCTGAATTAGAGGGCATTTCCTTAGGTGTATCTATTGCTGTTATTCTTTTACTTTCTATTTCCTATATCATGTTGTTTTCAGTATGGCATTTTTATTATAAAAAGTGCATTATTAAGGGGCTTGAAGATGTAAATTTTAAAAAAGAATTAGCTAAAGAATATAAAAAATATATTTATTTTGACAAAAACTCTGAAGAGTTACAAAAAATTACACAAAAGAAAAATCAAAACTATAGCGATTATCAAATGTTGATACAAGAAAAAAAAGATGCAAATTTTTGGTTAAGAACACTTTTTCGAGTAGGTATAAGCTTAATCTATATAGGCATCGTGATTATCTTTATCATCGGTTTACAAAATCGTCTCAATCAAGGTGTGACTTCTTATTTTGGTAAGTCTTATTTGGTTATCGAAACTGGATCTATGGAAACCATTCATCCAAGTAATAATGATTTAAAAGAAAATCAACTTTTTAATCAAATTAAACAATATTCTTTGGTTGGAATTGAAAAAGTCAATGAAAAGGATATGAAAATCAATGATATTTATGCTTTTTATAATCCAGATGGACAAATTATTGTTCACCGATTAGTTGCCATTTATTATGATGAAGGTGAAATAACTTATCAATTCAAAGGCGATGCAAATGCAGCGAGTGCTCCTTATGAAACAGATGTTACGATGGATAAAATTATAGGGAAATACACCGGATATCAAAATTTTATAGCGGGAGTATTTATTTTATATATTCAATCAAATATTGGTATGATTACTTTGTTTTTTGCTATATGTGCCATGGTTTGTTTTGATTTTTTTGAATCAAAAGTAACAAAGTTTATTGATGAAAGAAAAAGATATTTGTTATCCACAATATTCCCATTAAAATACAATGTTCCACCAAGAAAACGAATTATAAAAAGATATCGTTTATTCATGATTGATTATGATTTTTATGTCTATCGTAAACAAATCATTAGAAAAGTCAAATAATTCGTAATAAAATTACCTCCCAAAAAAAAGCACTAATTGTTGTTAGTGCTTTTTTCGTTAAAACTGAAAAGGCATAATATCTAACTTTATTAGGGGTTATGTCTTTTTATTTGCCTATTTTATGAGAAATGTTTTAAAAAAATTTCTTGTTATATATAATTAAAATTTATTAAAATGAAAATGAAAAACAACTTTCTTACCCAACCTTTTTAAACTATTTGTGTCTATTTAAGTGAAAGCTTTCAACGAGGTGTAATCAGTGAACAAACAAGAAGCAGAAAAAATTATTAAGCGATATTTAAAACCTATTTTTGGATTTGCTTTAAAAAGATGCAAAAACATTCAAGATGCAGAAGATTTGTCTCAAGAAATTCTAATTAAAATTTATAATGCTTTAATTACGACAAATATTGAAAAGATGGATAAATTTATATGGACGATTGCTCACAATATGCTTCATAATTACTATCGCAATTATGCAAAAGGCATTGTAAATTTACCAATCAATGAAGAAATAGTCTATGATGATTTTTTAAATAATAATGAAGATGCCATTTATCGTCTTCAATTAGAAATTGCTTATCTTTCAAAAATTCAAAGGGAAATTATTATCGCTTATTATTTTGAAAATCGTAAACAAAAAGAAATTGCACAAGAATTGAATATTTCTATGGGTACGGTAAAGTGGCACTTGTTTGAAGCCAAAAAAGAATTAAAAAGGAGAATAAAAACAATGAAACATACAAGGAATCTTCAATTTAATCCCATTCGATTTGATTCTTATGGTCTAAATGGAAATATTGGAACAAAATCTTTAGATGAATTTTTTCGTTCATCTTTATCCCAAAATATTTGTTATTATATTCGTAATACAGCAAAAACTATTAATGAAATAGCCAATGAGTTGAATGTTTCTCCTGTATATATAGAAGATGAGGTAGAATTTCTAGAAAAATATGGATTTTTAAAAATGCAAAAAAATAAGTATATTGCCAATTTTATTATTTATGAACCGACAAAAGCTAGCATTGCTTTAGAAAAAGAAATGTATCAATTTGCAACAGAGCGTTTTGCTAATGATTTATATGACAAATTGAAAGAATCGGATATTTTAAAGTATTTTCAAAATTCAAGTTTAGATGATAATTTTATAATGTGGTCATTAATTCCTTATATTGCTGCTTTTTCAAACGAGAAGCAAGGCAAACAATGGATTTCTTTTGAAGAGGTGGCGACAATTCGTCCTGATGGAGCACATAACATAGTATATGCCACTGTTCTTCCATTGGATTATAATCAAGATGAACGAGAAATGAAAAATTGGTGTGGTCCTATGTTAAATACCGATGATAAAAGAATGTTTTGGCAAATTGATAGTGAATGGTCTAATCGTGGAAATAATCGATTAATGCAATATCCCCATGAATCAAAACGGGTATTATCACTATATGAAAAAGATATGCATAGTTCTCTTTCTAAAGATGAATATGCATGGTTGGTTGAACATGGATATGTTCAATTGATGAAAAAATCAAATGGACAAATTCGAGCAATATGGCAAATTGTGATTTTAAAAAACAATGAAATGAAAGAGCAATTACTTGAAGTGGGGAAACAGATTAAAGAAAAATATCAAATAGAGTTGGATAAAATTAAAAAAACTTATATAGAAGAGGTGTTAAAAACGATTCCTTCTCATTTAAAAAAAGTAAAGGAATATGAAATGCAATTCATTTTTAATGCGGATGGTTTGTTTTTATATTATTGCCTCCAAACATTATTAAAGAATCATAAATTGAAACTTCCAAAGGGAAATCAAAAAAAGGCAATGATGACCATCATTGCACCTATTTAAAAAAAGAAACAACTTACAATTTTAGTTTAAATTGTAGGTTGTTTTTATGCTTTTTTATTTTCACTGACATGTTTTTGAAAATATGCTATAATAAAATGCATGGGAGATGGCAATATGGAAGAAAAGAAACTCAATCGGTTGGTTGTTTTATGGTTATCAATTATTGCAATTATTTGTATCATAGTCAGTGTCATTTTAGAAATTTTTGCTGCACAAAAAGATTATTTTGGCTTGTTAGATGGATTAGCTATTGGGTTTTTAGTCATTGCTTTTGTTTGTGCAATTTCTATGATCGTGTATCAGCAACATTGGAGAAAAAGTAAAATACAAGCGCGAATTGATGAGGCTTTACAAAATCCGACTTCCTTTTTTGATGCCATTATTAAAGATTATAAAGAACACAATTTGTGTTTAGATGTCGAAAGTGATGAAAAAATTACCATTACTCCTATTATTGATTATCAACAACAAGTAGCAATTTTTTACCATACCTTACTTGGAGATAAAAAACATCTCTTATTATTAGATGTTTATTTTTACCAACAAGAATGTGTTATTATGTTTGATGAAGGAAAAGTTTATGAAGAAACGATAGCATATGATAAAGATAACGATACAAAAGATTTTTATTATCAAATCTCTATTAAAATTAATGATTATTTAAAACAATATCTTATTGATCAAGCAAATTCGAAATCGTAACAAATTCGAATTTCTTTTTTTGTAAAGAGGGAATAATCACATCTAAAGAAGAAAGTGTATTGGTATACGTTTTACTCCCGTCATGAAAAAGCATAATATCGCCATTTGCTGGGGATTTCAACATATTTTTAATAATGGTAGAATCAGGTGTTTTATCCCAATCTTTTGAATCTTTATTCCATAAAATAATATCCATATCCAATTCTTTACAAACTTTTTTTAAAGTATCCGTGACAATGCCATAAGGAGGACGAACTAATTTTGGGGTTACGCCAACAGCTTCTTTGATTAATTCATTGTTTTTTACAATCGATTCGCGAATTTCTTGTTCAGTTAATTTGTGAATATTGTCATGTTTAAAGAAATGATTGCCGATTTCATGTCCGGCTTCAACAACTTTTTTTAACATTTCTTTTTGATATTCTACTTCTTCACCTAAAACAAAAAAGGTGGCTTTGATTCCATATTTTTTCAATAAATCTAAAACTTTTGGTGTTTGGACTTGATCAGGTCCGTCATCAAAGGTTAAACAAATATAAGGTTGTAATGTTTTATAGTGGGTATAAACATTTGCATAGACTACACCATTAATGGTGGAGTCATTAGTATGACAACTACATAAAAGAAAAAAAGAAAAGAGCAGTAAAATGAATTTTTTCATAAGTTCCCTTCCTATCCTATCTATAACATCATATGAAAAGATTTTTCTTATCAAAACTCTTTTTTTTATAAAAATCATTTTATATAATAAAACAAAGGAATGATAAAGATGAAACATTATACTTATAAAACAACAGGAACTTGTTCTAAAGAAATTACTTTTGATATCGATAATGGAAAAGTTTATAACGTTCATTTTTTAGGTGGATGTTCTGGAAACACACAAGGAGTTGCTAAGTTAGTGGAAGGAATGCCCATAGAAGAGGTCATTACTAGACTTAACGAAATCAAATGTGGATTTAAAAATACTTCTTGTCCGGATCAATTAGCAAAAGCATTAAAAAAATTATAAAAAATGGTTTAATCTTGTTTTTGATGGAGAAACTAGAATTAGGTGATAAAAATGAAATCTAAAAAAGATCAAGAACTCTATCAAAAAAGACAATTGGAAATTGCAAAATCATTATATGAACTTGGTGTAGATGATAATATTATTCAAGCCATTACCAAAATTGAAATGGATCAAGTCTTGCGCTTTCGCAATGAAAAGCAATCTGAGCAAAACAAACAAAACATTGACGAAAGACCTTGAATTGTATTATAATATCAGCACATAAAAAACTCTTATTCAGAACCACTAGATGGAAGGAATCGATGACGTGGTAGCAACCCTTGAAAAAGTAGGTGCTTTATCCTCAGCGAAGGAAACTTCGAACGATAAGAGAAAGGCTGATCAAAAATGAAATTAGCTTTCCTCTTAAGGAGAGCTTTTTTTATGGATAAAAGGGAGAGAAGTAAAATGAATT
This sequence comes from Firmicutes bacterium CAG:631, assembly GCA_000433015.1. Lineage (GTDB taxonomy): Bacteria > Bacillota_I > Bacilli_A > RFN20 > CAG-631 > Caccosoma > Caccosoma faecigallinarum. The sequence goes on from HF998010.1 coordinate 125,300, forward strand.
TAAGAAAAGTATTTACATCAGAGTCTGTTTCAGAAGGCCATCCAGATAAATTATGTGATCAAATTTCAGATGCAATATTAGATGCTTGTTTAAAACAAGATCCGTATAGTCGCGTGGCCTGTGAATGTTACGTGACGACGAATCATTTAATTATTGGAGGAGAAATTACAACCAAAGCAAAAATTGATTATCGTGCAATTGCAAGACAAGTGATGACTGATATTGGATATACCAATAAAAAATATGGTTTAGATGCTAAAAGTTGCAAAATCGATGTTTATGTAAAACAACAATCCCCAGATATTGCTCGTGGAGTGGATGCATTAGGAGCAGGTGATCAAGGCATCATGTTTGGATATGCAACAGATGAAACAAAAGGGTATATGCCTTTACCGATTGTAATGGCACATAAATTAGTTCGTGTAGCGAGTCAACTTAGAAAAAATGGAGAATTTAAATGGGCAAGACCGGATATGAAATCACAAGTGAGTGTGGATTATACGGACCCTAAACATCCAAAATTACTCACGGTTTTAATGTCGATTCAACATGATCCTGATTATAAAAAAAGAGAATTTAAAAAATTTATTAAAGAAAAGATTATGATAGAAGTAGCTAAATCTTTTCATATGAATACCGATTTTAAAGTAGAAATTAATCCGACAGGAAAATTTGTTATTGGTGGTCCTAAAGGAGATGTTGGTCTAACTGGAAGAAAAATTATCGTGGATACTTATGGCGGCAGTGCTCGTCATGGTGGAGGGGCCTTTAGTGGCAAAGATTGTACTAAAGTAGATCGAAGTGGCGCCTATATGGCACGATACATTGCTAAAAATGTGGTTGCTGCAGGACTTGCTTCTCGTTGTGAAGTGCAACTTGCCTATATTATTGGGAAAGCAGACCCGGTTTCAGTTATGATTGATACCTATCAAACGAATCGCATTCCGGAAGAAAAAATATTACAGGCGATTTTAGAAACCTTTCCATTGAAACCGCAAGAAATTATTGAAATTTTAGATTTAAGAAAACCACAATTTCAACAATTAGCTAGCTATGGTCATATTGGTAGACATGACATTTCTGTTCGTTGGGAAGATTTAGATCAAGTTGAAAAGTTAAAAAAATATTTATAAAGAAAGGAAAAAAGAAAATGAGAATTGCTTTAATTGGTGCTGGAGCAATTGGTGGTTCGATTGCTGCTTGTATGGCAAAACAAGGATATGATTTAACAGTTGTTGCAAAATATGAAGAATATGCCTCTTTAATTGAAAATCAAGGCATTGAAATTACAGGAGTAAAAGGAAATTTTGTTCAAAAAATCAAAGCAGTGGCAAAAGTTTCACAATTGACAGGAAAATTTGATATCGTGTTTGTGGCTACAAAAGCTTATGATGTCAAAGAAAACTTACTTTCTTTACTTCCTTATTTAAAAGAAAATACAAGTGTTGTTTCCTTACAAAATGGAATATGTACCGATTTATATCAAGAAGTAGTGGGCCAAGATAGAACCGTTGGTTGTGTTGTTGGTTATGGTGCAACCATGCATCAAAAAGGCAAAATTGAAATCACAAGTACTGGTAATTTTGTCATTGGTTCTATTGCAAAAACCTTTAAAGGGGATTTAAAAGAAGTACAAGCTTGCTTGAATACGACTTTTGAAACTATCATTTCAGACGATATTTATTCCAATTTATATTCAAAACTAATTATTAATTCTTGCATTACTTCCTTAGGTGCTTTGACAGGACTCAATTTAGGCGAAATGATGAAAATCAAAAAAATTAGAGTCATCTTTTTAAAGATTATTGATGAAGCCATTGCTGTAGCCAATGCCAATCATATTCAAGTTCCTCCATATGGCGGAAAATTAGATTACTACAAGTTATACCAAAGAAAATCAAAATTTGGAAACTTTATTAATCATCTCATCATTCAAATTGTTGGCAAAAAATATCGGCATTTAAAATCTTCATCTCTTCAATCTTTACAAAGAGGACAAAAAACAGAAATCGATTATTTTAATGGCTATATCGTGTCATTAGGAAAACAAGTTCAAGTACCAACACCAATTAATGAAAAATTAGTACAAATGATTAAAGAAATTGAATTACATCAAAGAAAAATTACTTTAGATAACATCAATGACATTCAATAAAAAAAGATGATACAAAGACTTTTAAAATGTGCTATACTTAAAGTAGTATAGAAAGGAGATTTTGTTATGAAATATGTTGTTGTAAAAAATGGAGTCCGCTTATCCAAAAAAGTTGAGGATATCGTCATTGCCAAATTATCTAGACTTGAAAAAATGCTTTATAAAAGCGATGAATTGGAATGTAGAGTGGTCGTTAAAAGCCATGGTTCCAAAGAAAAGGTGGAAATTACGATTCCAACAAAATTCCTTGTTCTACGTAGTGAAGTAGAAGCAGATGATGTTTTAGATGCCATCGATATTGCAAAAGAAAAATTAGAATCACAAATTCGCAAAGTAAAAACAAAATTAGATCGCACCAATTCTAAAACGAATTTAGGAAAAGCTTTTGTACTCAATGAAATTTTATCCGAAGATGAAAAAGAAGAAGATGTATTTGTTCGTACAAAAACGATTCGCCCAACGCCTATGACCCTAGATGATGCGATTATGTCAATGGATGCTTTAGGACATAGTTTCTTTATTTATTTGGATCAAGAAGATCAATCCGTATCCGTTGTTTATAAAAGAAATGATGGCGGATATGGTGTTATTGAAATCGAAGATTAGTTTTATACATCAAAGAGCAGTTTGGGTTTTCAAATTGCTCTTTTTAAATCTTGATACTCTTTGTTTTTTATCCTAATTTTGCTAAAATAAAAATAATGAGGTGATATCATTGATTGAAATTATGATTCGAGAAAACGAACAAAATAAACGATTAGATCATTTTGTCCGTCAATATTTAAATCAAGCCTCTTTATCTTATATTTATAAATTATTTCGAAAAAAAGAAATCAAGATTAATAAAAAACCAGCCAAACCCGATTATATTACCCAACTTGGCGATGTATTAACCATTTATATTTCAGAAGATTTGCATCAAAATAAAACAATTGAAACTTCTATAAAACAAAGTTTTCAAATTATTTATGAAGATAAAAATATTTTAATTGTCAATAAACCTATCCATTTATTAGTTCATGATGGGAATCAAAAAAATGAAGATACGCTAACCAAACAAGTATTACATTATTTAATCGAAAAAAAAGAATATGTTCCTGAAAAAGAGACTACTTTTATCCCGGCTTTAGCGCATCGAATCGATCGAAATACGAGTGGTCTAGTCTTATTTGGGAAAAATGCGTTGGCTTTACAATGTCTTTTTGAAGCGTTTAAAGAACATGATTGTTTACAAAAAAAATATTTAGCATTAGTAGCAGGAAAAGTAAAACAAAAGGGAGAAATTGAACTTCCTTTAAAAAAAGATGAAAAAGAAAAAAAGGTTTATGTTTCAAAAGATGGATTATATGCCAAAACAATTTATCAACCGATTCGCCAATTTGAAGATTGTACTTTGCTAGAAGTGACGATTTTAACGGGAAGAACCCATCAAATTCGTGTACATTTACAATCCATTGGACATCCATTAATTGGAGATCAAAAATATGGAAATGCCTATGCGGATGCATTGGCTAAAAAATATCACATGAAAGATTATTTATTACATGCTAAACAAATCACTTTTCTTAGCTTAAAAAACAATCTTTCTTATCTCAATCATCAAAGTTTTACTGCTCCATTATATCCGTGGCAAATTACTTTAATTCAAAACTTATCCAAAGGGGGAAAAGAAAATGACGAGTTATGAAAAATATCAAAAATGGTTAAGTAGTCATGCAGTGGATGAAAGTTTAAAACAAGAATTAAAAGAGATGACACAAGAACAAATTCATGAAGCTTTTTACAAAGACTTAGAATTTGGTACGGGTGGAATGAGAGGAATTATGGGACCTGGTACCAATAATATGAATACTATTGTAGTTCAAAAAGCAACATATGGTTTTGGGAAATATTTATTGGAAAAAGATGCTTTGGCTTGTCAAAAAGGGGTTGTGATTGCCCACGATAATCGCAAAAATAGTGACGTTTTTACGATGCAAGCTGCAAAGGTTTTGGCTGCTTTAGGAATTAAAACTTATATTTTTGATGCTTTACGACCAACGCCTGAATTATCTTTTGCGGTTCGTTATTTTAAAGCAGCAGGAGGCATTATGATCACCGCCTCCCATAATCCTAAAGAATATAATGGTTATAAAATTTATAATGAAGATGGCTGTCAACTCATTTTAGAACAATCCAATCAAGTTCTTGAAAAAATAAATGCTATTGAAGATGAATTAAATATACCAAGTGTGGCTCAAAGTCCGTTGATTAATATTCTTTCAAAAGATGTTGATGAGGCTTATTATCAAATGGTTTTAAATACGCAGATAAGAAAAGAAATAGATCATTCTTCTTTAAAAATTGTTTATTCGCCTCAACATGGAACAGGTTTTATTCCTGTGATGGAAGTGTTAAAAAGAGCAAAATATCAAGTTTATGAGGTCAAAGAACAATCTTATCCAAGTCCTACGTTTGAAAATACTTTATCACCTAATCCTGAAGAAAAAGAAGCTTATACCTTGGCTATTTTATTGGCTAAACAAAAACAAGCCGATATTGTTTTAACAACGGATCCGGATTGTGATCGCGTTGGAATGGTTGTTTTTGATGACAAGAAGCAACCTGTATATTTTACCGGAAATCAAACGGGTTCGCTTTTAATGGATTATCTTTTAAAATCTAAAAAAGAAAAGAATCTTTTAGTTCAACCAAGTATTGTTTATAATACCATAGTTACTTCGCCATTAGGTGCTAAAGTCGCTCACGCTTATGGTGTTTTATGTGAACAAACCTTAACAGGATTTAAATATATTGGAGATAAAATTGCGCAAGCTTTAAAAAATAATGGTCCAGTTTTTCAAATGGGATATGAAGAATCTTATGGATATTTATTCAATAAAGAAGTTAGAGATAAAGACGGGGTTCAATCCGTATTATTGATTTGCGAAATGGCCGCTTATTATAAAAATATTGGCAAAAATTTAATAGAAGTTTTTGATGCCTTACAACAAAAACTAGGCTATCATGTGGAATCACAATATTCTTATAAAGTAAGTGGTAGCGAAGGAGTCAAAGAAATTCAACAATTAATGGAAAACTTAAGAAAAGCAAATTATGCTATAATAGCGAATGAAAAAGTGGTCACGGTTGAAGATTATTCATCTTTAACTGCCAAAACAAATGATCAGGTTTATCCATTGCATTATGAACAATCCAATGTTTTAAGATATCTTTTTGATGATGGATCCTTTATTGCTATTCGTCCATCCGGCACTGAGCCAAAATGTAAATTTTATTTTGCATTTTGTGGAAAAACACAAAAAGAAGCACAGGAAAGACACGATAAAATGAAAGAATTTATTTTATCTGAGATCAAAAATGGCTTATGAATATCAAGTAACGAATAAACGTTATCATACTTTAGATTATTATTTAAAAACGAAATATGGTAAAAAAGTATTTAAAATTCCTTTAAATGCTTCTTTTAGTTGTCCTAATCGTGATGGCACAAAAGGCATCGGAGGATGTACTTTTTGTTCCAATAAAGGATCAGGAGATTTTGCTGGAAATCCCCTTCATTCTTTAAATCAACAATATGATGAAATGATAAAAGTGATGGAAAGAAAATGGCCTGATGCCTATTATATTGTTTATTTTCAAGCCTATACAAACACCTATGGTTCTTTAAAAAAATTAAAAGAAACCTATGAACCCTTTATAGGAAAGGAAAAAGTAATTGGCATGTCGATTGCTACCCGTCCTGATTGTATTGATGAAGAAATTGTTGCTTATCTTAGTGAATTAAAAACCCATTTTAAAGAATTTTGGATTGAACTTGGTTTACAAACTTCTTTTGATAAAACGGCTAATCTCATTCATCGATGTTATTCTTATTCATGTTTTGAAAAAGCTGTTCATTTATTAGACCAGGCAAAAATACAAATTGTAGTGCATATTATTGATGGTTTGCCGCATGAAACTAAAAAAATGATGATTCAAACGATAAAAAAATTAAACAAATTACCTTTGTTTGGTATCAAAATTCACATGCTCAATATCATTAAAGGGACAAAAATTGCTCAGGACTATCAAAAACAAAAATTAAATTTATTAACAGAAGAAGAATTTGTAGATATTGTGGTCGATCAATTACAATATTTAAAAGGATCCATCATTGTACATCGCATAGGTGGAGATAGTGATGCGCAACAATTAATTGCTCCGCAATGGGTTTTAAAAAAATTAAGTGTTGTAGATAAAATTGATCAAAAAATGGAAGAAGAAGGGGTTTTTCAAGGAGATTTATTTGTTTAAATCTCTTTTTTTACACCAATCTTTATTGAAAATCTTTTCCAGCCACAATCATTTCGGCATTTTTGTAACAAGCATAATATGAAGGCTTGTTTGTAAAAGATTTCGCTTGACTAGGGGTTAAAGGACATTTTTTTTCTAAAAGCAGGGTAGACAATATTTTTAGATTTTGAACCATTTCACTATTTAAGGGATTATAACCTAATTTTCCTGTTTTTTCTTGTCCTAAATGACCTCCAAAATAAGTCCAATTTTCAAATGGAAAATCATAATGTGTCTTTAAATATTGAATAAAATTATCAATCGATTGGGCATATAAAGATAAAGGAAGAGCTTCTTTTACTTGCATCCAAACGCCACAACCGGATCCAAATTGATCTCCTGTAAATAAAAAATGATTTTTTTCGTCAATAAAAGTAACACTACCTTTGGTATGACCAGGCGTTTGAATGGCTTTAACAATGTAATTTCCTAAATCAAAAATCATTTCATGATGTAAAGGTTTTAAATTGGAAAGGTAAGGAAGATTTTCTTTTTGTTGCTCAATACAAGGAAAATCTTCAAAATCAATGTAAACTTCTTTAAATTCTTTTAAATGACCACAATGATCAAAATGACCATGTGTTAAAACAACAACGAGCTCTTTTGTAGTAATCTTTTGAATGATGGACAAAAGAGATGTCGATGTGTTCATTCCAAGGTCAATGACCATCGCTTTTTGATCACCTATAATAAGATAAGTTGTACAATCAAAAGGATCGTTAATACTATAGACATTGGAATTGATGGCCTGAATTTGATAGTTATTCAAAATAATGCACCTCTTTTATTTTATTATATATCACTTTTGAACTGAAAGGAAAAGAAAAAAAACAGTATTCTTTTGTTACAATGTGTAAATCTTTTAATAGGTGTTCATAAAGACATAAAAGTTTTACACTTCAATGTATAAACTTTTAAATAAAATTTATTTTGCAGTTTATTGCTATAATTATAAATAGAATTTTATTTTATTGATAATAATTGAATAGAATGATTAAAAAAAATAGAAGAACTAGTTCTTTGACTAAATTTCCCCTATTTTTAATCACTTTTTGCTATATGCCCACATCTTTTTTCTACTACTTCCAATTCCGTTCTTTTTTATATGCTTCTTGAACAATTTCTTCTAAAACATCTTTTTGTTCAATCATTTGTTTAACTAGATGAAATTGAGTTCTACAACGAACAAGGTTGTGATTGTCATATTTCGTTTTAAAGTAGTGATCACCATCTAAATAATCGGTTAAAAAGCGCATTCCGCATTCAAAAGTCATTAAAATAGCACTATCCACTAAATGATTGACTTCACATTCTGTAATGCTACTTGCAACGGAAGATAAATAGCCTTCACTAAATGCTTTGAATAAGTCGACAGAAAAGCGAACTTTTTCAAGATTTTTTTCATCCTCGTCTGCTCGATTACAGCCCGAACGTATCGCATCTCCAAAATCATATAAAATGGTTCCGGGCATGACCGTATCTAAATCCACTAAACACAATCCTTCTTTTGTTTCGCAATCAAACATAATGTTATTTAATTTGGTATCGTTATGTGTAACCTTTATTGGAATTAATTTTTGTTCGATTAAAGAAGTAATGACTGGAGTAAAATCTTTTAGATGTAAAACAAATTGTATTTCTTCTTCACAATCTTTAGCGCGATCACAAGGATTTTCTTTTAAAACTTTTAAAAAGGTTTGGAAACGATAAGGTGTGTTGTGAAAATTAGGAATCGTTTCGTGTAATTGGGAAGCATCAAAATCGGATAACATATTTTGGAAGGTTCCAATAGTTTTTCCAGCATTATAGAATAATTTTAGATCATTTGTTTTTTGATAAGTTTTGGCATTTTCAATAAAATTATAAACTCTAAAGAAATGATTTTTACTTGAAATCATATAAGAATGGTGATCAAGGGTATGAATCACTCTTAATGATAGATTTTCATAATTTTTGGCACCAGAAAGACGAACTTTTTCACTTAAAAAAGTAGTAATTTTTTCAATGTTTTCCATGAGTTGAATAGGATTTTTAAATACATGCGTATTAATTTCTTGTAATAAATAGCGTTTTACCGAACTTCCTTGATCAAAATAAAGGGTATAAGTACTATTGATATGACCAATTTTAATTTGTTTTATATTGACATAAGAAGATGCATCAAAACCATAATTTGCAAAAACTTCTTGTAGATCTTTTTTTAATATCATTGCAGTTACCTCCGATTAGGTGGAAATCTAATTTCCGTACAATTTATAATATGTGGAATATTTAAAAAATGCAATTAACTTTTTAAATCAAATAATTTTTTTGTATAATTCATCAGTTCTTGTTGTCCCATCCAAGCTTTTTTAGAAAGTTTTTGTTTTTTTGGATATCCAGAAATGTGAAAAATTCCTCTAGGTCCAATCAACTCTCCACTTTGTAAAGAAGGGTCCGTAGCAGCAATTAGAGTGGATAAAGCTCCTTTTTGTGCAGAATGCATAAATAATTGTAAAAAAGCATTTCCGCATCGAGCAAAAGCTTTAGATACACCTCCGCGTTGAGGGTCTAATAGATTGGTAGAACAAATTCCTGGATGAGCAGCTACGATTTTTAAAGGACATTGCAAAGATAAATAAGTAAAATATTTAGACAAAGCTAATTTAGAATTGGCGTAAACGCGAATGTGTCGATATTTTTTGATACTGAAAAAGTCATCATAATCGATTTTTCCCCAACGATGAGCAATAGAAGTGGTAAACACAATTCTTTCTTTAATATATGGCAAAATACGCTCATTGAGCAAATAAGTACCTAAATAATTTGTTGCCATCACAGTTTCAAATTGCTCTTTTGTCCATGATTTTTTTAAATGATAGACTCCGGCATTATGAATCAATATATCAATTTGATGATATTCTTTAATGATATGAGACACAAAATTTTGGATACTTTCATTGGAAGCTAAATTTAATTGCAGTAAATGGATGGTTGCATGTGGGAATTGTTGTAGTAATTCATTTTTTGCTTTTTTTGCTTTGTTTAAATCACGACATGCCATAATGACAGTGGCATTTTTATAAGCTAAATAGCCGGCTACATAAAATCCAATTCCTGAATTACAGCCGGTTACAATAATTTTTTTATTGGTTAAATCATCTACATGGGTATCCACCCATTGCAGATATTTTAATTTTATACTCATTTTTTTCACTCCGCCTCTTATTATAAAGAAAAAAATGATGAATTTCATCATTTTTTTAATCTTTATAATTGCTATCAATGGTGTTGTTATGAGCAACATCAATTCCTAAAGGATTTAAAACATCTAACAGCTCATATAAAGCATAGCCATCCATTTCTACTTTTTCATAATCATCAACAAAGCAAACCGCACCTTGTTTAATTAATTTTTGCATTTGTTTTTGAATTCTTTTTCTTTCTTTTTCGCTTTGTTGAGATAAAAAGAAATCATAAGATGTTTGAAAAGCTAATTCATAGCGATAAGAACCACAATGAGGACAGTCCACTTCTTCTAATAATAAACTTAATGTTTTTGTAGGCGCTTCATGCCCACAAACAAGACACTTTTTCATCATTATTTTTTTAATAAAGAAGCGGCAGCTTCGTCTACATAAATGGTTGCATCAGGATGGTTTTTTAAAACACTTGCAGGAAGAGAGGTTGTGACATCTCCTTCTACTAATGCTTGTATTGCTTTAGCCTTATTTTGCCCTGTAGCAATTAAAACAATTTTTTTGGCTTTTAAAATAGAAGCAAGACCCATACTTACGGCATGCGTTGGGACTTCATCCATATTGTTGAAGAAACGTGCATTATCTTTACGAGTCGATTCTTTTAATTCCACAACATGTGTATAAGAATGAAGAGGAGTTCCAGGTTCATTAAAAGCGATATGACCATTAGAGCCAATGCCTAAAATTTGCAAATCAATGCCTCCTGCTTTTTCAATCATGACATCATAAGATGCGGCTTCATCCGTATTTAATCCAGATGGAACATGCGTGTTCTTCTTATCAATATCGATATGATCAAATAAATTGTGATTCATAAAATAACGATAAGATTGAGGATGATCACCGGATAATCCTACATATTCATCTAAGTTAAATGTGGTGACTTTTTTAAAAGATACTTGGTGGTCTTTGCAAGCTTGAACGAGACGTTGATAAACACCAAGAGGACTAGATCCTGTTGCTAAACCCAAAACACAATTTGGTTTGTTTTGAATCGTATGAATAAAAAGATTCGCAATTTCTTCGTCTATTTGTTTTGAACTCATGACTTTAATTTCCATAATTTTACCTTCTTTCCGTATTTATTATATACCCTTTTTTATATTTTTGTTGCTTGATATTGTTGAATTTGTAAAATTGTTAAAAGATGTTTGGTTTGTTTTACAAAAGAATCATACGATTTCCCTTTTAAGTCATGCAAAGCGGATTGTAAAAAGGCTTGTATTTTTTTTATTGCATCTTCTAATTTATTAGATTGAACGACTTGTTGTAAACGTAAAATAAAGTTTTGTTGGTCAATCCAATCCTCATTCTTTTCAAAATAAGGGAATTTATCTAATAGTTCTTGTTGGTATGCTTTTAAAATCAAAGATAAACTTCCATGAGGAGTAACGGCCACATGACGATTAGGACCTAATTTTAAAACTTCTTGAACACTTTTAGAATTTAAAATATTAGGTAAAGAAAAGATAGCATACCCTTGCGCTTGATTTTGGATACAAGCTTCAATTTGATAAGCATTCATAATACTAGGAACTCCTTCATAATTTGGAGAAATTCCAGTATAACTAAAGGCTTTATTTTCGTTGAAAGTGACTAAATTTTTGGTGGCGATTTCAATTTCACTGGTACCAAAATAATAGGCCATTGGTAATGTGATATCAATCCAACCATTTTTAACCCATTTTACCCAATCTTGCATTTTGTTTTTAATGGCATATTCTGTTTCTGGAACGACGGCCATCGAGATTTTACAATTGGAAGAAAAAGAACGAACAAGAGAAACGACTTCTTGTACAAGTAAGGTAATCTTATCACAACGATAGGTTGTCCATTGTTGCATTATTTTTTCTTGTTTGATAAGTTCTCTAACATCTTCTTGAGGGGAATAACTATACATTTTTTTGAATTCATTCATGGCATATTCACTATAACCATTACTTGTTTGAATATCTAAATTTCCATTAGGATAACGAACATAATCAATATGGAAACCATCGAAAGCATAATTCGTTAATAACTCTTTATAAATGGACAATACATAAGCGTGGACCTTTGGATTGGCAGGATCTAAAAAGATAAATCCATTTTCAACAATTTCACTATTGCCATCTCCAGGGCCTTGCATGGTTGAACCATCATAATTGACCATTCTAAAGTCTTGTGGATAGTTTTTATCAAAGCGAATGTGTTCGCCCACAAAAAAGTTTTCTACCCAAGCATGGACTTCTATATTTCTTTGATGGGCTTCACTGATTAAAGCTTTTAAATAATCTTTTCCATATTTTCCATAATGACCATCTTTTACTTCTTCAACGGTATCGGTAATGGATGAAATTCCAGCAACATTACCATTAAAAAAAGTTTCAACATATAAAGTATTGAAATGACAATTTTGCATGATATCTAAAGTTTGTATTAATTCTTGCAGTGATTTTTCGTGAGGTCGATGCCAAACACCTCTAGATTCAATACTTGCACTTTCTGTTGTTAAACAATAAATGGTTGTAATTAAATTTAAAATTTCCTCTTTAAGAGATAAAAAAGCTTTCATTGAAAAGTTCAAATCATTATCTTTTTCTTGCATGCTTAAAAGTTTTTCATATTTGTTATGAATTTCTTTTAAATGATTTTGAACCGTTTTTTCATCAAATAATAAAATAGAATCCAAGGCATGCGCAACACGACTTTCGATTTCTTTGATTTTGATATTTAAAGAATATAAAGTAGAAGAAACAGGGTCCACATAAACGGTAAGGATTCGTTGATTGGCATCATAAGCGACACGACTGCCTAGTTCAATATTTTTTAAAATAAAATCATGCCCTTTGGAGTTGCCACTAATGACATAACCATTTTGCGGAATTTTTACGCGATCGCTAAGTTCGATAACAATTCCTTGTTGATTCACCGCAGCTTCAAATCCCCATGGATTCGTTCCTGTTTTGTCCTCTTTGGTTTTATAACAATAATCATAGGTATAAATGTTTAATTGATCTTGACCACGGAAAGCGGGAGCAAAACTTGCTGTGGGATTTGTTTTTTCTGTAGGATTAATAAAATTAATGGGATATGTAATTTCTTTTTTGTATTGCATAATCTATCTCCTATTTTCTTTCAACTACATGGTATACTAAAAAAAATAGAATGGCAATAAACTTTCATTATATTTTTTAAAAAAATATAAAAAAAAGAAAAGAAGTGTTATAATAAAGAATACAAGTAAAGGAGCGATGAAAATGCTTAGTAAAGAAAAAGCAAAAAAGATTTTAGAAATCACTTTAGCAACTGGAGCTGATTTTGGTGAATTATTTTTTGAAGACACTAAAAATACAAGTATGCATTTAGAAAATGGACTAGTTTCTAAAGTGAATAGTGGAAATGAATTTGGATGTGGCATTCGCATTTTAAAAAAAGACAAATGTGTTTATGGATATACCAATGACTGTTCAATGGCTAGTTTAATCCAATTAGCAAATACTTTAAAAGATAGTTTTGAAGGTCAAAAAGAATATGAAGTTCAACCTTTAAGACATGTAAAAAGTGATAAAAAACATCAACCTAAAATCCCCTATGATCAAGTTCCTTTAAAAGAACAATTAAATCTTTTAAAAAAGGGATATCAAGCGGCTAAAGATTATGATCCTAAAATTGCCAAAGTGGATGTTCATTTTTCAACGACAGATCAAAAAGTGACTATTTTTAATACCGATGGAAAAATTGTGACAGATACTCGTTGTCGTGGTCGTTTATATTTAACGGCCATTGCTAAAGATAAAGATCAAATGCAAGCGCAAGGCGTTGGTCCTGGAGCACAAAAAGGATTTGAATTTTTTAAGGATGAAATTGATATTGAACAACTTGCAAAAGATACGGCTAAATCTGCTATTGTAATGTTAGAAGCAGAAGAATGTCCAGCAAAAGTAATGCCAGTTATCATTGATAATGGTTTTGGTGGAGTCATTTTCCATGAAGCTTGCGGCCATCCTTTAGAAGCTTCCGCTGTATCTAGAAATCTTTCCATCTTTACTGGAAAATTAGGTACAAAAATTGCTAGTGATATTGTTACGGCTATTGATGATGGAACCATTGATGGCGGTTGGGGATCAGGCAATTTTGATGATGAAGGAAATAAAACTTCTAGAAATGTTTTAATTAAAAATGGTATTTTACAAAATTACTTAATTGATGATTTTAATGGACGTGCAATGAATAAAAAAGGAAATGGTGCATGTAGAAGAGAATCGTATAAATATGAACCAACTTCCAGAATGTCGAATACTTTTATTGATAATGGAAAATCGACCTTTGAAGAAATTATTGTCAATACAAAATATGGATTATATGCGAAACAATTAGGTGGAGGTAGTGTGAATCCAGCCACAGGTGATTTTAATTTTGCAGTCAGTGAAGGATATATTGTCAAAGATGGTAAAATTGCTTATCCCGTTAAAGGAGCAACTTTAATTGGCAATGGTGCAAATGTATTATTAAAAATTGATATGGTTGCCAATAACTTAAAACGAGCTCAAGGAATTTGTGGTGCTTCTAGTGGTAGTATTCCAGCGGATGTCGGCCAACCAACCATTCGGGTTTCTAGTATGACCGTTGGCGGAAGAGGAGGAAATTAAAATGAACGTAAAGAAAATTTTTGCCTTGGCTAAAGAAAAAGGAATTGATGAATTAGAACTCTATATTTCTAAAAATAAAAAATTATCCATTTCAATTTTTCATAAAAAAGTAGAAAGTTACAATGTGGCTGAAAATGAAGTTCTTTCAGCGCGCGGAATTTATCAAGGAAAAATGGGTTGTGCTTATACTGAACGATTAGATCAACAAACGGCCGAATTTATTGTAAATTCGATTATCAATAACGCGCAAATCATTGAAGAAAATAAAGAAGTTTCTCTTTTCAAAGGGAGCTTAAAATATAAGAAAATGAAGACTTACAATGATTCATTTACTAAAGAATCAGTAAAAGAAAAAATTGCTCGTTTATTAAAAGCAGAAGAAGTGGCTTTAAATTATGATCCAAGAATCGTAGAAGTAGCAGGATTATCCTATGAAGAAGAGGAAAATAAAATCTCTATTATTAATTCACAAGGACTAAATTTATCACAAAAAACGGTCGATGCTATGTGTTATTGTGAAACACTTGCAAAAGAAAATGACGATTCAAAGACAGGATTTAAATATCAAATTATTGCTAATTATGATGAATTTGATCCAGAAAAAGTCGCCATTGAATCTGCAAAAGAAGCCATTAGTCAATTACTTGCTGAACCAGTAAAATCTAAAAAATATAAAATTTTATTAGATGCAAGCATCATGGCTAGTATGATTTCTTCATTAAAACGTTCTTTATTTGGTGAAAATATCAATAAAAATAAATCTAAATTAGTTGATAAACTAAATCAAAAAATTGCAAGTAGTAAAGTGACCCTTATTGAAGAACCTCATTCTAAAAAATATCCATTTTATTATCGCAGCTTTGATGATGAAGGAGTAGCAACTTCAACTAAAAAAATCATCGATAAGGGAGTTTTAAAAACTTATCTTTATAATCTTGAATCTGCAAAAGAAGCCAATGTTGAAACAACAGGAAATGGTTATAAAAATAGTCCTTTAGGTGTTGTGGCAACGAATACAGCTTTACTTGTTTTAAAACCAGGGAAAAAGACTAAAGAAGAATTAATGCAAAAAATGAAATCAGGACTTTATATTACTGGTATTCAAGGCATTCATGCAGGAATGGATGGTTTAAACGGTAATTTTTCTTTACAAGCCAATGGCTATGTCATTGAAGATGGAAAAATTGTAAAACCAGTTAATTTAATTACAATTGCTGGGAATTTATTTACATTATTTGAAACGATTCAAGATGTTGCTAATGATTCCATGATTACTTATAGTGGCGTTGAATGTCCAAGTGTATTTGTAAAAAGTTTAGTAGTTTCTGGAAAATAAAGGAGAAAGAAAAATGCTTTGGGAAAATTTAACCTCAGAAGAATTTATTGATGCTTTAAAAGTGACAAAAGGAGTGGCTATCATTCCTATAGGATGTTTAGAAAAACACGGATACCATATGCCGTTAGGAACCGATATGTTTATTGCTAAAGAATTAGCTGAAAAAGCAGCAGCAATTGAACCGGCACTTGTTGTTCCTATTCATCCCTATGGGATTATAAGTGAAGCCCAACATCGCGCTGGATGTTTATCCATATCCAGTCAATTGCAATATCAATTATTAGAAGAATTGTGCGATGAATTAGCTAGAAATGATTATCATAAAATTGTGATTATTAATGGTCATGGAGGAGCAAGAAATTTCTTAAGATATTTTGCCCAATCTCGTCTTGAAAAACCGCATGACTATGTTGTTTATGTCATTGATGCTCATTTTAGACATGAAAACCAAACACAAGCATTTTTAAAAGAATACGGTCCAATGGATGGAGGTGGACATGCAGATATGATTGAAACCAGTGAGATCATGCATTTGCATCCAGATACTATTCATATGGAACGATTAGTACAAGAACAAACTTATGAAGACAAACAATTAAATGTTTTAGAAGAAAATGGCGTTTTTACTGGCATTTGGTGGTATGCAAAATATCCTCAACATATTGCTGGAAATCCTTATAATGCAACAGCAAAAAAGGGAGAGGTCATTCATCAAATTCATGTTGAAAATATTGCAAAAGCCATCAAAGTCATTAAGGAAGATGATTTATCTTTAAAACTTCAACAAAAGTTTTATCAAAAAAGAAATCATCCTGAAAAGTAAAATTATGAATGAGGAGATCATTCTATTAAATTTATTTTTTTGATACAAAAAATAGAATTGCTGAAAATTTCCAACAATTCTATTTTTATTTTTTGCTAAAATTGTAATTAGATATTTTTTGATTTATTTTTTAAATTTCAAATTTTGCTATCTATATTTTTCATCGTATTATTTTAAACATTCAGCAATGTCTGTATAACTTACAAGAGTTACATTACCCATTTTGTTTGCTTGGTCAATACAGCCTTGAGTAAAACCAGATTTAGAAAATAGATAAAGGTGAATATATTTATAGGAAAATAGTTTGCTACGTTTTACAAGAGTTTCTAAGACACTTTGATTTACTTTTTCATTCGTCCATTTGCACTCAGCAAAAAGGGCAGTATTTTTGTCCTGTTCACCCATAATGTCAATCTCTGTTTGACATTTTTCAATGGGATCGTTGCCCCACCAACGACCTAAAGATGTGAACTCTACGGGACATTTATTCGTTAAAAGTTGTTTCCAAAGATATTGTTTACAGATATCTTCAAAAATTTTTCCCATATAATCAGATAATTTTGGCTCAATACGTTTATACACCAAATCGGTGGCTCCACGGGCAATAATAGAATTGTTTTCTAGTACAAAACGGTACCAAAAACGAAACATGTTATCTTCAATAGAATAAATGGCTTTGTGAGATGCCTTTTCGCCATAAGGAGTCTCTTTTTGTATGATACCAAGATTCATTAAGGTTTTAATATAGGCAGAACAAACATTGGTATTTTCATTAATTTGATTAGAAATTTCTGACATACGGGAGGCTCCTTTAGCAATTGCTGTAATAATTGCTGTATAAATAGCAGGCTCACGCACTTCTTGTTTCAAAAGATTTATGGGTTCCTCATATAAGAATGAAATCGGATTCAAGAATGTGTTTTTGATATTATCTTCAACACTTAAAGTATCATCCATTTGCATTAAGTATTGTGGTGTGCCTCCAACAATACCATAAATCAAAGCTTTTTCCTCGTTAGAAAACTTTTTAAAATAATGGCAAGTTTCTTCAAAATCAAAAGGCATGATTTTCATTTGTGCTGTTCTTCTGCCATATAGAGGTGCCTTGTATGCTAAAACATGATCTTCCATATAAGATATGGAAGAACCACAAAGAATAAGCATAAGTTTAGAAGAATCTTTATATTTGTCTATTAACAATTGTAAAGTAGAAGAAAGACTTTTTGAAGACCGAGCCACATATGGGAATTCATCGATGGTAAGAATGAGACGTTCTTTTTGGGAAAGTTTAAACACATATTCCAATGCTGCTTGAAATGATAGAAATGAAGTTTCTGTTTCAATGCCACTGTCATATTCGATAATACTTTTACTAAAATTTTCAAGATTTTGTTTGGTGTTGCTTTCCACTCCCATAAAATAAATGGCTTTTTTATCATCAAGAAATTTGTTGATAAGTGCAGTTTTGCCCACACGTCGACGCCCATAGATTACCACAAATTCAAACTTGTTTGATATATATAATTTTTCTAAAGCATTTAATTCTTTCTCTCGTCCAATAAACATTATGTTTTACCTCCTTTTTAAATCATAGCATACTTTAAAAATTAGTCAAGTATGATTTGGCAAATCTAATTTGACTATTTTTTATGTAATATTAATAATTTGTGTCTACCCCTGTATCAATAATTACTATATCTGTAGTTAGTTTTTTCATTCCAGTTTACTCCTATTTATAATATTTTGCTTGGCTCTCATACATCTTTTTATAAAGTCCTTTTCTTTCCTATTTGTTCCATAGGGATAGTTAAAAAGAAAAAACGACGCAACCGTTTTGGTTACGCCGTCTTGCGATATAATTATTTAGTTTTAAAGTCTTTTAATTACCTTTCTTCTTTTTCTGTAATTCTTTTCCGAACACTTCAAAGTAAACCGTTTTCGGAGTTCATCGGGTAAATATGTATTCCTGCTTTCGGTCATTGATTTTCCTCCTGTTCTGTCCGTTTTTTGTTCGGGTATTGTACCCCTCACTACTATTGGAAAGTTTGAGGCATTCAGTTGACGGTCTGACAGGAAAAAATTTTTTCTACACTTTGCGCATTACGCTGATTCCGCGTTTTGCAAGTTCTTCGCGTATCTCGTTAGAGTTCATCGCATGATTTTCATCGGTATTTTTGCACAGAATAACCCATAGAACAAGCAATTTAATTTTTACATTTTAACTCATTGCTTTTTCCCATGTAAATATTGTACTGTTTTAAAACCAGAAAATCAATATATGATTTATTACAAGTCAAGTTCTGAAAGAAAACTACTTATCTCTTTTCTTTGTTCTCAATCAATCGCATAATATTGAAAAAAGGGGGGCTGTCGCATTAAAAAATTTATGCAAAAAAATGAAAACGTTTTTTAAGACTTATTGCAATTAATTCGACAGCCCCTTTATTTTAAGTGCTTCAAGCAGATCTCCAACGCAATCTATTTCATTCTTTGAAACCGAATTCCTTGCAGCCACCAAATTTAGTATTCGTTTCCGTTTTTTTGAGTTAAATATTCTTAACCATCTTTTAATCTGATATAACGGTAAAAGAATAGGATGTTTGTGAAGGCTTGGATATATGATTTCAAGGCGTTTTCTCGATAAAAACATTAATTTGAAAAACGATTTAAATTTACTTTCCCCTTTAGAAGCCTTTACTGCTGCCGCATTTGTTGCGCTTCCATAAACGCCGCCTGTTAAAACAAAGGATTCCATTGACTCGGTTATACTATCGTGTGGTTGATCCTCAAACCATACTTCTACGAGTTTCATTGCTGACTCATAAAAAATCGATAAATTCGCTTTTTCCAAAAGAAGTGATAATTGAATACTATTACAGTAACCATTTTTTTTAAGTAAATACAAATCTATAAATGAACGGATGCCACAACCTCCTGCAATAAAATGTTTTGCCATATGTGCAATATGATAAAAAACAAACATATCATTACTCATTTGAAAGCAGTATGGGCTTTCTTTAAAAGGTGAACTACACACCCAAACCATATCAAGAATTGCGTTTATTGCCTCCATTCGTTCTCCTTGATTCAATGAGTAGTGGAGTTCCAAATGCACTTTACCCGGGGTTATAAATGAGTAATCGTGTGTTGTCGCATCACTTTGATGTTCATATCCATTTTTAACTAATAGTTCTATCGTCCGTTCAACATCCTCCTGGTGAATTAGAATATCTATATCGCAACTTGTTCGAAACCATGCTTGGGGATATTCCATCAATGTATATCTCTCCACCATTTATATCTTCGACTCCTGCGATAATATTTAAGAGGGTTGTTTTTCCACAGCCCGATGGTCCAAGAATAACAAAGAAGTCGCGGTCATCAACACAAAAGGAAATATCCCTCAAAACGGGGACATCCCTATCGTATGATTTAGCTAAATTAATGACCTTGAGTTTCTCCATCATTATAATACCGTACTGATTTTGTATAATTTTATTGACAATGCTTTCCGCTCGCCCTGAGTGCGCAGCTTTCTTTTTGAAGGCAGGTTTTGCATTTTTTTACATGAAATTGCTCCACAACAGTTGTGCCATCATGTGAATTAGGAGATTGGTGCTGATTTTTTGCTTTCGATTTCTTGTTGTGTTCACTTACCAACTGTCCGCAAGCGGCTTTAATCCTTCCACCTCTCGACTCTCTAATTTTAACCTCTAAACCCGATTGTTCTAGGCGCAGTTTAAAGGCGACCAACTGTTGCTTGTTAGGACGAACAATCTTACCACATTTTGTTTCATTATATTGCAACAAATTGATTAAAACATTCTTATCCCTAAACCATCTTCCCAATTGACGCACATCGCTTGATTTATCATTTACACCAGGGATAAGCAGATATGCAATCGTAATCTTTCTATTATGCCTTTCCGAATATGATAATACCGATTCCACAATTTTTCCAATATCTTGACCTTTCATGTTTGGT
Organism: Firmicutes bacterium CAG:631; assembly: GCA_000433015.1. GTDB lineage: Bacteria > Bacillota_I > Bacilli_A > RFN20 > CAG-631 > Caccosoma > Caccosoma faecigallinarum. The sequence continues at coordinate 145,804 of HF998010.1, forward strand.
ATCAATCTATCTCTAACAGCTTGCGTTGTCGCATGCAGAGAAAGGGTGAGTTGAATTTTAATATGCTCTTCACGTAATTTCTTTAATTCTTTAAGTGGTCCAACAGTTGAAATTGTAATTCCATCCGTGGGAAAATCCAACCCATTTCGATCTCGCAAAATGTGTATTGCTTTTATCAATGTATCATAATTTAACAAAGGCTCTCCCATACCCATGAAGACAATTCTATTTATTTTGTCTTTCATCAATATCACTTGTTGGACAATTTCCGAAGCCGAAAGATTTCGAATAAATCCATTGCTACCCGACTCACAAAACGTGCATCCAATAGGACAACCTACCATTGTGCTGACACAAACGGTTGTCCCTGTTTTTCTGGTAATGCTAACGGTTTCTATACAATATCCATCGTTAAGCTCAAAAGCGTATTTTTTTGTATCGCCACCGTTTTCAATACTATTAACCTTAATTGTTTGATTTTGAATTTTGGGTTTCTCTTTATAAAGAGTCCTAAAGAAAGCTCTTCCACTTTTTTCTCCCAAAAGCTCTACAATCTCCTCAAAAGTACACCCGTATGGATCGGAGCAGATTACATTAGAAGGAAGCCCTTCGTTCATTACGTTATTTGTATTACTCATATAAAACCTCTATAGCGACTCACCTGATCGATTATGGTCGATTATTTTATATTATACCACTTTTTTTAAAATTCCGCAACAAATACTACGTACAACAGGTAAAAATATTTGGCATGCATGCAAAATTAACTCTTATATGGCTCCAGTCACTTATAGAGATTACAATATTGATTATAAATTTCGTAGTTGCTTTTGCGGGTGCAATTTCTTCGAAAAGAACAAATAATAACACAGTCGAGGCTTGCAAATAACATTTGTAATACATCTAATTATTAAATCTGCGGACATAAAGAAAAACGGCGAGAATTATCGCCGTTTTTTCATATATTGAACTTGCTGATTGCATTAATATTAATAATTGCATTTGTGTCCCCAAGAACATTTAACCCTGTTGAGAAAAAGTGTACTTTTTAACGAACCGATTTTGGTATTTATATTGGAATATACTTGAAATTTTAATATGAATGTGCTATACTGATAGAGTATAAGTGTACCTATTACTATAATAGGTGGATTTTTTTACAGGAAAATTTTACCGACTTTGTTCATCATTTCCTGTTTGTGTTCCTGTAAAGAATGCGCGTATCGGTTCAGCGTTACCGTCGCGTTTTTATGTCC